>CAWKOA010000007.1:0-241343 GCA_963851025.1 uncultured Actinomycetes bacterium
CCGCATAGGCCGTGTTAGTCGGCCAGCACGGCTGTGCCCCAGCCGTGCTGGCGTGTCCAGTAGCATCCCCGGACCGGCAAATTCTGGGAGGCGATCATTCACCGGACTCGCCGAGAGGCTGCGGCACGACACAAAGGGCACAGCAGTGCGCCCGCCATTTCAGCCATCGGTGGTGGCGAGGAGGATCTGGCACTGGCACCGTCCAAGCCGCCAGCAAACGACGTGGCGGCCGGCGTTCAGCCACGTCCCGTGCGCCGCACCGCGCCTGGTCCTCATGGGCGCGATGGCGCCGCCAGGCGCGGGGTTGCGCCGCGGCGCAACCCCGCGCCTGGCGGCGCAGCGTACCAGTGGGCCTGGCACCGGACTGACACCCTCGGCGCGACGCGCCGAGCCCACGCGCGGCGCTTGCCGTTAGCGAACGCGCCGACCTAGCAGGCAGGCGCGGCTCCTGGGAGTGGACCGGGCCGCCAGGACGGCCAGCACCGCTGGACCACCTGCAAATGCGGCAACCGTCACGGGCAGAAATAGCCCTCCAGGAGGGCCAGGCGGTGACCAGGCGGCAACAGTCACGTGACCGATGGCGTGGCGATTCGCGCAGGTGACAGGCTTGCCAGTGCCGGTTCAGCGCCCGGAACCCGGTGTGCTGCCAGCAACGCCAGCCGGGGAACATGCCCGATCCGAACACACGTACGGCGGCCCAACTGGCCGCCGTTGCTGTACTTTCCTGCTGTATTGCTGTTCGAGTCTTTCGAATTTCGCTTCTGACCAGTGGAGCTAAGCGGGCTCGAACCGCTGACCTCTTGCATGCCATGCAAGCGCTCTACCAACTGAGCTATAGCCCCGGCATCGCCCGCGTGACTGGCACGCGGACCGGAGTTAGCATACCGGTTCCCCGGACGCCTCCGAACATCATGGACACCAACCCCAGGCCACCCAGGCCGCCCGCGCCGCGCAGCCCGCCCGCACCGGCCCAGCCTGCAGGCCCCCGGCCGTCAGCGGTCGTCGCTGAGCACCGGCTCCGGCAGCGTGCCGGCGTTGTGCTCGACCAGGCGCCACTGGCGGTGCCGGCGGGACACCACGGACCAGGCGCAGTTGGCCAGCGGCCCGATCACGCCCCAGAGGTCCTCGGGGAGGCCGAGCAGCCGGGCGGCGCCCAGCCGGAGCGCCGCGCCGTGACTCACCACGACCGCGAGGGAACCTGGCTGGAGGCTGTCGGCGATCCGTTCCATGGCTGACCCGGCCCGGTCCGCGACGGTGACCGTGGACTCCCCCTCCGGTGGCGCCCACTTCGAGTGCTCGACCGGGTACCGGGTCCGGATCTCCACGTCGGTCAGGCCTTCCCAGGCCCCGCCGTGGCGTTCCCGCAAGTCCTTGTCCGTGGTCACGGTCAGCCCGGTCAGGCGGGCCAGCGGCGCGGCCGTGGCCAGGGCCCGGCTCAGGTCCGAGGCGACGATCGCGTCCGGGTGCAGCGCGGCGAGCAGCCGGGCGGCGCGCTCGGCCTGCTCCACGCCGACCTCATCGAGCTGGATGTCGGTCTGGCCCTGGAAACGGCCCTGGACGTTCCACGGGGTCTGCCCGTGCCGCCACAACACCAGCCGGACCCGGGAATCCGGGCCCGGCACTGACTCAGAAGTCATTCCGTCCTCTCCTGCGTGCCGGTCCGCCATGATCGCGTAAGCATCCGCCGGAACGCGCGGTCTAGGCAGGCTCTACGTCGGGCCTGCTGGCCCCCACCTGGGCTTCCGCCGCAGCCAGCCGCGGAACCCGGTCAGCCAGACCGCCCCGCACCCGCCCAGAGTGCCCAGCCGGCGGCCAGGCCGGCCAGCCGGACAGCCCTAAACCCCGTGGGTCAGCGCGCGTTCCCGGCGGATGGCCCGGCCGGACGCGTCCCGCCGACCGACACCGTCTCGGGCAGCTGGATCTGCGGGCAGTCCTTCCACAGCCGTTCCAGAGCGTAGAACGTGCGCTCCTCGGCGTGCTGCACGTGGACCACAATGTCCAGATAGTCCAGCAGCACCCAGCGGCCTTCCCGCTCGCCCTCGCGGCGCACCGGCTTGGCCCCGGCCTTGCGCAGGTTCTCCTCGATCGCCTCGACGATCGCCTGTCACCTGGCGGTCGTTGGCCGCGGAACAGAGCAGGAACACGTCGGTGATGACGAGCTGCTCACTCACGTCGTAAGCGATGATGTCGCTGGCGAGCTTGTCGGCCGCGGCCGCAGCGGCTATCTCCGCAAGCTCAACGGCCCTGGTGGTGGCAGTCACGTGTGGTATTCGTCCTCCTCAGCCGGGGACCATCCCCCTAGCCTCTCACGCCCCAGGCTCGCGGGGCAGTGCGGCAATTCAGCCTAACCCGGCCGGCCGACAAAGTCCGCACGCCAGGCCCACGCTCCGTGCCCGCAAGGCCACCCATGGCCGGAGCCGAAACCCCGAAACCCCCGAAACCCCGAGACCCGCACGCGAGCCGCCCACGCCGGGCGCCGACGCCAGGCGCCCACGCCAGGCGCGCAGGTCACTGCCGCATCATCGCCATCCGCATCTCGCCCTCGGTGTCGCTGATCAGGTCGCCCGACAAGTCCACGGTCACCGTGTGCAGCGTCCCGGTGAAGCGGAACGGCGACCGGTAGTCCGCCACCACGGCCGCGCCAGGATTGGAACCGCAGGTCAGCCCGCCCGGGTTGAGCCCGATCGGCGTGGTGACCGGGAACTCGGCCTGCCCGGCCAGGCGGCCGTCCACGTAGAGCTGGGCCCGGCCCGGGGAGCCTTTGCCCGCCAGGAAGTCCGGCTCCCCGGTGGGCTCGAACTCGAACCGCAGCTCGTGCCGCCCGGGCGGCACCGGGTCCACGGCGGACACCTTGTACACCTCGCGCCGCACGTAGTTGTGCGCGTAGTGCAGCACCCCGCCGAGCAGGTACATGCTCCAGCCACCCGCGCTGGTCCCCTGGCAGAGCAGAACCCCCTCAGCCCCACCAGCCCCTTCAGAACCACCCAGAACTACCAGCACCTCCCGCAGGAATCTCCACGTCCGCGGTGATGCTGTGCGCCCGGTTCAGCAGCCGCGGCGACACCCAGGCCGGCACGGTCTGGGTACCCGGGCGGTACACGTACCGTTCGCGCGGCGCCGCCACCTGCGGCCGTTCCACCATCAGCCGGGCCGCGCCGCTGCCGTCGATCGGGAGCACGTTGTACTTGCCCGCCTCGACGTACCACTGGGCGATCATCTCGATGAGCCGGTCCCGGTGCTGGTCAGCCAGGTTGTGGTTCTCGGCCGGATCCTCGGCGACGTGGTAGAGCTCCCAGTGATGGGCGTCGAGATCGGTCAGCGCCTCGGCGGTGATCGGCACGCCGAACCCCTGGCCTGCCTCGGCGAAGGACGGGCCGGGCCACGGGCAGACCGCCCGCCAGCCCTGGTGATCGAGGGCCCGGTGCCCGAGCATCTCGAAGTACTGGGTGGTGCGCCGGCCCGGCGCCCTCGCGTTCCCGAACGTGTGCGCGAAACTGACCCCGTGAATCGGTGACTGGGTCACGCCCCGGATCGTCTCGGGCGGGTCGGCCCCGAGCACGTCCAGCACGGTCGGCACGATGTCGATGATGTGCGCGTACTGGGTGCGCACCTCGCCGCGGGCCTGGATCCCGGCGGGCCAGTGCACCACGAACGGGTCGGCGGTGCCGCCCCGGTAGGTCTCCCGCTTCCAGCGCCGGAACGGCGTGTTGCCCGCCCAGGTCCAGCCCCAGGGATAGTGGTTGAACGTGTCCGGGCCGCCGAGCTCGTCGATGGAGCGCAGGCTCTCCTCCAGCGTCTCCGGGGCGTTGTTGAAGAACTGCAGCTCGTTGGTGGTGCCGGCGACCCCGCCCTCGGCGCTGGCCCCGTTGTCGGAGACCAGCATGATCAGCGTGTTGTCGAACTGCCCGGTCTCCTTCAGGAAGTCGATGACCCGGCCCAGGTGGTGATCCGTGTGCGACAGGAAGCCCGCGAACACCTCCATCATCCGGGCGGCCAGCCGCCGGGCGTCCGGGGACAGCGACTCCCAGGCGGGCACGTCGGGGTCGTGCCGGGACAGTTCCGCGTCCGCCGGCATGATGCCGAGCTCCCGCTGCCGGGCGAAGACCCGCTCCCGGTAGGCGTCCCAGCCCTCGTCGAACTGGCCCGCGTAGCGGTCGGCCCACTCCCGCGGCACATGGTGCGGCGCGTGCGTGGCGCCCGGGCAGTAGTGCATATAGAACGGCTTGCCCGGGGCCACCTGGGCGGCATCGGCGAGGAACTTGATGGCCTGGTCGGCCAGGTCGGCGTTGAGGTGGTAGCCCTGCTCCGGGGACGCGGGCGGCTCGACCTGGTGGTTGTCGTAGACCAGGTCGGGATACCACTGGCTGGTGTCGCCCCCCAGGAACCCGTAGAACCGCTCGAACCCCCGGCCCAGCGGCCAGCGGTCGAACGGCCCGACCGCCGACTCGAACTCCGAGGGCAGCAGGTGGTACTTGCCGATCATGTACGTGCTGTACCCGCGGGCCAGCAGCATCTCGGACAGGAACCCGTTCTCGAACGGGATCCGGCCGTGGTAGCCGGGGTAGCCGGTGGCGAGCTCGTTGATGGCCGCCATCCCGTTGGCGTGGTGGTTGCGCCCGGTGATGATGCACGAGCGGGACGGCGAGCACAGCGCCGTGGTGTGCATGTTCGTGTACAGCAGGCCGCCCGCGGCCAGCGCGTCGAAGTTCGGCGTGGCGATCGGGCTGCCGTAGCAGCCGAGCTGGCCGAACCCGGTGTCGTCCAGCACGATGATCATCACGTTCGGCGCGCCGGGCGTGGCCCGGACCGGCTGCGGCCAGGCCGGCGAGGACTGGTCCGTGGTCCGGCCGATGGTCCCCGGGAACGCGGTGCCCGGCTTGTACTCGATCAGGCCCATGCATGCTCCCGCCGCGTGAGTGGGGGCCACCCGGGGCTCCCGGTTCTCACAGGAGACGCCGCCGCGGAGAGCCGGGCATCACCCGGCCGGAGTGACGCCGCCCTGGGGCCCGCATGCGGTGCCATCTCCCCTGCAGTACAGCCCGCGCTTGGCGATGTACTGCACCACGCCGTCCGGGACCAGGTACCAGACCGGCTCGCCCGCGGCGACCCGCTGGCGGCACTCGGTGGACGAGATGGACAGGGCCGGGATCTCGATGAGGCTGACCTGGTCGCCCGGCAGCCCGGCGCTGGACAGGTGGTGCCCGGGGCGGGTACAGCCCACGAAGTGGGCCAGCTTGAACAGGTCCGCCGCGTCCTGCCAGGACATCATCTTGGACAGCGCGTCCGCGCCGGTGATGAAGAAGAACTCGGCTTCCTCGCCGCGGATCGCCCGCAGCTCGCGCAGCGTGTCGATCGTGTAGGTGGCACCGGGCCGGTCGATATCCACCCGGCTGACCGAGAACCGCGGGTTCGACGCGGTCGCGATCACCGTCATCAGGTAGCGGTCCTCGGACGGCGAGACCTTCCGGTCGTCCTTCTGCCAGGGCTGGCCGGTGGGCACGAACACCACCTCGTCCAGGTCGAACGCGTGCGCCACCTCGCTGGCGGCGACCAGGTGACCATGGTGGACCGGGTCGAAGGTACCGCCCATCACGCCCAGCCGCGGGGCCCGGCCCCGGCCCGGCTGACCCGGGCGGCCGGACCCATGGGTGTGCGCAGAACTACGCAAACCGGGCACGTCAGACTCGCCATCCCTCATGACGTGACTCTAACCGGCCCCGCGCCGGCCCGGGAATCAGCGCAGCCCGGGGGCCGGCGGCTCTCCCCCGGCCCAGCGGACCACCCGGACCGCCTTGCCGAGCTCGGTGCGCGGCACCGTGCCCGCGGGCAGCAGCCGGACCGTGACCCGGACGCCCAGCGCGTCACGCAGCCGGACCTCGAGCTCGGTCTCGGCCGGGCCCGCCGCCGTCCGGCCGGTACTCACACAGCGCCACCAGATGGGGCTGGCCCGCCCGCTCGTCCACCACCAGCAGGTAGTCGGGGCTGAGCGAGGTGTCCTGGAGCAGCACCCGCTCCACCTCGCTGGGGTACAGGTTCACCCCGCGGATGACCAGCATGTCGTCCCGCCGCCCGGTGACCTGGCTCATCTTCACCAGGGTGCGGCCGCAGGCGCAGGTCCCCCGGCGCAGCGCGGCGATGTCCCCGGTCCGGTAGCGCAGCAACGGCACGGCCTGCCGGGTCAGGCTGGAGAACACCAGCTCCCCCGCGGTCCCGTCGGGCACCGGCTCGGCCGTCACCGGGTCCACCGCCTCGACCAGGAAGTGGTCCTCGTTGACGTGCAGCCCGTCCGCGGCCTCGGCGCACTCGGCCGCCACCCCGGGCCCGATCACCTCCGACAGCCCGTAGATGTCCAGCGCCCGCAGCCCCAGCAGCTCCTCGATCCGGGCCCGCAGCTGCGCGGACCACGGCTCGGCCCCGAACAGCCCGGCCCGCAGGGCCAGGCCGTGCCCGGGCCGCAGCCCGGCCTCGGCCAGCGCCTCACCGAGCCGGATCGCGTACGAGGGCGTGCAGGTCAGGATGTCGGGCTGCAGGTCCCGGATGAGCGTGACCTGCCGCGACGTCATCCCGCCGGACGCGGGCACCACCCCGGCGCCCAGCTCGATCGCGCCCTGGTGCATGCCCAGGCCGCCGGTGAACAGCCCGTACCCGTACGCGTTGTGGATCACGCTGCCCGGGCCCGCGCCCGCGGCGGCCAGCGCCCGGGCGCACATCCGGGCCCAGAGCCGCAGGTCAGCGCGGGTATAGCCGACCAGTGTCGGGCGCCCGCCGGTGCCACTTGAGCCGTGAACGCGACCACCTCGGTGCGGTCCACCCCGAGCATCCGCAACGGATACGCGTCCCACAAATCCTTCTTCTCGGTCATCGGGAGCCGGGGCAGGTCACCAAGGCCCAGAGCGCTACCCGCGGTGACCCCGGCCGACCGGAGACGCTCCGCCTGAACCCCGTCGAGGGCCAGCAGCCGGTCCACCAGGGCCCGGAGCCGCTGCTCCTGGAGTCCCGGCGCGCTGCTCGGCGGGCATGGACTCGGCTTCAGGCTCGAACATCATTGTCCTTCTCCTGAACGGTCCCACGCCGTCGTGGGCCTGAACAGCTTCCCATAACCGGCGCTCTCGCTGTTGATCACTACACAGAGTGATTTCATGACTACGGTTTGACCTGCCGGGACCAATCCGCTGAGCGGGTCGTCCCGAAGACCCAGCCAACGGACCCACCACGGGGGTGTGTCCAGTCTTCCCTGGAGGAAGCTCCATGATCGGTACGAAACGGCTCAGAATGCTGGGCACCCGGAAGGCAGGGATCGGCCTGGCCGGCCTGCTCGTCGGGGGCCTGGCCCTGGCGTCCGGGACGGCCTTCGCCTCGACCTCGTCGTCTTCGTCGAGCATGTCGGGGATGTCCGGGATGACCTCGGCGAGCTCGTCGCACGCAGCCACCGGGGCTTCACCAAGGGCTGGTACAACGGGCACACGGTGCGGTTCTACTACAGCAAGAACTTCAGCTGTAAGCAGCCGCCGGCCAGCCACGGCGTCGTCGAAGTGCGAGGGCGGGACCAACTACACCCAGACCCCGGCCAACACGCTTCGACCCGCTGTACGTGATCGTGCCGCTCGGCTTCACCCCGCCGAAGTGGACCCTGCAGTGCCCCGCGGGCCGCTGCATCGACCACCCGCACACCATCGACCTCACGTCGGTGCTGGGCAGCGGCACCGGCAACCTGACCCTGCCGGCGCACAGCCACATCGTGGCCACCGCGAACAGCCACCAGTCCGAGTGGTGGAACGTGGACATCGTCGGGGTCAAGAGCCTCACCACCTGGGACAAGCTGGTCCGGTCCAAGAACGCCCACGAGCTGCAGTACCTGCAGCGCGCGAAGAGTTCGACGATCACCGGGAACATCCCGACCAACCTGTTCCTGTACTTCTCCGTGCTCAGGTAGCAGCCAGCCGGCGCTGGCCGCGCCTGACCCCTGGGCGCGGCCAGCGCCACCGCTGCCACCAGTCCGCTCCGCCCCCTCCACCCATCTGCACGAGAGGTGCCACCCATGGTTAACCAGTCCATGGACGCCGACCGGTCGCCCGCCGGGACCGCGGCCACCAGGACCGCCGCCGCCGGGTTCCGCGCACAGCGCAGCTGGGGGGTGCTGCGCAGCTGGCGCGGGGCCGTCGGGCTCAGCGGCCTGGCCGCCGGGGCCATCATGATCACCGGGGCGTTCCTGCCCTGGGTCACCACGTTCGCCGGGCTGATCGGCATCCCCGGGGTGCGCGGCAGCAACGGGCGGATGCTGGCCGCCGCCGGGGTGGTCATCGCGCTGGCCGGGATCGCCCACGCCGTGCGCGGCGGCCGGTGGTCCCGCTGGCTGATCGGCCTGGCCGGCTTCCTGGCCACCGGGTTCTCCGGATTCCTGCTTCTCCAGCTCGCGGCCAGCCTGCGGTCGCTGAGCACCGACTCGATGGTGGCCGGCCAGAGCGGCCCGGGCCTGTGGGTCACGGCCGCCGGGTCGGCGCTGGCCTTCGCCACCATGTTCCTGCCCGCCTCGGCCCAGCAGAGCGTGGTCCGCCGGGACGGCGCCGCGCCCGGCCTGCGGGCCTGGGCCGCCGACCGGGACTCGGCCGGGCTGCGGCGCGGCCTGCAGATCGCGCTCGGCGGGCTGTGGCTGGCCGACGGCGCGCTGCAGCTCCAGCCGTTCATGTTCGGCCGCGGCTTCGTGAACCAGATCCTGATGCCCGCCTACATGGGCAGCCCGTCCGGGGTCACCGGCCCGGCCCTGGCCTTCACCCGGCTGGTCCTGCACGCCCCGGCCGCCTGGGACGCCGCGTTCGCGGTCACCCAGCTGCTGCTCGGCGCCGCGCTGCTGTGGCGGCCCTCGGTGCGGGCGGCACTGGCCGCCAGCATCGTCTGGGCGCTGGGCGTGTGGTGGTTCGGCGAAGGGCTGGGCGGCGTGCTCAGCGGCTCGGCCAGCCCGCTGACCGGCGCGCCCGGGGCGGTGATCCTTTACGCCCTGCTGGCCGTGCTGGCCTGGCCCGGCCCGGGCGGGCCGGCGGGACGGACGGCCCGGTCGCCGCGGGCAGCCCGCTCGGCCTGACCGGGGCCCGGGTGGCGTGGCTGGCCCTGTGGGGCAGTTTCGCCTACTTCATCCTGCAGGCCCGCGAACCGGGCACCGGGCGCGCTGCGAGACACGTTCGCGGGCCTGGCGTCGTCCGGGGAACCTGGCTGGGTCGCGGCCATGGACCGGGGGCTCGCCAGCGCCGCGGGCACTCAGGGCCTGGCGATCAGCATCGGCCTCGCGGTGGTCTTCGTTGCGGCGGGTCTGGGGGTGTTCTGGTCCGTCACCGCCCGGGCCGCACTGCTGCTCAGCGTGATCGTGGGCGTGGCGATCTGGGTGCTCGGCGAGAACTTCGGCGGCGCTCCTGACCGGGCAGGGCACCGACCCCAACTCCGGGCTGCTGCTGGTGCTGCTGGCCGCCGCGTACTGGCCGCGGCAGCCGCCGCCCCGCGGGCGCCTGTTTCCCATGATCAGGGTAATGTCCCGGTCATGGCGCAGGAGGAAATGGCCTAATCACGGCGGGCCGGCCGGGGACACCGCGCATTGGTGGACCTAGGCCGGCCTGCGTGGCCCGGACACGGCCTAGCATGGCTGGCATGACCTCTGTGCCGGATCGTGCCCGCGTCCGCCTTCCCGGGATCAGCTCCCGTGCCTACGAGCATCCCGCTGACCGGTCGGCGCTGGTAGCTATGCGCAAACTCACCGGCTTCGACGTGCTGCTGCGCCGTCTGGCCTCGCTGTTCAGCGACCGGAGCCTGCGGCTGCTGTTCCTGGCCAGCTCCGTGCGGGCCTCGAACGAGCAGTTCCCGCGACCTGTACCAGCTGCTGCTGGACGGGTCGGCCATCCTGGACCTCCCTGAGGTGCCCGAGCTCTTCATCTCGCAGGACCCGATGCCGAACGCGATGACGCTCGGCTCGGACAAGCCGTTCATCGTGCATCACGACCGGCCTGGTTGACCTGCTGGACGCCGAGGAGCACCGGTACGTGATCGGGCACGAGCTCGGGCACGTGCTGTCCGGGCACGCGGTGTACCGGACCATGCTGTACCACCTGACCCGGCTGGCCACCCGGCTGGCCTGGTTCGCCATCGGCTACATCGGGCTGCGGGTGATCATCGCCGGGCTGGAGGAGTGGTACCGCAAGTCCGAGCTGTCCTGCGACCGGGCCGGCGTGCTGGCCAGCCAGGACCCGGGCGCCGCGCGCCGCGCGCTGATGAAGATCGCCGGGGGCTCCCGGATTTCCGAGCTGAGCCCGGACGAGTTCCTCAGGCAGGCCCACGAGTACGACGCCGTGCCGGACGTGCGGGAGGGCCTGCTGAAGATGATCCAGATGCAGGGCACCACGCACCCGTTCGCGGTGGTGCGGTTCGCCGAGCTGGACCACTGGGTGGCCGAGGGCGACTACGAGACCATCCTGGCGGGCAACTACCCGCGCCGGGAGGACGACAGCGACGCCAAGATCGGCGACGAGTTCGTGGCCGCGGCCAAGGCCTACCAGGAGTCGTGGAGCCGGTCCAACGACCCGTTCATCGGCCTGGTCAAGGGAGTGGCGGAGACCACCGGTGGGGGCCGGCGAGCGGCTCTTCGGGAACATCTTCGGCCAGCGCGGCGGCGGACAGCGGCAACGGCGACAGCTGACTGGCTGGCCTGGCCGACTAGTCACCGCGCCGCGACGGCAGCGGGCGGCCCTGAGCAGCACGAGGTCGTCGCGGTGCACGATCTCGCGCTCGTACTCCGGGCCCCGCTGGGCGGCCAGCTCGTGCGTGGAGCGGCCCATCATGGCCGGGATCTCGGACGCGTCGTAGTTGACCAGGCCGCGGGCGATCACCCGGCCGTCCGGCGGCACACAGGTCCACCGGGTCACCCGCGTCGAACCCGCCCTCCACGCCGGTGATCCCGGCGGGCAGCAGCGACGCGCGGCCGCCCTCGATGGCCTTGGCCGCGCCCTCGTCCAGCAGCAGCCGCCCGTGGCTGGCGGCCGCGTGGGCCAGCCACAGCTGGCGGGCCCGGGGCGGCCGCCGCCCGCCGGGCGCGAAGTAGGTCCCGCACGGCTCGCCCGCCAGCACCTCCCGGGCCTGCGGCGGCGCTGGCCACCACGGTCGGGATGCCCGCCTCGGTCGCGATCATGGCCGCGTCCACCTTGGTGACCATCCCGCCGGTGCCGACCGGACCGGTCCCGGCAGCGCCCGGCCGGAGGCCAGGGCGCCGCCCGCGCCCGCCCGGCCCAGCGTGATCCCGTCCAGGTCGGCGCGGCTGCGCACCTCGGTGATCCGCCGGGCGCCGGGCTGCCGCGGGTCGGCGTCGTACAGCGCGTCCACGTCGGACAGCAGGATCAGCGCCCCGGCCCGGACCACGTGCGCGACGAGCGCGGCCAGCCGGTCGTTGTCGCCGAACCGGATCTCGTCCGTGGCCACCGTGTCGTTCTCGTTGACGATGGGCAGGATCCCCAGTTCGAGCAGCCGGCTCAGCGTGCGCTGCGCGTTGCGGTAGTGCGCGCGGCGCATCAGGTCATCGGCGCTCAGCAGCACCTGGCCGGTGCGGACCCCGTGCCGGCCGAACGCCGCGGTGTACCGGGCGACCAGCAGGCCCTGGCCCACGCTCGCGGCGGCCTGCTGGGTGGCCAGGTCACGGGGCCGGCGCGGCAGCCCCAGCGGGGCCAGCCCGGCCGCGATGGCGCCGGAGGAGACCAGCACCACCTGGCTGCCGCCGTGCGCCCGCGCCGGCGAGGGCGTCGGCCAGGGCCGCGATCCGGTCCTCGTCGATCCCGCCCCGCGCCGTGGTCAGCGACGAGGAGCCCGACCTTGACCACCACCGGGCTGGCGTCCGCGATCCCCGCCCGGTGCGCATGACCGTCCGCCGCAGCCCGGTCGCCCAGCCTCGCCACGCCACCCCTCCAGCCCCACAGATCACATAAACCTCACCAGCCCCGCGCCCACTGTGCCCGGCCTTCGTGATCAGACGATTGGTGTCGTTATAGCGACACCAATCGTCTGATCACGAACTCCTGGGGACCCGGCCCGGCCCCGGAACCCGGGCCGGGTCCCCAGAAGGACTCACGGGGCGAGGCGGCGGTCGGTGCCGCGCGGGCCGTGGCCACCCTGGCCCCGCGGGGATGTCCGGGTCCCAGTCGAAGACCACGGCCTCGTCCCCGTTGCCGATCATCACCTCGGCCCCGTCCTCGGCGCCCGCCTCGGCCAGGGCCTGCTCCACGCCCAGCTTGGCCAGGCGGTCGGCCAGGTAGCCGACGGCCTCCTCGTTGGCGAAGTCGGTCTGCTGGACCCAGCGCCACGGCTTGTCCCCCCGGACCAGGAACGAGTTCTCCCCGGCCCGCTCGATCTCGAACTCCGGGCCCGCGGCGGGCCGCGGCCGGATCACCCGCCGGGTCGGTTCCTCGACCGGGGCCGCCGCGCGGACCTCGGCGACCACCGCGGCCAGCGCGAACGCCAGCTCGCGGACGCCTTCCCTGGTGGCCGCGGACACCTGGCACACGGTCAGCCCGCGGGCGGCCAGCACCGGCTCGGCCTGCTCGGCGACCTCCCGGGCGGCAGGCACGTCGATCTTGTTCAGCACCACGATCCGGGGCCGGTCCCGCAGGTCCGCGCCGGTCACATCCTGGTAGGCGTCGAGTTCGGCCTCGATCACGTCGAAGTCGGCGACCGGGTTCCGGCCCGGGTCCCCGCTGGTCTCCGGGGCGGTGCAGTCCAGCACGTGCACCAGCACCGCGCAGCGCTCCACGTGCCGGAGGAACTCCAGGCCCAGGCCCTTGCCCTGGCTGGCCCCGGGGATCAGGCCGGGCACGTCCGCCGCCACGAACTGGACGTCGCCCGCCTCCACCACGCCCAGGTGCGGGGTCAGCGTGGTGAACGGGTAGTCGCCGACCTTGGGCTTGGCCGCGGACAGCGCGCCGATCAGCGAGGATTTGCCGGCGTTGGGGAAACCGACCAGGCCCGCGTCGGCCACCGTCTTGAGCTGGAGAACCAGGGAGCACTCCGCGCCCGGCTCGCCGCGCAGCGCGAACCCGGGGGCCTTGCGCTTCATCGAGGCCAGCGCCGCGTTGCCCAGCCCGCCGTGGCCGCCCTCGGCGGCCACGAACCGGGTCCCGGCCCCGATCAGGTCGGCCAGGACCTCGCCGTCCTCGGTGCTGACCACGGTCCCGTTCGGGACCCGGACGACCAGGTCCTCACCGGCCGCGCCGTTCCGGTTGGACCCGGACCCCTGGGTGCCGTTGCCGGCCTTGCGGACCGGGCGGCGGTGGAGGTCGAGCAGGGTGGCCACGCTGGGATGGACCTCGAGGATCACGTCGCCGCCGCGGCCGCCGTTGCCCCCGTCCGGGCCGCCCAGCGGCTTGAACTTCTCCCGGTGCACCGAGGCGCAGCCGTGCCCGCCGTTACCTGCCTTGATGCGCAGGACCGCCCGATCCGCGAACTCTGCCACTGCCCCTCCTTCCGGATTCTTCTTCTCTAACGGCCCGCTCGCGGGGCCGGGTCGTGCCGCTCACATGCATCAGGGGCGGACCGCCACCGGTCCGCCCCTGCCTGATGCCTACGTCTGGTGAATCGCTCCCGGGCGGACCTTATTCCGCCGCCGGGGAGTCACCCGGCCCGGCCGCGATCACGCTCACCGCACGGCGGCGGCGCACGCTGCCGAACGTGACCTTGCCCGCGACCAGCGCGAACAGGGTGTCGTCACCGCCGCGGCCCACACCGGGCCCGGGGTGGAAGTGCGTACCGCGCTGGCGCACGATGATCTCGCCCGCGTTGACCTGCTGCCCGCCGAAACGCTTCACGCCGAGCCGCTGCGCCGCGGAGTCACGGCCGTTCCGGCTGGACGACGCGCCCTTCTTGTGTGCCACGTCAGCTCAGCTCCTCTTCTTCCCGGCACTGCTCTTCGCGGCGCTGATTCCGGTGATCTTCAGCTGGGTGTAGTGCTGGCGGTGACCCAGACGACGCCGGTACCCGGTCTTGTTCTTGTACTGGATCATGTTGATCTTGGGGCCGGCGACCGGGCCCAGGATCTCCGCCGTGACCTTGTAGCCGTCAAGCTCGGCTGCGTCGCTGATGACCTTGCCGTCATCGACGACGAGCAACGCGGTCAGCGTCACGCTGGAACCGACGTCACCAGCCAGCGTGTCGACGGTGAGTACGTCGTCCACCGCCGCTTTCTCCTGCCTGCCACCGCAGCGCACGATCGCGTACACCGAGAACTCGCTCTCTGCCTTCGCGGCTAGGCCGCGGCCTCATGCGGCCTGGGCCGCTCTCTCGTCAGGGCGGGCCAGGCCGCATGGCCTGGTCCGGGTTTCTGCCTGGCTCGGACCCACCGGCCCACCCGCTGCACGGGCTAGTACGTGACTAGCGCCTGCACTGGGCGGCCTCGGACGGGGGCCTGCCTCGCACACGGAGCGTGGGGCCGTGAGACCCCGAACCGCTATGTGCACCGACCACTCAGGTTATCAGAAAGGCGGGTGCTCCTCGTCCGTGGTGGCCGGGCCCTCGTCCGCAGGGGGGCTGCCCCCGTCTTCGGGGGCCGGGCCGTCGCCGGCAGGACGGGTGTCCCCGTCCGCGGCGGCCGGGCTCTCGCCGGCCGGGCTTTCGCCGGTCGGCCGGCCTCAGGGGCCGGGTCCGGGGCTGGCGCGGTGCCCGGGGCTGGCGCGGAGTCCCAGGCTGGTGCGGAGTCCCAGGCTGGCGCCGGGTCCGGGGCTGGCGCGGAGTCCCAGGCGGGCGCGGGATCTGTGGCCGATGCGGCATCCCAGCCTGGCGCCGGGCTGACGGCCGGCGGGGCTTCCGCGGCGGCTGGGGCGTCATCCGCGGGCCACGAGGACACAGCCGGGGCTGCCTCCGCGGCCGTCAGGGCCTCGCCCTCCGGGCCGGCCTCGGGGGCCGGGGCCACATCCTCCGTGGTGGGCACGGCCTCGGTGCTGGCCACGGCCTCGGTGCTGGGCCCAGA
This sequence comes from uncultured Actinomycetes bacterium, assembly GCA_963851025.1. GTDB lineage: Bacteria > Actinomycetota > Actinomycetes > Streptosporangiales > Streptosporangiaceae > RYN-230. The sequence goes on from CAWKOA010000007.1 coordinate 14,984, forward strand.
GTCCGTGCCGGGCACAGTCTCCGTGGCTGGCCACAGTCTCGGTGCCAGGCCCAGTCTCCGTGCTGGCCACAGTCCCGGTGCCAGGCACAGTCTCGGTGCCGGGCCCAGAGTCCGTGGCGGGCACAGTCTCCGCGGTGGCCACGGCCTCGGTACTGGTGCCGGTGGTGGGCACGGTATCCGGGCTGGTCACGGCCCCAGTGCCGGTCAGCAGCTCGGCGTCGGGCGCCCCCTGGGGGCGGGTCGCGGAGCGCCGCCGGCGGCGGCCGCCCTGGCGCTCCCCGGGCCCGCCGACGAGCACCGCGGCGGCCTGCCGGCTCGCTGGCCTCCGGCGCGCCGCCGTCCGGAGCCGCGGCCACGCCTTCGTCCGCGGCCCGGTCCTGGTGGCCGTTGCGGTCCTGGCGGCCGTTCCGGTCGCCGCTCGCGTCCTGGCTGCTCGGTCCTGGCCGCTTCGGTCCTGGCCGTTCTTGTCCGGCCCGCTCTTGTCCTGGCCGTTCTTGTCACCCCGGCCGTTGCGGTCCGCGCGGCCGTTCCGGTCCTGGCGGCCTCCGCCACCCTGGCGCCCGTCGTCACCGCCGGAGCGGTTCCGCTGGCCCGGGGCGGCGGCGGGCTCGGTGAGGTCGAGGGAGATGATCCGGCCCCGGCCGTTGCAGCAGTCGCACGGCTCCGAGAACGCCTCCAGCAGCCCGGCCCCGACCCGCTTACGGGTCATCTGGACCAGGCCGAGCGAGGTGACCTCGGCGACCTGGTGCTTGGTGCGGTCCCGGGCCAGGCATTCCAGCATCCGGCGCAGCACCAGCTCCCGGTTGCTCTCCAGGACCATGTCGATGAAGTCGATCACGATGATGCCGCCGACGTCCCGCAGCCGGAGCTGCCGGACGATCTCCTCGGCCGCCTCGAGGTTGTTCCGGGTGACGGTCTCTTCCAGGTTGCCGCCCTGCCCGGTGAACTTCCCGGTGTTGACGTCAACGACCGTCATCGCCTCGGTGTTGTCGATGACGAGGGAACCGCCGCTGGGCAGCCACACCTTGCGCTCCAGCGCCTTGGCCAGCTGCTCGTCGATCCGGTACCGGGCGAACGCGTCCTCGTCGTCATCCGCCCAGTGGGTGAGCCGCTCCGCCAGGTGCGGGGCCACGTACTGGACGTACTCGTGGACCAGGTCCCAGCCTTCGTCGCCGGCCACCACCAGGGACGCGAAGTCCTCGTTGAAGATGTCGCGGACCACGCGGATGGTGAGGTCAGGCTCGCTGTAGAGCAGCTCGGGCGCGTTGGCCGTCTTGGACTTCTGCTCGATGGCTTCCCACTGCGCGGCCAGCCGGGCCACGTCGCGGGACAGTTCTTCCTCGGTCGCGCCTTCCGCGGCGGTGCGCACGATCACGCCCGCGCCGTCCGGCATGACCTGCTTGAGGATCTGCTTCAGCCGGGTGCGCTCCTTGTCCGGGAGCTTGCGGCTGATGCCCATCATGGAGCCGCCCGGGACGTAGACCAGGTAGCGGCCGGGCAGGCTCACCTGGCTGGTCAGCCGCGCGCCCTTGTGCCCGACCGGGTCCTTGGTCACCTGGACCAGGACGGACTGGCCGGACTTGAGCGCGGACTCGATCCGCTTGGAGTCGCCCTCCAGCCCGCTGGCGTCGAAGTTCACCTCGCCCGCGTAGAGCACGGCGTTGCGGCCCTTGCCCACGTCCACGAAGGCCGCCTCCATGGAGGGCAGCACGTTCTGCACCTTGCCCAGGTACACGTTGCCGACCATGGACTGGTGCGTGGCCCGGTCCACGTAGTGCTCGACGAGCACGCCGTCCTCGAGCACGGCGATCTGGGTCCGGTCATTCTGCTGCCGGACGACCATGACGCGGTCCACGGCCTCCCGGCGGGCCAGGAACTCGGCCTCGGTGATGACCGGCGGGCGCCGCCGCCCGGACTCGCGGCCCTCGCGCCGGCGCTGGCGCTTGGCCTCCAGGCGGGTCGAGCCGCGCACCGAACGGACGTCGCTGACCGACACGGGCTCGTCAGAGCTCTGCGGGCGCGGCACCCGGACGTGCACCACGGTGTTCGGCGGATCGTCGGCGGAGGGCTCCCCATCGGATGCCGAGCCGCGGCGACGGCGGCGCCGGCGCCGCCTGGTGCCCGCGCCGTCCTCGCCGTCCTCGTCCTCGTCCGCGGAGTCGGCGGGCTCCTCGGGGCCGCCCGGCTTGCCTTCGGCCTTCTTACCCCGGGCCTGCTTGCCCTCGGCCTGCTTGCCCTGGCCCTGCTTGCCCTGGCCGGCCTGGCCGTCACCGTGCGCGGCCTCGCCGGACTTGCCGCCGCGCTCGGCGGGCTCGCGCCCGCCCCGCGCCGGGGCCGGCTCGCCGTCCTCGGTGTCCTCGCCGGGGGTCTCGCCGTCGGCGTCATGCCCCCGGGACCGGCCGCCGCGGCGGCGGCGCCGCCGCGATGATCCTTCGGAGGCGCCGTCACCGGACGGATCGTCCGGCCCGGCGTCCTCGGTGGCGGGCTCGTCCCGGACCCGGCCGCGGTCGGCGGCTGGCGCGTCGGCGGCCGGCGGCTGGAAGATGACCGGCGGCGGCTGGAACGTGGCCTGCGGCACTGACCCGGACCCACTGGGGCCGCCGGGCGCCGCAGGCACCACGGGGGTGCCCGCAGCCACCACGGGGGTGGCCGGAGCCACCATCGGGGTGGCCGCGGGTGAGGAGGCCACCGCCGGGGCGGGCGCGATGGGCGCGCTCACCGCCGGCCCGGTGCTGGCAGGCGCAGTGCTGGCAGGCGCAGTGCTCGCAGGCACAGTGCTGGCACGCGCTGCAGGTGCGGCTCACCGGCACCGTGCCCGCCGGAGGCGGCGGGGGCACATCGTCGGACGGCGGGCCCGCCGCCCGGGTCGCGGCCCGGCGGGGCCTGCGCGTGCGGCGCGGGGTGGCCGCCGGCTCGCCGCCGGCGGACTCGCCGCCGCCTGCGTCGCCTGCGCTAGCCGTCCCGGTTAGACCGGACGGCGACGCACCTCCGTCGCTGTCACTGTCGCGCGCTGTCTCGTTCTGCTGTGAATCGTTGAGCTCGGTTTCGAGCATCCGGGCTATCTCCCGTCAGGCTCCCGGGCGCGTGGGTTCGCGTGGAACCCCCCGCGCCGCGCGGGAGCTGGTCGTACGCGCTCGCGGGGACCGGGTCGGCCAGCGTGGCCGACCGCGCTCCCAGGCGCGTTGTCTTTACATGTTCCTGCGCCGCGCTCGGTCCAGCTGACTGGGACCCGAGCGGCGTTACCCCGGGCGACGGGGATGCCGTCACAGGGGACGCCCAATCCTCGGCAGGCCCGGCGGGCACGTGCTGCCCGGCCGGGTCGGCTCCGGCGGCTACTGCCACCAGCGGTCCTTGGACCAGCCGGGTCACCACTGGCGGTGACGAAGGCACCAGCCCAGCCACACGGCGAAGTGCAGTCAGGATGTCATCGGGCCGCACGGCAGGTGTCAGGTGCCGAACAACCATTCGAAGTATCGCATACCCGGCGTTCCGCTCATCAGCGGGCCGCCAGTCGGCCTGGATCGAGACCACTGCGGCGCGAGCATCCATGCGCCGCATTCCCTTGCTGGTCAGGCGCTCAACTTCCACGCTGTCCTGGGCGAGGAACGCCTCAGCCGCCGCAGCAGCCTCATCTCGCCCGACCCCGGGGAGGGCCACTTCCCACTGGGACGCCTCGAACGTCAGGGCGCCCAGGGAACTGGCTTCCTCGGTCACGTCTATCACATCAATCCCGTCCGGCAGGGCCGCATCGAGCTGGTCCCGTACCTCCGTGACGACGCATGTTGCCGTCAGCGAAAGCTCCAGGTACTCAGCCTCACTCGCCGTCCCCGTCGGGGCCGCGCCAGCGTAAGAGATCTTCGGGTGGGGGGTAAATCCCGCCGAGTACGCGATGGGCAGCCGTGCCCGGCGTACTCCGCGCTCCACCGCCCGCGCAATATCTCTGTGACTGGCGAATCGCATCCTGCTTCTTTTAGCGTACCGGACGATAAGCCGCTGGACGACGGGTGGCTGCTCAGAGGTGCGTGTCGGGCCGTCGGATGGCCTGCGGGGGCGGGAACCGGGGGCTGGCATCTAGCCAACGCCCCCCGCGCCGCTGCTGGCCACCGACAGCGGCAGCAGCGTCCGCCCGGTGGGACCGGTCTGGATCTCGGTGCCCATGGTCGGGCACACGCCGCAGTCATAGCAGGGGGTCCAGCGGCAGTCTTCGACCTCCGCGGCCCCGGCGGGGTCGACGGCGTCCTGCCAGTCCGCCCACAGCCAGTCGCGGTCCAGGCCGGCGTCCAGGTGATCCCAGGGCAGGACCTCGCTGTACTCGCGTTCCCGCGTCGTGTACCAGGCGACGTCCACCGGCTCGTCCGCCAGGGCCTGCTCCGCGCTGTGCATCCAGCGCTCGAACGAGAAGTACTCGCTCCACCCGTCGAACCGGGCCCCGGCCTGCCAGGCCGCCCTGATCACCTTGGCTACCCGGCGGTCGCCCCGGGACAGCAGGCCCTCGATGATGGACGGCTCGCCGTCGTGGTAGCGGAAGCCCACCGAGCGCCCGTACGTGCGGTCCGCCCGCAGGGCCGCGCCGAGCTGGCGCAGCCGGTCGTGCACGGTCTCGTGGTCACACTGGGCCGCCCACTGGAACGGGGTGTGCGGCTTGGGCACGAAACCGCCGATGGACACGGTGCACCGGATGTCCTTGCGCCCGCTCGCCTCCCGCCCGGCCTGGATCACCCGGCGGGCCAGGTCCGCGATGGCGAGCACGTCCTCGTCCGTCTCGGTGGGCAGGCCGCACATGAAGTAGAGCTTGACCTGCCGCCAGCCGTTGGCGTAGGCGGTGCTGACCGTGCGGATCAGGTCGTCCTCGGTGACCATCTTGTTGATCACCTTGCGGATCCGCTCCGAGCCGCCCTCGGGGGCGAAGGTCAGCCCGGACCGCTTGCCGTTCCGGCTCAGCTCGTTGGCCAGGGTCACGTTGAACGCGTCGACCCGGGTGGAGGGGAGGGAGAGCCCGGTCGCGGTGCCCTCGTACCGGTCGGCCAGCCCGGTGACGATCTCGTTGATCTCGCTGTGGTCGGCGCTGGACAGGGAGAGCAGGCCGACCTCGCTGAAGCCGCTCTCGGCCAGCCCGCACTCGACCATGTCGCCGACCGTGGTCACGCTGCGCTCGCGCACCGGCCGGGTGATCATCCCGGCCTGGCAGAACCGGCAGCCCCGGGTGCAGCCGCGGAAGATCTCCACGCTGAACCGCTCGTGCACGGACTCAGCCACGGGAACCAGCGGCTTGCGCGGGTACGGCCACTCGTCCAGGTCCATCACGGTGTGCTTGGGGATGCTGAACGGGACCCCGCTGCGGTTCGGCGCGACCCGCCTGATCCGCCCGTCCGGCAGGTAGTCCACGTCGTAGAAGCGGGGCACGTAGACCCCGGCCTCGGTGGCCAGCCGGAGCAGCAGGCCGTCCCGGCCGCCGGGCTGCCCGGCCCGCTTCCACTCCTTGATCAGCGCCGTGATGGCCAGCACGGCCTGCTCGCCGTCGCCGAGCACCGCGCCGTCCAGGAACTCCGCGACCGGCTCCGGGTTGAACGCGGCGTGCCCGCCGGCCAGCACCAGCGGATGCCGCTCGTCCCGGTCGGCGGCCGAGAGCGGGATGCCGGCCAGGTCGAGGGCGGACAGCAGGTTCGTGTAGCACAGTTCGGTGGCGAAGCTCACGCCCAGCACGTCGAAGGCGGCCACCGGGCGGTGCCCGTCCACGGTGAACTGCGGGATCCCGTGCTCGCGCATCAGCGCTTCCAGGTCCGGCCAGATGCTGTAGGTGCGCTCGGCGAGCACGCCTTCCCGCTCGTTCAGCACCTCGTACAGGATCTGGACGCCCTGGTTGGGCACGCCGACCTCGTAGGCGTCCGGGTACATCAGCGCCCAGCGGACCTCCGCCGCGTCCCAGTCACCGACCACGGAGTTCAGCTCGCCGCCGATGTACTGGATCGGCTTGCGCACCTGGGGCAGCAGGGCCTCCAGGCGTGGGTAGACCGATTCCACAGGCATCCTGACAGCTTACGTTTAGCCGAACACCGGATGTCGCCGGTGCACGGACTGGAGCACGCCTATCGCGATCATGTCCGCGAACATGGCGGATCCCCCGTAGGACACGAACGGCAGCGGGAGGCCGGTCACCGGCATGATGCCGATGGTCATGCCGATGTTGATGAACGCCTGCAGCCCGAACCAGAGCGCGATGCCGGACGCGACCAGCAGGCCGAACTGATCGTCAGCCCGGGTGGCGATGCGCAGCGCGCGGAAGATCACCACGGCCAGCAGGACGATGATCACCGCGCAGCCGGCAAAGCCCACTTCCTCGCCGGCCACGCTGAAGATGAAGTCGGTCTGCTGGTTGGGCACGAAACTCGCGGTGACCAGCGGGCCGTGCAGCAGGCCGGTGCCGAGCATCTTCCCGGAGCCGATCATGATCTTGGAGTGGATCGTCTCGTACCCGGTCCCGCTCGGGTCCGCCCCGGGATGCAGGAACGAGGTCAGCCGGTCCAGCTGGTAGCTGCGCAGCAGGTGCAGCTTGAACACGGCCACCACCGCGAGCGCCCCGGCCGCCGCCATGCCCGGCCACCCAGCGCAGCTTCAGGCCGGACAGCGCGATCATGCCCGCCGTGATCAGCAGCAGCAGGATGATCACGCCGAGGGCCGGCTCACGTTCCACCAGCACCACCGGGATCAGCGCGAGCACGAGCACCCCGGCGGCGTGCTTCGGGCCGGGGACCCGGCCGCCGTCCCGCAGCTCACCGAAGACGACGGCGATGACCAGGATGAGCCCGATCTTGGCGAACTCCGAGGGCTCCACCTGGAAGCCCGCGGGCAGGTTGATCCAGGCCTTGGCCCCGCTCACGCTGGTGCCCAGCGGGGTGAGCACCGCCAGCAGGCCCAGCACGGAGGCCACGTAGACGAACGGGGCGAGCAGCCGGATCTGCCGGTAGTCCAGCAGGCTCACCACGACCATCAGGATCACGCCGAGCGCGACGTTGATCAGCTGCTTGATCAGGTAGCTGCGCGGGTCCGCGCTGGGCTGGGTGGCCGAGTAGACCAGCAGCGTGCCGATCAGGCTGAGCGCGACCACCGCGGCCAGCAGGATCCAGTCGTACCGGCGCAGCGGCGAGTCCTTGGCGACCGCCCGGAGCAGCAGCGGCCGGCGCTTCTGGCCGAAGCTGGGGCTGCGGGGGGACGTGTAGTCCCTGGTGCCGAGGCTCATCAGGAGCCCCCGTAGCCCGCCGGGGCGGTGATAGTGCCGCTCGGGTGGATCGCCGGCAGCCCGTGCGGCAGGTTGCCGCCCGGCAGCGCCGCCTTGTGCCCCTCCAGGCCGTAGATGTCGTCGTAGATCTGGCGGACAGCGGGCGCGGCCACCTCAGCTCCGTAGTTGGAGTTCGGGATCATGACCACCACCACGTACTTCGGGTTGCTGCAGGGCGCGAACGAGGCGAACACCGACGTTACCGAGCTGTTGAACACTTCAGCCGTACCCGTCTTGCCCGCCACGCAGACCTGGTTCCGCGGGAAGCCGCCGAACGCGCTGGCCGCCGTGCCCGCGCCGGTGGTCACCCCGGCCAGCGCGCTGCGGATGTAGGCCAGGGTGCTCCCGGCCACCGGCAGCCGCCGGATCAGCCTGGGCCTGATCTTCTTGACCAGCTGGCCGGACGGGCTGATGACCGCCTCGCCGATCCGGGGGCTGTACAGCTTGCCGCCGTTGGCCAGGGCGGCGTAGGCGTCGGCGAGCTGGAGCGGGGTCACCGCGACGTAGCCCTGCCCGATGGCCGCGATCGCCGCCTCGCCCGGCTCCCAGACGTTGCCGTAGTGGCAGTCCTGGTACTCGATCTGCTGCACGTACGACCCGTTCGCCCGGCCGTACTTGCACCAGTCCTGGCCGGTATGCGCGTTGCCTTTCCAGAGGTAGTACAGCCATTCCCGGGTCGGGATGCTGCCCGCGCCCTGCTCGGGCAGGTCGATCCCGGGCGCCTTCCCGAATCCCCAGCCCAGCTCCATTTTCTGCATTTCCTGGATCGGGGCCTTCGGGCTGGTGACGACGTTGTCCTTGGGGTGGTCGTGCTGGTAGATGCCGTAGGCCAGCTCGTAGAAGACCGTGTCGCAGGAGATGACCAGGGCCTCGTGCAGGCTCATCTGGCCGAGGCTCTTCTGGCCGTCGTTGAGGAAGGACCGGCCGCCGATGTTGTACGAGGCCGGGCAGTTGTAGGTGCCGGCCAGGCTGTACCCGGCCTTGACCGCGGCCGCGGTGGAGGTCACCTTGAACGTCGAGCCGGGCGCGTACTCGCCCTGGGTGACCCGGTTCAGGATCGGCTTGTTCCCGTTGATCAGCTGCCGGTACTGCCTCTCGGAGATGCCGCCGTTCCACACGCTGGGGTTATACGAGGGCTCGCTGGCCATGGCGACCACCCGGCCGCTAGTGGTCATCACGATCGCCGCGCCGGTCGTGGCCTTCGGGCTGCCGGTCTGCTGGGCCTTGCGGATCGTGTTGGCCAGCACGGTCTGCACGTCACCCTGGAGCCGGGCGTTGATGCTGGTGACCAGGTCGTTCCCGGTCTTGGGCGCGGTGGCGCGGACCACCCCGAGCTGCTGGCCGGCGTTGTTCACCGACAGCACCTGCTGGCCCGGGGTGCCCTGCAGGTCCTGGTTGTACTGCGCTTCCAGGCCCGCCTGGCCGACCAGGTCGACGCCGGCGAAGCCGGTGGTGGGCAGGTGCTGCTGCTTCATCTGCTGGGCGGTGATCGGGCCGAGGTAGCCGAGGACCTGGGCCGGGTTCGCCCCGTTGGGCTGCGGGTACCGGGCCACCGGGTTCACCCCGGCGCTCACCCCGGGGTAGCTGGCGTGGTCCTGCATGATCTGGACCGCGATCGAGTCCGGGACATGGTCAGCCACCGGGACGGGCTGGTACGGCGAGCCGGGCCAGCACGGCTGGGAGACCTGGGCGTTGCACAGCCGGACTTTCTCGGTCATCAGCTTGTCGGACATGCCGAGCAGGTGGGCCAGCCTGCGCAGCACCGCGGCGCCGCCGTCGCTCTGGGTGGCCAGGTTCATCATGTTCACCGTGACCACCAGGGAGCTGGCGTTGTCCACCAGGGGCAGGCCCGCGTCGTCGAGGATCTGGCCGCGGACGGCAGGCGTGATCACCGTCTGCGTCTGGTCCTGGGCGGCCAGCTGCACGTAGCTGTGGCCGTTCATGACCTGCAGGTACCACAGCCGCCCGCCGAGGGAGATCAGCAGCGCGGCCACGATCGCGTAGAGCACGATCAGGCGCCGCCGTGACGCCGGGATCATCGAGAAAGCCCTCCTGACCGCTTGCCGAAAATCCGCCACAGCGACCGGCGGCGGCCGAACGCGCGGCGGCCGCTCAGGGCGCTGGCCGGGGCCCGGCGGCCGCTCAGGGCGCCCGACCTGGTCCCGCGGAACCGGGGGGTGTGCAGCTTCCCGGCGCGCAGCCCGCCGCCCCGGGCCCGCCGGCCGAGGACCGAGCCGCCGATGGCGCCGTCGCGTCGCCGGCCGGCGCCCAGCCTCAGGTGCACCGGCCGGGCGGGACGGCGGCCCATGCGCAGGGCGGCCGCCCGGGCACTGCTGGACGATCCGCCCGGCATGATCTTGCCGCGCAGCCGCGGCCCGCGGGACGGGCGGAGCGCCCGGCCGCCCGAGCCGTCGCCCAGGGCGCCGCCGCCCCGGCTGAAAGCCTTCGCGGGCATCCCGCCGCCGCGCTGCCAGCTGCCCTGCGTCCGCGTTCCGCCTGGCCTGCTCCCCCGGTTCTGGCTGAAGGCCTTCGCGGGCATCCCGCCGCCCTGCGGACGCGTGCCTGGCCTGCCCCCCTGGTTCGGGCGGGGCCGGTGTCTCGTGCCCAGGTGCAGGTTCACCGGCCGGGACGGCTGCCTCCGCCCGGCGGCGCCCGCGGCGCCGGTCAGGGCCGAGCCGCCGCCGCTGAACTTCAGGTGGATCGGCCGGGACGGCCGGGCCGGGGCGGGCCGCGTCTCGCTGGCCGAGCCCCCCTGGTTCGACCCGGCCCGCAGGACGCGGGCTTTCAGCCTCGGGGGACGCCCGGTCCTGCTGTCGCGCAGCACCGCGCCGGAGCCGGAGAACAGGGCCGCCGCGCCCGCGAGGCCGGGCACGCCCAGCGGGCGGCCCGCCATCCTGGCCCGGGCCGACCCGCCGGGAAAGCTGGCCAGGCCCGGCGTGGCCAGCGCCGGGGCGGCCAGGGCCCGGGCCCGGATCACGGCGTAGAGCACGAACGGGCTGAGCAGCACGTCGTAGACGACGGAGGCGGGCAGCACCTGGCCGACCGCGGACCAGGTGATGTCCGGGTTCCCGAACATCATCCCGGTCAGCGCGAAGAGCAGTTCCCCGGCGGCGGACCCGATGGCCACCACGCCGATCGGCACCCAGGCGGAATCGTCCAGATGGCCGCCCACCCGTCCGGCGGCGTACCCGACCAGGCAGAACACCAGCGCGTACTGGCCCACCAGGTGGGTGGCGGGCGGCGCCACATCCAGGGCCAGCCCGGCGCAGAACCCGCCCAGCATGCCTTCCACCGGGCCGCCGGTCAGCGCGAGCGCGACCACCACGACCAGCACCAGGTCGGGCCCGGCCGCGAAAGGCAGGCGGAGGTTGTCCAGCACGGTCACCTGGATCAGGGTCGCGAGCAGCAGCAGCGCGGCCGAGAACGCGATGCGCCGCACGTCAGTGCCCCGATCCGGTGGCACTGGGCGTGGGCGTGGCGGTGGTCCCGGGGGACGGCGTGCGGCTGGCGCCCGGGGAGGCCGCCGCCGGGGCGGTGGCGGACGGGGTCGGCCGGGGCGGCAGCACCGAGAATCTGGGGTCGGTCCGCGGCGCGACGACCACGACGCCGACCACGCCCAGCGCCGTGTCGCTGGCGAACGGGCGGACCAGCGCCTCCTTGGTCAGCGAGCTGCTGGTGCCCTCCAGCTTGGTGATCACCCCCACCGGCACCCCGGGCACGTAGGGGCGGCCGCCCGCCGAGCCGAACGTGACCAGTTCCTGGCCCGCGTGCAGGACCGCGTTGACGTCGAAGACCTGGAGCCGGAGCAGCCCGCTGCCGGTCATGCTCTTGCCGGTCCCGCTCACCACGCCGATCTGCCCGGTGCCCGCCAGCCGGACCCCGACGGTCACGCTGGCGTCGGTGGCGAGCAGCACGGTGGACGTGGTCGCGCTGGCCGAGGTGACGGTGCCGACCAGGCCCTGCCCGTTCAGCACGGTCTCGTCGGGCTTGATGCCGTCCACCCGCCCGGCGTCGATAGTGACCGAGTCGTCGTAGGCCGCGCCGGCCGCGATCACGCTCGCGGTCACGATCCGGTACCTGCCCCGGCCGGCCAGCTGCGAGCAGCTGGCTCGAGCTGGCCCGCCTCGTACCTGCTGAGCTGCTGCCGGTTCAGCTGGGCGCGGAGATCAACCACCTGCCGTTGGAGAGCGTCGATCTTGCTTTGCGAGCCCGAGCCGGTCAGCCCGTCAGCGAACGAGGCCACCGGCCTGGTGACGAAGCTGGCGGCACTTTCCACCGAGCCGAACACGCTGCCGCCCACCGAGCGCAGGCCACCGAGCGGCGCACCCGCGCCGCCCTGGTAGTTGATGGTGATCAGCGCAAGCGCCGCCACCACCAGCACCCCCAGAACGATGCGGGTTCGCCGGGTGTCGTGCACCAGGTCTCCTCGTCAAGCCGCCGGCCATGCCCCGGTTAGCTAGCCCGGTTAGCTAGCCCTGTCAACTGCCGCTGCCGCGGCTCCCCATACTGCCCTCTTCGAGGTCAGCGGCGGGACTCCGGGACCAGAACCTGGCGCAGGGTGTCGAAATCTTCCACGCACTTGCCGGTGCCCAGCACCACCGAATCCAGCGGGTTGTCCGCCACATGCACCGGCATGCCCGTTTCCTCGCGCAGCCGGTCCGACAGCCCGCGCAGCAGCGCCCCGCCGCCGGTCAGCGCGATGCCCCGGTCCATCACGTCGCCGGCCAGCTCCGGCGGGCACTTGTCCAGGGTGGTCTTGACCGTGTCCACGATCAGCGCGACCGGCTCCTCGATGGCCCGGCGGATTTCCTCCGCGGAGATCACGATCGTCTTGGGCAGCCCGCTGACCAGGTCACGGCCGCGGATCTCGGCGTGCGGCTCGTCCGCCGACGGGTAGGCCGAGCCGAGCGCCATCTTGATCTCCTCGGCGGTGCGGTCGCCGAGCATGAGCGAGTACTCCTTCTTGCCGAACGTGATGATCGCCTGGTCCAGCTCGTCCCCGGCGACCCGGATCGACTGGGAGGTGACGATCCCGCCCAGCGAGATCACGGCGACCTCGGTGGTGCCCCCGCCGATGTCCACCACCATGTTCCCGGTGGGCTCGTTGACCGGGAGGCCGGCCCCGATCGCCGCGGCCATCGGCTCCTCGATGATGTAGACCCGGCGGGCGCCGGCCTGGTGGCCGGCCTCCTTGACCGCGCTCTGCTCGACCCCGGTGATGCCGCTGGGCACGGCCACGACGACCCGCGGCTTGGCCAGGTGCCGGCGCCGGTGCACCTTCTGGATGAAGTAGCGCAGCATCCGCTCGGTCACGTCGAAGTCGGCGATGACGCCGTCCTTGAGCGGACGCACGGCCACGATGTTGCCGGGCGTCCGCCCGATCATCCGTTTCGCCTCGACCCCGACGGCGACGATCGCGCCCGTGTTGGTATTCAGCGCCACCACGGAGGGTTCGTTGAGCACGATGCCGCGGCCCCGGACGTACACCAGGGTGTTCGCAGTGCCCAGATCGACCGCCATGTCACGGCCCAGAAACGCCAGCGCGTTGCTCATCAGGAACGAGAACCTTCCAAAAAGGGTCTGCTGGATGATCTGTGGTCTTATTGCCGCGGCTCACGCCCTGCCGGGCCCGAGCCGCTCTTTGTCCTTCATCGACCAGCGCCAGCCCGCCTAAACGAGGTCAGGAAAGAAGATCTTGATTTCCCGTTCGGCGGAGTCCAGCGAGTCGGATCCGTGCACCATGTTCTGCTGAACATCCAACGCGTGATCACCGCGGATAGTGCCCGCGTTCGCCTGCACCGGGTCGGTCGCGCCGGCCAGTCCGCGGAAGGCCTCGACGGCCCGGGGACCCCGCACGACCAGCGCAACCAGCGGTCCGGACGTGATGAACACGATCAGCGACGGGAAGAAGGGCTTGCCCACGTGCTCGGCGTAGTGCGCCTCGGCCGTTTCCGCCGTGATGACGCGCATATCCATCGCCGCGATCTGCAGTCCCTTGCGCTCAATCCGGGACAGGACTTCCCCGATCAGCCCGCGCCGGACCGCATCGGGCTTGATTAGGACAAGGGTACGTTCACTCACTGCTTTGCTCCTCTTGGCCGGTGGCAACGGTGCCGATCCCGGAGTGATCGAGGGCAATCCCGCCGCGGCCAGATACTACCGTTGCCGCAGCACCGGCCAGGGGTCCGCGACACACGCGGACACCCGGCCCAGCCCCCGTCACGCCAGCACGCCCGACCCAAACGCGGGCGTAGCCGCCGAATCTAACGTAACTGCCCGGACGGCGGCGGCGCACCTCCCCGGCTGCCTGACGGTCCGTTCAGCCAGAGTTGTCCCCGCGCCTGTGACCTGGACATTTGATGACCATCTGAGGCAAGCTCGTGGGAGCGTCACCGCCCCTAGAGAAGCTGACGATAAGCAGATGAACGGTGAAGCCCCGACTGGTAAGCGCCCCGGCGGTCCCAGCCCCGCCGGCCTGACCCCGCCTGCCGCCGGCCCGGCCGAGCTGCTGGCCGGCGGCCCGGGCCCGGCTGACCTGCTGGCGGACGCCTCCGGGCCGGCCCTGCGGCGGGACGGGCTGCTGGGCAGGATCGCCCCGTTCGCCGCGCTCGCCCTGCTGGCCGAGGCCAGCCTGGCGCTGCCGCCGGGCCCGGTGTCGACCCCGGACGCGATCCTCAGCGCGCTGCTCCTGGCGGTGACCGCGGCCCTCGTCGCGCTGGCGCCCTGGGACCGGCTCCCGGACTGGTGCGACGTGATCGTCCCGCTGCTGTACACGGCCTCGGTGTTCCCCCTCACCCAGGCGGCGGGCGGGGAGTACGCCGGGATCATGCTCATCCTGCTCAGCCCGATCCTCTGGGCCGCGCTCTATCACCGCCCGTGGGAATCGGCCTGCGTGAGCGCGGCGGCCCTCACGGTGGTGCTGGCGGTCTCCCTGCTGGACGGCACGCCCAGCGGGGCCGTGCTCGTCCGCCGGATGATCGCCTGGGCGGCGCTGGCCGCGATGATCGCGGTGGCCGGGCACGGCCTGCGGGCCCGGGTCCGCCGGTCCCGCCAGCAGACGGCCCTGATCCAGGAGCGGCTGCGCGAGATGAGCATCCTGGCCGACCGTGACCGCATCGCCAGCAGCCTGCACGACACGGTCGTGCAGCGGCTGTTCGCCTCGGGCCTGTCGCTGCAGGGCACGATGGGCCTGCTCGGCGGGCGGCCGGACGCGGCCCGCCGGATCGACCGGGTGGTCGAGGACCTGGACGAGTCGATCACGCTGCTCCGCCAGTCCATCTTCGACCCGGCGCGCCAGGCACCTGGCCCCGGACTGCGGCGCAGCATCCTGGACGTGTCCTGCGAGCTGACCCCGTGGCTCGGCGTGGTGCCCGAGGTGACCCTGGAAGGCCCGCTGGATACGGCGGTGCCCCCGCGGGCCGCCCGGCAGCTGCTGGGGGTGCTGCGCGAGGGGCTGGCCCGCAGCGGCACCTGCGCGCAGGCCACCCAGGTGGCGGTGGCTGTGGCCGCGGACCACGAGGCGGTCACGCTGACCATCACCGACGACGGCACCCAGTGGGCCGCCCGGCCCGCCGGTGACGGGCCCATCCTGCCGGCCCTGTCCGCCCGGGCCCGCCAGCTCGGCGGCACGGTGGCGACCGAGTGCGGGGCGAGCGGTGAGACCCGGCTGATCTGGCGGGCGCCGATCAGGGCGCTTCCCAGCGGCGCCCCATCCAGATAGCCAGGACCCAGAACCCGGCGAAGATGACGCCGAGGACGTACATGACCGGGACCACGACCCCGGCCGCGATGACCAGGACCTGCAGCACGCTGCCGGCCACCAGGGCCAGCTGCAGCCCCGGCCGCCCGACCACGCCCGCCAGCAGCACCGCGGCCAACGCCAGCGCGCCGCCCGCGTACGCCGGCCGCCCGGGGCGAGGCGTGCCCGATGGTGATGGCCACCGGGATGGCCAGGCCGATCACGATGGCCTCCATCACCAGCACGGTGGCGCAGAGTCGTCTCATCTGGGCCCCCTCATTCCTGCCCCGCCGCCTCCTCCGGATCGCGATGCTCGCGGTCCTCGCGCTCCTCGCGCGCCTCGCGGTCCTGGTCCTCGCCGGCCCAGTCCTCGCGCTCCTCGCGGTCGCGCGCCTCGCGGTCCAGCCGATCCTGTTCGGCGCGGTGCGCGTCGGCCCGGTCCACCTCGACGCGCTCCGGGGCGAGCAGCACCCGGGCGTCCCCGGCGGTGACGACCGACCCGGTGACCAGCACCCCGGTCAGGGTCAGCCCTTCCTCGCCGGACGCGTCGTCGGCCAGGCCGACCGCCATCTCCAGGGCGTCGTCCAGCCGCCGGGCCACCCGCACCCGCTCCGCCCCGAACACCGACGCGGCCAGCTCCTCCAGCTTGTCCGGGTCCATGGACCGCTCCGATGAGTTCCGGGTCACCACCAGCTCGGAGATGACCGGCTCCATCTGGTCGAGGATCCCGGCCACGTCCTTGTCCTCGCTGACCGCCAGCACCCCGATGACCGCCGCGAACGTGAACGCCTCGGTGATGGCCTCCATGGCGGCTTCCATGCCCGCCGGATTATGCGCCGCGTCCAGGATCACCACCGGGCTGCGCCGCACCACCTCGAGCCGTCCCGGCGATGTGACCTGCGCGAACCCCTCCCGCACCAGATCCTGCCCCAGCGCCCCGGGCGGCTCGTCGTCCGCGGCGGGCCGTCCCGGCCCAGCCGCGGGCTTATCGTCATCAAGATCAGCCAGGTGCGCGTCAGCGGGGTCCGGGGACCCGGAATCCTCGTCCTCCGCAGGCCAGCCCGCGGTTTCGTCGGCCCGGTCCGCCTCGTGCTCAGCCGACTGCCCGGGCAGCGGCGCGCCGGCGGCGAACGCCTCGACGGCGGCCAGCGCGACCGCAGCGTTGCTGGCCTGGTAGGCGCCGAACAGCGGCAGCAGGATGTCGGTGTAGTCGCCGCGCAGCCCGCGCAGGTCCAGCCGCTGGCCGCCGACCGCCAGGTCGCGGTTGAGCACCCCGAACTCCAGCCCTTCGCGGACCACCGAGGCCCCGACCGTGACGACCCGGCGCAGCAGGGCCTCCGCCGCGGGCAGCGGCTGCTGGGCCAGCACGGCCACCGCGCCCGGCTTGATGATCCCGGCCTTGTCCGTGGCGATCTCCTCCACGGTGCCGCCCAGCCAGGCGGTGTGGTCCAGGGAGACGGGGGTGACCACGGCCACGGCGCCGTCCGCGATGTTCGTCGCGTCCCAGGTGCCGCCCAGCCCGACCTCGACGACCGCCACGTCCACCGGGACGTCGGCGAAGATGGCGAAGGCCATCCCGGTCAGCACCTCGAAGAAGGACAGCTGGCTGGCCTGCTGCCCGTCGACCATGGCCAGGTAGGGGGCCAGTTCCTCGTAGGCGGACACGAAGGTCTCGGCGGAGACGGGCTGCCCGTCCACCACGATCCGTTCCCGGATGGAGGACAGGTGCGGGCTGGTGAACAGGCCGGTGCGCAGGCCCCGGGTGCGCAGCAGGCTCTCGATCATCCGGGCGGTCGAGGTCTTGCCGTTCGTGCCGGTGACGTGGACGACCGGGTAGGACCGCTGCGGGTCGCCGAGGACCGAGACGAGCGCGGCCATCCGTTCCAGGGTCGGCTCGATGGCGTGCTCAGGGCGCCGGGCGAGGATCTCGCCCTCCGCCTCGCGCAGCTCGTCCCGGATGCTCAACCGTCCCCCCGCGTGCTGGCCCCTGATTCCGGCAAGGCGGCGAGCCGGCCGGAGATCCGCTCGATGTCGGCGTGCGCGGCGTCGAGCCGCTCCCGGGTCTTGGCCACCACCTCTTCGGGCGCCTTGGCCAGGAAGGACTCGTTGGCGAGCTTCCGCCCGGCCTGGTCCGCTTCCTTACGGGCGGCGGCCAGGTCCTTGTCCAGCCGGCGCCGCTCGGCGGCCACGTCGATCCCGGCGGCGGTGTCCAATTCGGCGGTAATGCCCTCGGCCAGCACGGACGCGGTCACCGCGAAGCTGTCGCCGGGCGCGGTCAGCCGCAGCAGCGACCGGATGCTGGCCTCGTGCGGCGCGAGGCGGGTGCCCTCGATCCCGGCCAGCACCGCGGGCACCTGCTGCCCGGGCCGCAGCCCCTGGTCGGAGCGGAACCGGCGGACCTCGGTGACCAGCCGCATCAGCGAGCCGATCTCGGCCTCCGCGGCGGTGTCCCGGAACGCCGCCGGGGCGGCCGCCGCCGCGGTGCGCTGCCCCGGCCAGGGGGCGATCATGATGCTGTCACCGCCGGTGAGCGCGGTCCACAGCTCCTCGGTGACGAACGGCATGACCGGGTGGAGCAGCTTCAGCAGCCGGTCCAGCACGTAGCCGAGCACCTCACGGGTGACCCCGGCCGCCTCGGCAGATCCTGACAGGGCCGGCTTGGCCAGTTCCAGGTACCAGTCGCAGACCTCGTCCCAGGCGAAGTGGTACAGCAGCTCGCACACCTTGCCGAACTCGTACTGCTCGAAGAGCGCGTCCACCTCGTCGGTGACGGTGGCCAGCCGGGACAGGATCCAGCGGGCCGCGGTCGGCATCTGCCCGGGATCGGGCAGCGTGGCCGGCACGGTCGCCCCGTTCAGCAGCGCGAACCGGGTCGCGTTCCACAGCTTGTTGCAGAAGTTCCTGGACCCGGTGACCCATTCCTCGCTGACGGCCACGTCGCTGCCCGGGCTGGCCCCGCGGGCCAGGGTGAACCGGGTGGCGTCGGCGCCGAACCGGCCGATCCAGTCCAGCGGGTCCACCGTGTTGCCCAGCGACTTGGACATCTTCTTGCCGTACTGGTCCCGCACCAGGCCGTGCAGGGCGATGTCCCGGAACGGGACGGCCTGGGCCGGCTCGCGCTGCGCCATCGCGTACAGGCCGAACATCATCATCCGGGCGACCCAGAAGAACAGGATGTCGTACGCCGTGACCAGGACGCTGGTCGGGTAGAAGACGGCCAGGTCCTCGGTATCGCCCGGCCAGCCGAGCGTGGAGCAGGGCCACAGCGCCGAGGAGAACCAGGTGTCGAGCACGTCGGGGTCCTGCCGCCAGCCCGCGCCGGACGGCGGGTCCTCGCCGGGGCCGACGCAGACGACCTCGCCGGCCGGGCCGTACCAGACCGGGATGCGGTGCCCCCACCACAGCTGGCGGCTGATGCACCAGTCGTGCATGTCGTCGACCCAGTCGAAGTAGCGGGGCGCCATCTCGGCCGGGTGGATGCCGACCCGGCCGTCGCGGACCGCGTCGCCGGCCGCCTTGGCCAGCGGGCCGACCTTGACGAACCACTGCAGGGACAGCCGGGGCTCGACCACCGTGCCGCACCGGCTGCAGTGGCCGACCGCGTGCACGTAGGGCCGGACCTCGGCCACGATGCGGCCGTCCTCGCGCAGCGCCGCGACCACCGCGGGCCGGGCCTCGAACCGGTCCAGGCCCTCGAACGGGCCGTGCGCCGTGACCCGCCCGTGCTCGTCCAGGACCGTGAGGCTGGGCAGCCCGTGCCGGCGGCCGATCTCGAAGTCGTCCGGGTCGTGCGCCGGGGTCACCTTGACCGCGCCGGTGCCGAACTCGGGGTCCACGTGGGGGTCGGCGACCACCGGGATGCGCCGGCCGGACAGCGGCAGCTGGATCTCCCGGCCGACCAGGTGGGCGTACCGCGGGTCGTCGGGGTGCACCGCGATCGCCGGTGTCGCCGAGCATGGTCTCGGCCCGGGTGGTGGCGACCACGATCGAGTCGTCGCCGTCCCCGTACCGGATCGAGACGAGCTCGCCGTCCTCGTCGCTGTGGTCCACCTCGATGTCGGACAGCGCGGTGAGGCAGCGCGGGCACCAGTTGATGATCCGCTCGGCGCGGTAGATGAGCTTGTCGTCGAACAGGCGCTTGAACACGGTCTGCACGGCGCGGGACAGGCCCTCGTCCATGGTGAACCGCTCGCGGGACCAGTCCACGCTGTCGCCGAGGCGGCGCATCTGGCCGAGGATCTTCCCGCCGGACTCGGCCTTCCACTGCCAGACCCGCTCCACGAACGCCTCGCGGCCGAGGTCGTGGCGGCTCAGGCCCTCCTTGGCCAGCTCCCGCTCCACCACGTTCTGGGTGGCGATGCCGGCGTGGTCCATGCCGGGCACCCACAGGGCGGTATAGCCCTGCATCCGGCGCCGCCGGACCAGCGCGTCGATCAGCGTGTGGTTGAGCGCGTGGCCGATGTGCAGCACCCCGGTGACGTTCGGCGGGGGGATCACGATGCAGAAGGCCGGGTGCTCCGGGCTGACGTCCCCGGCTTCCGCGTGCATCAGCCCGCGGGTGTCCCACGACTGGTACAGGCGGTCCTCAACCTCACCCGGCACGTACTGCGGCGGGAGCTCGGTTCGCTGCTGGCTCAGATCTGCACTCACGACAGCCGAGTCTAGTGCCGCGGGCCAGGCCGCCCGTGCAATGCCCGGGGTGCGCCTAGCTGCGCGGGCCTGCCCCGGTTCAGGCCGACTTTTCCCGCGGGGTGCGGCGGGCGACGTCCCGCGGCACCAGGGTGGGGTTCACGTGCTCCAGCACGACCGGCCCGGTGATCACCACCCGCTCGACGTCCTTGCGGCTCGGCACCTCGTACATCACCGACATCAGCACTTCTTCGAGGATGGCGCGCAGGCCGCGGGCCCCGGTGCCGCGCAGGATGGCCTGGTCGGCCACGGCTTCCAGCGCGTCGTCGGTGAACTCCAGGTCCACGCCGTCCAGCTCGAACAGCCGCCGGTACTGCTTGACCAGCGCGTTCCGCGGCTCGGTGAGGATCTGGATCAGCGCGTCACGGTCCAGGTTGTGCACGCTGGTGATGACCGGCAGCCGCCCGACGAACTCCGGGATCATCCCGAACTTGAGCAGGTCCTCCGGCATCACATCGGCGAACGCGTCGCCCGAGGCCCGGTCGTTCTTGACCCGCAGCACCGCGCCGAAGCCCATCCCGCTCTTGCCGACCCGCGACTCGATGATCTTCTCCAGCCCGGAGAAGGAGCCACCGCAGATGAACAGGACGTTGGTCGTGTCGATCTGGATGAATTCCTGGTGCGGGTGCTTGCGGCCGCCCTGCGGCGGCACCGAGGCCGTGGTGCCCTCGAGGATCTTCAGCAGCGCCTGCTGCACGCCCTCTCCCGAGACGTCCCGGGTGATGGAGGGGTTCTCGCTCTTGCGGGCGATCTTGTCGATCTCGTCGATGTAGATGATCCCGGTCTCGGCCTTCTTCACGTCGTACTCGGCCGCCTGGATCAGCTTGAGCAGGATGTTCTCGACATCCTCGCCGACGTAGCCCGCCTCGGTGAGGGCGGTGGCGTCGGCGATGGCGAACGGGACGTTGAGCAGCCGGGCCAGCGTCTGGGCCAGCAGGGTCTTGCCCGAGCCGGTGGGGCCGAGCAGCAGGATGTTCGACTTGGCCAGCTCGACGCCGTCCTCGCCGGGCCGGGTGTCCCCGCCCGACTGGACCCGCTTGTAGTGGTTGTACACCGCCACGGACAGGGCCTTCTTGGCCTTCTCCTGCCCGATCACGTACGCGTCGAGGAACTCGTAGATCTCGCGGGGCTTGGGCAGGCTGTCCCATTTGAGCTCGGACGGCTCCGCCAGTTCCTCTTCGATGATCTCGTTGCACAGATCGATGCACTCGTCGCAGATGTACACGCCTGGGCCGGCGATGAGCTTCTTGACTTGCTTCTGACTCTTCCCGCAGAAAGAGCACTTCAGCAGGTCACCACCATCGCCGATGCGAGCCACCCAGCTACTCCTTTACCTGGGGCCGTCAGCCCCAGCCTCGGGCTGACGGCGGCATTCCGCCGTGCCACCACGCTCGTCATTACCTGCGGGCCAGCTCCCGGCCCGCCGGCCGACCTTCTAGTTCTGACGGTACCGCCTCCGGGGCCCCGGCCGCGAGAGCCGGGCCCGGAGCCTTACCGCCCGGGAGGACGAATCCTCCTGGTTAGGACGACCCTACCTCGGCTGCGCCGCTTCAGGCTGGACAGAACTTCATCCACCAGACCGTATTCCTTGGCCTCCTCGGCGGTGAAGAACTTGTCCCGCTCGATGTCCTGGCGGACCTGCTCCTCGGTCCGGCCCGTGTGCAGGGCCACGATGTGCTCCATCGAGGACCGCATCCGCAGGATCTCCTGGGCCTGGATCTCCAGGTCACTGGACTGCCCGTAGCCGCCCTCGGTGGCCGGCTGGTGCAGCAGGATGCGGGCGTTCGGCAGGGCCAGCCGCTTGCCCTTCGGTGCCCGCGGCGAGCAGCACCGCCGCACCCGAGGCCGCCTGGCCGATGCAGACCGTCTGCAGCTCGGGCTGGACGAACTGCATCGTGTCGTAGATCGCCATCATCGACGTCACCGACCCGCCCGGCGAGTTGATGTACATCGTGATGTCGCGGTCCGGGTCCAGCGACTCCAGCGCGATCAGCTGCGCGATGACGTCGTTGGCCGAGGCGTCGTCGATCTGCACGCCGAGGAAGATGATCCGCTCCTCGAAGAGCTTGTTGTACGGGTTCATCTCCTTGACGCCGTACGACGTGCGCTCCACGAAGGACGGCAGGACGTAGCGGGACTCCGCCGATCCCGGCGCCAGGTGCCGCGGCCCGGCCAGGCCGCCGCTGGATGTACTCACTTGCGGCTCCTCCGCTCCATATCCGGCGGGTCCGGGGTGGCGATTCATGAGACCGGCCCTTCGGACGGGACTTCCACGGCACTGCGGATCACGTGGTCGACGAAGCCGTACTCCTTGGCCTGCTCCGCGGTGAACCAGCGGTCCCGGTCAGCGTCCTTCTCGATCTGCTCGACGGTCTGCCCGGTGTGGAAGGCCGTGCGCTCGGCCAGGGTGCGCTTGATGTAGATCATCTGCTCGGCCTGGATCCTGATGTCCGACGCCGTCCCGCCGATGCCGCCGGACGGCTGGTGCATCAGGACGCTGGCGTGCGGCAGCGCGTAGCGCTTGCCCGGGGTCCCGGCGGACAGCAGGAACTGGCCCATGGACGCGGCCATGCCCATCGCGTAGGTGGCGATGTCGTTCGGCACGTACTGCATCACGTCGTAGATGGCCAGGCCCGCGTAGACGGAGCCGCCGGGCGAGTTGATGTAGATGCTGATGTCGCGCTTGTCGTCCTCGGACGCGAGCAGCACCATCTCGGCGCACATCCGGTTGGCGATGTCCTCGTCAACCTGCTGGCCGAGGAAGATGATCCGGTGCCGGAGCAGCCGGTTGAATATCTGTTCGGTAATCAGCGGCGGGGCCGCTTCCGCGGTGCGCGCCAGGATCCCTGCCGGGTCCTCGAAGGCCGGAGGCGTCACTCTGCTCTCCATTTCCGCTCACGTTCTTGCGTCATTGACATGGACGATAACTCCCGGCCAGGGCCAGATCGTCCGCGCCCCGGCCCTGTTCGCTGTCGGCGCAGGCCGCCACGCCGGGCCGCGGGCCACGCCAGTCCGGCGCGGGCCCTGGTCAGCCCCTGGCCGTCAGCCGTGCGCCGCCTGTCGGTCCGCTGGCCTTCCGCAGCGTCCCGGCCTCGCTTCCGTGCGCTGGCCTTCGCGGCGCTGGCCTTCGCGGCCTGGCCGCCTGCGGCCTGCCTGGCCGCCTCGGCCACCAGCCTCCGCGGCACTGGCCTCCGGAGCCGTCCGCCGCGCGTCCTCGGCCCGGGCCTCAGCGCGGCCTCTCGGCGCTGGCCTCACGCGCTGGCCTCAGCCGGCACTCGGCCTCCGGCCGCCTCCGCCTCCTCGCCCGCGTCCGCGGCGCATCGCGGCCTCGATGTCCACCGGCTGGCCGGCCTCGTCGGTCACGGCCGCGCGCTCGGTGATGAGGGTGAGCGCCTTGCCCCGCAGCACCTCGGTGATCACCGAGCCGATCTGGCCCCGGTCGGCCAGCTCCTGGGCCAGCCGGTCGGGCTGGACGCCCATCCGGTAGGCCTGCTCGATGACGAACGAGTTCAGCTCCTCCTGCTCGATGCCGAGCTCTTCCTGCCGGGCCAGCTGGTCCAGCACGAACCCGGCCTTGACCGAGCGCCGCGCGCTGTCCTTGAGGTCGGTGTCGAGCTGCTCGGCGCTCTGGCCGGACGAGGCCAGGTAGTCCTCCATGCTGGTGCCGGCCCGCTCCAGCTGCTCGTCGAGCGACTCACGCCGCATCTCGGACCTCGCTGTTGACCATGCTGTCCGGCAGCGGGATGTCGATCTTGGCGAGCACCGCGTCCAGCGCGCGTTCCCGGGCCTGGCCGACCTGCTGCATCCGCTTCATGGTCTCCAGCTGGCCCCGGGTCCCGGCGCGGAACTCGCCCAGCGTGTCGTACTCGCTGGCGGACTGGGCGAACTCGTCGTCCAGCTCGGGCAGTTCCTTGACCTTGACGCTGTGCACGGTCACGGTCACGTCGGCCTGCTCGCCGCCGTGCTCCCCGCCGACCAGCTCGGCGCTGAAGGTCTTGGACTCACCGGCCGACATCCCGGTCAGCGCCTCGTCCAGGCCGTCCAGCAGCGAGCCGCTGCCCACCTGGTAGGAGTAGCCGCTCACCTGGGCGTCCTCGACCGGCTCACCGTTCACCGAGGCGGACAGGTCGATCGAGGTGTAGTCACCGTCCTCGACCGGCCGGTCGACGCCCTTGAGCGAGGCGAACCGCTCGCGGAGGCCGCCGATGTACTCCTCGACCTCGTCCGGGGTGACCACGGCCGTGTCCACGGTCACCGGGAGCCCGTGCAGATCGGGGATCTCGAACTTGGGCCGGACGTCCACCTCGGCGGTGAAGGCCAGTTCCTTGCCGTCGTCCAGCTTGGTGATCTCGAGCTCCGGCTGGCCGAGCGCGAACACGTCGTTGTCCTGCAGGGCCTGGCCGTAGAACTGCGGCACCGCCTCGTTGACCGCCTGCTCCAGCACCATCCCGCGGCCGAACCGCTGGTCGATGATGCGCGGCGGCACCCGGCCCGGCCGGAAGCCGGGCACCCGCACCTGCCGGGCGACCTCGCGGTACGCCTTGTCGAGGCTGCCCTTCAGCTCCTCGAACGGAACTTCGATGGTCAGCTTCACCCTCGTTGGGCCAAGCTCCTCGACGTCGGTCTTCACGTCGCCGTCACTCCCTGATCCATGCGCTCGGTGTGTGCTGCGCTGCTGCGCCCTGAAGTCCCCTGCCCGGCCGCCCCCGCCGCGCCTTGTACGCGGTAACGCGCGACCCAGCGCAGCCGCTACGGCCACGGGCGTTCAGTCTAGTGGCCCGCGCGAGGGCTCATAGGCGCACACGACCTGCGTGGTGCCCGCCTGGTGCCGTCTTTACCCCCGCTTCACCCGGCGCGGGTGGTGCCCGCCCCGGCCGCGCTGCGCACGCTGGTGAGCGTAGTGCGCGCAGGAACCTAGGAGGCGCTATGACAGCTCAGCAATCGGGGCCGGCGGGCCGCCACGCCCAGCCACCGGGGCCGGGCGCGGACAGCGGGGGCCACGGGCTACGGCTCCGACGCCGGTCTCTACGAGCGGGAAACGGCCCAGGCCTGGGCGTCGGCCTGGCAGGTGATGATGTTCGCCGCGGTGGCTACGTTCGCGGTCGGGCTGATCCTGCTGGTGTGGCCCAAGGCGACACTCATCGTCGTGGCCGCGCTGCTCGGCGCGGCGCTGCTGGTCAGCGGCATATTCCGGCTGATCCACGGGTTCGCCGCGCACGGCCTGTCCGGCGGCACCCGGGCGGCCTACGTGCTCATCGGCCTGCTGGCCACCCTGGCCGGGCTCTACTGCCTGCGGCATCTCGACGTCACCGTGGTCCTGCTCGCGTTCCTCGTCGGGGTGTTCTGGACCCTGCACGGGATCGTGGACCTGAGCGTGGCGGCCACCTCCGGGCCCGGGCACCGGGCGCGGGCTGCGCGCCGTCACCGGCGTGCTGAGCCTGGCCGCCGGGCTGATCGTGATGTTCTGGCCCACGATCTCGCTGCACGTCCTGCTCTGGGTGATGGGCATCTGGCTGCTGGCTTACGGCGTGATGCTGGCCGTGATGGCGTTCCAGGTCCGCCACGTCGCCAAGGCGGCCCTCTCCTGAAACACGGGAACTTCGATGCTCTAACGGATGGTGCCGTCCCAGCGACACCGTGTCGTTCAGGGCACGTCCGGGGTGCTCCGGGGGTTACAGCAGCCCCAGGCGGCGGCCCCGGGCGATGGCCTCCCGGCGGGAGCTGACGCCCAGCTTCCGGTAGGCCGAGCGCAGGTGGGTCTTGACCGTGTTGATGGACAGGAACAGGGCCTGCGAGATCTCCTCGTTGGTCATGTGCGACGGGAGGAAACGGAGCACGGCCCGCTCGCTGTCGGTCAGCGGCACGCTCACCGCGTCCGCCGGGCCGGCCGGCCGGGGCGCCTGGGCGTCGAAGCGCTCCAGGATGCGCCCGGCGAATCCGGCGTGGCGGCTGGTCGGCGGGATGAGCACGGTCATCGCCGAGCGGACCGCGGCTCCGCCGTCCAGGAAGGCCCGGTACGCGCCGTCCGGCTCGGCCAGCGCCAGGGCCTGCTCCAGCAGGCCTGCGGCCTCGTCGGCAGACCCGAGGCGGCGCTGGGCGGCCGCCGCGATCAGCAGCCCGGAGATCTGCTCCTGGAGCGTCACCCCGTCGGCCGCCCCGCCGGCCGCCGCGTCCAGGCACGGCTCCACCGCTTCCAGCGCGCTCTTGAAGTCGCCCTCGGCGATCAGCAGGCCGCCGCGCAGCAGCCGGCCGTCGGCCCGGTCGAAATGCTCGCCCTCCTCGACGAGGAGCAGGACCGCCCGGGCCCGGCCGGTGCTGCCGACCCGCAGGGCCACCTCACCCTCGGCGATGGTCAGCACGTCGGCCAGGGCCGGGTGGGCGGGCCCCCACGTCTCGCGGAGCCTGGCCAGCAGCGCGGTCGCCGCGGTGGCGTCGCCGTCGGCGAGCAGCACGCGGGCCCGGATCAGGGCCGCGACCGCGCTGACCGACGGTTCCCCCGGGAACTGGCCGGTCAGCTGGGGGTCGATGCCCTCCAGCAGCCGCTGCGCGGTGGACAGGTCGTCACGGCGCAGGCTGACCAGCGCCTGGGCCAGGGCCGCGAGCTCAGCGGCCTGGGCCTTCCCGGGCCCCTCGGCGCCGCCCGCGGTGGCGGCCGCCGGGGCGGTCCCGGCGGCACCCGGGGTCCCCGCGTCCCATCCGGCGCCCCACGCGCCCAGCTCGGCCCGGGCCGCCCCGGCCAGGCCCGGGTCCGCCACGCCCCGCCCGGCCAGCACGTCGGCGGCGGACCGGCGGGCCGCGGTGAGGTCGCCGTACCAGGCCTCGGCCAGCGCCCGCCAGGCCCGGGCCCGGGCCTGCAGCCCGGTCAGGTTGCCCGCCGCGAGCTGCCGGTCGGCGTGCCGCAGCGCGCGCCGGGCCTGCTGGATCTCCCAGCGGCGCAGCCGGGCCACCCCGAGCGCGAACCACAGCAGCCCCACGGCGCGGTGCTCGGGCTGGGTGCTGGCGGCCGCCTGCGCCCGCTCGGCCAGCGACCCCGCCGTGGCCAGCAGGGCGGGATCGGGATCTGTCCGGCCGCCGGCCAGCATGACCCGCAGCGCGGCCAGGGTGGGCTCCATGATCCGCTGCATGGCCGGGACCGCGCGGCCGAGCGCCCGCTCACCGCTGTCCAGGTACGCGGCCGCGCCGTCGCGGTCGCCGTCCCAGAGCCGGGCGGCGGCCCAGGCCGCGGCGACCGCGGGGTCGTCGGCGGACCGGTCGGCGGGGAACAGGGACAGCACGCTCTCCAGCTCGGCCGTGGATCCCGGGGTGGCCACGCCGGCCCCGGCCTCGGCCAGGGTCTGCGCCGCGTAGTCCCAGTCCTGCGCCTCGGCCGCGCAGCGCACCGAGGCGATCGGCTGGTCATGGCCCGCGTACCAGCGGGCCGCCCGGCGGAGCAGCACCGGGATCTCGTGCGGGATCTCCCGGTGCAGCTCGGCGGTGAGGACCTGGCGCAGCAGCGGGTGGTAGGCGTACTCGCCGCGCTCGCGGTCGACGACGTCCACGAAGCTGTTCTCCCGGCTGAGCCGGTCCAGCGTCCGGGCGCTGCCGGACTGCCCGGTCAGCGCGTCGGCCAGGTCACCGGACACCTGGCCCGCGAGGCAGGTCCGGAGCAGGAACATGCGGGTGGCCGGGGCCTGCTTGACCAGGACCTCGTCCCACAGGTAGTCGGTCACGATCGGCTCGTCCCCGGCCAGGTCGGTGATGGCCGCGCCGGGCTCCGGGTCGGACCGGGCCGCCATGGCGGCCAGCCGCAGGCCCGCCATCCAGCCCTGGGTGCGGCGCAGCAGCGCGTCCCGGGCCCCGGGCTCGACGTCCAGGCCGAGCATGGCGAAGTAGGCGTCCGCTTCCTCGCTGGTGCAGGCGAGGTCCTGGCCGCCGATGTCGGCCAGCTCGCCGGAGACGCGCAGCCGGGCCAGCTGCAGCGCGGGCGGCTGCCGGGCGGACAGGACCAGCCGCAGGGTGGCCGGCGCGTGCCGGATCAGCAGGTCGATCCCGCCGAGCACGGCCGGGTCGGTCAGCTCGTGGATGTCGTCCAGCACCAGGATGACCGGCTCGGTGAAGGTCTGCGCCGCTTCGACCAGCCGCAACGGGAACCCGTCCGGCGACACGTCTTCCAGCGACCGCAGCGATTCGGCCGGGATGGACCGCAGCCGGGCCAGCCCGGCGCACACGTAGGCCCAGAACCAGGCCTGCTGGTCCTCGGCGTCCAGGGTGAGCCAGACCACCCGCCGGGCCTGCGGCGGGGCGGCGGCCCAGGTGGCGCAGGCCACCGTCTTCCCGGCCCCGGCCGGCCCGGAGATCAGCGTCACCCGGTTCCGGGTGGCCTGGTCGAGCAGGCCGGTGATCCGCCGCCGGCGCAGCACCGGGAAGTGCGGCTCCGGGACCTGGAGCTTGCCCTCGAGGAAGCGCGGGCGCTGCTGGCCCGGCTGCCGCGTCGTCGCGACGCTGGCGTGGGCCCGCACCGGCCCGCCGCGCTCCCGGACGCGGGCGCGGCCGCCCTGACGCGCGCCTTCACCGCGCTGCCCTGCCCGGCCGCGTTCCCCGATGCTTGGCTACCCGAGCCGCCCGGCTGCCTTCGCGCGCCGTCCGCACGGGCGCGTGCGACGGCTCCGCCCCGTTCATGGTGCTTGTCATGGAATTCCCCCCCGAGACCCCCACACCTGCGGCACCTCGCCAGCCATCCTCATCCCTTGGGGTGAATGCGCAGGTCAGACGCCTTTGCGGGTCATACCCGGGGCCAGCTGGTATCAACCGCAGCGCCTTCCGGCTCCCGTTAACCCATGATTGGGGCAGACCGGAATCGCGGCCTCACCCGTTACGGGTGAGGCCGCGACCGGGTGAGGCCGCGGTCGGCCGGATGAGACCGGTCCCGGCGCCGCCGGTGGCTCCAGGGCCGGCGTCGGCACGGCCGGGAGGCTCAGCGGTAGCCGGTGGCCGGGACCCGGCGGACCCGGGACAGCATCGGCTGCACCTCCCCCACCCCGTGATCCAGCTGGTAGTCGAGGTTGATCGCCGCGTTGATCAGCGACAGGTGGCTGAACGCCTGCGGGAAGTTGCCGAGCTGCTCGCCGGTCAGCCCGATCTCCTCGGAGTACAGCCCGAGGTGGTTGGCGTAGGTGTGCATCTTCTGGAAGGTCAGCGCCGCCTCCTCCAGCCGCCCGGACCGGGCCAGCGCGTCCACGTACCAGAACGTGCACAGCGAGAACGTGCCCTCGTGCCCGCGCAGCCCGTCCGGCGAGGCGCTCGGGTCGTAGCGGTACACCAGGCTGTCGGAGACCAGCTTCTTGTCCATGGCCTCCAGCGTGTCCAGCCACATCGGGTCGAACGGGCGACACGAAGCCCATCAGCGGCATCAGCAGCAGCGAGGAGTCCAGCACGTCGGTGCCGTAGTGCTGGGCGAAGGCCCGCTCCTTCGGGTTCCAGCCGCGCGTCCATGACCTGCCGGTAGATCCGGTCCCGCTCGGACCGCCAGCGCGCGATGTCCGCGGGCCGGCCCCGGTGCTCGGCGAGCCGGATCGCCCGGTCCAGCGCCACCCAGCACTGGAACCGGCCGTAGGTGAAGTCCTTGCGGCCGCCGCGGGTCTCCCAGATGCCTTCCTCGGGCTGGTCCCAGTGCTCGCAGAGCCAGTCGATCATGTTCACCATCGCGCTCCAGCCCTCGTGCGCGGCCTGCAGCCCGTGCGCGTCGGCCTGGTGCGAAGGCGTCCATGGCCTCGCCGAAGATGTCGAGCTGGAGCTGGTCGGACGGCGCCGTTGCCGATCCGGACCGGGCGCGAGCCGCGCCAGCCCTCCCAGTGGTCGAGGGTCTCCTCGGTGAGGTCGGAGGACCCGTCCACCCGGTACATGATCTTCAGCGGGCAGTCGCCGTTGCTGCCGCCTGTGCTCGACCAGCCGGTCCCGGACCCAGACGCCGAACGCCGCCGCCTCCTCCGCGTAGCCCAGCCCGAGCAGCGCGTGCACCGAGAACGAGCGCGTCCCTGATCCAGGTGTAGCGGTAGTCCCAGTTGCGCTCGCCGCCCGCCTGCTCGGGCAGCCCGGTGGTGGGCGCGGCCACCAGCGCCCCGGACGGGGCGTAGGTCATCAGCTTGAGGGTCATCGCCGAGCGGGTCACCATCTCCCGCCAGCGGCCCGGTGTAGGTGGACTGGCGGAGCCAGTTGCGCCAGAACTCGGCGGTGTCGTCGGACAGCCGCTCCAGCTCGCCTGTCCGGCAGCCGGCGCGGGCTGGCCGCCCATCGACTCCAGCACCATCGCCGGCGGTCTCGCCCTCCTGCAGGGTGCGGCGGACGCGCAGGTCGTCGCCGAGCCGCTCGACGCTCGGCGCCGAGCTCGCGGGCGACGGTGCCGCGGCTGCCGACCGAGTGCAGGGTCAGTTCCATGCTGGTCGGTGCGGAAGATCGCCCCGTCCTCGGTGATCTCCAGCGTGTGCTGCTGCGCGGCCGTAGTCGAAGCGCGGCTTGATGTCGACCACGAACCGCATCGCTGCCGCGGACCACCCGCAGCAGCCGGACCAGCCGGTGCCGGTCGGTGGCCCGGCTCCCGGTGACCGGCATGAAGTCGGTGACCTCGCCGACCCCGTCCGGCGGTCATGAACCGGGTGATCAGGATGGCGGTGTCGGGGAAGTACAGCTGCCGGGTGACGTAGTCGTCCCGGTCCGGGGCGATCCGGAAGTAGCCGCCCTTGTCGGCGTCCAGCAGGGACCCGAACACGCTCGGCGAGTCGAACCGGGGGCAGCAGAACCAGTCCACCGTGCCGTCGGTGGTGACCAGCGCCGCCGTCTGCAGGTCGCCGATCAGCCCGTGGTCGCTGATGTTCGGGTAGCGCGCCATGGTGCCCCTCCTGAGTACGTCATGGTGATGACGGTGCTGGCAGGGGGGCAGGTGTTTCAGGTCATGCCGAGGGGCTGGCCGACGCGCTGGGGCAGCGGACGCTGGCCTTGTGCAGCAGGTCGCTCGCCTTGGTGGTGACGGCGGCCAGCTGGGTGGAGACTGCGTTCGCGGCGGCGGTGGGGCTGGGCTGGCTGCCGATGTTCTTCAGCGTCATCTGCAGCTTGACCAGGGCCGAGTTCAGCTCGTCGATCTGGGTCTGCCACTCGGTTCCGGCGTCGTCTTCAGCTTGGCCACGTCCGCCCGGACCTGGGTGAGGTCGGTCTTGAGCTTGCCCAGCGCGCCGCTGGCCGGCAGGTGCCCGACCTGGGCCATCGACGAGCGCAGCGCGGCCACGTCCGGGCAGATAGCGGAGGACGCGGACGGGGAAGGGCTGGGGGACGGGCTGCTCGCGGCGGTGCCGCCGCCGGACGAGCAGCCCGCACGCCGAGCAGCGCGACCGCAGCGACGAGGCACGCGCCAGCCAGTCCAGCCCTCATGCTGGCCACGCTGCCGCCTGTTCAGGCCGCGTCGTCACCCGTGCAGGGTTCTGCCGCCGAGGCGGTCCGCGAGGTGCTCGCCGACGCGGATGGCGTTGGCCATCGCGGTGAGCGCGCCCGGCGCTGTTCGCGGCGCCCGCGCACACGGCCACGATGTCGCCCTGGTAGACCTCGCGCTGGCCGTCCCGGGACACCACGACGCCGGTGACGGCCCGGCCGCCGGAGCCCGTCTCCAGGCTGAGGACCTCGGCCCCGGTCAGCAGGGTGACGTTGGGCAGGTCCATGACCGGGCGGACCGCGATGTCCTCCGCGTCGGACTTGGCGTGCACCAGGCACGGGTAGCCGTCGCACCAGGCGCAGCGGATGCAGGCGCTGGCCGGGCGGCGGGCCTCGTCCAGCAGGATCCCGCACGGCGCGTGGAACGGCTGGTACCCGCCGGCCTGCAGGTCGTTGGCCAGCTGCTGGATCCGGGGCTCGTGGCTGACCGCGGGCCAGGGGTACTGCTTCGACCAGTGGCCCTCGGTGGGGTCCTCGCCGTGTGCCCCGTGCACCTGGTAGAGCCACTCAGCCCGGGTGTACCAGGGCTCGAACTCGTCGTAGCTGAGCGGCCAGGCCGGCGATATCCCGTCCACGTGCTTGATCTCGCCGAAGTCCGCGGGCCGCAGCCGGTACAGCGCCGCCCCGTACATCTTGGTGGCCCCGCCGACGAAGTAGTGCACCTGCGGCTGGAACGCCTTCCCGTCCGCGTCGTACCAGGTGTCGTGGGTGATGTACTTGCCGTCCACGAACACGGGCTTGGGGTTCCAGTTGTCCATTTCCCGGGGCAGGAAATCGCCGCGCTCCAGGAGCAGGATCTTCTTTCCCGATGGGGCCAGGGTGTGCGCCAGGGTGCCGCCGCCGGCGCCGGTCCCGATGATGATCACGTCATAGCGTTCGGTCACCATTCCACTATGACGGCCGCGGGGACGGTCACATCGCCTTCCCGGGGTGAGTACCCGCCCCGCGGGGGCCGCGCGGGCGGCCGCAATCACCCCGCGAGGATGATGCCGCACCGATCCGGAGCGGCCACTGTGCTGGCATGACGAACAGCAGAAACCCTGAGCGCGCGTTCCGGCTGAACACCAGGCCGCTGATCGTGGGCGGTGTGCTCATGGGGCTGGGCGGCGTGCTGGGCCTGGCCGGGCTGGTGGTCAGCGGCTCCTCCCTGGCCGCGGCCGCGCGTGACTGGGCGAACCGCCAGGAGGTGCCGCCCACCGAGCTGGCCCGGCACCACTGGGCCCGGGCCAAGGCCGCGACGGCCGCCGGCGCCACCGCCTGGCGGAACGGCACCCAGGAGCACGCCACCCCGCTCTCCTGAGCAGGGCAACACTAAGTACGCAGTACCAAGTAGCCACGTGGTGGCACCAGACTCATGAGGCGCCCAGGCCCGCTGGGCACGGCAGCCCTCCGGCGCAGCTGCGCGTGACGGGACCGGGGGTACCGGATGACGCTCGACCTGGCCCGCTGGCAGTTCGCGCTCGACGCCGATCAACCATTTCTTCTTCGTGCCGGTGACGATCGGGCTGGCCTTCCTGACCGCCCTGCTGCAGACCAGCTGGCACCGCACCGGCAACCCCGAGTACCTGCGGCTGACCCGGTTCTTCGGCACCCTGCTGGTCATCAACGTCGCGATCGGCGTGGTGACCGGGCTGGTCCAGGAGTTCGAGTTCGGGATGAACTGGTCGGCTTACTCGCGGCTGGTCGGCGACATCTTCGGCGCTCCGCTGGCCATGGAGGGCCTGGCCGCCTTCTTCCTGGAGTCGACGTTCCTCGGGCTGTGGCTGTTCGGCTGGGACAGGCTGCCCCGCCGGGTCCACCTGGCTGTGCATCTGGCTGGTCGCGCTGGGCACGCGTGCTGTCGGCCGCGTTCATCATGGCGGCCAACTCCTGGATGCAGCACCCGGTCGGCTACACGCATCAACTCGAGCACCGGGCAAGCCGCAGCTGAACGACATCTGGGCGGTGCTCACCAACCCCGTGTTCCTCTGGGGCTACGCGCACGTGCTGCTGGCGTCGCTGGTCACCGGGGCCGCTGGTGATGCTGGCCGTGTCCGCCTGGCAGCTCCGCCGCCGCGGCAGCCGACGGCCAGCCGAACGCCTTCGCCCGGCTCGGCCCAGCTGTCCCTGGTCGTGCTGGTCCCGGCGATCATCCTGGCCATGTTCGTCGGCAGCGAACTGGGCGTGATCGAGGCCACGCTACCAGCCCATGAAGATCGCGGCGGCCGAGGCCCAGTGGACCACCTGCCAGCCGTGCTCGTTCTCGCTGTTCCAGATCGGCGGCGGCAACAACGACCACACGCCCACCCAGATCCTGGAGATCCCGCACCTGCTCTCGCTGCTGGCCACCAACTCCTGGAACGGCAAGGTCGACCGGGCTCAGCCCGCTGCAGTGCCCAGTACACCAGGCAGTTCGGCCCCGGCAACTACGTGCCGAACGTGTTCATCCAGTACTGGTCGATGCGGCTCATGGCCTACACGGCCGGGCTGATGTTCCTGCTCGGGCTGTGGGGCGCTGTGGCTGATCCGGCGCAAGAAGCTGGCCAGCTCCCGCTGGTTCCTGATCGCTGGCCCTCTGGGCGGTGATCCTGCCGTTCGTGATGAACACCGCGGGCTGGCTCCTCACCGAGAGCGGCCGCCAGCCGTGGATCGTGCAGGGGCTCATGCTCACGAAGAACGCGGTGTCGCCGTCCGTCGGCCTGGCCAGTGTGATCATCAGCCTGACGGTTTTCGTTGCGGCGTATCTGAGCCTCGAGCATCGTGGACGTGATGCTGATGATCCGCTACGCGCGGAAGGAAGCCCGAGGCGGAGCCGGCGCTCGGGTGACGGGGCCGACGCCCTGGTCGCCGCGGTCCGGTATTGAGCGTACTGAGGATGACCCTCGTCCAGTTCTGGTTCATCGTGATCGCGGTGCTGTGGACCGGGTTCTTCGTGCTGGAGGGCTTCGACTTCGGCGTCGGGATGCTGCACACCGTGGCGGGCCGGGACGATGGCGGGCCGGCGGGCCGCGGTCAACACGATCGGGCCGCTGTGGGACGGCAACGAGGTGTGGCTGATCGTGGCCGGGCGCGGCCATGTTCGCCGCGTTCCCGGACTGGTACGCGACCATGTTCTCCGGCTTCTACCTGGCCCTGGTGCTGCTGCTGCTGGCGCTCATCGCGCGCGGCATCTCGTTCGAGTACCGGGGCAAGTCGGCCAGCCCGCGCTGGCGCACCAGCTGGGACGTCCTGATGATCGCGGGCAGCCTGCTGGCGCCCGCTGCTGATCGGGGTGGCGCTCGGCGACCTGCTGCACGGGCTGCCGATCGACAAGGCCGGCGAGTTCACCGGGAACTTCTTCACCCTGCTCCAGCCGTACGGGCTGTACACCGGGATCACCCTGGTCGCGGTCTGCCTGCTGCACGGCGCGACGTTCCTGGCCCTGAAGACCACCGGCGAGCGTGCGGGACCGCGCCGGGCACATCGCCCGGCTGATCGCGCCGGCGGCCGCGCCTGCTGACCTTGGGCTTCGCGATCTGGACCCACGTGACCGGGGGCAAGGGCGTGCTGCCCAACCCGGTCGAGATCGTGGCCATCCTGGCCGTGCTGGCCGCGGCGTGGCTGGTTTCGGCGCACCGCGAGGGCTGGGCGTTCGCGGCGACCACGCTGGCCATGGCGACCGCCATTTTGTCCATTTTCACCGAGCTGTACCCGCGGGTCATGGTGTCGAGCACCAATCCGGCCTACAGCCTGACCATTAACAACGCCGCGTCCGGCTCCTACGCGCTGAAGGTGATGACGATCGTGGTGGTCATCTTCCTGCCGCTGGTGCTGCTGTACCAGGCCTGGACCTATTACGTATTCCGGCAACGGCTGAGCCCGGGCGACTTCCAGCCGCCCGCGCTGCTGAGCAGGCACGGCAACGGCCGGGCCGGTGCCAGCCAGGAGGGCGGCAGCCCAGGCGGGCTAGGGTTTGCGCCGGACCTTCACCCCCGCCAGGCGATGCCCGCGGGCGGCGCCTGCGCTCCACTAGTCAGCACGGACCACAAGGAGCCCAGATGGCAGCAGACCAGGTTGACGCGCTGGTGATCTTCGGCGCGACCGGTGACCTCGCGAAGCTGGAGACGTTCCCGGCCCTGGTCGGGCTGGTGGACCGCGGGGTGCTCGACGTGCCCGTGATCGGGGTGGCCAAGAACGGCTGGGGCCTGGAGCAGTTCCGCGACTACGCGGTGGCCTCGCTCAAGCTGAACCAGATGGACCCGGCCAGCCCGGCCGCGGCCAAGATGCTCGGCCTGCTCCGCTACGTGGACGGCGACCTGGGCGACGACGCCACCTACCACGCGATGTCGGACGCGGTCGGCGACGGCCAGCAGATCCTGTTCTACCTCGAGGTGCCGCCGGTGCTGTTCGGCCGGATCGCGCAGGGCATCGCGACCGCGGGCCGGGCCAAGGGCAACCGGATCATGGTCGAGAAGCCGTTCGGCACCGACCTGAAGAGCGCCATCGCGCTCAACGAGCTGATGCACCAGTACTTCCCGGAGGACGCGATCTACCGGGTGGACCACTGGCTGGGCCTGGACCCGGTGGAGAACGTGCTGTTCGTCCGGTTCGCCAACGCGGTCATCGAGCCGATGCTGAACCGCACCTACGTGGAGAGCATCCAGATCACGATGGCGGAGGCGTTCGACGTCTCCGACCGGGGCGCGTTCTACGACCGCACCGGCGCCACCCGGGACGTGGTGCAGAACCACATGCTCCAGGTGCTCGCGACGGTGATGGCCGACCCGCCGGACGGCCAGGGCCTGTCCACCTGGCGGGACTCGAAGGCCCGGCTGATCTCCGCGATCCGGCCGCTGACCCCGGAGGAGACGGTCCGCGGCCAGTACGAGGGCTACACCAGCGTGGACGGGGTGGACCCGCACTCGACCGTGGAGACGTTCACCGCGATCCGGCTGGCGGTCGACTCGTGGCGCTGGGCCGGGGTCCCGGTGCTGATCCGCGCGGGCAAGTGCCTGCCGGTCACCGCGACCGAGGTGACGGTGCGGTTCCAGCGGGCCCCCTACGACGTGTTCGGCCTGGACCCGCTGCCGGACAACAACACGCTGCGCTTCCGGGTCTGGCCGGAGACCGCGGTCGGGGTCAGCCTGGCGGGCAAGAAGCCCGGGGCCGGCTGGGAGCCCGCCGTGGAGGAGCTGACGTTCGCCGAGCGGCCCGGGTCGGACATGCGGCCCTACGACCGGCTGATCGGCGCGGCGCTGGACGGGGACCGCTGGCTGTTCGCCCAGCAGGAGACGGTCGAGGCCGCGTGGCGGGTGGTGGACCCGATCCTCGGCGACGCGGTCCCGGTCCACCCGTACGCCAAGGGCACCTGGGGACCCAAGGAAGCCGACCGGCTGCTGCCGGCCCGGGACCTGTGGCACGACCCGGCCGGATGAGCGGAGCCGAGCGGGGCTGGCGCGGATGACCGAGCAGGCCCGGCGCCAGGGTCGTGGTCGTCGGCGGCGGGCTTCGCCGGGCTGTTCGCGGTGCGCGCGCTGCGCCGGGCGCCGGTCGTCGGTCACCCTCATCGACCGCGCGGAGCACCACCTGTTCCAGCCGCTGCTCTACCAGTGCGCGACCGGGATCCTGTCCGAGGGCAAGATCGCCGCCCCGCTGCGCGAGGTGCTCCGCAAGCACGCCAACGTCGAGTGCGTGATGGCCGAGGTCACCGGCATCGACACCGGCGCGCGCCGGGTGCACGCCAAGCGGCCGCTGGGCCAGTCCCTGGAGTTCGGCTACGACTACCTGATCGTGGCGGCCGGGGTGCAGCAGTCCTACTTCGGGCACGACGAGTTCGCGATGTTCGCGCCAGGGATGAAGTCGATCGCGGACGCGCTGACCATCCGGCGCCGGGTGTTCGGCGCGTTCGAGATGGCCGAGAGCGCGACCGACCACGACGAGGCCCGGCGCTGGCTCACCTTCGCCCTGGTCGGCGGCGGCCCGACCGGGGTGGAGCTGGCCGGGCAGATCCGCGAGCTGGCCACCCGGACGCTGCGCGCCGAGTTCCGCAAGATCCTGCCGCAGGACGCACGGGTGCTGCTGTTCGACGGCGGCGAGGCGCCGCTGGCCTCGTTCGGCCCGGCGCTGTCGGCCAAGGCCGCCGCGGCCCTGCGCAAGCTCGGCGTCGAGCAGCACATGCACTCGATCGTGACCAAGGTCGACCTGACCGGCCTGGAGGTACGCGGCCCGGACGGCGAGGTAACCCGGCACGACGTGGGCACCGTGCTGTGGACGGCCGGGGTCGAGGCCCCGCCGCTGGCCACGGCGATCGCCACCGCGACCGGGGCGCAGCAGGACCGCTGCGGCCGCATCCTCGTCCAGCCCGACCTGACCATCCCGGGGCACCCGGAGATCATCGGTGACGGGCGACATGATGAACCGGGACGGGCTGCCCGGGGTGGCCGAGGTGGCCATGCAGGCCGGCCTGTACGCCGCGCGGCGGATCAAGCATGAGCTGGCCGGCCAGCCATCCAGCCAGCCACCGCGCAAGCCGTTCCGCTACCGCGACCTCGGCTCGGCCGCCTACGTGTCGCGGGGCAACGCGGTGGTCTCGGTGGGCCGGCTGCACCTGGACGGGTTCCTGGGCTGGTGGGCGTGGCTGGTCATCCACATCGGCTTCATGACCGGCTTCCGCAACCGCTTCGGCGCCGTCGTGTCCTGGTGGTTCGCCTTCACCCGGGACCTGCGCCGCGAGCGCACGTTCACCAGCCGCGACGTCGGCGTGCTGCGCGACGTCTACGGCGCGGACACCAGGCAGCTTATTTCCGCAACGAAGACCGCCGCGGCGCCGGTGCCTCCCGATCCCGCGGGCCCGCCGGGGCCGGGCCAGGCCGCCCCCGGCGCCCGGTGACGCACGCTCGCTCAGGGCAGCTTCGCGTAGTCCTCCCGCCGGGCGACCCCGCTGACCGCGTCGCCGAGCAGGTAGCGGCGGACGTTCCCGGCCGCCTGCCGCACGGCGTAGTACATGATCCCCGGCACGTCCCCGGAGTTGTGCGGCGAGCCGAGCAGGTTGGGCAGCTCGAAGAACGGATACCCGGTGCGGAACGGCGCGCCGTCGCGCGGCTCGTGCCACCACGCGTCGATGCCCGCCGAGAAGCCCGGGTTCGCCTTCAGGTGCTCGTACAGGGCCCGCTCGTCCACGATCGCGCCGCGGGCCACGTTGACCAGGATGGCCTTCTCCTTCATCAGGCCCAGCTCGCGGGCGCCGATGAGGCCGCGCGTGCCCGCGGTCAGCGGGATGCCGATGACCAGCACGTCCGCGGCGGCCAGCACCCGGTCCAGGTCGTCGAGGGTGCCGCAGAACTCGACCGGCTCGCTGGTGGGCCGCTGCTGTTGATGGCGTGGATCCGCGCCCCGAACGCCCGCATCAGCCGGGCCGTGGCCTGGCCGATCCCGCCGAAGCCGAGGATCGCGCACACCGCGCCGTCCAGGGTGACGTTGGGGGTGGCCCGGTCCCACTGGCCGCGGTCCCAGTGGCCGCGGGCCAGGGCCGCGTTCTCCTGCGGGAGCCGCTTGGCCAGGCTGAGCACCATGGCCATGACGTGCTCGGCGATGGGGTGCGCGTACGCGCCCACGTTCCCGGCCACCATGATGTCCGGCGCGATCGCGCCGAAGTCCACGGTGTCCAGGCCGGCCGACAGCAACTGGATGAACCGCAGCCCGGGGGCGCTCTGCAGCACGCCGGCCGGCACCTCCTGCTGCAGCCGCAGCCCGATCAGCACCTCGGCCTGGCGCAGCACGCCCGCCTGCTCGTCGCCGGTCATCCCGGCGGTATAGCTGAGGGCAGCCAGGTCGCCGAGAACGTCGGCGATGATCGAGGTGAATTCGCCGTCCACCGGGTAGCTCACCGCTACCAGCCGCTCGTGGGCCATCGAGCCTCTTTCCTGTTCCTGCACCTGGGGGTGTGATGCACACTGCTCAGCCTGTCATGACCGAGGCCAGCTTCCGTGCACTGTATGACCGGCTGCGGGCCCGGCGGCCCTGGGGGCCGGAGGACCGGCGCGGGGCCCTGAACTATCTCACCCCGGCCGAGGTGCTCGCGGCCATGGGCGAGGTCCGGCTGGGCCGCACGGTGAGCCTGGAGTCCCCGGTGGTGGACCGGGTCACGGAGGACAACCCCGACCCGGCGCACCACCCGATGACCGGGACCGGCGACGACGCCGGGCCCAGCGGGCTGTCCTTCGCCATGGACCGGATCGAGATGAACGTGCACGGCAACGCGGACAGCCACATGGACGCGCTGTGCCACGTGATGTACGACGGGATGCTCTACAACGGGGTGCCCGCCAGCACCGTCAGCTCGAAGGGGGCCGCGGAGCTGACCATCGAGGTGGCTAAGGACGGGGTGGTCGGCCGGGGGGTGCTGCTCGACATCCCGCGGCTGCGCGGGGTGCCCTGGCTGGAGCCGGGTGACTTCGTGACCGCCGACGACCTGGTCGCCGCAGAGCAGGCCCAGCAGGTCCGGGTGGGCCAGGGGGACCTGCTGTTCGTCCGGGTCGGGCACCGGCGTCGGCGCAACGAGCTCGGCCCGTGGGACGCGGCCGCGGCCCGCGCGGGGCTGCACCCGGCCGCGATGGAGTTCGTGGCCGACCGGCGGGTCGCGCTGCTGGGCAGCGACAGCAACAACGACGCGGCCGGCGGGGCCGCCGACCGGGTGAAGTTCCCGGTGCACGTGCTGGCCATCAACGCGCTCGGCGTGCACCTGCTGGACTACCTGCAGTTCTCGGAGCTGGTCCCGGCCTGCGAGGAGGCGGGCCGCTGGTCGTTCCTGTGCGTCATCGCGCCGCTGCGGCTGCAGGCGGGAACGGGATCGCCGGTCAATCCCATCGCCATCCTGTAGCGCCCTCGTCCGGCCCGGCCAGCCGGTGCCAGATGGCCCGCTGCGCGCTGAGCCCGGCCGCGCCGACCACGATCAGGATCACCACGTTCAGCAATAGCTGGTAGAGCGAGCCGGCCGCGGCGTGCCAGTCGGCGAAGGCGACGGACAAGCCGAGCGACGCGGCCGCCGGGATGGTCGTGACCGAGATGAACACGCCGATCAGCGCGTTGGCCCGCGATTCGGTGAGCGAGACCACGCCGACGATCCCGGCCAGGACCGCCACGATGACGGAGAAGACGTTCGGCGAGTTGATCAGCTCCGCCACCGGCCGTGCCCCGTGCAGGTAGGCGTCGGGGGCCAGGCCGGCGCCGTGGATGGCCAGCGCGAACAGGAAGGTCACGACGACCGCGGCCGTGAAGCCCCGGCCCAGCGCGGTCAGCGCCTCGTAGACCAGCGGCCCGTCCCGCTGGCTGCAGCCCAGCGCGGCCGCGATGATCGCGTAGTACTCCGGGCCGACCACCATCGCCCCGACGACCAGGATCTGCGAGTTGGTCAGGATGCCCACGGCCGCGATCAGCCCGGCCAGGATCAGCAGGACGTAGAAGCTCGGCGGGTAGGTCGCGTTGGCCCGGATCGTGCCCTCGACCACGGCCCACACCGGGATCCGCTCGCGGCGCGCGTACCGCCGGGTCTGCGTGGCGCTGCGCGGCCCGTCCAGGGCCACGTGCCCCTCGCCGACCGTGACCGAGCCGCGGGTGTTCAGGTCCAGCCTGCGCAGCTGCCGCAGCACCGGGTTGGCCGACTCGTTGAGCAGGTCGAACTGCACCGCGTCGCCATCCGGGGAGCTGGCCGTGCCCGGGAGCACCACCAGGTTGCGCACCCCCGGCTCGGCGGTCAGCGCGGTCACCAGCCGCGGCGTCAGGTCCTGCGGGCTCACCACGCGCACGTGGAGCACCCAGCCTTCCTCCGTTCTCCCGGGTTAGCCAGGCGGTGCTACACGCCGCGCTCGGCGACCATCCGGCCGGACGCGATGGCCGCGGTGAAGGCCTGGTGGTCGCGCTCGTTCTGGTCCGCGTACGCGGCGGCGAACTCCGCGATCGCGTTCTCGAACACGTCCGACGCGCCCAGGTAGGAGGCGATGGCGATCTCGTCGCCGGACCGCGCGTGCGCCCGGGCCAGGGTCAGCCCGCACAGCTCCCCGTAGAGCCGCAGCCCGCGCGGGATCATCGTGGCGATGTTGACCGAGAACTTCCAGTCCCGCAGCTGCCGGATGTAGAAGTCGCGGGACTTGCCGTCCAGCCCCGCGTCGACCCGCTGCCAGCCCAGGAAGATGTCGCTGGCCGCCTGCATCAGCCGCTGGCCGTTCACCACCCGCTCGCCCTGGTTGACGTACTTGCTGGCCCCGGCGAAGCGGGCGAGCACCGACTCCTCGGCCTCCTTGACCTGGAGGAAGAGCGGGTCGGAGTCGTCACGGCCGAGCATCAGGATGATCCAGCAGCGGGTGCCCACGCTGCCCACGCCGACCACCTTGCGGGCCATGTCGGCGAACTCGTACTGCTCGAGCAGCACCCGGCGGTCGGCCTGCAGCGTCCGCCGGTACTTGCCGATGAGGTCCTTCAGTTCCTTCTCGATGTTGACGGCCCGGTCCAGCTCACCGAGCAGGTCGCGGATCGGGACGATGACCGGCGGGTCGGAAATGATCCGCGGCCGCCCGTCCTCGATCCGGGTCAGCTTGCCCAGCTCCTGCATGCTGTCCCGGGTCCGGGCCTTGGCCAGGCCCTTGTCCAGCTTCTTGCGCTGGGTCTCCTTGAGCATGCCGTCGAACCTGGCCCGGAACTCGTCCATGTCCACCTGTGGTGTACCAGACCTCCAGGTTGCCCTGCCCGGCCAGGGTCCGCATGACCTGCCGGTAGCGCGCGGCCGAGGCCAGCACGATCTTCTTGCGGTCCTTGTCGCTGAACCCGTTCTCCCGCGCGGCCACCTCCAGGCTGGCCGCCAGCCGCTTCACGTCCCACTCCCAGGGCCCGGGCAGCGTCTCGTCGAAGTCGTTGACGTCGAAGATGAGCTTGCGCTCGGGCGAGCCGAACAGGCCGAAGTTGGACAGGTGCGCGTCCCCGCACGCCTGCACGTAGAGGCCGGTGGCCGGGGTGCCGGCCAGGTCGCTGGCCATGGGCAGCGCCGCGCCGCGGTAGTAGGTGAACGGGGTCTCCATCATCCGGCCGTACCGCACCGGAACCAGGTCCGGGACCCGCGACTTGCCCTGCGAGATCAGCAGGTCGACCGGGTCGGGCCGGTCCGCCGGCGGCTGCCACTGGGCATGGCTCTCGCGCGGCACCTCGGCCCGCGCCGCCTTGCCGCGGACCCGGCGCTCTTCGGGAGTCATCCGCCGCTGCGGCGCTTCCAGCCCGGTCGTCGCGCTGCGGCGCATGACCACGGTCCGGCGCGCTCCTTCGGGGACCCCCGCGGGAATGCGTGGTGACGGCACCGTCCTGGGCCGCGGCGGTGCGCGCCGTCGCGGCGCGGGCGGGCGGCCGTGCGCTGGACCGGGCCGTGCTCCGGGACGCGCCTCGCGTCGTGCTGCTGCGGCTCGCACTGGCCCGCGCTCGCGACTGGCTGCGTCGCCGCAGTGGTCCGGCTCGCAGTGGTCCGGCTCGCACTGGCCGGGCTGCTGGCCGACGCGGTGGCCGCAGGCCGGCTGGCCGCAGGCCGGCTGGCGGCCGGCCGTGGCTGGACCGGCTGGCCGCCGGCTGGCCGCGGCCGGCTGGCCGCGGCCGGCTTGGCCGCGGCCGGCTTGGCCGCGGTCGCGCTTGGCCGCCGTCGGCCTTGGCCGCCGTCGGCTTGGCGGCAGCTGGCTTGGCCGCAGCTGGCTTGGCGGCAGCTGGCTTGGCGGGCGTGGCGCGTGCTGGCGCCGGACCGGCCGGCCGTGGCCTGGCCGGCGGTGCTCCTGGTGCCCGCGGCCCGCGCTGGCTTGCTGCCCGCTGTCTGGCCCGCGGCGGCCTGGGTTCCGGTGGCCTTGGCGGCCGTGGTCCTGCTCGCGGACGACTTGCTCTGTGCCTGTGTCATGAGCTCCTGTCCTCCCTTGACCGCGGGCCCGGGGTGGTCCCCGTGTCCATGACCGCGCGAGGCGGATGCCGGCCTTATCCGACTCACCCTCGCCGCCGGCGGTGCGCGTCGCATCACCCCCCGGGGATGACGACGGTTCCCCGGCCGGCCAGTGAATCTGCGTAACAGGACGCGCCCCCGGCCAGCCAGCGACCAGCCATCCAGAGGGCCGCCTGCACGGTGGACGCGGCCTCGTCACCGGAGGCCTGCGCATGTCCCGACCGATCGAGGATTACGCCCTGGTCGGCGACCTGCAGTCCGCCGCGCTGGTGAGCCGGGACGGTTCCATCGACTGGCTGTGCCTGCCCCGCTTCGACTCGGAGGCCTGCTTCGCCGCGCTGCTGGGCGACGAGCGGCACGGGTACTGGCAGATCGCCCCGGCCCGCGAGATCACCCGGGTCAGCCGCCGGTACCGGCCCGGCACGCTGATCCTGGAGACCGAGTTCACCACCGCGTCCGGGCGTCGTCCGCCTCATCGACTGCATGCCGCCGCGGGGCACCGACCCGGTGCTGATCCGGCTGATCGAAGGGGTGGCCGGCCGGGTCGACATGCGGATGACGCTCGCCGCGCGCTTCGAGTACGGGCAGACCCTCCCCCGCGTCCGGCCGCAGGACGCGCGCCCGGCGGCTCGCGGCCGGCGCGCAGTCGCTGTGGGTCTTCAGCCCGCTCGAGCTGCACACCCGCGACGCGGACCTGGTCGCCCGCTTCCCGGTCAGCGAGGGTGACCGGATCCCGGTGGCGGCGGTCTGGCGGCCGTCACACCGGCCGGCGCCCGCTCCGCCGCCGGCCAG
Organism: uncultured Actinomycetes bacterium; assembly: GCA_963851025.1. Classification (GTDB taxonomy): domain Bacteria; phylum Actinomycetota; class Actinomycetes; order Streptosporangiales; family Streptosporangiaceae; genus RYN-230. Next base: position 58,853 of record CAWKOA010000007.1, read on the forward strand.
TGCCCTGGTCGAGCAGACCGGCGACTGGTGGCGGACCTGGGTGGCGGGCCTGCGCCGGGTGGACGCGGGCGAGGGCGAATGGCAGGACGCGGTGATCCGCTCACTGATCACGCTCAAGGCGCTCAGCTACGCGCCGACCGGCGGGCTGATCGCCGCGCCGACCACCTCGCTCCCCCAGCAGTCCTGCGGGATGCGCAACTGGGACTACCGCTACTGCTGGATCCGCGACGCCGCCGACGCCGTGCGACGTGTTCCTGGCGGCCGGCGCCGACCAGGAGGCGGCCAGCCTGCTGAACTGGCTCGGCCATGCCGTGGGCGGCCCGGCGGCGCAGGTCCAGCCGGTGTACCGGGTCGCCGGCGAGCGGCGGATACCGGAGATGGAGGCCCACTGGCTGCCCGGGTACGAGAACGCCCAGCCGGTGCGGGTCGGCAACGCCGCCGCGGACGCGGCCCAGCTCGGCACGTTCGGCGATGTGCTGCGGGCCCGGCTGGCCGGGCGGACCGCCGGCCTGCCGCGGTCCGCGGCCGGGGCGGCCGAGCCGCCGGACTCCGGGGCCATCCTCTCGTTCCTGGAGTCGCGCTGGCCGGAACCGGACGCGGGGATCTGGGAGATGCGCGGGCCGCACCGGCAGTTCGTCGACACCAAGGCGATGATCTGGGCCGCCGCGGACTCGGCCGTCAAGATGATCGAGTCGTCCGGGGACCGCGGGCCGGCCGGGCGCTGGCGGCGGCTGCGCGCCGCCGTCCGCGCCGACGTGCTGCGAACGCGGCTACGACCCGGACCGGAACACGTTCACCCAGCATTACGGCTCCGCCGCGGTGGACGCCAGCCTGCTCCGCCTCCCGCTGCTCGGGTTCCTGTCGGCCGCCGATCCCCGGATGGCCGGGACGGTGCAGGCCATCGGCCGGGAACTGGACGACAGCGGCGTGCTGCTGCGCTATCAGGCCCGGCCGCCGGCCGACACGGACGGGCTGCCGCCCGGCGAGGCCGGGTACCTGCCCGGCTCGTTCTGGCTGGCGCAGGCGCTCGCGGCGGCGGGCCAGACTGGAGCAGGCGCGCCGCGTCTACACGGCGCTGCTCGCACTGCGCAACGACGTGGGGCTGCTAGCCGAGGGCTACGACCCGCTGCGCAGGCGGTTCGCGGGCAACTATCCGCTGGCCGGCTCGCACATCGGACTGATCATGACGGCCCGGGCTCTTACCCAGAACGGGCAGTTCGCCCGGTCTGGGTGATGTGCCGCGAGCCAGCCCGGAGCGACCCTAGATCCCGGCCACCCCGGGCCCGCCCCGGACTCCCGGGGATGGCGGCCGCTGGAGCACACGGTCCCGGAGGCCTGACAGTGATGAGCCGTCCGTTTTCCATGCCGCTTCTCGCACCGGAAGCACCCGGACGCCGGCTCGGCCGGGCCGCGGGGAAGTCCCGGTCGCGGGCGGCGGGATGGCTGCGCAGCCGGGCCGCGGCCCGCCGGGCCCGGGCCCGGATCCAGATCCCGTACCTGGGCATGACCATGTCCCTGGATGGCTGCCAGGGCAGCGGGCTGGCGGACGCCGTGATGCGCCGGGTGCTGGGCTGCGGCTGCCCGGTCGGGACGGTGGTCCTCGACCTCGGGGTGACCGCCACCGTCGAGCCCGGGGCGTGCGCGGCGATCCTGCTGCTGCATCAGCGGCTGACCGCGATCGGCACCCGGCTGCGGCTGGCGGCCAGCACCCGCGGGCTGGCCGACTGCCTGGCCGAAGCCGGGGTGGTCCAGCAACTTGGCCGGGACACGATTCATCCGAGCTTCCGCAGCGCCGTGCTCGCGGCCTACGCCGCGCAGCCCGGGCCGGGGCTGGCGGTGGGCCGGATACGGACCGAGCTGGAGATGCAGGCCGAGCTCATCGAGCTCTGAATCCGGCGGCGCGCTGGCTCCTCTTCACCCGCTGCGGGTGTCCCGTCCCGCGGCGCACGGCGGTGGACTGAGTCCGGCACAGCCAACCTGTGAGAGGAAAGGACACCATGTCTGACCTGATCGCCATCGGTTACCCGGACGAGCAGACCGCGGAACTGGCCGCGGACGAGGCCCGCCGGCTGGCCAAGGACCTCATCATCGAGCCCGACGCCATCGCGTCCATCGTCCGGGACAAAGAGGGCAAGTTCCACGTGCACACCAGCCATCATCCGGTCGGGGCCGGGGCGACCTGGGGAATGTTCTGGGGGCTGCTGTTCGGCCTGCTGTTCTTCATCCCGTTCTTCGGCCTGGCCATCGGCGCCGGGATGGGCGCCCTGATGGGCAAGATCACCAAGTCGGGGATCGACCGCGAGTTCCAGGACCAGGTCCGCGGCATGCTCAAGCCGGGCACCTCGGCCCTGTTCCTGATGGTGGAGAAGGTGACCCCCGACAAGGCCACCGAGGCGCTTTCCCAGTTCGGCGGGACCGTGCTCAAGTCCTCGCTGTCCAAGGAGGGCGAGGCCGATCTGCAGGACGCCCTGCACGGCCAGGCCGCTCCGTCCAGCTGAGCTGCGCTCCATGATCCCGGTCCATAACTGGCGCTAGGCGGCGGTTATGGACCGGGATCATGCTGTGCGGACGCCAATGCGTGACGGCACGATCTGCACCGTGATCCGGGACCGGAGAGCCATTTCCGCATATGGGTCTGCGTCCAGCCCCGATGCTAGCCCCGGCGCGCTTCCCGGACCGTCAGATGCCGAGCAGCTTCTTCTTGGCCGCCGCGAACTCTTCGTCGCTCAGCGAGCCGTCCTCATGCAGCCCGGTGAGCTGCTTGAGCTGCTCGGAGATCGGCGTATCGGGGGCGGCTGCCGGAGCCGCCGGTGGCGCGGCCTGCTGAGGAGCCTGCTGCTGTTCGAGGTCGCTGATCCGGTCGTCCTGGTCAGCCTCCTGCGCGGATCGATCCGCCGAGTTCCTGGGCCACCTTCTTGCCTGCCATGTACGCGCCGCCGCCGACCACAGCCGCGCGCAGCAGCGGACGCCTCCGCCTGAACATATCTGCCTCCTTTAGCTGGCCGTAGCCAGGTCAGACGTCCTGGCCCTCGGGCAGGGAAAGCCCGAGGGCGACCATGATCTCGGGGGCGGCCGCGACGACCCTCGGCCCGCCGACCTGCGGGGCGACCGCACGCAGCACGCCCAGGATCTCCGCCGGGCTGGCCCCGGCGTCCAGCGCGTTCGAGACCTGCCACAGGTACGAGGCGGGCGGGGCGTCCACGGCGACCAGGGCCGCGATCTTGACCAGGCTGAAGGCGCGGGCATCCAGCCCGCTGTTCTCCTGCAGGGCGTCGCGCAGTTCGAGCGCCTCGCCGAGGACCTCCAGGTCGCCCAGGGCCAGGCCGGACAGCGCGTCCCGGGTGGCCGGGTCCACGTCGGCATTGACAGGCATGGTCATGTTCCGTTCCTCTCGCTGGGTAGTGGCGGCGGGCCGTCACGGGTTCCCGGTTCTCACGTTCGCGGGTCCCCCGGTCTGGGCGGGTTTCCCCGGATCTGACGTTCGCGCGCATCCGGGCCGCGCGCGCCACCCCGCGCGGGTGAGGCGGGAGGCGTCACGGGCCACCCAGGCTGGCGGGATGACGAACCCGGCGGGCCAGCTCAGGCTGCTCCCCCCGGGCCGGGAGTCCGGGACGCGGCGTTACGGCATGCCTGCTGCTGATCCTGGTCGTCACCTACCTGCTGTCCGCGTTCACGGTGGGCGACCTGGTCAGCGCCGTGCAGGTGCTGCTGTTCCTGGCCGTCGTGCTGATCGCGCTGCGCAACGGCCGGTTCGCGCCGCACGACCGCGCGGGCCGTCGGGGTGGGCCTGCTGCTCGGCTCGGTCGTCGGCGGCCATCCTCCAGGTGGTCGACCCGAGCGGTCCCGGCGGCCGCGCTGGCCAGCGCGTGGACGGCGCTGATCCTGCTGCTGGCCGTGTTCTTCATCGTCCGGCAGGTGCTGGCCCAGCCGGAGATCACCGCTGCAGAGCATCTTCGGCGTGCTGAGCGCCTACATGATGATCGGGCTGATCTTCGCCGCGGTGTACGTCGCGATGTGGAAGTTCAGCTCGGACCCGTCGTTTTTCGCCAACGGGGACAAGCCGAACAGCAAGCTGTTCCAGTACTTCAGCTTCACCACGCTGACCACGCTGGGGTACGGGGACTTCACGGCCGCCGGGGACGGCGGGCCGGGCGGTCGCCGTGCTGGAGGCCATGGTCGGCCAGATGTTCCTGGCCACCCTGGTCGCCCGGCTGGTGGCCGGCTTCCGCTGGTCGGACCGGGCCGCCGCCCGGCGAGGCGGCCACCCGGCGAGCACGGAGCCGGCGAGTACCGGGCCGGCGAGCAACGGGCCGGCCGGCGCGGGGCCGGAGGCGGGCCTCGGGCCAGGCCCGCTCCGGGCCGGCCAGCAGCGGATCGGCCAGCAACGGGCGCACCAGTCCGGGCCCGTCCCGGGCGCAAGCAGGCCTCGGCGGCTGGGCTGATCCGGCTGAGCCCGCCGGGCGCGGTGCGCGGGCGGGGAACGAGTCCGCGCCGGGGCGGGCGGAATGGGGCCGGGGGGTCAGGCCCGGCCCCCGCCGCCCGCCCGGCTGACCGGAACTGAGCTGGACCGCAATCAGGCGGTCCTGAGCACCGCCGATGGCGCGGGCCCAGGACCGCCCCGGGGTCACAGGACTTCCTTGATCTCCCGCCCGTGCATGGCCAGCGCGTAGATGATCACGATGTCCAGGGCGATGAGGATGACGCCCCAGACCGGGTAGGCGGCGATGAACGCCAGGTTGATGACGGCGCTGATCACCGCGAGCGCGATGCCGACCACGCGGGCCCAGGTCTGCCCGGCCAGCACCCCGAAGCCGACCAGGACGAACAGGACGCCGAGCGCCATGTGCGCCCAGCCCCACCCCAGGTAGTTGACGTGCAGGGCCAGGTGACTGCTCGTCACCGCGTAGTAGCTCCGCTCGAAGAGCGCCACCAGGCCGTCGATGACGTGGAAGGCACCCTCGATGATCATCACGACCCCGGCGAAGACGACCCAGCCCACCCAGCCGGTGGGCTGGGCGGCCGCGCGGGTGCCCCGGTAGCCGGCAGGCCGGTCCGTTCCTGGCGTCCGTTCCGCTTGCGTATCACTCATATCGTGTCAACTCCCTCGATGGCGTGGGAGGCACGGGGGCCGGTTCCGGCCCGGCCGTGCCGGTTACCGGAGTCTTGTTCCCCTCGACCGTTGCGGCCGGTTTCCACGCTTCCGGGACAGCTATCGGCAGGCATCACCCCGGGTGGGTGAAACGCCCCCTCTGCCCCGTGTCACCCCAGCTCAGGGGCGGCATCGCGGTGCAGGAACCGGAGCCGGGCCGAGCGGGCATCCCAGGTGTAGACCACTGCTGTCCCGGCGATCAGATCGTGCAGGGCCCGGCGATCTCGTTGCAGAAAAATGCCCGAGGAAGCCGAGCCCGAAGAGCAGGAAGCTCAGCGGGAAGGCCAGGGTGCGGATCACCGCGCGGCGCGGGCCGGCCTCGCTGCCGTCGGCCGCCACCACCTTGACCCCGAGCAGCGCCATGCCCACGGTCTTGCCGCTCGCCCCCCAGGAGTACGCGAAATAGAGGAATTCCCAGGCCGCGAACGCGATCGCGACGGGCAGGTCGTTCCGGTTCCAGGAGATCGAGTGCCCGGTGAAGATGCTGGCCGCGAAGGAGATCGCCGCCAGGGCCAGCATGAACACGCCCGTGCTCGCCCCCAGGTCCGCGACGTAGGCCACGAACCTGGAGACCCCGCCGCCGAAATGCGGCCGCGGCGCCGGCTGGTCGCGGCGCAGCAGCCGGGCCACCCAGCGGGCGATCCATTCGTCCAGGCCGACCGCCTGGCTGCGGACCGCATCCAGCGCATCGCTCGCGACACTGCCCGACGAGCGGGCGATCATCGCGCCGATGTCGGTGTTCTCGGCCAGCTTGTCGACGTCGATCCGCCCGGCGATGGCGTTCACGTCGATCCGGTCGGCGAGCGCGTTCACGTCCACCCGGGCCAGCACCTCGTTGAGATCGACCTTGGCCAGGATCTTGTCCACGTCGACCCGGTCCACAACGCCGTTGACGTCGACCCGGTCCACCAGGGCGTTGACGTCGATCTGCGCCAGCAGGGCGTTCACGTCGAGGCTGCGGACGACCAGGTCGATGACCCGCTCGGCGGTCCGCTCGGCCAGGGCCTCGGCGGGGTCGGTCACGCGCTTGCCCATCGCGCGCAAGCCCTGCAGTGGGTCCATGGGGGTCAGCCTTTCTGGAGCAGCCCAACCAGCCCGTCGATGGCAACGATAAGGCCCGCCGCCACCGGGGAACCGGTCACCGCCACGGGCCGCAGCGCGGTCGGCGAGATGGCCGCCTGGACCGCCAGGCCGGCCGCGTCGATCAGCATCCGGTCAGCCGCCGTGGTGGCCGACGGCTTGCGGCTGGGCCGCAGGCGCGACCGGAGGCCTGCCGATCAGCTCGATGAGGCCGAGAACGACGAGCAGCAGGACCGCGAGGACGATGGCGACCGCAGCGGTCGGGCGGCCCCAGAACACGAAGATCAGGGCGAACAGGGCCACCGCGGCGATGCGCAGCGCGTGCCGGTGGGCGTACGTCCAGCTTCCCACCGGCCCGGTGCGCAGCCCGGCCCGTTCCCCGCTGGACCGGAGCCAGCCCAGCGCGCCGCTGACCGCGCCGCGCGCCTTGACCGCGGTGACCGACGGGCCGGTGAAGAACGCCGCGATGGCCACGATCAGGCCGACGACCAGCAGGGTGCGCAGGCCGTCCTTGATGAACCGGACCAGGGTGTCGTACATGACCGCGGCCGCGTTGGCCGGCAGCACGCTGCTCGGCACGCTGTTCAGGTAGATGCTGCGGGCGATGGCCAGCGCGATGCCGAGCACGGCCATGGACGCGGCGAAGCCGAGCCCGGCGCCGATCAGCGCCCGCCGGTGACTGCGCGCGATGTAGACCCCGGCCGCGATCAGCAGCAGGGTCAGGATGGGCAGGACGATCTTGAGGTCGTTCAGGAGCCGGTAGCCGCTCTGCGCCTTGACCAGGTACTTCGCGGAGAACAACCCGACCGTGGGGTTGATCGCCGGGATGTTGTTGACCAGCGTGAATCCCTTGGCGGCCAGGTCCTTCTTGACCACGTCGATGAACGGGCCGAGGTTCATCACGACCTGGCCGTTGCTGATCGTGATGGCCCCGTTGCCCTGGCCGGAGAGGGCCTTGACCAGCTGGGCGTGCACGTTCCGGTTGACCTGCACCCACAGGTTCGCCACCTGCGGGCTGGCGACGATCTTGGCGACCTGGGTGTGAATGAAGCCGCCTACCGCGCCAGCCAGCGAGCCGGAGAACGTGTGCAGCAGCGTGCCGACCCTGGTCAGCCCCTTGCTGGACAGCGCGTCCGCGGCCTGGTTGGTCAGCGCCTGGACGTGGATATGGGCGTTGATCTGGGCCGTGATCTTGTCCGTCAGCGCGCTCTGCACGGCGGGCTCGTGGATGAGCGGGGCCACGTTCTCCACGTAGCGGTTGGTGTCGGACACCTGGTTGGCGGTCCAGACCGCGATCACGGAGACCGGGCCGAGGATGCAGCCCAGCACGATCAGCAGGGTCGCGACCGGGCCGCGCCAGCCCGGCCGGTGACGCCGGCCCGCGCCCGCCGGGCCGCCCGGCCCGCCCTCCGGCGGGGACGGCCGGGAACGCAGGGCCGCGTTCTCGGCGCGCAGCCGCTCGAGCTCGGCTCGTTCGTCCGCGCCGAGGGCACCAGCGTCCTGTGCTGTCAGCTGACCCTTCGCTGCACTATCGCCTGCAGCATTACCGGCTGCAGCACTATCGCCACCATCAGACACTGGCCACCTCCTGGCTCCCCTTACTGGGAGCGCTTGGAAGCCTGCCGCCGCGGGCACCTGTGCCCCCCGGTTGCGGGTGCCCCTCGGCGGCAGGCGTGATCAATCTCGCTGAGGCGGCCCCCTGGTACCTCCCCCGTACCGGGTGAAAGACCGGGCTGGTCCGCCGGGCGGCCGCGAGCGCCGGCCCGGCGGGCGGTCACTGTGTCCGGGCGTGTCCGGCTCTGCGCGCCTGGCCGCGGGCGCCGCGGTGGTCCGGAACGCCGGATTCGCGGGTGGCCGCCGGGAGGGGTGCCCGGAACGGCTCACCCGCAGAGGGTGAGGTAGGCCGGCGCCGGGGCGGCCATAGTCCAGCGATAGAGAGATATGAGCGCCCCAGCCCGCAGTGCACGGCGGCCGGCTAGGACGCCGCGACCCGGCCACGGGTGGCATGACCTAGGAGGGCGCTGTGACTATCGGCGGAAGCGCGGCACTGATCATCATCGGTGCGATTCTCCGCTTTGCTGTCACCTGGTCGCCCAAGAACGTCGACTTGCAGGTCATCGGCGTGATCTTGATGATCGGCGGGGTGGTGATGATCGGCGGGGTGGCCTGTGCGTCGCCATCGGCCTGATGATCATGCGGCGGCGCGACCGGGGCGCGGCCCAGGTGACCGAGGAGCGCCGGTACGTCGAACCGCCGATGTAACCGGCCGGACCGTCCGCTGAACCGCCAGGTTCCCGGAACCGCCTGCTGACGTACGTCATCGGCGGGTGCACAATCGTGCTGGGGCCCAGGTAAGCGTTTCTGGTCACTGGCGGGTTAACTGGTGTGAGCCAAGGCAACGCCGAGTTCGACGCGTTCTTCGCGGCCAGCTGGGAGCCCTGCCTGCGGGCGGTGGCCGCCAGCACCGGCAGCATGACGCTGGCCGAGGACCAGGTCGCGGAGGCGTTCGCCCGGGCGTGGGCGTCCTGGCCCAAGGTCAGCCATCATCCAGCGCCCCGGGCCTGGGTCGTCCGGACCGCGCTCAACGCCGGGGCGTCCGCGTGGCATCGCCGCCGCAAGGAAACCGCGCTGGCCAGTAATGACATCGCGGCGGCCGACAGCCAGGGAACCGGCCTGGACGCTGCCGTGCTCACCGCGCTGCGCCGCCTGCCCGGCCGCCAGCGGGAGGTGATCGTGCTGCGTGTCTTCCTCGACCTGGACATCGACACGACCGCCAGGCAGCTCGGCATCGCGCCGGGAACGGTCCGGGCTCACCTATCGCGGGCCATGACGGCCCTGCGCGGCGAGCTCGCACCCAGCATGATCACGGAGATCGGACGATGAACCACGACGAGCACCCGGACGACTGCGCCCTGACCGCGGAGCTGGTCGATTCCCTGGCCGGGGTGGCCGTGCCCGAGCGGCCACCGCTGGCCGCGATCACCGGCCGGGGCCGCGTGCACCGGCGGCGGCGGCTCGCCGGCCTGGCGGGCCTCGGCGGTACCGTTGCCGCCGTGGTCGTCGCGCTGGCCCTCGGCCTGACCGGCGTTTTCGGTGCCGCCCCCGCCCGCGGTACCGGCACGACCCGGACTGCGGCCTTCACCCTCACCAGCTACGTCAACGGCACCGTCGCGCTGAAACTGAGCCAGGTGTTCGACCCCGCCGCGCTGCAGCGGGCCCTCGCGCACCACGGCATCCCGGCTCTGGCCAGGACCGGCACGTACTGCTCGTCCAGCCCTGCGGTACCCGCCCTCGGCTCGGGTACTGCCCGCCCGGTACTGTCCGGGACTCACCGCGCGCGCCAGTGCCCGGAATGCTCATCCAGAGCGGGAACTGGCCGGTCAAGCCCAGTCAGCTGGCCCCATCGATGACCCCATCACGATGGTGATCGACCCCGCGGCGATGCCTTCCGGGACCGAGCTGTTCATCGGCAACTTCGACCTTGGCCACACCATCTTCGTCAGACCTCATCTACACCGGCTCCCACACCTGCCTCAACGGCCAGCTGCCGCCCGCTGTCGCCCGCTTGGACCGGCCCCCGTCAGCCGGGCACGGATGATCCGCCCGCCTGCCCTCGCATCGCGCAGACTCTTTCCAGGCTGAGGTAAGCGTTTCGGGCCATGGCCGGGTTAACGGGTGTGAGCCAAGACCACGCCGCGCTGGCCGCTGCGCACGGCGCATCTGATGGTGGCCAGCCGTCGCAGGTCATGGTGGCGGCGGAGGGTATTTCCAGGACCTTCGGCAGCGGGCATACGGCCGTGCACGCCCTGCGGGGGGTGTCGTTCACGGTAGGCCGGGGCCAGCTCACGGCCTTGCGCGGGCGATCCGGCTCCGGCAAGACCACGCTGCTGAACATCATCGGCGGCCTGGACAGCCCGACGGCGGGCCAGGTGCGGGTGGATGGCCGCGAGGTGAGCCGGATGACCGAGCGGGAGCGGCTGGCGCTGCGGCGGGACACGGTCGCCTTCATTTTCCAGTCCTTCGGGCTCATTCCCATGCTGTCCGCCGCCGAGAACGTCGGGATCCCGCTGCGCATCGCGGGCATGCGGCCCAGCGAGCGCCGGGAGCGGATCGCGGCCATGCTGGCGCTGACCGGCTTGTCCAGCCATGCTGCGCACCGGCCGGGCGAGCTCTCCGGGGGCCAGCAGCAGCGGGTCGCCATCGCCCGCGCGCTGGCCGGCCGGCCAGGCCTGCTGATCGCGGACGAGCCGACCAGCCAGCTCGACCTGGAGACCGGCCGGCAGATCATGGGGCTGCTGCTGAGCGTGGTGCGCTCCGAGGGAATCACCGCCCTGGTCGCCACGCACGACGAGGCGCTCATCGACCTGGCCGACAGCGTCATTGTGCTGGAGGACGGCCACGTCGTGACCGGGCAGGCGGCCGGGCGCAGGCCCTGGCCGGGGACGCCGGAACCCAGGCCAGATGGTAAGCGCCCCATGCCCCAGCCTGATGCGGCCGCCCGGGCCGGATGAGCTGATCTGTGCCTGGCCTGGGAATCTCCTTCCTCGCCCGCCGGGCCAGATCCTCGTGGCTGCTGCTGGCCTGCGTCGCGGCCACGGTCCTGCTCGCCACCGGGCTGGCGGCCGCGGCTGTGGACGTTCGCCGCCGCGGTGATCCCGCCCGGAGCGCAGAGCATCCTCGCCGCCCCGCAGGGCCGGGTGATCGGGCTCAGCGGCGTGGTGGACGACGCCGGGCAGGCGGCCACCGACGCGCGCCAGATCCGTGCCTCGCTGCGCAAGGCCTGGCCGGGGATCGGCTACCAGATGGAAGGCGCGCTGTGGGCGAACCCGATCACGCTCTCGCCGCCCCGGGCCGTCCGCGCCGAGCCGAGCCCGGTTCTGGGACTTCCGCCCCCGGTCGACTGGCAGATCCAGGTCGCGGCGCTGGCCGGGATCGGCGCCCAGACGGCGCTGACCGCCGGGACATGGCCAGGCCCGCCGCACCCCGGCCGCCCGCTCCCGGTCGCGCTGCCGGTGGCCGTGGCCAGCCGGCTGCACGTGACGCCTGGCTCGGTGCTGAGAGCCGCCGCCCGGTCCGGCCCGGCCGCGGCCGGGTTGCGCGTCACCGGCCTGTTCCGGCTCAGGAACCCGGCGTCGCCGTACTGGGCGCTGGACCAGGTGCCCGTCTCCGGCTTCGCCGCCAGTGCCATCCCGGGGGCACGGCCCCCCGGGTTCCCTCGTCGACATACGGCCCCGCGGTGGTGAGCCCCGCGGCGTTCCGCAGCGGCGTCGACCGCGCGCCAGGCCTCGTGGTTCGTGCTCCCGCCGGCGCCGGGCATGGCCCGGCAGGACATCGGCGCGCTGGCCGGCCGGCACCAGCCAGGTGGTGACGAAGCTGACCACCTTGATCCTCCCGTCCGGGCTGCAGGTGACCACGCGCCTGCCGCAGCTGCTGGCCGGCATCGCCAGCAACATGGTGCTGGCCAGGTCGCTGTTCACGATCGGCGCGCTGGAGCTGCTGCTCGTCGCGGCGGCGGCGCTGGTGCTGGCCGCGCGGCTGCTGGCCAGCCTGCGGGACGAGGAGTCCGCGCTGCTGCGGGCGCGCGGCGCCACCCGGTGGCAGCTGACGCGGCCGGTGCTGGCCGAGGCGCTGGTCATCGGCGCCGTGGCCAGCGTGGCCGGGGTGCTGGCCGGCGTGCGCCTCACCGGCGCGGCGGCCAGCGCGGGCCAGCTGCGCCTGGACAGCTACCAGGCCAGCCGGATCAGCTCGCTGGCGTGGCTGTCGGCTCTGGCCATGCTGGCGCTGTGCGTCGCGGTGATGGCCTGGCCGGCCCTGCGCGCCGGGACCCCTGATGCGGCCCGGATCCGCCAGGGCCGGCAGGCCCGGCTCGCGGGGGTCGCCTGGGCGGGCGGCGATCTGGCCGTGGTGGCGCTCGCGGCGCTCGCGGTGTGGCAGCTGCGCGGCTATTCGGCGGTCGCGCATCCGGCGGCGGGGTCACTCGGGATCGATCCCGTGGTCGCCGTCGCTCCCGCGCTCGCGCTGGCCGGGGTCGCGCTCGTGCCGCTCCGTACGCTGCCGCTGCTGGCCAGGCTGGCCGACGGGGCCACCGAGCGCGGCAGGCGGCTGGCCGCCGCCATGGTGAGCTGGCAGATCGGCAGGCGGCCGATCCGCCAGGCCGGGACCGGTCCTGCTCGTCGTCGTCGCGACGGCCACCACCACGCTGGCGCTGGCCGGGTGGCGGAGCTGGCAGCAGTCGGCGGCGGACCAGGCCGCGTTCGCGGTTGGCTCGGACGTGCGGGTGGACGCCACGGCCGGCGGTACCGCTGGACCCCAGGGCGATCACCGGGGAGCCGGGGGTCACCGCCGCGACGCCGGCCAGCATCGCCAGCATCGGCCGCGGGGGCCAGCTGATCGCCCTGGGCGCGGCCACGGCGGGCCAGGCGATCCTGCTCCGCCCCGACCTGTCGCCGGCTTCCGCTGAGCTCGCTGTGGCGGAGCATCATCCCGCGGCGGCCGCCGGGGCTGGCGCTCCCCGGCCGGCCGGGCCGGCTGCAGATCCTCGCGGCGCTCGGGGCGGGCCCGGGCACCAGCGCGGCGGCGCTGCGGAGGGAACTCGGCTCAGTCACCGTCACGGCCCTGGTCCAGGATGCCGACGGCGTCAGCTACCCGCTGCCCGCCGGGGCGCTGCCCGCCGACGGCCAGCGGCATGCCCTGGTCGTCCCGCTGCCCGGCCCGCGGCAGGCCAGCTACCCGCTGCGGCTGCTCAGCCTCTCCCTCACCTATGTCCTGCCGCCGTACCACCCGGCGAGCCCGCTGGCCGCCCCGGCCGCCAACCTCAGCATCTACTCCCTCGCGGTGGCCGGGACGGCCCAGCGGCCCGTTCGGCCGGCCGTTCAGCCACGGCGCCGCCCTGGCGGCGTGGCAGGCCGCGGGATCCTCGCCGTACGTGCCGACCGGGCCGGCGGGCGCGTTCGAGACGTCGCCGCCATCGGACGGCGCACGGCCCGCGATCCTGAGCTGGCACGGCGCCGCCGGGGGAAGCCAGCAACTCACGTTCGATACCGGGCACGATCCGTCGGTATCGATCATGAACAACGAGCTCCTCGCTCCCCAGAGCATCACCGGGCAGGTCGGGATCACGGCGCAGCCGCCGTCTCGGGTTCGTCCCGGCCATCGCCACCAGCGGTTACCTGGCGGCCAGCCGGCTGCATACCGGATCGACCGTCTCGGTCCCGGTCGGCGGATTCCCGGTCCCGGTCCGGATCGTGGCCTCGGTGGCCAGGTTCCCGACGGTGTTCGGGCGGAACCGGGCGCTGATTGCCGACCTCGGGGCCATCAGCGACGTGCTCGCCGCCGACCAGGGAGCGCCCTTGCCGGTGACCAGCGTGTGGCTGCGCACCCGTGGCGGCCGGGTACCGCACGTGCCGGCCGGGGCTGTCCGTCGCCGACCGCGCCCGCCAGCAGGCGGCCCTGCTGCACAATCCGCTGCTGAAGGCGCCCAGGCAGGCCATGCTGGCCATCGGGGCGGCGGCGCTGCTGCTCGGCGTGCTCGGGCTCTCGGTCAGCGTCGCGGCGAGCCTGCGCACGCGGCGGACGCAGAGCGCGGTGCTGGCCGCGCTGGGGGTGGGCCAGCGAGCCCAGGCCGGCTCAGCTGTGCCTGGAGCAGTTCGCGCTCAGCGTCCCGGCCGCGGCCGTGGGCCTGCTCGCCGGTATCGGCCTGGCCCGGCTGGTGGTGCCCGCGATCACGCTGAGCACTGGTGCGACGGAGCCCGGTGCCGCCGGCCCTGGCGGTACTGCCGCTCGGCCAGGCCATCGCCCTGGCCCTGATCATCGCGGCCCTGCCGGTCGCCGCCGCCGCCCTGTCCGTCGCCCGCAGGCCGGACCCGGCCGCGCAGTTGCGCGCGGAGGCGAGATGAGGACGCCGTGGCGGCGGCTGCGCGCCGCCTGGATCACGCTGACCGGCACCGGGGCGGCCGCCAGCGTCGCGTTCGGCCTGCTCGTGTTGGCCTCCGTGCTGGCCAGCCTGGCGATTCCGCGGGACAGCACCGGCCTGCGCACCGGGGCACTGCGGCACACGGTCGCGGCTTCGCCGCTCGACAGCGCCGTCGTCGGGACGATCGGCCTGCTGACGGCGTCGGCTGCATTCGGCCAGAGCGCGGGCGAGAGTCCGGCCCCCGAGATCGCCGCGATCGGCGCGCGCCTGCGGTCGCGGCTGGCCGCGACCGGGATGCCGATAGCCAGCGACCCGCCTGCATGGTCCGGCCTGACCTCAGGCTACGGGCCGGTGACCGGGGCGGCCCGCGCCGCCGGGCGCGGGCAGCCGCAGTTCGAGGTGACCTACCGCACGGCGACTGGCCCGCTACAGCCACCTCGTGGCCGGGCGCCTGCCGTCCGCCGTTCAGGGGGCCGTGGTGCAGGCCGCGGTGACCACCGCCACCGCGGCCAGGTTCGGCCTGCGGGTCGGCACCCGCCTCAGCATGGGCCCGACGGTGCGGCTGGTGATCACGGGGATCATCCGGCCGCTGCACCCGGCGGCCGACTTCTGGACCGACGATCCCGCGGTGGCCCGGCCGACGCTGATCGCGGGCACGTCGTCCGAAGCCCGCGCACTGGGCCGGGGCGCTGTTCATCGGCGCCGGCGGGCTCCCGCTGGCCGTATCCGGCCTCAACGACAGTCTCATGCTGCTCAGCTGGGTGGTCCCGGCCGACCTCGGCCGGCTCACCGCGGACCAGGCGGGCGCGGTGCGGGCGGGCATCAGCGGCCTGACCTCCTCGGGGCTGCTGATCGCCACCGCGGGCCGGCGCAACGTGCCAGTGCGCCCGCCCCCGGTCACGGTGGCGGTCAACTCACAGGTTCCGGCGATCCTCACCCCGTTCGTCACTGCGGACCATGCCGTTGCTCCCGTGCTCGGGCTGCTGTATGTCAGCCTGGCCGTCATGGGCGCGGTGGTGGTGCTGCTCGGCGCCCGGCTGGTGGCGCAGCGCCGCGCCGCGGAGTTCACGCTCATGCGGGCGCGCGGCGCGGCGCTGCACCAGCTTGGCTGGCTGGTCCTGCGGGCCAGCGTGGTCATCGCCGTGGCCGCCGGGGCGCTGGCCGCGCTGCTCGCCATCAGCCTGACCCCCGGCGGCGGCAATCGCGTGAGCTGGTGGCTGGCCGGCGTCACGATCGCGGTGACGCTGGCCGGGCCGGTGCTGATGAGCGTGGCCCCGCAACGGGCGGCGGCTCCGGCCACCGGCAGGCCGGCCAGCCGGGCCAGCGGGCGGGCGCGCGCGGCCCGGCGGATCGTGCTCGAGGCGGTGCTGGTCGCCGCGGCGATCGGCGGGCTCATCGTGCTGCGGAAGCAGGGCCTGTCCGCCGGGAACCCGTCCCTGTACCCGAGCGCGGCGCCCGTGCTCCTCGCCATCCCGGTGGCCGTCATCGTGCTGCGCTGCTACCCGCCCGCCGCCCGCGCCCTGGCCCGGATCGCGGGCCGGTCGCGCGGGGTGGCCGCGTTCGTCGGGCTGGCGCGGGCCACCCGCACCCCGCCCGGCGCCGCCTTGCCGGCGTTCGCCCTCGTGCTGGTGCTCACCATGGTGGCGTTCCCCGCCATGATCAGCGCTTCGGTTACCCGTGGCCAGGTGGCCGAATCCTGGCGGCAGGTCGGCGCCGACGCGATCATCGAGGCCCCCGTCCGCGCGGTGATTCCCCCGGCGCTGCAGCGCCAGATCGCCTCCCTGCCGGGAGTTGCCTCCGCCGCGACCGGGGTGGTCACCGCCTCGGCGCTGCCGGCCACCGGGCAGGAGCTGACCGCGGTGTTCGTCAGCCCGGCCCGGTATGCGGCGGTGACCGGCCAGGCGCCCGGGCGTACGGTTCCCGCTGGCCGCGCTGTCGGGGACGGCCGCGCGCGGTGCCGCGGCCGTGCCCGCGGTCGCCAACGCCGCGGCCGCCCAGCTCGTCGGCGCGGCACCGGCGCAGCTCAGCCTGGACAGCACCCAGACCATCACGATCCGGGTGGCCGGCCGGATCGGCGGTGTCCCCGGCGTCGGCGCCGACGCGGTCGTGGTGCTGCCCCTGCAGGCCCTCGGGTCACCCCCGCCCGCGCCGAACCTCATGCTGGTGGACGGGTCCGGGCTGGATACGGCCCAGCTGCGCGCGGACGTCAGCCGCGCGCTGCCGGGCGGGACGGTCACGCTGCGCGCCGCGGCCCTCGCCGCGATCACCGGAGCACCGGTACCACAGGCGGCGCAGGTGGCCCTGGCGCAGGGGATGGCCGCGGCGGCCGGGTTCGGCGCGCTGGTCCTGCTGCTGTCGCTGCTGCTCAGCGCGCGAACCCGGGACATGACGCTGGCGCGGATGGCGACGATGGGGCTGCGGCGCTGGCAGGCCCAGCTGCTGGCGGCGGCCGAGACGCTCCCCCCGGTCGTCGCCGCCGCCATCGGGGGCATCGCCTGCGCCTGGCTGCTTGTGCCGCTGGTCGGGCCGTCGGTGAACCTGGCCGCCTTCACCGGGGCCGGCCCAGGCATCGCGGTGGTGTCCGCCCCGTTCCCGCTGGTCGCCTCGGCCATCGGGCTGGTGCTGGCCGCGCTGCTCGTCCTGGCGGCCCAGGCCGTGGTCACCTACCGCCGCGGCAGCGCCCGGGCGCTGCGGATCGATGATTGAAGGGAGCCCAGGCAGATGACCGAGTCCGGCCGCACCGCCCCGCCGCCCGCCGGGGGTGGCAGGCCTGCCGAACGTATCCCGGACGACCAGCCCCCCACCGGCGCAGACGCGATGATCGTCTGTGACCGGCTGGTCCGGATCTACTCCGGGGACGGCATCGAAGTGCAGGCCCTGCAAGGGCTGGACCTGATGCTCGCCGAGGGCGAGCTGACCGCGCTGATCGGCGCGGCGGGCAGCGGCAAATCCACGCTGATGAACATCCTCGCCGGGCTGGACACGCCGACGGCGGGGGCGGTGTGGGTGGCCGGCCACAACCTGGGCGCGATGACCGGCAAAGCGCGGCTCGCCTACCGGCGGAGCACCGTCGGCTTCATCTGGCAGCAGACGTCGCGGAACCTGCTGCCCTACCTGACGGCCCGGCAGAACGTGGTGCTGCCGATGCGGTTCACCCGGCTTGGCCGCCGGGAGCGGCTGCGCCGCGCCAGCTTCCTGCTCGAGACCCTGGGCATCGCGTACTGCGCCGACCGGACACCGGACCGCATGTCCGGCGGTGAGCAGCAGCGAGCCGCCATCGCCGCGGCCCTGGCGAACCAGCCGAGGGTGCTGCTGGCCGACGAGCCCACCGGAGAGCTGGACTCGGCCACCGCCCAGGAGGTCTTCTCCGCCCTGCAGACCGCCAATACCGAACTCGGCGTCACGGTGCTGGTGGTCACCCACGACCCGGCCGTATCGTCGCAAGTCCGCCGGACGATCGCCATCCGGGACGGCCGGACGAGCAGCGAGACCATCCGGCACGCGGCCACCGACGAGCACGGCCAGACCGCGCTGCACGCGCGTGAGTACGCGACGCTGGACCGTGCGGGCCGGATCCAGCTCCCGCGCGAGATGACCACGCGCCTGCGCATGCGGCACCGGGTCCAGCTGCAGGAGGAGGCCGACCACATCGGCGTCTGGCCGGACCAGGCCGCCCGGGAACGGGACGACCGCACACCGGATTCGTAAGCACCCGCTGTTCTCACGGTCCCCCGGGCCTGCCTGATCCTGGTCTGCCTGATCCTGGTCTGCCTAGCGCCGGGCCAGCAGGGGGATGAGCACCTGCGCGTCGGGGCTGCCCCAGCCCGTTACCGGATCCCATCCGGGACCGGCGTGGTACTGGTAGCTGACGGGGCCGAGCGTCAGGTTGTTCCCGGTCGTTACGTCGTGGAAGGCCTTGTGGTAACGGCCGCCGCGGGCGAGGCGGTAGATGGCGGGATCGACGAAGCCGAGGTCGTGATGGGCGTCCTGGCCGGCCAGCGCCATGAGTCCCGCCCATAGCGCCGTGGCGGCGCTGGTGCCGGGGGCCGTGTTGACCGCTGACTGGCTGCCGCTGACCAGGACGACCGGCAGGCCGCCCAGCTGATTGGCGTCGCCGGCCACGTCGGGCACGCCCCTCATCTTCGAGATGCCGGCCACGCCATCCTGATAGGCGGGGCGGGAGTACCGGTGGCTGAAGCCGCCCCCCGATGCCCCGGGGGTCACGCTGAAGCTGCCGGTCGCGCCGTTCCAGGTGGTCTCGCTGGCGTAGCTGCCCGTCACGGGGTTCGCGGTCAGTGTGGTGCCGCCGACGGCCAGCGCGAGCGGGTCGGAGGCGGGCAGGCTGACCTCCCTGACCGGCGAGCCCCCATGAGACTCGCTGACCGCGCCGTTGTCGCCGGAGCCGGCCACCACCGTGACGTGGTGCGCGGCCGCCCCCCGCAGTGTGCGGTGTATCTCGGACACCTGGGCCTGGCTGAAGAAGTGCTCCCCCAGGCTCCAGCCGATCGACGCCACATCCGTGCCGGACACGGCGAGCCGCAACGCGGCGATCATGTCCGCGGTCGCGTTCGTGGCGCTGTCCAGGACGTTGGCGGGCAGCAAGACCACGCGGAGGGTGGCGGCGGGGGCGACCGTGTGCACGACCTGGAGGTCCTGGACCTCCTCGGCAGACGCCTGCCAGGGCGAGGCTGAGCCGGCCAGGGTGGTCACGACCTGGATCCGCGCGGGGGGCAGCCGGAACATGCGGTCGAAGGCCGCCATGTCCTTGCGGATGTCGGTGGTAGCCGGGCTCGCATCAGGGGGCGGGGCGGCCGGAGCAGTGGAGGCCGGAGCGGTGGAGGACTGCGCGGCCGGGACGGTGGAGGCCTGCGCTCCCTGGACGTTGGGCAGCTGCGGAGGGGCCAGGACCGTCACTGTCTGGCCGTGGCCGTCGATCCCGCTGTCCAGCAGAGGCTGGATGCCATACGCCACCCGGAACTGGTGCGGGGCGTAGCAGGAGGAGGCCGGGGGAAGCAGGCAGCTGGAATTCGCGCCAGGCGGCGCGGGCCGGGCCGCCGCGATTGCGGCCGGGTGCCCGGGGCTTCCTGTGCATCCTGCCACCAGGACCCCGCTCAGGAGCAGCGCGGCCGCGGGCAGGTGCGCTCGCCGTGAGCGGGTCAGCGGCGCAGCGGCGAACTCGGCGTTGTCTGGGCTCACACCCGTTAACCCGCCAGTGACCGCACACGCTTACCTCGGCCCGGCCAGATTTCGCGCGCCGGATAGAGGCTGCAGGATCAGCCCCGGGACAGGAACCGCAGGCGGGCCGCCTGTGCATCCCACGAGTAGATGACCGCGGTCCCGGCGATGACGTCGTGCAGTGCCCGGCGCCGGTCGCCCAGGAGGATGCCCGCGAAACCCAGGCCCAGCAGCAGGAAACTCAACGGGAGGGCAAGAGTGCGGACGACGGCCTGGCGCCCGCTGGCGTCGGTGCCATCCTCTCGCACGACCCGCACGCCGAACAGCGCCATGCCAGCGGTTCTGCCGTTCGCGGCCCAGGAATAGGCGAAGTAGACGAAGGCCCAGGCCGCGTACGCGAGGATCACCCAGATGTTGCCCCTGTGCCAGGCGATGTCCTTGCCGGTCAGCACCTTCGCCGCGAATGAGATGGCGGCCAGGGCGAGCAGGAACACGCCGAGGCTGACTCCCATGTCGACGGCGAACGCGGTAAAACGCGACGCGAAACCGGAGTACTTCCCTTGCAGGCTCTCCCGGATGATGACCGGGGGCCCCGACTGCGGGGCGTCGCCCGCGCGCGCGGTCATGATGCTGCCCCGGCCCGCAGCCCGTCTGGCGGGCCGGGCGGGCCGGTGTAGGGGCGGCGGCGAAGCCGCCCGATCCAGCGGGCGATGAACTCATCCAGCCCCACGGTCTGGCTGCGGACCACGTCGAGCGCATCGCTCGCGACCCCGCTGGAGGATCTGGCGATGATGGCACCAAGGTCGGTCTGCTCGACCAGTGCATCGATGTCGATGCGCTCGACGATGGTGTTCATGTCCACCTGCCCGAGCAGGCGGTCCAGGTCGATCCGGTCCAGCACCCGTTCGATGTCAACCTGGTCCAGCACGGCGTTCAGATCGACCCGGTCCAGCACCCGTTCGATCTCGACCTGGTCCAGCACGCCGTTCAGATCCACCCGGTCCAGCAGTGCATTCACATCCAGCGCGGAAACCACAAGCTCGACCGCACGCTCCGCAACGGCCTGGGCCAGCGCCTCTACGCGCGGGCCCAGCCGGCCGTTCACCGGGCGCGATCGCGCAGACGGGTCCATGCAGTGAGTATTACCGCACCTACCCGGGCCCGGATCACCCCTTAAGGGGTAATCCTCCAGATCCGGGCGGCGCGAGTATGGAAGCGCAAGCATCCTGGCTTCCAGCCAACCCGGGGACTCACTATCCCGCATGGGGGCCGCCGCGCTTGGGTAGCTGAGGACCACGGGGGGTGTCCTGGTTGGAGGAGACAGGTACGGCCAACCTTGAGAAGGTTGACCACATCGTCGTCCTGATGATGGAAAATCGCTCTTTCGACCACATGCTCGGCTACCTGTCCCTTGAGGGTGGCCGTAGTGACGTCGACGGCCTGCGAGAAGGGCTGGCCAACGAGCACCAAGGGCGCAGCTATCCCATCTCCCATCTCTCCAGCACGGTCATCGCCGAAGATCCTGACCACACCGCCAAAGCAGTCGACCTGCAGATCGGCGACGGCAAGATGGACGGCTTCGTGGCCAGCTACGCCGCCACGATGGAAAGCCGCGGGGTCGAGAACGGGGACCCGGCACCCATCATGGGCTACTACAACGCTGCGGATGTCCCGGTCTACGACCACCTCGCCAGCGAGTTCGCCACCTGTGATCGCTGGTTCAGCTCAGTTCCGGGGGCGACCTGGCCGAACCGCCTGTACGCCCTGTGCGGCCGCGCCGCCGGCAGCCGCGATTGCCACCCGCACAACTTGCCGCCGTTGTACGACCAGCCCTCGTTCGCACGCCACCTCGACGAGCACGGCGTCTCCTGGCGCTGGTACTCCAGCGACATCGGCACCTTGCGGATGGCTGACCAGCTCTACTGCCTTGGCCACCACGACCGGTTCGCTTACTTCACCAAGAGCGGGCTGCCCTGGAAGACCAGGCTGAACCTCAGGGTCCAGAGCGAGGATGCGAGCTTCCTGGAAGACGCCGCCCGCGGTACGTTGCCGTCTGTCTCGTGGATCGACCCGAACTGGGGCAACTTCAACCCATTCGGTTTCGAACAAAACGATGACCACCCGCCCGCGGACATTAGCGACGGCCAAGAGCTTGTTCTCGCGGTCTACCACGCGCTGGCGACGAGTCCGCAGTGGGACAAAACGCTCCTGGTCATCTTCTACGACGAGCACGGCGGCTTCTTCGATCATGTTCCGCCACCCGATGCCGACGACGACGATCCCAAGACGTTTGGCCGCTACGGCGTGCGTGTTCCGGCGATGATCGTGTCGCCGTGGATCGAGCCAGCCTCGGTATCACACACGCTCTTCGATCACACATCGATCATCAAGACGATCCTGCTTCGCTTCTGCGCCGCCGACCTCGAACGCCGAGATCGCCGCGAGCGCCTGTCCACCTGGCTCAGAACCGGCCATCCGCACTACATGGGGACACGCGTCGCGCACGCCAACCACCTGGGAGAACTTCTGACCCGCCACGCGCCACGCCCCGCGCCAGCCCACCACGGGCTGATAACAGGCGCCTCGGCCCGGGCGGCCGAACAGACCGCCGGGAAACATGAACCCGATCCCCGGCCGCCAACAGACTGGCAAGAGCACATCGCCGCCGCGACTCACCTGCTGAGAGGCCGCGGACATCCCGCAGACCGAACCTAATCCGAAAGTCGGTCCCCAGCCGGGCACGCGGCGCACGGTCACGGCATGTGTGGTCGGGATGGCGAGCATGTGCGTAGCCGACGCTCAAGATCCATATTGATGACGGCTTGTCCGCTGAAGTTGACCGGATCTGCCGATGAGCGGTAACCCCGCAAGTTCCGTTCCGGGAGGGCGCTGCGCTGTATTGACGATTCAAAGGTCCAGTTCTTGGAACATACTCCGCTGAGTTACTCGATCTCATATTATGTGCTCGCTGCTGATACAGTTACCGTATGCCTGAACCTGAGCCGATAAGTCCGGCTGGCACTGAAGCTGAGAATTCCGAGGAGGATCAGACCGCAAAGCAGGGAGCTGTTGATCTTCCCATAGTTGCTAGCGTTGCCACGGCCATGGCGTCATGCGCCTTGGCCATCGTCGCTTTCGTTGCTCTTCACGGAAAACAGCAGGAGATCGGATTAATCGCGTTGGCCTTCGTAGTGCCGATTTTCGTTGTCTTTCTTCCGATCAGTCGAAGATTTCGAGGCTGGCCAATAGTTGGACCGTTGCTGATTAGTTTGCTTTGCGGCACGCTTGCCCTCGCGGGCTTTGGGTGGTGGAATTCGAGCCATCAGGTTACGGGCGTGGGCCAGCCCCGGTCAGAAGGCAGCCGCAAGGGCGCCAACAGCCAACCGCAGATACCTGCACTACATATTCGATTCCAGGACCCTCAGCCCGGCGAGCTTGTGAAGCAGTGTCCACGGATCGATGGCACAGGAACGATACCTGCCGGATATGGTTTGTGGATTATAGTAGTTCCGGATACAAGTATGCAACCCAAACAGTACTGGATCGAATCTCAAGCCAAGGCAGCGGGGCCAGATTACTGGACTGCAGCCGAGTCAATCTCAATCGACGGCCCGTCGATTGAGAAACCAATTAGTGCTGATGTCTATGCGGTTCTGCTCGACCGAAAGTGGAGTGACTATTTTGCAGTGAGCTCGGCCACTGGAAGTTTCTCTGCGACGTCGCTACCGCCAACCGTGGCGGGCGGAGTTATAGGTCCCGTAACTGTCACGCGCGTCTCGGGTACCGGGATTTGCCGCTAACCTTCAGTGTCAGCCGCGACCGCAGACCCATGGCAATCGCAAGACCATCAGAGCCACCTTGACGGTGGCCGCTCACGCTGCTATGGGCCCTTCTCGGCGCGGCCAGCGGAACTTCGGTGTTGGTAGTCTCGTGAGGGACTGAGGACCATCGTCAAGACGTCCTCAATTGCCGCGTGTGGTGTGTTTCTGGTTTCTGAGGCCGTTGGCGGCCGGTGTGGGGTGGGTCGTGCGAGGCCGCGGCGACGGTGGTCCGCGGTCAGGCGGAGCGAGCGCCTCCTGGGTCTTCGAGCTGGTGCTTCAGCCCGGTCCAGATCCGGCGCTCCATGCGGCCGCCAAGGGCCCCGGCCAGCGGACCGAGCATCCGCAGCCAGCCCCTCGGGCGCACCTGCCAGTCCCAGCTCATGACCGTGCCGTCGCCCTCGGCGGTGAAGGTCAGCCCTCCGGTCGTTTCCATCATCGAGCTGGCCGTGCGCGAACTGAGCCGGTGCGGCCGTTCGAACTCGGTCAGCTCAACAAGCATCTCCCCGCCAGCCTTGCCCATGCGCGCACGGAATCGCGTGCCCAGCCCGATCGGCAGCGGGGTGAGCAACTCGACGCCGGTCATGGCCGGGTTGAATGATGGCTCATTGCGCGAATCGGCGGCCGTGTCGAATACCCGCTCGACCGGCGCGGCAATGCGGATACGACCGCTGATACGGGCCATTGCTCCAGGGTACTTCTGCCCGCTGCCCCGGATCGTCCGAAGTCCTCACAAGATCGTCCTGCTCAGCCAGCCCGGGCCCGCCGAACAGCGCCGAGAGACTCCCGGCAGAGGTCCGGTCGCCCAATACGGGCCGTCCTCAATTGCCGCGGACAGTTCGGGTTCCGGTAGCGGTTCGTCGCGGCCAGCCAGGGCAGGTACGGTCGGATAGCTGGCGGAGGGCTTGCGTTGCCGCGTGTGAACAGCCAGCAGGCTCAGGGTTGGTGCGCTGTCTGAAGGAGGTGCCGGTGGCCAGCGTGATCGCGTTCGATGTGAATGAGACGCTACTGGACCTGCATGCCCTCGACGAGCCATTCGAGACGCTGCTGGGCGGCGCCTCGCTGCGGCCGCAGTGGTTTTCGCTGATGCTGCAGCTGGCCTTTACCGGCGGCCTCACCGGCCGGTACGTGGACTTCACGTCCGCCCAGCGGGCAGCGCTGGCCATGCTCGCCGAACGTGAGGGCGTGCCCGTGACCGCCGGTGACATCGACGACCTGGTGAGCCGGATGAGCTCGCTGCCCCCGCATCCGGAGGTGCCCGATGCGCTGGCTGCCCTGGCCCGCACCCGGCTGCGGCTCGTTGCCCTGACCAACTCCGTCCAGCACATCGCCGAGGCGCAACTGGCCAGCGCCGGCCTGGCCGACTTCTTCCACGCTGTGCTCTCCGCCGATGCCACCGGCCACCTCAAGCCCGCGCCGCAGCCCTACCACGCGGTCGCCGAGCGCTGTGGCGTACCCATCGGGCAGGTGCGCCTGGTAGCCGCCCATTCCTGGGACATCGCCGGGGCCCTGGCCGCCGGATGCCAGGCTGCGTTCGTCGCCCGCCCCGGCATGGTGCTCAGCCCACTCGGCGACCCGCCCGGTATCACCGGCCCGGACCTGGCCGCGGTAGCCGAGCAGATCATCCGCATCGACGGGTGAACCCGGCCACCTCCCCGGGCCATAGCCCAACCGCAGAGGTTTCAGGCACGGATATTCACCCGCCGGCTCGTATGGTCCGGTGCCATGTGACGATCAACGCGCCGGCACCGTCTTCCGCGACCGGGGGATGCCTCCCTGCCGATTCCGTACTCAAGCGGATAACGCGAATGGAGAGACGGCTGCGAGCGCAGAACGCCCTGTGATGCGCCATTCTGGACGCGTGTCCTGGGTTTGCCGCCGATACGGCAGGTTCGCTAGCAACAACGCTGCCGGGCCTCGTGAATGGCAGTATGGCGGCCTGCTGGTCACCTCTCGTCAAGGGGATGAGAGTCCGCCAGAACGGGCATCGGGGCCAGCAACTGGACGCTGCGGAGGCAGCCCACGTACTTCGCGGGAAGTAGTCCGCTGCTGCCCATGTAGCAGTTCAGCGGACGGCAGCCGCACGACGCGCGATTACCCCGGCCTCGGGGAGCCTCGTGATCAGCGGTGCAACCATGCACTGCGAATCATATGAGGAGTCCGCACATGCTGACGATCACCGCCCCCGCCGTACCGGACATCAGGCAGGCCCGCGCCCGGGCGCTGTGTGTCGCGGGCGGCGCACTGGCCGCCGTCGTCGTCTGGACTGTGGAAGTCCCCCTGCTGGGCATCGACCTGAACTTCCGCTACGGCACCAGCCATACCCAGATTGTCGCGTGCGGCCAGGTCATCGGCGCCAGCCTGGCCGCCTTGCTGCTCGGCTGGCTGCTGCTCGCGGTGCTGGAGCAGCGCACTCCGCACGCCCGGACCCTGTGGATCAGCTTGGCGCTGTTCGTGCTGGCCGCGTCCCTAGCGCTGCCGCTGACCGTCGCGACCACCGCCGCGACCACCGCCTCGGCCGTCGTCGGGCTTGTCGTGATGCACCTGACGATAGGGGCCGTCGTGATTCCCGTCATGGCGCGCACGGTGCGGGCGCGCTGACAGCGCACCAGGAAGCCAGCAGGCTAACGCTCAACGCCGACGCCAAGACCAGATAGCCCAGATCTGTGCGACCGTTGCCTTGAACTACATCAATCCACCATCGACGCAGATTAGGCGGGTAGGCGCGCGGTTATCCGGCGGTCCTCGCGTCGTTGGCAGCCCAGTCAGAGCCGAGTGCACGATCGGCCCGACTGCATGTCTATGCAGCACGCCGCCCTCGGATGAACATCCGGTCATGCCGCCGAGAGCGCGGTCTCCGCAGCCTGGTGATCTTCGTGGACGAGGAGTCTCCGCCTCTGGCCTAACTGCCCGCCGGGGGTGGCCGACGCTTTCAGACCCGGCAGTCTGCAACCGCGGGCATAACGGAGCGTCGCGCAGAACGGAGTGACCTGCGGGTGGATCTGGGCATGGCGCGGAGTTCATCCGGGGCGCGAGCCGCATTTGAGAAGGGTTGCGGTGCGGCCGTAGCGTCTTTGTTTCCTGGGCGCGGCAGCTCATCACGCGGTTGGCCGACGGGCTCGCACTTCTGCCTGGGCGCAAACTTGGTCCGGGCCGAGCTGGCGGAGGCCGAGGGGCCGACCTTCCTCACACCCGGATGCCCGGCCTGCCGGCCGACGGGCCGGTGTAGTCGGCGCCGATCCCCGGTCAGGCGGCTGGCCGGCCGATGCTTGCCGGTCAGGCGTGCAGGCCGGTGACCGTTTCGG
This sequence comes from uncultured Actinomycetes bacterium, assembly GCA_963851025.1. Taxonomy (GTDB): domain Bacteria; phylum Actinomycetota; class Actinomycetes; order Streptosporangiales; family Streptosporangiaceae; genus RYN-230. The sequence continues at coordinate 85,292 of CAWKOA010000007.1, forward strand.
CGGCGGCAGCGAAGGCGGGATCGCCGGTTGCCGCGTGCCCGCGCTGGCAGGCCTCGACGAGCTTCACCTGGTGCGGGTCCAGGCTGCGCACGGCCGCCACGGTGAGGTCACTGCCTGGCGGGCGGGCTGGGTGAGGTTGGGTGACCGGTTGAGTGACCGCATACAGCGCGGCGTGCTCGGCGTGCACCTGGGCCAGCGCGGCGGCGCCGTCGGTGGCCGCGATGTGGGCGGCGAGGATTTCGACGGCCATCGCGCCGGTGACGCCGTGCAGGTGGACGATGTCGGGCCGGGCCAGGTAGCGGCGTGCGCCGTCGGCCGCGGCCAACACGACCGCCATCCGGACGTCACCGGCGAGGGACAGCGGGCCGGCGGGCTGGCCTTCGCGGTAGCGGGCCGCCCAATAGCCGAGCGCCCGGGCCAGCTCGCCGCGCCGCGGCGGTGTGTCGGCCGCGTCAATGGCCCGCACCGCATGGGCAGTCCGGATGGCGCCATGGAACAGCGCGGTGCGCAGCGCGGGCATCAGCCGCGGCACCCAGGTAGCGACCACAGCCCGCCAGCCGTCGTCGTCGATGGCCCGGGTGAAGTAGCCGATCCACTCACCCAGGCGCTGGTAGTCACCGAGCGCTTGCCGCCACTCGAACCCGGCCGACACCACCGGGTCGACCGATGCCCCGCCCGCCCGGGCGAACCGGCGCGCCCAGCTGTCGATGTCGCCGGTGCACTCGAGCATGGCCAGCGCCTCGCAGGCCATGGCTCCGTGGTTGACGAAGCCGTTAGGCAGCTCGAAGCTGGCAGCCGCCATACGCTCGAACGCCTCGTCCAGAGCTGGCGCAGTGTCACTCACGTCGTTCTCCTCGCCGCTGCGGCCCATCAACCTCTGCCACCATCGGTTCCCGCCACCGATGCCCACTCTGATACCTCAAGTCCCCTTGAAGTCAAGGGGCTACCGCCGTCGCCGTGCTGTACGGCCTGGCTTCCTTAGTGGCCCGCAGCGTAAGGCTGCCGCCGGGTAGCCCGTTGTGGTACTCAGAGATGTGGTGGTGCACCCGCGTGAGGTGCGCGGCCCGAGATGATGCGATGAGATGGATCAGGCACAAGGCCGTCACCACCGTGGCGGCCGCGGTTGTGCTGGCAGGCGTCGTAACCATGCTGCTCGCGGCCTGCGGGCACGCGCCGGCACCGTCGCACGCGCCCCAGCTCCGGTCACCGTTCACCGGCGAGCCGGTGCCCTCACTGAACCGGGTGCTCGCGGTGAAGATCGACAACATCGTGAACGCCAGGCCGCAGACCGGGCTCACCCACGCGGACATCGTCTATGTGCTCCCAGTCGAAGGCGGGCTGAGCCGATTCCTGGCGATCTTCTCGTCCGACTACCCGCGCGTCATCGGCCCGGTGCGCAGCGCGCGGGAGGACGACCTGGAGCTGCTGCGCCAGTTCGGCCGACCTGCCTTCGCCTACTCGGGCGCGACGGCCACGCTGCTCCCGTACATCCACCGGACCGCCAGGATCGTGGACCTCTACGACGGCATCGCCAGCGGGTACTTCCGGGACAACAGCCGCATCGCTCCCTACAACCTGTACGCCCACACACAGCAACTGCTGCGGCAAGCTCACCGCGCGAGCATGGCCCATGACATCGGGTTCCGCTTCGGCCCGCCGCCGCCGGGCGGCAAGGCCACCCAGTCGGCGTCGGTGTCCTACCCGGCGGCCTCGTTCCGCTTCACCTGGTCGCCGGAGAAAGGCCGCTGGCTGGTGTCGATGGACGGCAGGCCGGCGGTGACCACCGACGGCGGGCGACTGTCGCCCGCCACCGTGGTGATCCAGCACACCACGGTGCGCACCTCCCGGTTCCTGGAGTACGGCAAGCCTCCCCCGTACGCGGAGAGCGTCGGGTCAGGCACAGCCCTGGTCTTGCGCGACGGTAAGGCCTGGACCACGCACTGGTCCCGGCCGAACGCCAACGGCGGCACCACCTTCACTACCGCGTCCGGGCAGCGGATGACCTTCGCGCCGGGCCAGGTCTGGGTCGTCCTCGCCTACCGATAGGGGCGATCCGACCGGCGCCTGGTTCTCCCAGGCCTGCGTAACATACCGCTGACCTCGCCCGCGGCGCCATCCGCGCGTAAGCCACGGCGCGGTCAGCCGATCTGCCGGTAGCAGATACCAGGCATACCTCGCCCCGGGTTCCCCTAGCGTCACTGCATGGACGTCATCGAGCTGGTCCCGGGCTTGCATTTCCTGCGCTTCCCGGTCGGGCATGCATACCTGTGCGAGGACCCAGATGGCCTGACCCTGATCGACACCAGCGTTCCCGGCTCCGCCCCGCAGATCGCCACAGCTATCCGCAGGCTGGGCCATGACCCGGCTGACCTGAGGCGGCTCCTGCTCACTCACTTCCACGCCGATCATGCCGGCTCGGCCGCCGAGATCGCGGTCTGGGGCGGCCCCGAGGTGTGCGCGGGTGATGCCGACGCGCGGTTCCTTCGCGGTGAGGCGCCCAGGCCGCCCCCGGACCTGACCGACTGGGAACGACCCCTCTTCGAGCAGGTCAGCCGCCAGCTACCAGCCGTGGTCCCGGCGCCGGTGCGGATCGATCGTGAACTGGGCGACGGTGACGAGCTCAGCGTCGGCGGCGGCGCCATCACTGTCGCCGTGCCCGGGCACACCCCCGGCAGCGTCGCGTTCTACCTTCCCGCGCGCCGTGTCCTGCTCGCAGGCGACACCGCAGCCCGCAGCCCTGCCGGCCAGGTCATGCCCGGCGTGTTCAACAACGACCGCGCCCAGGCCGCTGCGTCCTTCCAGCGGCTGGCCGACCTGGACACCGACATCGCCTGCTTCGGCCACGGAGAACCCCTCACCCAGAACGCGGTACTCGAACTCCGGAAGGCCGCCAGGCAGCTCGACGATCCCCCGCAGTGAGATCGCCGCGGGCCGTGCCAGAGAATACGCGCTACCCAAATACGCAATCCCACCAGTCGCTTTGCGGGGTTCGCTTCAGCCGGCCGACGCTCAGCAATAGCGCCGAATGAAGATCAGGGATGCTATTTAATATCGGTCGCGGTCGATCTGTGTCGAACCCCATCGGCTCTTATGCGGCCTCGACGCCGGCCCCCTTGAAGACCTGCCGATGGTGCCAGACGACGTGATCCACTTCCACGACAGGCTGACCCGGGCGGGGTGCGAGCAGCGGCTGGCCTGACAGGTCGTCCACTGCCCGCCGCCCGGCGTCGCTGCGGGCCACGTAGAGGCTGGACACCCGGATATGCAGCTCAGCGGTCAGCCCCAGCACGCCCAGGTCGAACAGCGCATGGTGCAGCGCGCACAGCGCCAGCCCGTTGGCCACCACGTCCGGGCCGTCCTGGCTGTGCCAGCGCACATGCGCCGCTTCCAGACCGACGGGATTACGGCCCAGCGCCCCGTCGAAGCCGCACATGGCGCACTGGTAGGCGTAGGCCCGCAGCACCTCCTCAGCGAACCCGGGACGCCGCAGGCTCCGCCTGGCCGCCGCGACGGCCGGGGTCGCGGCCAGCTCCAGCACCGCGAGGTCCAGGCCCACCGCGTCACAGATCATGGCGGCCAGGCCCGGGGTGAAGTGCAGGTCCAGCAGCAGCCGCGCGGCGGCCGCGAGCGTGCCCGGATCCGCCAGCAGATGCTCGGCCCCGGGCCGCAGCCGGCCCACCGCGCCACGCCCGGCCAGCCACGGCCCGCGCTCGGGAGCATCCGGACCGATCTCCGCCCCCGAACCGTCCCGCAGGTCCCAGATCTCCCGCTCCAGATGGACGAACGGCATCGCCGCCCGCTGCCGCCCCGCCGAGGCACTCGCCACCGGCGGCCCGAAGTCGTTGATCAGCGTGCTGACCGGCTCCTCAGCCTCCGCGTAGGCCGCCGCGGTGCTGCCAGCAGCCGCGAACCTTCCGAACAGCCACAGCAGTAACAGAGGCTTGTGCGGCGCACGCAGACGCGCCCGGCCGACCGGAGCACACCGCAGCCGGGCCAGCACATCCAGGAACTCCTCACGAGTCACGCAGCCCCTCCTGAAACCGGCAGCCCGTCAGCATCGTCATCGTCCAGCGGGTCCAGGCCGACCGGGCAAGGAACCTGGAATCTGTTCAACGGGAGTCGCCACTACGCCGAACAGCATGCCAGCAGGGTCCAGCCCGTGACGGTCACTGCCACCGGCTGGCGTTCAACACCACGGTCAAATGACGGTCAAACGATCTTGGAAGCCACTTGGCTGTCCTCAGCAAGCCCTGTGACCTGCACTTTTGGTCGGGATGGCGAGATTCGAACTCGCGGCCTCCTGCTCCCAAAGCAGGCGCGCTAACCAAGCTGCGCCACATCCCGCTAAGCCGACCGTAGCCTACCGTCCCTGGCTGATTCGCGGGCGGTCACGGACGCGATCCAGTGGCCCGGACGACCCGATGAGCCGGTACGCTACCCGTGATGACGTGCTGGCCCAGCCAAACCGGGCTGCGCTGGCGCGGCTCGCGGGCGTAGCTCAATGGTAGAGCCCCAGCCTTCCAAGCTGGTCATGAGGGTTCGATTCCCTTCGCCCGCTCCGATGTCCTGAGACTGAACACCCTCGCCCGCTCCCGGCATCTTTGCTGCGGCAGGCAATCCGGCCTAGATGACGCTCAAATGCTGGACACGCACCACCAGCACGACGTCGTCCCGGTAGTCCTCCAGGAACCAGATCAGCCAGGAACCCTCACCGTAGGTCTTCAGGCCGGAAACAGCCTCTTGCAGATCTAAGGGAGTGCCGATCCGGCGAACGCCAACAGCGTCGGCAAGCCGCGCAGCCAGGGCCTCGACCTCGGCGATCTGCTCTGACGTGAGACCGCCGACGACACTAGCTGTGTCAGGGACGTACTCCCACGTCCAATCGCTCACGTGGTCGCCGACTCCGCCCGGCGCAGGATCTCGCTGATCTCGGCAGCCGCCGCCCGCCGCGCATCGCGATCCGCGGACTCCGCGACGATGCGCTCGCAGTCACGCAGCCGGGCGGCCAGCGCAGGCCAGCGCTCAACCGCCACCCAGGCCCACCAGTGCTCCACGAAGTACCTCGCTGGCATCAGGCTGTACTCATCCCGTGCCCGGGCCGTGGCAGCCGTCCAGTCAGACTCGAACTTCGCCAGCGCAGCAGTATCGAGCTTGGCCACAGCCGCACGCAGCGCCGCCGGATCTCGTTCAGGAAGCGGCACGACTGGCTGCTGCCCACCCTCACGCGTCGCGGTCATGGTATCGAGTGTAGGCCGACCAGGCCTGATGAGCGCGTCCTGACAGATCCCGGCCCTACCCAGGCTCCGGGCGTGCCCGTTGCGTGCCTGATCGAAGGGTCAGTGACGGAGCTTCAAGGGGACTCACGGTCACTGGCAAACATGCCCTGGCCTGGACCGCAGCAGTTCAGGCTAGTGCGGGCCGCAGCCTTCCAAGCTGGTCATGAGGGTTCGATTCCCTTCGCCCGCTCCGATGTGGTGTCGCAAGACATCGAGGACACCCCGAACCCTCATTAGGGTCGGGGTGTTTTCGGTTGGGGGCCGGGTGGCCGTCAGGTGCCTTGGTAGTCCCGGCTGGGGTCGAGGATTAGTTCGCGGAGCAGTTCGCCGGTGGCGGCGTTGATGACGCGGAAGTAGCCGCGGCGTCGATAAACCAGGCGCACTGGTGAAGGTAAGGCTCGACCTGTGTGGTGGGGATGCCGCCGCGGATCATGAGGGCGTAGGCGAAGGCGGTCACGGCGCTTCCAGCAGATGGGTCACCCGCGCCCGGTCTGCCCGCAGCCAGGAAACGCGAGCGAGCACGAGCAGGCTGGACACGACACCCGTGGCGCCCAGCATGATCAGCCGGGGATCGGCCTCGTGGATGCCGAACACGCCCCAGCAGAGCAGTTCACCGAAGATCAGCAGCCAGGTGACCCGGGATACACCGGCCGTGTCCTTGGACCGGTACACCGTCCACACCGACGGCGTGACCTGCAGCAGGAAGGCCACAGCCAGGGCCGAGCCCAACCCCGCGCGGCCGAACACCGCAGCGGCGTTGAGCAGCACCACCGCCCACACCGACGCAAGCACCATGGGCCGTTTCGGCACACCGCCACCGCGTCGTGCCAGCACTACCGCGAGCCATCCCGACAAGACAGTCGCCGAGATGGCGGGGACAAGCGCGGTCCAAAAACCCGACAGCGCGAAGTAGGCCAGCCAGGCAGCGTTGTTCACGCTCGTCAGCGCCGCCCACGACCACGACACGCCCGCCATGGTCCCAGTGCGGCGGACCCTGGCCAGCTGCGGCAGGAACTGCGGCACCGCCAGGAACGCTGCCACCAGCGGAAGCGACGCGAACACCATGTGCATCAGCGTTTCCCATGATTCTGTCGGGCGAAGATCTCTCGCTAAAACGCTACGTCGTTTTGCGTAGCTAATGCTTGCCACTTTTGCCGCTACGCAGCGATCATCGGCAATAATCTTTCACTATGGACAAAGTTGACCGGGCGATCCTTGCCGAGCTGCAAGCCGACGGCCGGCTGACGGTCACCGAGCTTGCCGACCGGGTGCGGCTCACACCCGGCCCCTGCCACCGGCGGCTGCGTGAACTCGAACGCAGCGGCATCATCACCGGCTACCGCGCCATCGTGAACCCTGCCGCCGTCGGGATGGGATTCGAGGCCCTCGTGCAGATCACCCTGGAACGCGGCGACGCCGGCACCGTCGCCTCCTTCGAAACGGCCCTGGCCGAGCTGCCGCATGTCCGGCACGCAGAGCGCCTATTCGGCGACCCCGACTACCTGCTGCGGGTGGCCGCGCGAGACCTCGACAGCTTCGCGACACTGCGGGACCAGGAACTAGCCACGCTGCCAGGCGTACACCGTCTCACCTCAACCATCGTGATGAAACGCATCATCGACAACCGGCCCGTGCCACTCGCCACCCGAGATAACTAAGCAAGCGCCGCTGCCGGACCCGCGACGGTCAACGCAGCGGTAAGAGCTGCTCCGTTGGAGAGGTCATGTATGACGAATCGTGATACACTTTCCTTGTGACTGTTGCGATTAGTCTGCGCTTGGACGACGAAGCGCTGCGCGCGCTGAACCAGCTTGAAGCGGCCGGACTGAGCAGGTCCGAGGCGATCCGCCGGGCGATCATCGATAGCGCCGCCCGACTGCAGCGGCGCAAAGCGCTCGCCCAAGAGGTCGCCGCACTCGAAGCCGACGAGGGTGATCGGCAGGAAATGCTGGAAATCGCGGCTGTGATGGAGAGTTTGCGTGCTCCGGGGTGACATCCACGAGTTCCGGATGCCACGCGGCCTAGGACACGAGCAACGCGGCCGCCGATTTGGCGTGGTGGTCCAAGCCAACGAGTTCTTGCCCAGGTCAGTAGTCCTGGTAGCACCGACGTCCCGCAGCGCACGGCCTGCGTCTTTTCGACCAGAGATAGATCTGCTTGGCGAAAACACCCGGATCCTGGTTGAGCAGGTCGGTGCGGTCGATGCTGGTCGCCTGGGCGAACTGGTCGGCCGAGTTACTCCAGAACAACAGTGGGGCATCGACGAAGCACTCATGACCGTCCTCGGACTACGTTAGCGACCTGAGCATCCCATCTCGGGCATCCTGTGGCCAAGATCGTCGTGCCATTGCCGTGCCATTAAGCAGGGTGATCAACGGTCAATCGCGGTCATACCGGCTACACGAATCCGCAGACCAAGGCCCACGACGGCCATGCGCGGACCGCCTTCCAAGCTGGTCATGAGGGTTCGATTCCCTTCGCCCGCTCTTTTGACCCCCAGGCGGCGCAGTTCGGCTTCGAAGGCGTCGCGGCCGCCTTTGCCGCCGGAGTATCTCGTCGTGAAGACGAGACCGTTGTCTGGAGGCGTGGGGGCGGGGACGCCCTGGGCGGCGGCGCGGGCTCGGGGGCCGACTGCGCGCTCAGGCCTGAGGCGACGGGTAAGCACCAGGGCGCATGCGGTGGCCGCGATAAACACGAGCAGCGTGAGCACGTAGTAGTTGCCGACGATCAATTCCAGCCCACGCCACGTGAACTCGACTGCCGCCCGGCTGTTGCCGCGGTTCGGCGCGAGAAGCAGCAACCCGCGCGGCAGCAGCTGGGCCTTAGGGTCGTAGCCGCCCTGGTTGCCAATAGGCAGGGGCCACCAGCCAAACAAGCCCACCACCAGCGCGGCGCCGAGGATCCGGTAGCCGACGCGCCGTGGTGCGTACGCGGCGAGGACAAGTGCCGGTACCACGTAAACGTAGTGGTGCGACCAGCTGATCGGGGACACCAGCAGGCCGGTCGCGGCGCACGCAACCAGGCCGAGTAGCTCGTGGCCACGCCGGCTCGCCAGTATCGAGGTGGCGAGCCCGGCGATGCCGACGACGACCGCCGCGACCAGCCAGTACGCGTGCGCGTCGGGCCCGGCGTGGGTAAGGCGCAGTATGACGCCGTTAAGGGACTGGTTGTCCAGGTGGAAGGGTTTGCTGCCCGGCCGGGCGAACTTCCCGCCCCAGTAGACCGCGGAGGCGTGCGGCAGCAGCGCGAACCCAAGTCCTACCGTGACCGCGAAGGTCAGCGCGCTGACCGCCGCGGCCTTTACTCGCCGCGTGAACAGCAGGTACGGAATGAAGATCAACGGCGTGAGCTTGATCCCCGCCGCCAGCCCGATTCCGATGCCCTTGCCCTTGATGCGGTCCGGCAGCGCGAGATCGCCCACCACCAGGGCCAGCAGCACGAGGTTGATCTGCCCGAAGAACAGTGTCATCGCTACCGGTTCGAGCCAGAGGCCCACTGCGGCGATCGCAAACGCCGCCGCTGCCCTGGACAGGCCGGCGGGCCGCCCGGCGAGTCCCAGGCAAAGGTACGCGACCACCGGCAGCAGCCCGATCGTGAGCACCGCCAGCCCGACCTGCCAGGTCGCGAACGACGCACCGCTCCCCGCAGCGAGCAGGAGCGCTGCGAACGGCGTGTAGATGAACGGCAGCTTCGCCGGCCCGAGCTCCAGCGCGTAGAGCATCGCCGGCTGGTTCCGCACAGCGATGCCGCCATCCCGGTAGACGGCCGTGTCGATCTGCTTCCAGTAGTACTGCGGGGACGCGTGGACGAGCAGGGCGTAACCGGCCACGGCCAGCAGGAACAGTGCGACCGCGGCCATGAGCCAGGCGGCTGGCCGTATTCGAGTCACCGCTCCGTCTCCTCGGCCTTGAACCGGCTTCGCCTGCCAGGAGAGCCAAGCGGACCCGGTCTTGATCCCCTTCAGTAACGGGACGCCCAAGCATGCGCGAACTCTGGCCGGGCGGCATGTCCGTTACGTCCGATCGGAGGGTCAGTGACAGTGTTTCATGGGTACTCACGGTCTCTGGCGAACATGCCCTGACCTGGGCTGCAGCAGTTCAGAGGACTGCACGCCGCAGCCTTCCAAGCTCGTCAAGAGGGTCCGGTTCCCTGCGCCCGCTCCAACGGAGCTTCGCAGGCGACCTAGCAGGTACTCAGTTCGGTCGCGCTGAGCTCCGACCACTTGTGGGTGGTCAGGCTCAGCTTGATGTAGTGCAGCGTGTAGGTGTTGTTGCTCGCCGTCACCACCCACGACAGGCACAGGGGCGTATAGGTGCCATTGCCGAGGTAGGCCCACTCGCTGTTGTTGGCCAGCGCCGGGACCAGGTTCGTGGCTAGCACCTGCGTGCCGTTCGTCTTGTCCCAGTGGAACTCTTGCAGTTGCACCGCGCTGGGCCGGGGGTCGTACCACCACTCGCCGCACTTGGCCGTGCAAGCGCCGATGGGCCCCAGGCTGGTGTCTTCCACCAGCGTGCCGTAGTTCGTGGTGGTGATCTTCGCAGGCGCGGTGGAGACGGTCCACTGGCCGGCCGGTGGACCGCCGGGCCGACCGGGGTGGCGTTGCCGCCGCCCTTGAACAGGACGAGGCGGGTCGGCGTGGGCTGACTGGCCGCCGATGCGACGGACGGCGCGGCCAGGGCCAGCGCGGTGCTGGCCAGCGCGAGCGCGAATGCGGTGCGGATCAGGCGCATGAGACTTCCCCCCCGGGAGCCCGCCCAGATGCGTTCCCGGACCTGGTGCAGGTGGCCCGCACGCTAGCACCTTCTGAGTATTTAACCAACTGTTGCGTAGAAAATAGTTTCTGTCCGCTCTAATTCGTGGGGTCTAATTCCCCCAGTCATCACAAGAATCGGGCGCGCGCTGGAGACCATCAAGACCAGCGTCCAGGCACCCGGAAGGCCGGCATTGGCAAGAACTGACCAGGAAGCGCTGCGGAATCACTGTTCCGTGCCATTGCCATGCCATTAATTCCGGTATCGCGCGGCCAAGAGCTGCCATCGCAGAGCCCAGGTCAGCCGCCTCCTGAACCACCCTGACCCAGGGTGTGCGACTGCCCCGCCTGTGCCGCACGTTTCGCCTGACGTGCCGCCGATGTTTGCCGTGTCTGCTCACGAACAAGACGACGCTCACGCCAGCGGCCAACCCACCCAGAGATCCTCGTCTTCATCATTTCACCGGTCTTAACTTTCAAGGACGAACGACGCCAACCCTGGGCCTGGCCGCTCGCCCGGCGGGCCGCCTCCAATTCTGCGGTGCTCGCCACGCCGGCGTACGGGCGGGCCCTGTATCCGCAGCGTACGCTCCATAAATCGGCGCGGACAGTGGCAGAGTCGGGGCAGCCACGGGGACGCTAGACCTGGGCCGGTTCGTCTTCCAGGGCCACCACGTCGGCGACGATGCAGCTCACGTTGTCCGGACCGCCGCCGTCGATGGCCAGCGCGATCAGGTCCGCCGCGGCCTGATCCGGATCACTGACCGCCAGGAGAACACGCGCCAGCACGTCCGCCGCCACCACCTGGTGCAGGCCATCCGAGCAGAGCAGGTACCGGTCGCCGGCCCGCGCCTCGCGCAATTGGAGGTCAGGCTCGAAGTTCCCCCCGTCCAGCGCCCGCAGCAGCATGAAGCGCTGGGGGTGGGAGGCGACTTCCTCGGCCGTGATCTTGCCGTCGTCCAGCAAGGACTGCACCAGCGTGTGGTCCTGGGTGATCTGGAACATCTCGCCGTCGCGGACCAGATAGGCGCGCGAGTCACCGATGTGCACGAGCCCCAGCTGGGAGCCTGACCACAGCAGGGCGGTCAGCGTCGTGCCCATGCCCCGCATGGAGGGGTCGGCCTTGACCATGTCGCTCAGGGCACTGTTAGCCCGGCGCACCGCATGATCGAGCGCGTCGAGCAGTTCACCGGCCGGTACCTGGATGTCCAGCGGCCGCAGCGCCTCGATGACGGCCGCGCTCGCCACCTCGCCGGCGGCGTGGCCTCCCATCCCGTCGGCGACGGCGAGCAGCCGGGGCCCTCCGTAGACAGCGTCCTCGTTGTCCTGGCGGTGCAGGCCGATATCGGACTGCACCGCGTAGCGGACGGCAAGCTTGCCCTGAGCATCAGCCATGACGGTGTCCTTCCCGGACAGGTAGCCGATGAGGAAGTCAGCGAGCTGGCGCCGGGCCGCCGTCTCCGCCTCGATCTGAGCCCAGTACGCGGCCAGTTCCGACGCAGCCTGCGCGGGTGGCAGCGTGCTCACCGCCCGGATCGTGGCCAGCGGCATGCCCAGGCGGCGCAGCCAGGCCACCAGCCTGGCCTGCTCCAGCTGGGCCGGGGCATAGAAGCGGTACTGCGACACCGGGTCGACCCGGACCGGGCACAGCAGGCCCAGCTCGTCGTACAGGCGGAGCGCCTTACGCGACAGCCGGGACGCCTGAGCAAAGGCCCCGCTGGTCATCAGCTCCACTCGTGCCCTCCTCATGCCGGGCAGGTCGCCCAGCGCAATCAGGCTCGGCCTGGCCCCAGGGGCAAGGTCAAGTCACGGTTCCGGCACTCACCCGACCAGGCTCCTTAGCCCGATCGGCCAGCGGTAGAGTTGCAGGGAAGTCAGTTCTAGTGACTGATCACTAGCGGGAGCGGCGATGGCCTCGCTCATGTCCGCGATAGGCGGAGCCACCCTGGCGGTGGGCGCGCTGTCAGCAGTTCGGTTCCTGCTCACGCTCACGACCGGCCCCGCCTGGCGGCGGCCGCGCGCTTTCGCCCGTGCCACCCCGGCCACTACACCGGCTACCCGGCGCGACGCCATGATCTGGTTCTGCAGCTCCATGGTTCTCGCCATCAACGGAACCCTCCTCCTTCTCAGCGTGCAGGACGAGGTAGCCAGGTGGCTGGCATCCGGCGCCCTGACCGCGCTCGTGATAGCGCAGCTCGGCTTGATACTCATGTCTCGCAGGCGGCGCGAGTCAGCCGGGTAGCCCGGTCAGAGCGGCTCAGGAAGACGCCACGGATTCACGTTCTCTCCGGCCCGGAGCATACGACAGCCTTGGGCTGGCGGCCGGACCCGAAGGGATGACCCATGGCAGGCATCGCATCAGGTGACGGGGTCCAGGCCGGGGCCACGGCCAACAAGCCGGGACGGCGGCGCGCCGCCGGGATATACGGCGCCATCATCACGGCGGCCATCATTGCCGCGGCAGGGGGACACCTGTCCACCACCGCGCTGGTGGTCTCGGTCGTGGTCACGCTGCTCGTGTACTGGCTCGCCGAGGAGTACGCCGAGCTCCTGGGCGAGCAGGCCGAAGGCGGCCAGCTGCCGAGCCGGGCCTCCATCCGGGGAGCACTGGCGGCGACCTGGCCGATGGTCAGTGCCTCCTACGTTCCGCTGCTCGCACTCGTGCTGGCGCGGCTGGCCGGGGCCTCGTCCCTGGTGGCCGCCAATGTCGGCCTGGTCGCGGCCATCGTGTTGCTGACCATCCACGGATGGTGGGCCGGCCGGGCGGCCCAGCTGCGCGGCTGGCCGCTATTCATCGCCACCTCGGTGGCCGCCGTGCTAGGTCTGCTGATGATCGCGCTCAAGGACCTGGTTCTCATCCACCTGCACTAGCCCGGCCCGGCAGCCCCCGCGTAGCGGACGGCAACCGTCACGGCACGGGGCACATCACGGCACGGGGCACATCACGGTGATCCGCTCCGTCTTCCCGGCGTGCACGCGGACCGTCAGGGGTGATGAGCACCGTCCCTCGACGACATGGCCGTCAGGAAGCTGTTCCCGTATCGAGGGCGAGCGCCCGGACACGGCGTAGGAACCGGCGGGCAGCCGCACGCTGAACCGGCCCGTCTGGCCAGCCCGGACGCGAACCCTGGCGTCCCGGTTCTGGAAGATCACCACGCCCGAGAGCGGCCGTACCGGCGGCTGGGAACCGGAACCGGGCTGGATCGGGCCGCCTTCCATCTCGTACGTGCCACGGACGGTCCCGGTGCCGTGTACCGCCGAATCGGCCGCCACCGGTGCCGTCGTGCCTGCGCAGGCCGACACCAGCAGCACCGCTGGAACGCCAAGTACCGCTGCCTGCCACTTCATGGTGTCTCCCCGCTCAGCCTGGCCCGACCGGCTTTAGACGGCGGCGGCTGCTGTGCGGTTCCGCTCCGGTGATCCCGGGGTCAAAGCTCCGGTGATCCGGGGTCAGAGCGGTCCGGGCCGGCCTGCACGAGAAGGAACGTTACGGGCTCGCGCCCTGGGCAGGCCCGGGGCCATCGTCTTGATTGCGCCACTCGCCACCGTGCTCCCGTGCGTACCGGCCCTGCTTGCGCAGGGAGTCGGCGTAGTCCGGGTACAGGTCTTCAGCGGTCTTCAAGGTCTTGCGGGTCACCCATCGGGTCTCGACCCCGACGAGCGCCAGGAAACCCTTGATCGCCAGGAGCACAGCCAGTGCGAAGAGTATGTATCCCCACCATGGCATCGGGATCACCTCGATCTGCATCTGCACTTGCCTTACCCCGCTGCCCCGCCCTTACCCCGCTGCCCCGCGCGGCCCGGGGCAAACTAGGGTCCGCGCCCGAAGAACCCCGTCAGGTGGGCGGCGAGCTCGGCGGGTGCTTCCTCGGCGATGTGATGCCCGCAGTCGATGGAATGGCCACGCACGTCGTCAGCCCAGTCACGCCAGATGGCCAGCGGATCGCCGTACAGCTCCTCCATGTCGTCCTGCTTCGCCCACAGGAACAGGAGGGGGCAGCTGATCCGGCGGCCGGCCCGCCGGTCCGCCTCGTCGTGGTCCCGGTCGATGCCCAGGCCCGCGCGGTAGTCCTCGACCATGGCGTGCACCGTGGCGGGATCATGGATCGCGCGCCGGTAGTCCTCGAAGGCTTCCTGGCCCATGTGCTCAGCCGTCGCGGTGTACCAGGCGTCCGGGTCAGCGCTGATGAACCGCTCGGCCGGCTTCTGGGTCTGGCCGAGAAAGAACCAGTGGTACCAGCTGGCCGCGAACGTGGCGTCACAGCGGGCCAGCGCCTCCCCGATCGGGATGCCTTCCATCAGGCACAGGCGGCTCACCAGGCTGGGGTGGTCCATGGCCAGGCGCTGGGCGACGTACGTCCCCCGGTCGTGCCCGGCGACGCCGAACCGCTGATGCCCGAGCGCTCGCATCAGCGCTGCGCAGTCACCGGCCATGGCCCGCTTGGAGTAGGGAGCGTGATCCGGCGTCGTCGGGGGCTTGGAGGACTCGCCGTACCCGCGCAGGTCCGGGCATACGACGGTGAACCGCTCCGCCAGCACCGGCGCGACCTTGTGCCACGTGACGTGGGTGCGCGGATGACCGTGCAGCAGCAGGACCGCGGGACCCGAGCCACCGTGGCGCACGCGCAGTTCCGCGTCGCCGACATCGATCCGCTCCAGCGTGAATCCCTCGAACACGGTCCTCCTCTACCGCGGGGTGCGCGTGCTAACCGCCGGCCGGGGTCCAGAGCATGAGGACGTCGGCGGGCCCGAACCCGGCGCGCTCGTAGAACGGGATGGACCGCTCGGACGGGCTGAGCACCACCCGGGCGAAATGGTTCTCGCGCGCGTACCCGAGGACGGCGCCGAGGAGCTGGCTGCCGAGGCCCCGATCCCGGTGCCGGGCGAGAACGAACGCGTTGCCGAGGTAGCCCCAGCGGCTGGGGGCCCGGCCGGGCCGGGGCATCCGCTCGAACACGGCCAGGTTCATCATCCCGGCCGGGCGGCGGTCCACCTCGGCCAGCCAGGTGATCCGGCGGGACGCTTCCCGGGCCGCCCAGGCCGCGAAGCTTTCCTCGAACCCCGGATCGCCGCCGTCGCCGTCCTGCTCCCGCGTCCACTCCCGGCGCAGCCAGGCCAGGGCGGCCAGGTCCGCGTGGTCAGCCCGCCGGACCACAGTCTCCGTCACCCTCGCAACCTACGGCCCTTCCCGCGCGGGAGGGGGACCTTACCCGTGGGCGCAGCCGGTCGCCGCCGCGTACTGCTGCGGGGTCATCCGGTAGAGCCTGACCGAGTCGGGGTTGCTGAGCACGAGGTCGAAGACCCACCGGCGGTGGACGTAGAACCAGTAGTCGGTCAGCCGCTGGCCGCCGATCTCGTAATCCACGAGCCACGCCCCGTGCGGGCCCGGGGTAGCGCTCTCGACCAGCGCGGTGGCGTGCGGTGCGCTCGGGCAGTCCGTGTGCCGCTTGATGTACTGCGCCCTGGTGATGACCGCCTGGCTGCGCGCGTCCCACCGGTCGTAGACCGGGCCGTAGACGCCGCGGTCGTAGTCGTTGTTGAAGACGGTTGCGATCTTGAGCAGGGCGGATGTGGTCCGCGGGTCGGGGGGCAACGGCGACGCGGACACGACGGCATGACCCTGACCCTGGCCGCTGCCCGGACCGGAGCCCGGGGAGCAGGCGGCCAGCACCAGGCCGGCCAGGCAGGCCGCGGTCACGGCCGCGGCCTTGAGCGGGCGCCTCCGGTTCTCCTCCGCGGCCAGCATCCTGGCATTGTGCCCTAGCGGTGTGCGGCCAGCACGGCGTGGGGGTCGGCGCCCGGCTGGGGCTGGGGATCCGCGTGCACCAGCGCCGCGGTGAGCCGGGGCAGGGCATGGAGCAGGTTGTGCTCGGCGGTGACCGCGACCTGGTGCGCCTGGACCGCGCTGGCGCCGGCATCGACGGTGACCTCGCATTCGGCCCGCAACTGGTGGCCGATCCACCGCAGCCGGACCTGGCCCACATCGAGGACGCCCGGGGTGGAGCGCAGGGTCTGCTCGGCCTGGTCGACCAGCGCGGGATCGACCGCGTCCATCAGGCGCCGGTAGATCTCGCGGGCCGCCCCGCGCAGGACGGCCAGGATGGCCACGGTGATGACCAGGCCCACGACGGGGTCCGCCCAGTCCCAGCCGATCGCCACCCCGCCCGCTCCCAGCAAGACCGCCAGGGACGTGAACCCGTCCGTGCGGGCGTGCAGCCCGTCCGCGACCAGCGCCGCCGAGCCGATCTTGCGGCCGACCCGGATCCGGTACCGGGCGACCAGCTCGTTGCCGATGAACCCGATCACCGCCGCGACCGCCACCGCGGCCAGGTTCGAGACCGGCCGGGGATGAGCCAGCCGGGTCACCGCCTCATAGGCCGCCAGCGCGGAGGAGGCGGCGATGACCAGGACGATCACCACGCCGGCCAGGTCCTCGGCGCGGCCGTACCCGTAGGTGTAGCGGCGGTTCGGCGGCCGCCTGGCGGCCAGGAACGCGACGCCCAGCGGCACCGCGGTCAGCGCGTCCGCCGCGTTGTGCAGGGTGTCCCCCAGCAGCGCCACCGACCCGGAGACCGCCACGACCCCGGCCTGGACCAGCGCCGTGCCCGCCAGGATGGCCAGCGAGATCCACAGCGCCCGCATGCCTTCCGTGCTGGCCTCCATGGCCCCGTCCACCTGGTCCGCGGCCTCATGCGAGTGCGGCCGGATCCGGTGCCGGACCCGTCCCAGCCAGCCTGGCCCGTGGGCCGGAGCAGCCCCGTGCCCGTGGCCGTGACCGGGCTCGTGCGGGTGCCCGTGGCCGGAATCGTGCGGATCGGTCATGACACCCAGGATGCCCGGAACATCCGGTTGCAGCACGTCAACAACAGCCACCCCCACGCGAATGCGAAACACCCGCAACCAGGGTCAGGCGGGTGCGTCCAGCGCGGCCTCGACCGCCTGCCACCCCTGGCCACCGTCCTCGCCCCAGAAGGTCGGGCTGTCTTCGAGGACCGTGTAGATCTCCCACCGCTCCCCGCTGGGCGCCCCCTGGACCCAGAACTTGTCCTGCCGGGCGTAGCAGCAGGTGGTGTCGCGCTCATCCACGGCGGCGAGCCCGGCCCCGGCCAGCCGGGCATGCTCGGCGTTGACCGCCCCGGTGTCGGCGACCTCCACCCCCAGGTGGTTGAGGCTGCCGCCCTGGCCCGGGTTCTCCAGCAGGACCAGCTTGAGCGGCGGCTCGGTGACGGCGAAGTTGGCGTAGCCGGGCCTGCACTTGGCGGGCTCGGTGCCGAACAGCGCGGCGTAGAAGGCGACGGCCTCGTCGATGTCATCGACGTTGAGGGCAAGCTGCAGGCGGGACACGGGCTCCTCCGTAAGACATTGATGACTGTCTATGTCTAGCTACCGTGAGCTTGCCACAAGCCATAGCTAGCTGTCAATATAGACAAGTGTCTAATTCCCTGACCGTCATCAGCCCGGCGGAGACGGCGGCCTGCTGCTCGCCGCTCACCGTGCAGCCGCTGTCGATCGAGCAGGCCAGGCAGGTCGCGCCGCTGCTGAAGGCCCTGGCCGACCCGGTACGCCTGCGCCTGCTGTCCCTGGTCGCCTCGCACGAGGGCGGCGAGGCCTGCATCTGCGACCTGAACGCAGCCTTCGACCTGTCCCAGCCCACGATCAGCCATCACATGAAGGTGCTGCACGAGGCCGGGCTGGTGGACCGGGACAAGCGCGGCGTGTGGGTGTACTACCGCGCCCGGCCGCAGGCCCTGGCCAGCCTGGGGGCCCTCATCGGCGTCCCCGCCGCATAGCCCCCGCGCCCTGGCCCCGCCGCACAGCCCCCGCGCGCTTGCCCAGCGGCGATTCATCGCTTATCGTCGATCAACGATGAATACTGACCCGCTTGACCGCGAAACCGCCGCCACCTACGCCGCGTGGTTCCGGGCCCTGGCCGATGGCACCCGGGTGCAGGTGGTCTCGCTGCTGGCCCGCAGCAGTGTGCCGCTGACCGTCAAGGAGATCGTCGCGGCCGTGCCGGTCGGCCAGTCCACGGTCTCCGAGCACCTCCGCCAGCTCGCCGCGGTCGGCTTCGTGCTCGCCGAGCGCCGCGGCACCTCCCGCCTCTACCGGATCAACGAGGAGTGCGTGAGGGGCTTCCCCACCGCCGCCGATCTGGTCATGGGCCGGCCCTCCCCCGTCCCCCCGCCGCAGGCCGCGGCCGCGCTGCCATGACGGGCGGGCCCACGATCGAGCCCATGACCGCGGCGCACGCCGCCGCCGTGCTCGCGATCTACCAGGCCGGCATCGACGAGGGGAACGCCACCTTCGAGACGCGCGCCCCCGCCTGGGACGACTTCTCCGCGGCCAAGCTGCCAGGCCACCGCTTCGTCGCCCGCGCCGGCGGTGACGTGGCCGGCTGGGTCGCGGTCTCCGCCGTGTCCGGCCGCTGTGCCTACGCCGGCGTGGTCGAGCACTCGGTCTACGTGCACCCGGGTGCCCGCGGCCTGGGCATCGGCCGCCTGCTCCTGGACACCCTGATCAGCTCCACGGAGGACGCCGGGATCTGGACCATCCAGAGCGGGATCTTCCCGGAGAACACCGCGAGCGCCGCGCTGCACCGGGCCGCCGGGTTCCGCACCGTGGGGACCCGCGAGCGCATCGGCCAGCATCACGGCCGCTGGCGTGACGTGGTGTTCATCGAACGCCGGAGCCGCCTCATCTGACGAGGCACGGCCAGGGCCCGTGTCGCACCTCATGCGCCGGGTGCCGCCTCGGCCGCGGCGTCGGCGGGCCCGGATGGGGGCCCGGCCGCGCCGTCGGCGGCGGCCAGGATCGCGCCGAGCAAGCCCGGGAAGCGCTGTTCGAGCTCGGGGCGCAGCGAGACGAAGCACCGGGTGCCCTCGGGACGCGACCAGGCGACGCCCGCCTGCCGGAGGCGCTTCATGTGGTGGCTGAGCGTCGACTGGGATACATCAGCGGGAAAGTCGGCCTGCACGTGCTCGTTCCCGTCGCAGAGCACCCGGGCGACCTGCAGCCGGATCGGATCGGCCAGCGCGTACAGGACCCCGGCCAGGCTGATCTCCCCGGCCGCACAGTGGTCCAGCGATCGCATCTCCCGAACGTACCGGCAATCATCGATGATTGACAATCATCGATGATTAGCTAGGCTCCGGGATCATGAGCATTGAGACGGCTTCCGCAGGCGGGCTGAGCGGCGCCCGGGTCCTCGTAACCGGCGGTACCCGCGGCATCGGCGCGGCGACCGCACGGCGCCTGGCCGCAACGGGCGCCGAGGTGGTCGTGGCCGCGCGGACGCCGCCCGCCGCGCCGGGTCCGGGCCGGTTCGTGGCGGCGGATGTGGCCACCGCCAGCGGGGTGGCCGCACTCGCCGGGCAGGTACTCGGCCTGCTGGGCGGCATCGACGTGATCGTGTCGAACGCGGGTGGCCAGACTTACCGGCCCGACGGCGTGCTGTCGTTCAGCGACCAGGACTGGCAGCACGACCTGGACCTCAACCTCCTGTCGGCGGTCCGGCTGGACCGCGCCCTGCTGCCGGCGATGATCGCCCAGGGGCGCGGCGGCGCGATCGTGCACGTGGGCTCCAACGCCGCGCGTATCCCCCGGCCCGCGTCGCTGCCCTACACCGCGGCCAAGGCGGCTCTCACCGCCTACAGCAAGGGGCTGGCCAGGGAGGCGGGCCGCCACGGCATCCGGGTCAACGTCGTCCTGCCGGGCCTGATCCGCACCGAGGCGCTGGACACCCGGCTGGCCTCGCTGGCCCAGGAGGCGGGCACCGGGCCGGAGGCGGTGCTGGGCCGGACCGTCGCGGCGATGGACATCCCGCTGGCCCGGGCCGGCACGGCCGACGAGGCCGCCCAGCTGATCGCGTTCCTGGCCTCACCGGCCGCCGCGTATCTCACCGGCAGCCAGTTCACCGTGGACGGCGGGGCCCTGCCCACCCTGTGAAATCAGTTCAAAACCATCATTACTTCTTATTTTTGCTAAAACGGACCGGCGCCATCACTGGCGTCGGTGCAACCCTCCCTGAGCTGGGAATTCCTCACCGTCCCGGTGCCTGACCGGAGAACCCCGGGGCGCCCGGAGGCGCACTTACGGGCTGGTGAGGCCTATGTTCTACTGGGAAATGTGGAGCACAAACAGCACGGGCTCACGGGCGCCAAGCCGGCCGGGCGGCACAGCGGCGGGCGGCGTGGCCGGAGGCGGCACAGCACCACGGGCGTGAAGCCGCTGACCGCCCAGCGGACCGAGGAGGTCCGCGACCGGGTCCGGCTGATGATCGCGATCACCGCCCAGGCCGGTGCCTACCGCAAAGGCCTCCTGGCCGCGGCGGCGCAGCTCAGCCCGGAGGAAGCGGCGATCATCGCCGACCTGGAGCGGCACGGCCTGCAGGTCCCCCAGCTGCGCGACGTGCTCTGCGGCGGCCACGTCCTGGTCGATGACCCGCAGCTGTACGAGGACTGGCGGTTCACCAAGGTCAGCCACTTGCGCGTGTCCAGCCATCACAAGGACATCGACAAGGCGCGCTACCCCGACATCGGGATGCGGGGGCAGGTGGTCCGGGAGAAACTGCACGGCCGGACGGCCCAGGGCACCTGGGTCCAGCTGGAGAAGACGCCGGCCGCGTTCGGCCAGCGCAAGATGCCCAGCCTGACCGACCTGCGGCACCTCATGGACTATGTGGTGTACCGGGTGACCCGCAGCAACGTGGGCCCGTGGGGCCTGTCCCGGATCACCGAGCGGCGGCCGATGTACCTGTCTCCGGACCTGGCCCTGCCCACGTCGCTGGCCCCGCCGGTGGCGGAGTCGATGGCCCTGGCCCTGCGCCGGATCGAGCAGGACGACGACGTCACGGCGGCGTCGCAGGATCTCGCGGCCCGGTTCCCGCCGCCGGACCGGCCGGACCCGGCCAACGAGCTGGGCGAGGCCCTCCCGGGCCGGGCCGGGCGGGGCCTGTTCGGCAACTCC
Source organism: uncultured Actinomycetes bacterium (assembly GCA_963851025.1). GTDB lineage: Bacteria > Actinomycetota > Actinomycetes > Streptosporangiales > Streptosporangiaceae > RYN-230. Next base: position 106,283 of record CAWKOA010000007.1, read on the forward strand.
GACGTGTGGGTGACCGAGACACCGTCCCGGACCGCGGCCGCGATCCTGAGCCAGGGCCGCGAGCCGCGGCCGCCGGGGACGCTCTGGGCGCAGGCCGGGGCAACAGCGGAATCGGGGGCGCCATGAGCGAGGCAGGCACCAAGGTCCCGGGCGAGGCATCGATCCCGGAGGGCCTGGTCACCTCCGTGGTCAACCTGGTCGGCACCGGGCCGGTGCTGCTCGGCGCGTACACCATCGCCGAGCTGACCGCGGTCAACGCGATCGTGGACTTCCTGGAGGCGCGGCCGTCGGACGAGGTGCTGGCCGAGGCGGTCCGCTCGCTGGCGGCCCGCCAGCTCCTCGTGGCCGGGCCGCCCGGGGAGCAGGTCCAGGTCCGCGGGGACCTGGGCATCGCGGTGGCGTTCCAGCAGCGGGCCCGCCTGGTCCTGGACGCCCGGGCCACCGGCACGGAGCCGGGCGAGCCGTGGCGGATCCTGCTGCTCCCCCAGCCGGAGCGGATCTGCCTGGTGGTCCGCATCGACGCGCTCGGCGTCCACGAGCTCGGGCTGTACACCTTCGACGAGGCCCTCGGCCTGCTCGAGGCCCTGCTGCCGCACGGGCCGCGGGCAGACGCCGGGGACCGCCTGGCGGACGGTGACATCGACCGGGTGCTCGCCGCCTCGGAGCGGTCCGCGCTGGTCACCGTCACGCCCTACACCACGGAGGGATCGGCAGAGATCGCGGGCGAGAGCACCGACCTGGTCCTCGCCCGCCACGACGGACGGCTGCACGTCTTCCACCGCGATCCTGACGACCACGGCGCGCTGGTGCCGGGCACCCCGCAGGGCAAGGACGTGCGCGGCACCCTGACTGACCTGCTGGCCTAAGGCGTCAGGCCAGGCCGGACCACAGGTAGCGGCAGGCGATGGCGACGACCAGGATCCCGACCAGCCGCCGGATCAGCATGTCGGGGAGCCGGGACTGGAGCCGGGCGCCGGCGTAGGACCCCATGAGGCCGCCGGCCCCGAGCGCGATGCCCGTGGGCCAGTCCGGCGCCACCGGCCCGCGGTGGTGCCAGGACAGCACGGTGAACGTCACGACGCCCGCGACCGAGGTGACGAACGTCGAGGCCAGGGCGGCGGGCGCCACCTCCGGCGGCCGCCGCCCCGTGCCGATCAGCACCGGGGCCAGGATCGAGCCGCCGCCGATACCGTAGATCCCGCCCACGCAGCCCACCGCCGCGGCCAGCAGGATCAGGACCGGGCCCGGGATCCGCACCGGCCGCCGGGGCCGGTGCCCGGGGTGCTCAGCCGGAGCGGGGCCCGCGGGCCCGTTCCCGCGGGCGGGACCGGGCGCGCCCGCGGGCCTGGTGAGGGCCAGCCACGACCCGAGCGGGAGCAGGACCGCGGCGACCACCAGGTCGAAGACCCGCGGGCTGGGCAGGAGCTCGACCCGGATGACGGACCCGGCGACCACGCCCGGCAGCGTCCCGGCGATGAGCAGCCCGGCCAGTGGCCCGCCGCCCTGCCCCTGCCGCCAGTAGCGGTACAGCGCCCCCGGGGTAGCCACCACGTTGTAGAGCAGGTTGGTCGGGGTGACGGCGGGGCTCGGCGTGCCCAGGACGCTGACCTGGAACGGCAGCAGCAGCACCGCGCCCGAGATGCCTGCGGGCGTCGCCAGCAGGGCGATGAGGAAGGCCGCGGCCAGCGCGACGGCCTCCGTCCAGCCGGTCCCGAGCATCCGGTCACGCTAACGGCGGCCGGGCCTGGGTCTCCGGGGTTGACCGGCTAATTGCGCCGGGCAACCAGCGGCGGCCAGTTGTGCAATGACCGGTTGGGCAGTGAACTGGTTGAGCGGGGGCCGGTTAATCTGCCGCGCGCCGCTCGTCAGAAACGTCAGACGCGGTGATAGTTCTATGACAGCGCGCGGGGCGGCCCAGGATCCCGGCCGGGGAAGACCGGCCGGTGACGGCGCCGGCGCAGGCATGAAGGGAGATCCAGTGAGCAGCGTGCGGGTACTGGTCGGGACCCGGAAGGGCGCCTTCGTCCTGACCTCAGACGGCAAGCGGCAGGACTGGACGGTCAGCGGGCCGCAGTTCCCGGGCTGGGAGATCTACCACGTCAAGGGCTCGCCCGCGGACCCGGACCGGCTGTTCGCGTCCCAGTCCAGCGGGTGGTTCGGGCAGGTCATCCAGCGGTCCGACGACGGCGGCCAGACCTGGTCGCCGGCCGGCAGCGAATTCAGTTACGACGGGCCCGCGGGCACGCACCAGTGGTACGACGGGACGCCGCACCCCTGGGAGTTCGCCCGGGTCTGGCACCTCGAGCCGTCGCTCGACGACCCGGACACCGTCTACGCCGGGGTGGAAGACGCGGGCCTGTTCCGGTCCACCGACGGCGGCCAGGAGTGGCAGGAACTGCCCGGGCTGCGCGGCCACCGGACGGGGCCGTCCTGGCAGCCGGGGGCGGGCGGGATGTGCCTGCACACGATCATCCTCGACGGGTCGGCCCCGGGGCGGATGTTCGCGGCGATCTCGGCGGCGGGCGCGTTCCGGTCCGACGACGCGGGCCAGACCTGGCGGCCGGTGAACCACGGCCTGCGTTCCGAGGGCATCCCGGACCCGGACGCCGAGGTCGGGCACTGCGTGCACCGGCTGGCCATGCACCCGGCGCGGCCGTCCGTGCTGTACATGCAGAAGCACTGGGACGTCATGCGCAGCGACGACGGCGGCGAGTCGTGGCACGAGGTCAGCGGCAACCTGCCCACCGACTTCGGCTTCCCCATCGACGTGCACGCGCACGAGCCCGACACCGTGTACGTGGTCCCCATCACCAGCGACTCGCATCACTTCCCGCCCGAGGGCAAGCTGCGCGTGTACCGCAGCCGCACCGGCGGGGACGACTGGGAACCGCTGACCCGGGGGCTGCCGCAGGAGCACTGCTACGTGAACGTGCTGCGGGACGCCATGGCCGTGGACTCCCTCGACTCGTGCGGCGTGTACTTCGGCACGACCGGCGGGCAGGTGTACGCCTCGGCTGACGCGGGCGACACCTGGGCGCCGATCGTCCGTGACCTTCCCGCCGTGCTCTCGGTGGAAGTGCAGACGCTGGCATGATCCGCGTGGTGCTGCCCGCGCACCTGCGCACGCTGGCCCGCGTCGGCGGCGAGGTGGAACTCGACGTGGCGGCCCCGGTCACGCAGCGGTCCGTGCTCGATGCGCTGGAGGCCAGCTACCCGGTGCTGCGCGGCACCATCCGCGACCGTGAGCACGGGCGGCGCCGGGCGATGGTCCGGTTCTTCGCCTGCCAGGAGGACCTGTCCCACGAGGCGCCCGACGACCCGCTGCCGGAAGCGGTCAGCACCGGGGCGGAGCCGTACCTGATCGTGGGGGCCATGGCCGGCGGCTGAGCCGGGACCGGCTACGCAGGACCAGGCCGTGATCCGGCGTAAGACCGGCCGCACGGGGAAGCCCGCCGCGCGACGAGGCTCACTGGTCGGATAAGCCGGCCAGCTGCCTGCCCCTCGGGTCCGGCACCGTGCCCCGGCCACGGACCGGGAGGGCGCTGGATCCCTGACCCGGGACGGCGCCGCGTCCCTGGGTGCTGTGCCCCGGAGTGCCGTGTTCCTGAACGCCGTTTCCCTGAGCTGCCGTGTTCCCTGAGCGCTGTGTCCCTGCGCTACGAGCCCCGGAGCGAGGGGGCCCTGAGCCACGGGCCCCTGGAACGCGGACCCATGAGCCGCATGCCCGTTGCCGGAGAGCCCGTTAGCCCCGCGGCTATGGCCCCCGCCTACCCCCGTTGACCAGCGCGAAGTCCAGCGTTCCGTGCAGCGCCGGGTGTCCGCGCAGTACCAGCGCAGGTCCGCGCACGCCGGGCCGCCGTCAGCGACCATCTCGCGAGCCGGCAGCCTGGTCCCGCACAACCAGCAGGACTGCACGGCCGGATTCGCGAGGGAAACGATAGATCGATCTTCACCAGCCATGTTCGGCCCCCCTCCGGGATCGATAGGCCGCTCTTCCCGGGATCTGGACCCGCAAACAGCCAGCCCGTGCCGCGGCCGACTCAACAACCGTTCACGAAGCATGGCACGCCCGGGACCCCCCGTCCACGCACTCTGCAGGATGTGGTCAGCCGAAATTAAGCCGAGGGCGGGTCAACTGCCGCACACCTCGCGCCGTCACGGGGGTCATGTTCAGCCTGGATCCCGGGTCGCCTGGCACCCGGAACCCCGGCAATTTACCGTCCGGAACCGGTCCCAGCCGGGCGGCACGCCGGCCGGGGCGCTGCTATGCGTTCCTTAACCAGATCTTGGCTCGCGGGCCGCACTGCGGGCCGCCGTTACGGGTAGTTGCGCGGCAAGCCCCGGCCGGGGCAGGGCCGCCTCCGCGCTAGCCAGTTCGGGGCTAGCCAGTCCGGGGCGGACCGGAAGGAGACCCGCGGAATGCTGTCCCAGAGCGGCGTGCACCTGGTGGGCGCGCTCAACCCGCTGAGCTCGACGTCGGTGCTGGCCAGCCTCGGCGCGCTCGGCGTCTTCCTCGCGCTGTTCGCCGAGACCGGGCTGCTCATCGGCTTCTTCCTGCCCGGGGACTCACTGCTGTTCACCGCCGGGCTGCTGTGCACCACCACGGGCTCGCACTCGGTCCACCTGTCGCTGCCGCTGGTCATCCTGGCCGCGATCGGCGGCGCACTGCTCGGTGCGCAGACCGGGTACTACATCGGGCGCGGCGGGCGGCCCCTGCTCGGCCACAGCCGCAACCGGTTCCTGACCGAGGGCACCGAGCGCGCCGGGCACCTGCTGGAGCGCTACGGGTACGGCAAGGCCATCGTGCTGGCCCGGTTCATCCCGGTGGTGCGGACCGTGCTCAACCCGATGGCCGGCGCGCTCGAGGTGCCGGTCCGGACGTTCACCCTGTGGCAGGTCGTCGGCGGCGTGATCTGGGCGGCCGGCGTCACCCTGGCCGGCTACGCCCTGGGCAGCACGATCCCGAGCATCGACACCTACCTGCTGCCGATCATCGCGGTGATCGTCATCGTCTCGCTCATCCCGATCGGCCTCGAGCTGGTCCGCGCCCGGCGGGCCGGCCGCACCCCGGACCCGGCCGCCGGCGAGGACGGGAACGGCACCCGGGTGAGCGACACGTCCCGCCCGCCGGCGGCTACGGACCGCTCCTGACCACCCGCAGCGAGGACCCGGCGCGGGGTACCGCCACCACATGGAACTCGTCCTCGTAGACCACCCGGCCCGGGGCGGGCGAGGCGACCTGCTGCCAGGCCACGGCGTGCGCGGACAAGATGGCCAGGTACCCGTCGACCCTGCGCAGCAGGGTGGTCGCGGTCGGCTTGAACCAGGAGGACGCCCCGGGGTTGAGCTGCCGGTCGTAGACGGACGGGTCAACCGTGCACGGGTCCGGGTAGGCCGCGTCGTACCAGGCGTTGTTCTCCCGGCGGAACGTCTCCTCGGCCGGGGTGAGCATCCCGTTCCGGCCGAGCACGTTGACCAGCCCGAAGATGCCGATGTGGACTCCGTCCTGGTTGGGGTAGCGGCTCCGGAAGCGCACGTACTCGATATCCGGCGAAGGCACGGTCACATGCTTCCCCGCCCGGGCCAGCGGGCCAAGCGCGCCACGCCATTTCCGTCTTCTCCCGATCCACGCTGGTCCCGCCAGCCCCAAAAGCCCCCACTCCGCTTCGTGATCAACCGATTCCGCCTAGCGTTGAGTCCTGCGCTAGGACGCTTCCAGGCGCGCCGCGACCTCCCGGTAACGCTGAACAGGCACCAGATGCACACCGTCGAAAGCGCCACTGTCACGCAGCCGGGCAACCTGCTCACACGCGGCATCCACACCCGCTGCCGGGTCAGCGGCAACCCTCTCAGCCAGCGAACCAGGAATTTCAATATCCGGGATCGATGCCGCCAGACGACGCGCCATACCCGCACTGGCCAGCACCATCACCCCGGCATACACCGGAACACCCACCGGATTCGCATCCCGCCACCGCAGCAGCTCCTCCACCGAAAAGCTGACCTGCGTGAACACGAAATCAGCGGCCCGCTTCCACGCCGGCAACGGACGCAGCGCCGCCGCCACACCCACCCGCCACGCCGGCGACCCGGCGAACACGCCATCCTGGGCGCACCCACGGGCCTCCTCGATCATCGACCGGACTGTCAGGTCACTCGTCCGCCCGCCTGCGCCAGGCTTGTCCCCATAGACGAAGAAGAACTCACTCACCCCGTACGCAGCCGCAGTAAGCAGGTCACGGCGGAACCCCAGCAAATTCCGGTCCCGCGAGTTCAGGCACGCGATACTCCGCCCGCCCATCGCAGCAACCTCATGCGCCACCGCGATACTCGACACCGTCGCCCGCCCGATGTGATTATCCGGGATCAGGAACGCATCAGCCACCGGGCTCAGCACCCCGATCTGATGACGCACATGCCTAAGATCCGGCCGGGTCGGAGGCTCGATCTCACACACCACCTCGAACGGGCTCACGCTCATACCGCAACGCTAGACCCCCGGAACCCGCCTGCCCCCCAACCCCAGGCCGCACCACCCGCGAGAGGCGGGGCGGTGGTCAGGCCGGAGGCAGGCCGAAGCTGGGGAGGCAGGGGGCCAGGCCGGCGATCTCCACCGGGACTCCCGGGCGGGCCAGCCAGCCGGCCCGGTCGAGCCGCAGCAACTGGAGGACGGCGGGGCGGCCCCGGAGGACCTGCCGCTGGATTCCGTCGGGAAGGTAGCCGAGCTTGCGGGACACGCCGAGGGAGGCCGCGTTGCTGGTGAACGCGTTGGAGGTGGCGAACTCCGCGCCCAGGCCGGTGAACGCCAGGTGCAGCACGGCCGCGCGCATCTCGGTACCGAGGCCCTGCCCCTGGTAGCGCTGGCCCAGCCAGGATCCCGTGCTCACCTCGCGGAGCACCGCGAAGTCCCGTCCGGACACTCCCTGCGTCCCGACGATCACCCCGCCGAGGTCGGCGACCAGGTTGAGGGACCAGTCCTCCGGGGACCACGCGCCCCACTGGGACAGGTGGAACTGGATGACGCTGGGGGCCAGCTCCCCGGGTGGCGCGTCGGTCCAGGCCGCCCCGAAGGGCTGGACGCCGGGGTCGTGCACGCCCTCGGCGGCCAGGCTGGCCAGCTCGTCCAGGTCAGCCAGGGAAGGAAGGCGCAGCTCGAGCCGGGCGGTGCGCAGCCGCAACCCGGACAGCGGCCAGTGGGTCAGCGTCACGCTGCCGATTATCGGAGGAAAGCCGGCCGCGGGCACGTCATTAATCACCGGGCGCGCACGGGGCCGGACAGACTGGGCCGGACAGACTGCGGCCCGGGCCGGCGAGCCGGCCCGGGCCACTGCCCTGATGGTGCTGGGACTACCGCGCCCAGACGCCGAAGGCGTCGTACGGGACGCACTGCCCCGTTGGCGGACAGGCCATCCGACCACAGCGCGGACGGCGAGACCCGGGTGGTCCCGGACGGAGGCAGCAGGCCGTTGCTGGTCGCAATGACCTCACTGGTCGTCCACGGGCCCACGAACGAGCCACGGGCGCCGCTGTAGGTGGTCAGCGCACCCTGCAGGAACTGGTTGATCCGGAACGCGTGCAGGAAGAACGGCAGCGGGATAGGAGTCCCGGTGCTGTCGGTGAAGTCATCCAGCGCAGCCGCGTGATCGTAGATCGGGCCGTACGCCCGCGTCTTGTAGTACTGCGGCGTGCCGGACGTTGACGGCGGGGTGATCGCGAAGTGCAGCTCGTTCCCACCCTGGTAGTAGTAGATGCTGAAGTTGACGCCGTCGCCCTGGTTCACGCCGGCCAGGTTGTAGTAGTGCGAGAAGTACGGGCCGCTCAGCGAGTTGTTGAACGCCTCGACGAACGCCACCCAGGTGCCGGTGGCGCAGATGTCGCCGAACGTACGGGCCACGATGCACGACTCGATCCCGGCCCGCACGTACTGGTCGCCGCCGCCGGTGGGCTGGGTGAGCGACCCGTTGGAGAGCTGGATGTACTCCTGCGGGTAGATGCCGGTCAGGAACGAGGTGTCCGGGACCGTGATCGTCGAGCTGATGTAGCGGAAGTCCCGCCCGCTCGCCTCGTACCCCGCCGAGCTGGTGGAGCCGATCGTGGCCCCCATCATGGCGGGCTTGGCCTTGGTGGTCACGGCCGCGTTGGCGGCACCCGCGGCGGCCAAGCCGAGGGTGGTAGCGGTAGCGCCCGCCGCCGCAGCGGCGACGAACGCGCTCATGATGCGGCTTCGCATCGGTAGGTTCCCTCCTGTGACGCCCGGGGACAAAGTCCGGTTTTGGTCTGGGCGGGTGTTAACAGGACCGATGTCCGGCTTGCCCCCGACAGTGATTTCAGGTGGCCCTGCCGCCCCTCCGGTATCACTTCCCTACTCTGCGTACTCTAATGATTACTCCATGACACGGATTTAACTTTCCCAAACAGCGTGCTGCCCGGGCCGGAGAAACCCGGCCCGGGCAGCAGCTTGTGAGATGAGCCCTGGTCAGGGCCCGGAGGCCCGCACCAGGCTGGGGTTAGCGCACCCAGACGCCGAAGGCGTCGTTGGCCCGCACCGCCCCGTTCGCCGACATGCCGTCCGAGAACAGCGCGTTCGGCGAGACCCGCACCGTGCCCGACGGGTACGGCAGGCCGTTGCTGGTGGCCTCCACCGGGCTGGTCGTCCACGGGCCCACGAAGGAGCCGCGCAGACCGTGCTCGGTGGTGATCGCACCCTGCAGGAACTGGTTGATCCGGAACGCGTGCAGGAAGAACGGCAGCGGGATCGGAGTCCCGGTGCTGTCGGTGAAGTCATCCAGCGCGGCCGCGTGATCGAAGATCGCCCCGTAGGCCTGGGTCTTGTAGTACTGCGGCGTGCCCGACGTTGACGGCGGGGTGATGACGAAGTGCAGCTCGTTGCCGGCCTCGTCGTAGTAGATGCTGAAGTTGACCCCGTCGCCCTGGTTCACGCCGGCCAGGTTGTAGTAGTGCGAGAAGTACGGGCCGTTCAGCGAGTTGTCGAACGCCTCGACGAACGCCACCCAGGTGCCGGTGGCGCAGATGTCGCCGAACGAGCGCGCCACCACACAGGCCTCGATGCCCGCCCGGATGTACTGGTCGCCGCCGCCGGTGGGCTGGGTGAGCGACCCGTTGGAGAGCTGGATGTACTCCTGCGGGTAGATGCCGGTCAGGAACGAGGTGTCCGGGACCGTCATGGTCGAGCTGATGTAGCGGAAGTCCCGCCCGCTCGCCTCATAGCCTGCCGTGCTCGTGGTGGCGATCGTGGTCCCGATGGTGGCCGGCTGCGCCTTGCTGGACACGGCCGCGCTCGCAGCGCCCGCGGCCGCCAGGCCGAGGGTGCTAGCCGTGACGCCTGCCGCCGCGGCGGCGAAGAGCGTCCGGGTGATGCGTCTACGCATCGATTACTTCCTTCCCCTTGATGATTACCGGGCCGGATAAAAGGAAATTCCGGAGGCAGAGGCGGTAATGCTGGGACCGGCCCCGGACTTACCTCGTGTGGTCTGCGATTAAACCGCTGACTGCCCGCCCCGCCGAGTCCAGCAGTGACCTTACCACGAGTATTGACTGCCTCACCTTGTGCGACATGAAGCATGTCACAGGTTTGCCAGGGCGGCACAGGGAATGAAGTTAAGGCTCCGCCGGAGCGATCCATTCCGATCTGTTACTGATGCCTCTTAGGCGCACCGAACAGCGGGTTGGAATGTTTTGCGGAGATTAAATTGGTGCCTTTACGGGCGATTTATTGCACTCTGCCCGTCGCGGTGCGGCACGGTGCGGCCCTTCCATTCACCGCCGCGCCCGGCGTAATGCCGCCGGGCGGAATCAGCGGTCATCGCGGCGTAGAGCAGCGCTACGAGCGGCAGCAGCGGGGCGCGCCACCAGCCGAGGCGGTACAGCCGCAGGGCGGGCAGGAAACTGGCGGCCATCGCCGGCCCACCCGGCCAGCCCGGCCACGCCCGCCCAGGCCGCCGCCGCGCCGCCCCCGGCGGCCGCGCTGGCCAGCCCGGCCACGGCGGCCGCCGGCGGCAGCGCGTACAGCCACAGCAGGCCGGCCAGGGTCGCCGCGAGCAGCACGGGCGAATACCTCAGCTGGATGTAGGCGCTCCGGGCGATCATGTCCCACAGGGTGGCCAGCCGGGGATAGGGCCGCAGGCTGCGCACTCCCGTGCTGAAGCCCAGCCAGATGCGGGCCGCGGGCGGCGGGCGCTTGAGCAGCCGGCCCAGCGCCACGTCGTCGATGCGCGCACCGCGGATCGGGTCCAGGCCGCCCGCCGCGGTCAGCACGTCCCGGCGGACCAGCATGCAGCCGCCGGCCGCGGCCGCCGTCCGCGAGGACGGCCGGTTCACCTGCCGGAACGGGTACAGCTGCGCGAAGAAGTAGACGAACGCCGGCACGACGACGCGCTCCCACCGCGACTCCGCGCGCAGCAGCGCCATCTGGGAGACCAGACCCCGGTTATCCGCAACGGCGCCGCGGACGAGCGCCGTCAGCGTATCCGGCGTGTACCCGATGTCGGCGTCAGTGAACAGGACGTAGTCGCACTCCCCGGCCGCACGCAGGCCCTGGGCCATGGCGTGGACCTTGCCCGCCCACCCGGGCGGCGGCTCACCAGCCGCGGTGACCCGCAGATCGCGGCCCGTGCCCGCGGCCAGCGCGGCGGCGGTGGCGGCGGTGCCGTCCGTGCTGGCGTCGTCCACCAGCACCACCGAGAACTCCCCCGGGTAATCCTGGGCGAGCAGGCCCGGCAGGGTGGCCGGCAGGATGGCGGCCTCGTCCCGGGCCGGGACCACCGCGACCACGCTCGGCCACCGGGCCGGGTCACGTGAGCGGTCGTCCGCGCCCGGGGGCAGGCGCTGGTCCGTGCGCCAGTACCCGCCGTGCGCGGCGAGCAGGTACGCCCATGCGAGAGCGGCCGCCGCGGCGGCGCCGGCCAGGATCGGCATCCGCCCAGCCTGGCATACCGCCCCGCGGCCGGGCCGCTCTCCCCTGGGCTCCCGCGCGGCCCCCGCGCCGGGCGGCCCGGGCGGGCGCGGGGGCCGGATCGGGGCTCAGCCCCGGGCGCGGCCGTCCTGCTGGCCGTCCGGCACCCGCACGACCTCCGCGGAGGCGGCCGCCGTGGCGTCCGGCCCGCTGGCCAGGTTCTTCTTGATCGAGTCCAGGATGGTCAGCCCCTGGCCGACCAGGCCGGCCGCGATCTCGCTGAGCCCGTCCGCCCCGTTGAGCACGTTGACGTTGGCCCCGGCCAGGCCGGCCGCCGCTTCCTTGACGATCTGCGGCAGCTGGTCGATGAGCATCCGGTCCAGGGCCACCCGGTTGTTGGATGCCGCGGCCTCGGCCTGGATCCGCATCCGCTCTGCGTCGGCCTTGGCCAGGATGCGCACCTTCTCCGCTTCCGCCTCGGCCGGCCTGACCACCTCGGCCACCAGCTCGCGCTGGCGCAGCTCCGCCCGGCGCTGGGCCAGTTCCGCCTGGGCGTTGATGACCCCGATCTGGGTCTGCGCCTGGCTGAGCGGCCCGGCCTGCGACGCCTCGGCCTGCGCCTTGTCGATCTCGGCCTTGTACTGGGCCTGGACGACGGCGGTCTGCCGGGCGTACTCGGCCTGCTTGCGCTGCGACTCCTGCTCGGCCTGGGCGGCGGCCTGGTTGGCCTGGGCCTGGGCGATCTGGGCCTGGCGCTGGATCGCCGCGTTGTGCGGGGCAGCCATCGCGTCGATGTAGCCGGAGTTCAGGTCGTCGATGGACTGGATCTGCAGCGAGTCCACGGTCAGGCCGATCTTGACCATCTCGGCCTTCGACCCGTCGAGCACTTCACTGGCCAGCTTCTGGCGTTCAGTGACTATCTCCTCCACCGTCATCGACCCGATGATCGAGCGGAGGTGCCCGGCGAAGATGCGCCCGGTCAGCGTGGACATCTGGTCCTGGTCGGACAGGAACCGCTGCCCGGCGTTGATGATGCTCTCCTCATCGTTGCCGACCTTGAACGCGATCACCGAGCGCACGTTCAACGTGATGCCCTGCTTGGTGACGCACTGCTCGGCCACCTCGGCCTCGTTCATGGCCAGAGTCAGGTAGCGGGCCTTGCGGAAGAAGGGGAGCACGAACGCGCCGTGCCCGGTGACGACGCGGAACGGGGTGCCGTTGCGAGCGCGCCTTCCGCCGGAAATGAGCATGGCCTCGTCGGGTGCAGGGACGCGGTAGCCAAGCATGATCGAACTCCTTCAGACAGCACTGTGCGGTAAGGGTTCAGGGAAGGGTTGAGCGGGTCGGCCCAGTCACGGTTTGACAAGTGTCTCCCCAGCTCACAGCCTCACGCTCCCCCGTCCCCAGGTGGACAAAGCTACGCCTACGGAATTCAGTAACGCGATCCGTTCACCGACACATTGTCGTACTTCCCGCTCTCCGCGCAGAACGGAGCTCCGCCCGGCCGCAGGACAGCAGGAGCAGGGCTGGTGGCCGGCCCTTGCTAGCGTTAGTTCAACGATATATAACGTTGGTATGGCTCAGCGTGCGATGCAGGAGGCGACGTTCCTGATCCTGACCGCGCTGGCTGCGGGCAGCCAGCATGGTTACGGGATCATCACCGACGTCGCCCAGATCTCGCAGGACCGGGTGCGGCTGCGCGCCGGGACCTTGTACACGGCATTGGACCGGCTTCGCACCGATGAGCTGATCGTGGTGGACCGGGAAGAAATCGTGGAGAACCGGCTGCGCCGGTACTACCGGCTGACCCCCAAGGGCTCGGATCTGCTGGCCGCCGAGGCAGCGCGACTGCAAGCCAATGCCGCAGCCGCACTGTCCCGGCTGGACCTGGCGGGAGGGACCGCATGACCGGGTCCCCCGCCCTCGAGCGGCGGTACCGGCGACTGCTGGCCTGGTACCCGCACCGGTTCCGGCGCGAGCAAGAGGACGAGATGCTCGCCGTGCTGATGGCCGGCGCGGCGAAGGGCCAGCGGCGCCCCGGCCTGCGGGAGAGCGCAGATGTGCTCAGAAGTGCGCTGGGCATGCGCCTCTCCCGGGCCCTCAGGCTAGGGCGGGAAAACCGGCGCTGGACCGATGCGCTGGCCTTGTTCAGCGTGGTTGCGCCGGTTTTCGTGGTGATGGTCGCTCTCCTCGAGGTAGCCCTGCCGTACCACCTGCCTGGGGCAGGCCGATCCCCCTTCCTGTTCCACAGGCCAGGCTCTGTCACCCAGATCGGCGGACTCTCCCTGCTGCACGCGCCCTTCTTCGACATCGCCCTCGGCTTGCAGGTGATCGTCGCAGCGTTCGCGCTGCTCGGCCGGCGGCGCCTGACCCTGATAGCCATGGCCTCGTCCGTCGCGTACTGGATTGTCTACTGGGTCGTTTTCCGTTACGGCATCTCGGCGGTTCCGGACGCACCGCAACTGCTCACCGCCAGTGCGTACATCCTCGGAGCCACCGCCATGCTGGCGTCGCCGGGACCGCCGCGCGGGAGGCACCTGGTGAACTGGCGCCACTGGGCTGTCCTGCTTCCGGCCGCCGGCCTGGTGCAGGTCCTAACGCTCGCGTCGTACGCGAGGAGCCGGTTCGCGGAGACGGCGACGCTGATTCGCTATGACGCCGCCACCCGGACCTCGACCTGGGGAATGCTGAAGCAGCCAGGTATTTCCGGCTACCTGGTCATTGGCGCCGTCCTCGCGGTCGCCGTGATCAGCCTGGCCCTGGTCTTGAAAGTGAACCGGTATCTTCTCCTGCTGCTGGCGGCCATGTTCTACTCCTATGCCGTCCAGCTGGCCTTCTCCGGGATATTCCGCCCCGGCGACCTAGGGGCCGAACTGTTGAGGATGCCGACGCCTGGGCATCTGGTCTTGCTCTTCGCGCCGCCCCTGCTGCTCGCCTGCGGCGGGATCCTGACCGGCCTGCTGCCACCCCGCCCGCGTGCATCAACGCCGCCTGGCCGGGAGGCGTAGCCCCGTACAGGCTCAGCCGTACCGGGCTCACGACGCCTACGTCAGCTTGTCAATTTCCAGGTCAAACGGGTCGGCCCACTCGCTAACGTTGACCGTGCGGTGGCCCCGCGACTCGATGACCAGCACGGTCCGGCCCCGGCCGATCGGCTCCGCCGACCAGGCGATGTAGGCCTCCGTGCCGCCCCGGATCTTGAGCAGTACCTCACCTGGCCCCGCCTGCCCGCGCGTCGCGATCACCAGGACGCCGATACTGCCGATCAGGGAGGCGTCCCCAGGCACCCGCAACTCCTCAAATCACCCCGGTTGATGACTTCACACATTAGACCTGTGCGCGGGGCCGCCGGGCTTCCTGGGGCGCCAGAACCACGTCAATCGCCGGCCCTGCCGGCGCTGGCCCGCGGGGCCGGGCGGCCCGGCCCGGGCGCCGGGCCGGCCGGGTCAGCACAGCAGCGGGACGCGCTCCGCCAGCGGGCCGAGCAGCGCCCGGTCCCCGCTGGTCAGCGGGACCCGCCCGGTGCCCTTGACCGCGGCGCTGGCGTCATCCCAGCTGGCCGGCAGCGGGGTGCCGGCCAGGCCGTCCAGCACCCTGCGGACCAGCGCCAGCGAGGCCGGGTCAGGCGGCGGCGCGGACGGCAGGTTCACGGTCAGGTCCAGGTAGTGCACCGCGGTCTCCACGGCGAGGGTGGCGGTGAAGTCCGCCGGCCGCAGCACGTGCCCCTGGGTGGCCACCGCCGCGGCCGTGCAGGCGCGGGCCGCCCGGACGGCCGCCGCCGCCGTCTCGGACCACACCCGGGCGAGGGTTCCCGGCGGGTAGGCGGAGGCGGCCACGCGGACGAACCGGGCGTGCGCCGCCGCCCCGGCCCGGGCCCGCGCCCCGGCCTCACCGTCCTGGGGCGCGAACGCGGCCCAGTAGGTCACGTCGTCCCGGTCGGCCGGGCCGGCGACCGGGGTCGCGAAGGCCACGAGCGCCCGCTGCGCGTCGAGCAGCTGGTGGTACAGCACGTCGGTCACGGCCCAGCCGGCGCAGCCGCTCGGCAGCATCAGGTCGGCCTCGCCGAGCCCGGCTACGACGTCGGTCACCCTGCGGTAGCCCGTGTCGAGAGCGTCCAGGGCGGCGGCATGATCAAGCTCGGTCACCGCTCCATCCTGCCAGCCGATCCAGCCAGCCCTTCCTGCCGGTGCCGTGCCCTCCCGGGCGGGAGGCGAGGTTCCGGAAGGAGAATCGGCCTGGAGAAAATCCGGGCCGCCGCGGAATAGCCGGCCGGGGGTCCGCGTTCCTAACCATCGCTGGTGTGTTCGTGTCCCCCGGGCCGCAACTCATCTGCCTTCGCGGAATACCGTCCGGCTGGAGCCGCGTTGTGCCACTCGCCGAGAGGCGACCGCACACCAGCGCTTAAGCGGCGAGGGCCGCGGAGTCATCAACTCCGCGGCCCTCGGCGCTGTCTACCAGGGATCCTCGCCCGGCGATTAACCCGGCAGTCGCAGCAGACGACGTGCTGACCAAGGCGGGCACGTTGGGGGTCCGGGGGCTCGGGCCCCCGGGCTAACACAGCAGCCACCGCACGCCCGTGGCGGCCAGCACGTCGGCGCCGGTGGGCAGCCCTTCCTGGGCTCCTGGCCTGGTCACCGCCGTGGCGGCGACCGCGCAGGCGAGCCGTACCGCGTCGGGCGGCGCCGCTCCCGACGCCACCGCCACGGCCAGCGCCGCCACGAAGGCGTCACCCGCGCCGACGCTGTCCACGCTGGGCACGCTGAATCCGGGCACGGCGAGGGCGCCATCCGGGCCGGCCATCTCCGGGCCGGCCATCTCCGGGCCGGCCAGTACCGCCCCGTCCCGGCCCAGCGTGATCACCACATGACTGGCGCCCCTCCCGGCCAGGCCGGCCGCGGCGGCCTTGGCCGCGGCCGGGTCAGCCACCGGCCGGCCCAGGATCGCCGCCGCTTCCGGGGCGTTGACGATCAGCCAGTCCACCCCCGCCGCCAGCAGGCCGGCCGCGTCCGGCGGGGCCGGCGCGAGGTTCAGCACCGTCAGCACGCGCGCGGCGCGGGCCCGGTCCAGGGCCGCCGCCAGGACCGGAACCGGGATCTCCGCCGAGAGGATGAGGGCGTCGCAGGGCATCCCGGCCGAGGCGGCGGCTTCTGGCGGCCCGGCCAGGCCGTTCGCCCCCGGGGCCACGGTGATCGAGTTCTCGCCGGAGGCGTCCACGGTGATCAGGGCGAGCCCGGAGGGGACCCCGGCCAGGACGCGGACCGCGGTCACGTCGACCCCGGCCGCCCCGAGCGCGGACCGGAGGGTGCGGCCGAAGTCGTCGTCGCCAGTGCACCCGGCCATCCGGACGGACGCCCCCAGCCGGGCCGCGGCCACCGCCTGGTTGGCGCCCTTGCCGCCGGGCTGCAGCCGGGCGGCGGAGCCGAGCACCGTTTCGCCGGGTCCGGCCAGATGGGGCACGGTGACCGAGATGTCCATGTTCAGGCTGCCCAGCACGGTGATCCTCGGGGGCTGCGGCATCGGCTCTCCTCACGGCGGCCGGTCCGGTGACCGGCCGGGCGCGATGATACGGCGCAGGCCCGCTCCGGGGGAATCGCCCCGGCAGTACAGGTCAGCCGGTACAGGTCAGCCGGTACAGGTCAGGCGGTACAGGTCAGGCGGAACCGCACCACCAGCGGGCCGCGGCCCGGGCGGCCCGGGCCCGGGCCCGGGTGTCCGGCTCGTCGGAGGCCCAGGCCAGGTAGCCGTCCGGCCTGACTAAGGCGGCGGCCGGCAGCCGCGCCCCGGTGCAGTGGGTGTACCGGACCCGGCGCACCTGCTCCGGCAGGCCGCCATCCCCGGCATCGTTCCCGGCGGCATCGCTGTCCCCGGCGCCGGCGCCGCTGTCCCAGGCGCCGCTGTCCCCGGCAGCGTTGCCCGCGAGACCGTCCCCGGCGGCATCGCCTGGCGGGGCGCCATTCCCGGCCGCACCGTTATCCCCCGGTCCGTTTCCCGCCGCGCGCTCCCCCGCTGAGCCCTCTCCGGCCGCGCCATTCCGCTCCGGGCCGCCCGCTTCGAGGAGCACGAAAAGACCGTTATGGAAAAGGTCGTAGAGCCGGGCCGTGCTGCCGTCCGGCCTGGTCAGCCGGCCGCGCGGCAGCCGGGTGCCGGCCAGCGGGTGCGCGGGGCCTGCGCCGGGTGGCCCGCTGGCCGCCGGGTAGCGGACGCTCAGCCCCGAATAGCTGCGGGCGAGCCGGTCCTGGACCGGGGGCAGCGGGGCGACCACCCGGTGGGCGGCCCAGCGCAGCGCCCGCCGGGGCACGGTCCGGGCCGTGTTCAGCCGGAACTGCCGCCCCGCCAGGGCCAGGACGGCGGCCCCGACCGGATGACGCTCCGCGTGGTAGCTGTCGAGCAGCCAGTCCGGCGCCCGGCCCGCGGCGGCCGCGGCCAGTTTCCAGCCCAGGTTGACCGCGTCCTGGAGGCCGGTGTTCATGCCCTGCGCGCCCGCGGGCGAGTGCGTGTGCGCGGCGTCCCCGGCCAGGAAGATCCGCCCGTTCCGGTAGGCGGGGGCCTGCCGGCTCTCGCTGCGGTACCGCCCGGACCAGCCCATGTCACGGGGCCCGAGGTCCTGGCCGGTGATCCGGGCCAGGCTGCCGCGCACCTCGTCCAGGGTGACCGGCTCCGCCACCGGCACGTCCGCCCGCGCGTAGTCGTACAGCACCACCCGGCACGAGCCGTCCCGGAAGGGGAAGACGAGCAGCATGCCGCGATCGGACAGGTCACCGTAGGCGTCGGTCATGGGCAGGCCGTCGAGGAACAGGTCAGCCAGCAGGACCGAGCCCGGGTTGGGGGCCCCCGGGAAGGGCAGGCCGGCGGCCTGGCGGGTGAAGCTGCGGATCCCGTCGCAGCCGGCCAGGTAGGCCGCCCGCTCGACCCCGCCGTCCGCCAGCGTCACCCGCACCTCCGCGGCGTCCTGCTCGATGCCGGTGACCTGGGCGGACCACCGGATCTCGGCACCGAGCCCGGCGGCCCGGCCGGCGAGCAGCGTCTCGATCTGGCTCTGCGGCATGTCCAGCAGGTAGGGGAAGTCGGAGTCGAGCCGTCCGAACCTGATCGCGGCGCCCCGGGGCCCGAGCGGGAAGGAGGGGACGGCCAGCCCGGCCTCGGTAAACCGGCCCGCCTGGCCGCGCAGGTCGAGCATTTCCATGCTCCGCGCGTGCAGGCAGATGGCCCGTGATTCCGCGCGCGGCCCGCTGCGCCGCTCGAGCACCAGGCAGGGCACCCCGGCGAGGGCCAGTTCGGCCGCCAGCACCAGTCCCGTGGGTCCCGCCCCGACCACGATTACCCTGCCTGGCCGCTCAGCCCGCACTCGTCCTCCCACGCCACTAGCAGATCCTGCGAACCTCCAGGCACGACTGCGGGCAAAGAGGTGGTCCGCACGCCTTCAATGGGGCATAACTTAAGCGATTAGCGCATCGAACGGAACGAGCACACCAGTCAGGGACACAAAATGCGATATCGGGTACGGTGGGGAAGATCACAGCGCTTCTGTCCAACGTCTCCGTGCGGACGCTCATCCTGGGGATCGATGAGACCGGACGGGTCATCCAGCATGACCGGAATGCCCCGGATATCCTGCCCCTGGACTCGGGCGAGCTGGTCGGCGCGCACCTGGCTGATCTGCTCGCCACCCCCTCCACGGCCGACGCGGCCCTCGCCACCCTGCTGGACGCCGTCCGGGCCGGCCGGGAAGCCACCGCGGTGCTGCCGATCGGCACCCGGGAGGGACGCCGGGTGGAGACGGTCGCCAGCGTCCAGCCCATGCACGGGGAGACCCCGGGCCTGGCCGCCCTGGCCGTCCTGAAGATGCCGCCCGATCCAGCACGAGCGGTTCGTCGACCCGGCCCTCATGCGGCACTCGCTGCTGGACGACACCTTCCGGCAGATCGGGGCGACCCTCGACCTGGACCAGGTGGCGCGCGGCCTGATCAACCTCCTGGTCCCGCACTTCTGCACCGCAGCAGGCCTGCTCGTGCTGGAGAGCGTGGCCGCCGGGGACGAGTTCCCGGTCAACCCCCCGGATGGCTCCCAGCTGCTCCGCCGGCTCGCGGTGGCCACCGACGACGGCTCCCCCGGCTGGGACGCGGCGTTCCCCACCGGGGAAGTCCTGCTGTACCCGCCGGGCACCCCGTACGTGGAGTGCATGGAGACCGGCAAGCCCGTCCGGGTGGCCACGCTGGACACGGACGCCGCGGTCAGCATCGCGGAGTCGTGGCTGCGGCGGCCCGTGGCCGGACTGCTGTCCGAGTCCTCGATGCTGCTGCTCCCGCTGGCCACCAAGGACTCCTCGCTGGGCTTCTTCGTCTGCACCCGCAAGTCCGGCTACCGGCCGTTCGACGACTACGACTCCGAGATCGGGATGGAGTTCGCCTCCCGGGCCGGGATCTTCATCGACAACGCGCGCCAGTACAACCGGGAGCGCACCACGGCGCTGACCCTGCAGCGGAGCCTGCTGCCGACCGGGCTGTCCTATCCCTCGTCGGTGGACGTCAAGCACCGTTACCTGCCGGGCAGCAAGCTGATCGAGGTCGGCGGGGACTGGTACGAGTCGATCGCGCTGCCCGGCGCGCGGGTCGCGCTGGTGGTCGGCGACGTGGCCGGGCACGGTGTCCGCGCGGCGGTGACCATGGGCCGGCTGCGCACCGCGATCCACACCCTGGCCACCCTGGAACTGGCGCCCGCCGACTCGCTGCAGCAGCTCAACGAGCTGATGACGTCGCTCGGCGAACGCGAACCGCACTTCGCGACCTGCGCTTACGCCCTGTACGACGCGGTGACCGGCAGCTGTGAGATCGCGTCCGCGGGGCACCTGCCGCCGCTGCTGGTCCGGCCGGACGGCACCGGCGAGTTCCTCGACACCAGCCCGGCGCCCGCCGCTCGGCGTGGGCGAGCTCCCGATCGAGAGCCGCACGTTCCAGATCGAGGACGGCAGCCTGCTCGTCCTCTACACCGACGGCCTGGTCGAGGACCGGCAGCGGGACATCGACGACGGGCTGAACTTCCTGCGCGCCGTGTTCGACGGGGAGGCCGCGCAGTCCTCGCTCGACGATCTGTGCCGGGCCGCGCTGGCCGGCGTGTACGCCCACCAGCAGCGCGATGACATCGCGATCCTGATCGCCCGGCTCAGCCGGATCCCCGAGGATCACCACGTCACCTGGACCCTGCCCCCCGAGCTGACCTCGGCGGCCCGGGCGCGCAGCCTGATCCGGGAGCCGCTGGAGCGGTGGGACCTGGGCGAGCTGGTGCCCACCACCGAGCTGCTCGTCTCGGAGCTGGTCACGAACGCGATCCGGCACGCCACCGGCGAGGTGACGCTGCGGCTGGTGCTGGAGGGATCGCTGGTCTGCGAGGTGCTCGACAGCTCCGCCGCGCTCCCCCGGCTGCGCCACGCCGGGCGGGACGAGGAGTGCGGCCGCGGCCTGGAGGTGGTCAGCCAGTTCGCGCAGCGCTGGGGCGCACGGCGGACCCCCGAGGGCAAGATCGTCTGGTGCGAGCAGGCGCTGCCGAACGGCGGGGCTGACCGGCCGGGCCCGGCCGTCAGCGCCGGCTGACTGAGCAGGCTGACTGACTGGCTCGGCTGGGGGCCCGGCCGGGCCGGGCTCAGGTCGCGGCGCCCCGGGTGTCCTGCTTGATCGACAGCTTGCCGTTCTGCATGATCCCGATGCGCTGGGCGCGGCGGGCGACCGAGCTGTCGTGGGTGACCAGGACGAGGGTGAGCCCGGTGTCCCGCCACAGCTTCTCCAGCAGGCCCATGATGTCGTCCCGGGTTCCCTCGTCCAGGTTGCCGGTCGGCTCGTCGGCCAGCAGCACCTTGGGCTCCTTGACCAGGGCCCGGGCGATCGCCACCCGCTGCTGCTGGCCGCCGGACATCTCCCCGGGCAGGTGCCGCAGGCGCTCGCCGAGACCCACGTTCTCCAGCGCCGCCCTGGCCCGGGCCTGCCGCTCCGCCGCGCCGGCGCCCAGCGGCACCAGGGCGACCTCCACGTTCTCCAGCGCATTCAGCGTCGGGATCAGGTTGAAGGTCTGGAAGATGAAGCCCATCGAGACCGCGCGGACCTTCGTGACCTGGGTTTCCCGCATGGCCGCGAGGTCCTGGCCGTCGAAGTCCACGATGCCCGAGGTGGGCCGGTCCAGCGCGCCGAGGACCTGGAGCAGGGTGGTCTTCCCGTGGCCGGTCGGACCCTGGATGGCCAGCCACTCACCGTCCTCGATGACCAGGTCCACGCCCGCCAGCGCGTCGACCGTGGTCCGGCCCTTCTGGTATTTCTTCGTGACGCCCGTCAGCTTGTACATGGTTTCCCTCTTTCCTGCTCATTCGACCCGGGACAGTGCCGCGGCGGGGCGCAGCCGGGCGGCCCGCCAGCCGCCGAAGCCGCCGGCGATGAGGCCGCCGGCGATGGCCAGCACCACCGCGAGGACCACCGCGCCGATCGTGACCGGCGCGGTGAGGTGAACCGCCACGCTGTGCGTCGCGGTCGCCGCCGCCCGGGCGAAGCCGCCCGGTGCGCCGCCCCCCGGAGCGCCGCCGAAGCCGCCGCCGAAGGTCCGGGCCCCGCCGGGGGTGGCCGAGCCGGAGGTCTGCCCCACCGACGCGGTGAGCGGCCCGGAGAGGCTGCGGACCAGGGCGGCGCCGGCGAAGCCGAGCGCGACGCCGACCACGCCGCCGATGATGCCGATGGCGATCGATTCACCCATCACCTGGCCGACGATCCGCCGGCTGCGCCAGCCGAGCGCCTTGAGCGTGCCGAACTCCCGGACCCGCCGGGCGACAGCGGCGCTGGTCAGCAGGCTGGCCAGCAGGAATGCGGCGATCAGCACCGCGATGGCCAGCCACTTGCCGAGGTTGTTGGCCAGGCTGGCCGCGCTGGACAGCGACCCCGTCACCTCGCTGGCCAGGCTGCTCGAGGTGGTCACCGTGGCCTTGGGGAGCATCCCGGAGATCTCCTTGGCCACGCCGCCGATGTTGGACGCGCTGTCGGCGGCCACGTAGATCGTGTTGACCTTGCCCTTGAGGCTGGCCAGCGCCTGCGCCCGGGCCAGCGGGATGAACACGTCGGAGGCGTTGCTGCCGGCGCTGGCGATGCCCACCACCTTGAAGCTGGTCTTGGCGACGGTGATGGTCGAGCCGACGCTCAGCTTCTTCTGGGTCGCGTAATTGGCGTTGACCACGGCCAGGTTGGCGGTGGCGTCGGAGGACGCGAACGTGCGGCCCGACTTGAGCTTGGCCGAGCTGAGCGGCCCGATAGCGCCGGTGCCCAGGTCGACCCCGCTGACCGTGAACGAGCTGGACTTGAAGTTGCCGCGGAAGGACCCGCCGCCCCCTCCGCCACTGCCACCGAAGCCGCCGGTCCCGCTGCCGCCGGAGGTGTTGATGGCGGGGATCTTCCCGGTGATGACCGCGTCGGTGAGGCTGAGCGCCCCGGCCGCCCCGGCCACGTGGGTGCAGTTGCCCGATGCTGGTGACCGACGACGCGGACAGCGTCCCCTGCCCGATGCTGGTCAGGTTGTCAATGTCGATCTTCGTGCCGGACGCGGGCCGCGTCTGGTTTCCCACCCGGCCGCGGAACCCGAAACCGGTGGGGCCGCCCGAGCCCGCCGTGGGCGTCTGGGTGACCGTGATGTCGGTCCCCACCCCGTACAGCGAGTGCAGCACCGTGGCCTGGGCGTCCTTAACCCCCGAGGACGCCGCGGTCACGGTGATCACCAGGCCGATTCCCAGGGCCAGGCCGAGAGCGATGAAAATCGCCTGGCGTATCCGCCGGCGCAACTCACGCCGGAGATAGGTGAAGAACATGAAGACTCCTCGGGGAATGCCCGCATCACCACGCGGGCCGATGGCGCACTGAATGCGAGCAAGATCCTGGCGGTCATTCCTGAACGGGCGCTGCAGGGCCTCTGCGGGAAAGCCGTATTCCGCGGCTCGATCTGGTTACGGACCCGGCCTGATTACGGGCGGGGCGTCAGGGCCGGCCGTGCCGGACGAACAGCCGCAGCCACAGGTGGCCCTTGATCTCCCAGCGGTGCACCAGGGTGAAGCCCAGGCCGTGCAGGATCGGCACCGGCTTGGGCGATGTCCACTCCACCACCCACAGCCGCCTGGTCTGGGCCAGCCGCTGCCGGATCAGCGAGGCGGGCGCGTAGGTGCCGCCGAGGGTGGCGGACTGCTGCGCCGGGACGCCCCGGCTGACGTCATGCAGCCGGGCCAGCCCGTACGGGTAAGCCCCTTCCAGGGTGCGCTCCCCGGATCCCTTGTGCGGGCCGTTCTGCGCGCTGACGTTCAGCAGCGCGTCGCCCGGCTCCGCGTGCCGGGCCACGATGCGGTCGGCGGCGCGGATGTTGATCCCGTGCCCATCGGGGTAGCGCTCGGCGAACTGGGCGTGCAGCCCGGCCACCACGATCAGCACGAGCGCCACCGGTCCCGCGTAGCGGCCGAGCGCGGCCACGGCCGCCCCGATCAGCAGCGCGGCGGCGGGGATGCAGTACACGATGTAGCGGTAGGTGTAGACGGGGTGCACCACGGAGGCGAGGAGCAGGATCACCGGGGGCAGGATCAGCCAGGGCAGGGCCAGCGCGAGCAGCCCCGCGGGCCAGTTCTGCGGCAGCCGCGACCGCCCCGCGGCCGCGCTCGCGGCCACCCCGGCGAGGCAGACCACCACCGTGAGCAGGAACAGCACGGACGGGCCGATGATCCGCTGGACGCTCAGCACCTGGCTGAGCCCGGGGGACTTGAGCCAGTGGATCTGGTGCAGCTGCCCGTATCCGGCCACCGCCACCGGGCTCACCACGATCAGGGCCGCGACGGCCGCGATCAGCCAGCCGACGATCAGCCCCCGGTCGACCCGGTAGCGGCGGCGCAGGCAGGCCAGGGTGATCGCGTGCGCGAGCACGATCAGCAGGCCGAACAGGTTGGCCAGGCCGAGGAAGGCCAGCGCTACGCCGTACCCGGTGATCCAGCGCCACCGGGCGGCCTCCGCCTGGAGCGCCCGGACCAGGCAGTAGCTGGCCAGCGTGCCCAGCGCCGCGACCAGGGCGCCCTCGCGGGCGGTCTCGGCGAACCAGCTGACCGAGGGCAGCACCGCGAACGCCAGCCCCGCGGCCAGCCCGGCCCAGGAGGACACCAGCCGGCCGCCCAGGGCGGTGACCAGGGCCGCGGTGACGGCCAGGGCGACCGCGGAGGGCAGCCGGACCGCGAACTCGCCGGAGCCGCCGGCCCGCACCACCACCCAGATCAGCGCGTAGTAGGCGCCATGCACCACGTCGACGGTGCCGAGCATGCGCACCAGCTGGGGAAAGCTCCGGTGCACGGCGGCCAGGGTGGCGGTCTCATCCCGGGTGAACGACGGCCGCTGGATCTCGTACAGCCCGACCAGCAGCGTGAGGACCGCGGGGATCAGCGGCAGCCAGGGCGGGCCGGGATCGGGGCGGTCCGGCGGGCGGGCCGTCCCGGCGTCGCCCGTGCCACCCTGCCCGTCGACGACCGCCGGGCGCGCGGAACCGGGCAATTTACTGTCCTCACCAAAGCGGCGGGCCATCTCGCTCGGCCCTGCGGGCGGCCGGAATTGCACCGATTACCCGCAGACTACGTGCGCCCGCGGTGCCGCTTTCGCGGTCACCTATCGCTTTGGTGATACCACAGGAGAAAACAGGCTGAGCCGTGACCTAAACGGGAACGGCCTTTACCTGTGCCTAGCTGCCGCGTGCGGCGCGGATTGTCTCGCGCAGCGACCCCGTGGTGGCCAGCACCGCCGATGGCTCATACCCGCAGTGCGCCATGCAGTTCGCGCAGCGCGGGTCCTTGCCCCGGCCGTAGGAGTCCCAGTCGGTGGTCTCGATCAGCTCCTTGTACGTCTTCACGTAGCCGTCGGACATCAGGTAGCAGGGCTTCTGCCAGCCCAGCAGCGAGTAGGACGGGATCCCCCAGGCGGTGCAGCCGAAGTCCGTCTTGCCCTCCAGGAAGTCCAGGAACAGCGGCGTGTGATTGAGCCGCCAGCGCTTCCGGTTCCCGTTGTCGAAGGCCTTGCGGAACAGTTCCCTGGTCTCGGTGACGCCGAGGAAGTGGTCCTGGTCGGGCGCCTTCTCGTAGGCGTAGGCGGGCGAGATCTGCATCATGTCCACGCCGAGGTCATCGTTGAGGTAGTTGAGCACGTCGATGACCGTCTGCGGGGTGTCGGTGTTGAAGACGGTGGTGTTCGTGTTGACCGTGAACCCCCGCTTCTTCGCCTCCTTGATCGCCGCGACGGCGTCGTCGAACACGCCATCCTTGTTGACCGACTCGTCGTGCCGCTCCTTCAGCCCGTCGATGTGCACCACGAAGGCGAAGTACGGCGACGGCTTGAACTTGTCCAGCTTCTTCGGCAGGAGCAGCGCGTTGGTGCACAGGAAGACGAACTTCTTGCGCTTGACCAGCTCGGCGACGATCACGTCGATCTGCGGGTGCATCAGCGGCTCGCCGCCGGCGATGGACACCATGGGGGCGCCGCACTCCTCGACCGCGGCCGAGCGCCTGCTCGACGGGCATCCGCTGCTTGAGCACGGTGTGCGGCTGCTGGATCTTCCCGCAGCCCGCGCACTTCAGGTTGCACGCGAACAGCGGCTCCAGCTCCACGATCAGCGGGAACTTCTTGTTGCCGCTGAGCTTCTGGCGCATCAGGTATGAGCCGATGCGCATGCTCTGGCGTAGGGACACGCTCATGACTGCCTAACCTCCTTGGGCAGGCTGAATCGGATGTTCTCAGTGGTGATCACGCGCTCGCTGACCTCGACGGTGCCGAGGCCCCCCAGGGCGGTGACGATGTCCTGGACGACCGCCGGGGGCGCGGACGCGCCCGCCGTCAGGCCGATCGTGGACACCCCGGCCAGCCAGCCCAGCTCGATGTCGGACGGGCCGTCGATCAGGTAGGCGGTGGTACCCGCCCGCTGCGCGGTCTCGACCAGCCGCACAGAGTTCGATGAGTTCGCCGACCCGGCCACCAGCACCAGGTCGGCGTCGGCCGCCACGGCCCGGGCCGCGCGCTGCCGGTTCGTGGTCGCGTAGCAGATGTCGTCGCTGCCCGGCGCGCGGGCGGCCGGGAACCGCTCGCGCAGCGCCTCGGCGATGTCCGCCGCCTCGTCCGCGGCCAGCGTGGTCTGCATGAGGTAGGCCACCTTGCCCGGGTCCGCGGGCTGCAGCGCGCCCACGTCCCCGGCCGTCTGGACCAGGGCCACGGAGTCCGGGGCCTCGCCCAGCGTGCCCTCGACCTCCTCGTGGCCCTCGTGCCCGATCAGCGCGACCAGGTAGCCGTCCGAGGCGAACCGGCGCGCCTCGGCGTGCACCTTGGCCACCAGCGGGCAGGTGGCGTCCACCGTGGTCAGGCCGCGGCGGTCGGCCTCGGCCCGGACCGCCGGGGACACGCCGTGCGCGGAGAACACCACGCAGGCACCGTCCGGCACCTCGCTGAGCTCGTCCACGAACACCGCGCCGCGCTCCTCGAGCCCGGCCACCACGTGCGAGTTGTGCACGATCTGCTTGCGCACGTAGACCGGGGCGCCCTGCTGGTCGAGGGCCCGCTCGACGATCTCGATGGCCCGCTCCACCCCGGCGCAGAACGAGCGGGGCCCGGCCAGCAGCACCTGCCGCTGGCCGGCCGCCGCGGCCCACCGGGCCAGCGCGGGCGCGGCGGCCCGCAGTGAGCGCAGCGCGGCCAGCCCGCCGCCCAGCGCCCCGGGACTGGCCAGGGGACGGTCTGGCGTATCGGACACGGCCCGGACCACCGCCAGCGGCCTGCCGTCCGCCGCGCCGGCCAGCACGGCCGATTCCATATCCGCAACGAGGGCCCCGGTCGCGGCCAGCCGCTCGCGCTCGGTGCCGCGGACCAGGTGGTCCACGGTGACGACCCGGCCGACCCGGACCCTCAGGCCCGCCCGGCGCAGCTCGCCCGCCAGCAGCTCGGCGGACGCGCAGCGGATGACACGGTTCCCGTCGGTGACCTCGCTGGCCACCACGAGATCACCCGGCCGCAGGCCGGCGGGCAGCCCGCCGCCCGTGCCGGCCACGGCCAGGGCGGCGAACGGCTCCGCGCGGAGCGCGGCCTCCCGGGCGCCGGCCCGGCGCGGCCCGTACCCGGTCGCCACGACCCGGCCCGCCGGCCGGGCCCGCGTCGCGCAGCCCGCGCCGGACCGCCCTGGCCTCCAGCCGCAGCGGGGCGCAGACCAGGAGCCCGGAGCCGGTCACCGGGCTGCGCCGGGACCGCACGCTGGCCACCTGAAGCCGGGTCATGGCCGGGCCGCCAGGTACCGGCCCAGCGCGGACACCGGGAAGACCAGCCGGTACAGGTGGTAGTTGATGTAGAAGTCGCCGGGGAAGCCCGTCCCGGTGTACTCCGGCTCGTCCCAGGTGCCGTCGGCCCGCTGATGCTCGGCGAGCCAGCGGATGCCGGCCTCCGCGGCCGGGCCCGGCGGGCCCGCCGCGAGCAGGGCCAGCAGGGCCCAGGCGGTCTGCGAGGCGGTGGACGTGCCCTGCCCGGCCAGCTGCGGGTCGTCGTAGGACCGCATGTCCTCGCCCCAGCCGCCGTCGGCGTTCTGGTGGGCTTCCAGCCAGCGGACCGCGCGCTGGATGACCGGCTTGGACGGTGGTACCCCGGCCGCGACCAGGGCGGGCACCACCGCGCCGGTGCCGTACACGTAGTTGGCCCCCCAGCGCCCGAACCAGGAGCCGTCCTTCTCCTGCGCGCGCAGCAGCCACACCACGCCCCGGCGGGCGGCCCGGCTGCCGGCCAGGCCCTCCGCGGCGAGCGCCTCGACCACGTGGGCGGTCACGTCGGCGGACGGCGGATCGACGACCGCCCCGAAGTCGCAGAACGGCAGCTTGGTCACCAGCGTGGAGGTGTTGTCGGCGTCGAACGCGCCCCATCCGCCGTCGGCCGACTGCATGCCGGTGATCCAGCGCAGCCCGCGCCCGATGGCGGGGTGCCGGGGCTGGCCGCCCTGGGCCTGGCCCTGTGCTGGCTGACCGTGTGCTGGCTGACCTGTGCTGGCTGGCCCTGGGCGGTGCGGCGGAGCGCGAGCACGGCTTCCGCGGTGTCGTCGATGTCGGGGTAGCCGTCGTTGTCGAACTCGAAGGCCCAGCCGCCGGGTTCCAGCCAGGGGCGGCGCACCTGCCAGTCACCCGGGCCGGGGATCTCCTCGTCGAGCAGCCAGCCGGCCGCCCTGGTCAGCGCGGGATGATCGGGCGGCAGCCCGGCGTCGGCCAGGGCCACGACCGCCAGCACCGTGTCCCACACCGGGGACTGGCAGGCCTCCAGCCTGCGCACCGGGCCGTCGGGTGAGTCCTCGATGATCGTGAAGCGGTCCAGCCCGGCCAGCCCGCGCTTGATCACCGGGTGGTTGAGCCCGTACCCGAGCAGGTGCAGGGCGATCAGGGAGTACACCCAGGGCGGCTGGATCCCGCCCCAGCAGCCGTCCTGCTCCTGCCGGGCGATGATCCAGTCGGCGCAGCGGCGCAGCGCGGCGCGGCGCACCGCCCGTACCGGCCGGGTCCGCTGGCCGTGGCGTTCCAGCACGTGCAGTACCCGGTCCAGCCCGCCGAAGGCGAGCTCCCAACCGGTCCGGTCCGCGGCCTGAGGCGACTTGCGGGCCCGGTCACCTGGCTCATCCTGGCCAGGTGCCCGGATCTCGTCCAGGCCGAAGGGGAGGGACCGGACCGGGCGGAGCGAGCCCACCACGGTCAGCGGCACAATCGTCTGCCGCGCCCAGCAGGCCCAGTCGTACACATTAAGCGGGAACCAGGTCGGCAGGTACACCATTTCGGGAGGCATCACCGGCAGGTCATCCCACGACCACTGGCCGAAGAGCGCGAGCCAGATCCTGGTGAACACCCGCGTGGCGGGGATGCCGCCGCGCGACCTGATCCACTCGGCCGCCCGGGTCATGTGCGGTGCGCTGGGCAGATGCCCGCCCAGCCGCAGGGCGACGTAGGCCTCGACGGTGGTGGACAGGTCACCGGGGCCGCCGAAGAAGTTGGCCCAGGTCCCGTCGGCCCGCTGCTGGGAGGCGATCCACCGCGCGGCCGCGGCGGTCTCGTCCTCGGTGCGGATGCCGAGGAACTCCCGGAGCAGCAGGTCCTCAGCGTCCATCGTGACGTTGGTTTCCAGCTCCCCCTGCCACCAGCCCTGCTCATGCTGGAGGCCGAGCAGGTGGTCGCGGGCGCGCGCCAGCGCGGCCTCCGCACCAGAGAGCGCTGAGGGACCGCCGGATCGCGCGTGCGTCACTGTCATCGTCTCACCTCGCCTTCACCACACTGCCCCGTACTAGACCCCCGGCTCACCAGTCACACCCAGGGCCGGGCTCGTGCCGGCGCTGACCCTCGTCAGCACCGCCGGGCCCTCAGCACTGATGGCCCACACCAGCGGTCAACCTGTCAATCTCCTGATCGCCGCGACCCGCTCACCATTGGCGCGCCGTGATGAACTCGGCGATCCCCGCGAACTCGGCACGCACGTCATCGGGCATGTCGGTCTCGGTCAGGCACTTCTCCGCCGCGGCCAGCTGCGCCGCGGCCTCGTTCTCGGTCCAGTCCTTGCCGCCCGCTTCCTCCACCAGGCGGGCCGCCCGGACCAGGTCGTCCTCGCTCAGCGCCTCGGTCCTGGCCAGCAGCCCGGCCAGCTCGTCCGCGGCCGGGGTCCCGCTGGTCAGGGCGGCCACCACGGGGAGCGACTTCTTCCTGGCCCGCAGGTCAGCGCGGACCGGCTTGCCGGTCACCTCGGGGGCACCCCAGATGCCGAGCAGGTCGTCGGTGAGCTGGAAGGCCAGCCCCGCGTGGGCGCCGAAGCCGGCCAGGCCCATGGCCAGCCCGGGAGGCGCACCGACGTGGATCGCCCCGATGCTGCACGCGCAGGCCATCAGCGCCGCGGTCTTGTCCCCGGCCATGGTCAGGCACTCGGGCAGGTTCACGTCGTTGCGCTGCTCGAAGGCCAGGTCGGCGCCTTGTCCCGCGATCAGCCGCAGGACCGCGGCGGACAGGCACCGCGCGGCCCAGATCCCCTGGGCCGCGGTGTCCTCGAGCAGGATGTCCTGGGCCAGCGCGAGCAGCGCGTCACCGGCGAGGATGGCCGCCCCGACTCCGTGGACCGTCCAGGCGGTCGGCCGGTGCCTGCGCTCGGTGTCACCGTCCATGATGTCGTCGTGCAGCAGCGAGAAGTTGTGCACCAGCTCCACCGCGACCGCGGCGGGCACGCCGCGCTCCGGCGGCGCCCCGGCCGCCCGGGCGGACAGCAGGGCCAGCGCCGGCCGCAGGGCCTTGCCCGCGCCGCTGCCGTCCAGCCCCAGATGGTAGGCGGCGACGGTGCGGACCTCCGGGCTGAGCCGGTCCACGGCCGCGGCGATCGCCGGGCCGACCAGGTCACGGGCGGTCTCCACGCCCGCGGGCATCACGGCGGTCACGACGCGGCCCCGGCGACCTCGGCCGCCCGCGTGGCCACGGCAGCCCCGTAACGTGATTGGGTCATATCGCGTCGCAGCTCCCGTGCTGCGGACAGTCCGCTTCGCACCGCACCCTCCATCGTGTCGGGCCACCCGGTATCGGTCCACGCGCCCGCGAGCACCAGGCCAGCCAGCCTGGTCGCAGCTCCCGGCCGCTTCTCGCCACAGCCGGGCTCCTGCCGGAAGGTGGCCCGGCGTTCCCTGGTGACGAAGAAGTCAGTGATCCGCGCGTCACGCGCGGCGGGGAAAATCTCCTCCAGTGCCGGGACGAACTGCTCCCGCAGCTGGGCTGCGGGCGTGTCCACGACGTCATCCGCGGCCGACACGGAGACGGCCAGGTACTGGCCGCCGGCCAGCCCGGACGGCCCGGTGCGGTCGAAGACCCACTGCACCGGCGAGTCCACCGCGGCCGCGAACGGCAGCGGGGTCACCCGGCGGTCGTAGATGACGTGCACGTTGACGATCGGGGAGGCGCCCAGCTCGCGCCAGCGGTCCGGGCCCGGCCCGGCCGCGGCGGCGCCCTCCGGCAGCAGCCGGGCCGCGGCATCCGGCGGCACGGCCAGGACCACCCCGTCCGCCGCCGCGATATCGGCGCTGCTGCGGGCGTCACTCACCCCGCGGTCGGCCAGCCGCACCCGGAAACCCCCGCCGGCCAGCGGCTGGACCGCGGTCACCTTGGCCCCGAGCCGCACGCTGGCACCCAGCTCGTCCAGCCGCCGGGCGGCGGCCTTCCCGTGCAGGTCGCCGAGCGGGATGGCCGGGGTGCCGATGTCCGCCGCGTCCCGGGCGCCGAGCAGCGCGGTGCGCACCACGGTCGCCGCCAGGGACAGGTTGGCGTCGTCCCCGGCCACGTTCAGCGCGGAGACGGTGAACAGGTCCCAGAGCACCCGCCGGGCGCGCTCGTCCTGGCCGTGGGCGGCCAGCCAGTCCCCCAGGCGCTGCCCGTCAAGGCCAGGCCGGGCCGGGTCGAGGAAGCGCATGGCGAGCGCGGCCCGGGTCACCCGCAGCCGCTCGGCGGGCGACAGCAGCGGGTAGGTCAGCAGCGCCTGGCCCATGTGCAGCGGGCCGGGAAGCCGGGTCCGGCGCAGCCGGGCCTGGCCGTGCGGGCCGAGCACGGCCACGTCGAAACGGTCCTGCAGGGACACCGAGCCAGTCATCCCGAGCCGGGCGATCAGCTCCCGGTAGGCGGTGCAGCAGCCGAGGAAGACGTGCTGGCCGTTGTCGACGACCAGCCCGTCCCGGGTGAACGAGCAGGTCGCCCCGCCCAGCCTGGGCCTGGACTCCAGCAGCGTGACCCGGGCGCCCGCCTCGCGCAGCGCGATCGCGGCACTGATCCCGGCCAGGCCGCCGCCGACCACCACCACGTGGCGCCCCGTGCTCCCCTGGGTGGCGCGCTCCTGGCCGGGGCCCGCCGGGCCCGCGGTCACCGGATCGGGGCTCATCGTGACGCTCCCGCCGTGGGCGTGGGCTGGGACGGGCCGGAGCGCCCCGACCGCAGCGCCGCGCCGGCCAGCGACTTCACCGCGACCATGGCCTTCTGGCCGGGTGAGAGGGAGACCCGGCGCTGGAGCACCTGCCCGGGCGCGGCCTCGATGCTCTGCAGCAGCCGGAAGTAGATCCCGGCCATCGCGCCGGTGCACGCCGCGCTGCGCCGGTCCAGCATCGGCATCAGCCGCAGCCCCCGCGAGTACCAGTCGCGGGCCCGCTCGGCCTCGAACACCACGAGGTCCACGAGCTTCGGGTCGGCAGCAGGCCAGCCCGAGCCGTTGGGGCGCAGCTCGGTGCCGAACCGCTTGAAGTCCTCGGCGGGCAGGTAGACCCGCCCGTCCCGGTAGTCCTCGCGGATGTCGCGCAGGATGTTGGTGAGCTGGAGGGCCACGCCGAGCTCGTCGGCCAGCGGGGCGGCCGCGGCCATGTCCCGGGCGCCGAACACGCCGAGCGACAGCCGCCCGATGGAGCCCGCCACGCAGCGGCAGTAGTTCCGCAGATCGTCGAAGGTGCCGTAGCTGGTGCCCCGCACGTCGGCCTCGCACCCGTCGATCAGCTCGCCGAACGCTTCCAGCGGGATGGGAAACCGGCGGCCCGCGTCGGCCAGGGCCACCAGCACGGGATCGCTCCCGGGAGCGCCTCCCCCGGCCAGCGCGGTCACGCTGGCCCGGGCCTGCGCCAGCGCGGCGAGCTTGTCCGCCGGGGGCAGCGTGCCGTCGCCGATGTCGTCGATACGCCGGGCGAACGCGTAGACCGCCGCCAGCGCGCTCCGCTTGCCCGGCGGCAGCAGGCGGATGCCGTAGGAGAAGTTACGCGCCTGGGACCAGGTGATTTCCTCACAGTGCCGGTAGGCCGCCGTCACGTCCATCGCATCACCTCCCGGCTGCATAAGCCCTCAGCATCTCCCTGGCCAGGCGGCCACGGCGCGGCTTGTGCGTCGCGCGCAGCACATCGTGCCCGGCCCCGGCGATCGCGGCCAGGGCGGCCCGGCCGCCGGCCACGTAACCGGCCACGGCAACCCGGGCCGACCCGTGCAAATTCCCCACCAGGGGGGCTCCTTCGTCGAGAAGCTGGCCGGCCCGCTCCACCTCGAACGCCATCAGGGCCCGGAGCTGCGGCCCGGCGGACGGGGCCGCGAGGTCACTCTCGGTGCACCCGAACCGCTCCATGTCCTCGGCCGGCAGGTAGATGCGGCCCGCCCGGAAGTCCTCGGCCACGTCCTGCCAGTGCTCGGCGAGCTGGAGTGCGGTGCAGACCCGGTCGGACAGGATCATGCGCTCCGGGGTGGCCGCCCCGAAGACGTGCAGCACGATCCGGCCCACCGGGTTAGCCGAGAGCTGGCAGTAGCCGACGAGGTCGCTGAAGGCCGGGTACCGGCTCACCACCTGGTCCTGCCGGTTAGCCCGGATCAGGTCGGCGAACGCCTGCTGCGGGACGGCACACTCGCCGACCACCGTGGCCAGCGCCCGGACCACCCCGATCTGCGGGGCCTGCGGCTCCGCGCCGGGGCTCATGGCCTCGCGGGCCGGGCCGTCCTGGGCCGGGGCATCCTGGGCCGGGCTTTCCCGCAGGGCCGGGTCCTGGAACTGGTAAAGCCGACCGAGGTCGGCTTCCAGTGCGTCCAGGAGCTGGGCCCGCTCGCCGGGAGGTGCCTCGTCGCCCATGTCGTCCACGGCCCGGGCGAAGCCGTAGACCGCCGCCAGCCGCCGCCGGTACCGGCCCGGCAGCAGCCGCAGCGCCACCGGGAAATTCTCGCCCGATGCCTGGGCAGCCGCGGCCGACCCGATGGCTTCCGCCGACGGGGTAACCACCGCTGTGCCGCGCGGTTCACCCAATCGTGTTACCCCCTGGCTCACAGCACCTATCACCGCACACTTGCCATACAAATGCAAACAATGACATGGACGTCACCTGACACAGGTGTCGTTGATCGTCCCGATGAGGCTGCGCACGTTCAAGGCGGCCTTCACCTGAACAGCACAGTCTCATTATGCCCAGTCCCGCCGCGGGCACGCACCCGGGGCAGGCCCGGCGGTCGCCTATCACATTGCGTAGGCCATTAGCAACGCGCGGTCCAGCTAGGTTTCCCGGGTTATGCCTTTGGCCCCAGGTAAGCCCGGCAGGGAAGCATCATCGCAGGTCAGAAGCATATCCACGGTATTGGGGCGGCGGCCGGGATATGTTTCAAGTGCGTTACGAATTGGATGCATCTCAGCGATATCAGTGGAGTACGCGAGGTCCCGTCCGGCCTCTTGCCGGGCGAGGTTACCGAACGCAATCTATACGCGACGCTGCAGCGCCAGCCGGGGGTGCCGCGTTTCCCGCAGGCTCCCCGCCGGCTGGGCCCCATTCACTGACATGAATGTCATATTCGCGGCCGCCCGGCCCGACCCGCAGCCGGGGCGGGCGGCTTACGGGCGGCCCGCCCGGCTCAGCGGCGGGGCAGGCCGGCGGCCTACCCCGAACAGATGATCCCGCCGGGCCAGCGACTAGCCGCCTGGGACCGGCCGGGCTCACCGCAGCGGGCCTCCGCAGCCAGGCCGCCGCAGCCAGGCGACTGCCGGGAGCGCCCATCCGGAGGGGCCAGCGGGAGCGGCCAACGGGAACCAGGTGGCCTACGGGAAGGGCCAGGTGGCCTACGTGAGGGGCGGGGGGCACCCCGCGATGGCCGCGGGGGCGGGACGAGCACGCCTGACCCACCAGGAACAGCAGGCACGCTGCGTTTACCCCGAAACCGGGATAAATGCGTCCAAGCTGGGCTGATAGTGCATTTTCCCAGTAAGTGACATTACTCACTGCTACGCTCAAAAACTTCGGGGGGGCCTCCGAAGCTCCTTCGTAGTCATGTGGTCACAATTCCGTTCCACTCACACTTCGAGGCCTGAGCCATGGGGTTGCGTCTCCGGTCCATCCGCCAGCGAATCTTCCTGCTCGTCCTGGTCCCGGTGCTGTCCCTGATCGCTTTGTACGCGTTCGCGACGTTCATCACCGCCCGGGGGGCTCTCACCCTCTCCCAGGCGAGCACGATCAAGTCCGCCACCGGCCAGCCCACGGGCGCGTTCCTGGCCCAGATCGACGCCGAACGGCCGCTCGCCGTCGTCTACCTGTCCAGCCCGACCGGCGCCAACCTGGCCATGCTCCAGGTCCAGCAGACCAAGACCAGCGCGGCCGCCGCGGCCCTGCAGACCGCCCTGGGTTCCGCGGGGACGATGAACAACGCGACCGCCCCCGAGAAGCAGGCCATCAGCACCCTGCTGACGGACGTCAAGGGCCTTCCCGCGCTGCGCGCCCAGGTGCGCTCGCAGATCATCAGCAAATCCAGGGCCCTGGCCGAGTACAACGCCATGGTGGCCGACGCGTACTCGGTCCTCGACCAGGCCATCCTCGAGCAGACCAACGCCACGCTGGTCACCCAGGCCCAGGACTTCGTCCGGATGGGCCGGGCCGAGGACCTGATGCTGCAGGAGAGCGCGATCATCTCGGGCGACCTGGCCGCCCGGTCGTTCCCGGCCGCCGACCGGGAGGCGTTCACCCAGCTGGCCGGGGCCCGCCGGACCCTCTACAGCCAGACCCTGCCTGATCTCCAGCCGCGATACCGCGCCTACTACACCCACGCCATCAGCCCGCAGGCCATGACCGCCCTGTCCGCGCTGGAAGACCAGCTGATGAGCGACACCCGGACCGGCAGCCCGCCACCGGTCCAGCCGCAGCAGTGGGAGGCGGCGGTCGGCGGGGTGGCCGCGGGCCTGTCCCAGGCCGGGACCCAGGCGTCGAACGCGATCACCGCGCAGGCGACGACGAACTCCGACCACACCTACCTGGAACTCCTCCTGGCGGGCGGGCTGGGCCTGCTCGCGGTCATCTTGTCCATCCTCGTGTCGTTCGTGATCGGCCGGGGCCTGATCCGGGAGCTGGCCGCGCTGCGCGAGTCGGCGCTGGAACTGGCCAACGTGCGGCTGCCCAGCGTGGTGAACCGGCTGGCGGCCGGCCAGGACGTGGACATCTCCGCCGAGGCTCCCGAGCTGCCCACCAGCTCGGACGAGATCGGCCAGGTCCAGCAGGCCTTCAACGCGGTCCAGCAGACCGCGGTGGAAGCGGCCGTGGGCCAGGCCCGGCTGCGGCAGGGCATCAGCGACATCTTCCGGAACCTGGCCCGGCGCAGCCAGTCGCTGCTGCACCGCCAGCTCGCCCTGCTCGACGCGATGGAGCGGCGGGCGAGGGAGCCGGAGGAACTCGAGGACCTGTTCCGCATCGACCACCTCACCACCCGCATGAGGCGGCACGCGGAGAGCCTGATCATCCTGTCCGGCGAGGCGCCCGCCCGGGCCTGGCGCCGGCCCGTCCCGTTCGTGGACGTGCTCCGGGCGTCCGTGGCCGAGGTCGAGGACTACACCCGGATCAAGGTCACCACCAATACCCGGGCGGCCATCACCGGCCCCGCCGTGGCCGACGTCATCCACATGATCGCGGAGCTCGCGGAGAACGCCGTCGTCTTCTCCCCGCCGAACACCCCGGTGCTGATCAGCGGCGATGTGGTCGGCCGCGGGTTCGCGGTGGAGATCGAGGACCGCGGCCTCGGGCTGAGCGAGGAGCGGCGGGCGGAACTCAACGACCTTCTCGAGAACCCGCCGCCGTTCGACCTGTCCGGCAGCGACCAGCTCGGCCTGTTCGTCGCCAGCCAGCTGGCCAGGAAGCACAACATCCGGATCGTCCTGCGGGGCTCCCCCTACGGCGGGACGACCGCGATCGTGCTCATCCCGAACACCCTGGTCGTCTCCGAGGACAGCTACCAGCCGGACGGGACGGACCCGGGCACCGGCGCCAACGGTGGCGTGCAGCTGACCGGGCGGCACGCGGCCCGGGATGACACGGGCGGCCTGTCCGCCGTCGCCGGGGACACGGCCAGCCCGGCCGGGAAGCCTGTCCTCACCGAGGTGACCACGACCGCGCCGGACGACCTGGCCGAGCGGTGGCCGGCGGACAGCGGAACCGACCCCTGGACCGCCTTTGCCGGAACGGCCGGCGAGGACACGGGGAACGGCTGGGCCGCCCACGACGCGGCCGCCACCGCCAGCGGACCGCGGCCAGCACCACCGGCACCACCGGCACCAGCAACGGGGGGAACGGGTTCAGCGGGTTCCCCGGCCCCGGCGACGCGGGAGGCTGGCCGCCGGCCAGCACCTTCGGCCACCGGGACGCCGCGGAGACCGGCGATCAGGATCAGGAGGACTCGGACTTCGCGGAGGCGGACTCGCTGCCCCGCCGGGTCCGCCAGGCCAGCCTGGCCCCGCAGCTGCGGGAGAACACGCTGCACGGGCCGCCCGCCGCGAACGGCGACGCCGCGGCGGCGCCGGGGATCGTGGCGGAACGCTCACCCGAAGAGGCGAGGAGCACGATCACCGCGATCCAGCAGGGCTGGGAGCGCGGGCGTTCGCTGTTCGACCCGCCGGACAAGACCACGGACGCGATGACCGGCACCCAGCCCCCGGCGGAGCCCAGTCCCCCGGAGCCTGGGGAGGCCGGTCCCCAGGGCGATGAGTGACAGCAAGGGGAGCGGGAGCAGATGAGTGCGGCAGAGCAGGAGAAGGGCGCGGGCACCGGGTCGCCGAGCGATCTGGACTGGCTGCTTGATGACCTGGTCGTGCGGGTCCCCGACGTAGACAAGGCGGTGATCCTGTCCCGTGACGGCCTGGCCATCGCCGCGTCGAGCGCGCTGACCCGGGAGGACGCGGAGCACCTGTCCGCCGTGGCGTCCGGGTTCCAGAGCCTGGCCCGGGGAGCGGGCCGCCACTTCGGCGGGGGCTACGTCCGGCAGACCATCGTGGAAATGGACACGGCCTTCCTGTTCGTGACCTCGGCGGGTGAGGGCAGCTGCCTGGCGGTGCTGAGCCCGGCCAGCGCGGACGCGGGCCTGGTGGCCTACGAGATGGCGATCCTGGTGAAGCGGGTGGGCCAGCACCTGTCGGTGAACCCCCGGCCGGGTACGGCCGGGGAGCTCACGGACTGACTCCGGCATGCCGTCGCCTGACGATCACTGGCTGGACGAGGAAGCCGGCCCGGTCGTACGGCCCTACGCGCTGATCCGCGGCCGGACCCGGCCCAGCGGGGAGGCCCTCGACCTGATCGCGATCATCACGGCGGTGCGCGGGGTCCAGCTGGATCCGTCGTCCCTGGACCCGGAGCACTTCGCGGTGCTCCGGCTCTGCCGGCTGCCCACCTCGGTGGCGGAGATCGCGTCCGATCTCGACCTGCCCCTGGGGGTGGTCCGCATCCTGCTGGGTGACCTGCAGGACCGCTCCCTCGTCTCGATTCATCACCCCATCTCGCCGGCCCGGCTGCCTGACGTGCAGATCCTGAAGGAGGTCGTCGATGGACTACGCCGCCTCTGACCGGGCTGGGAGCTTCTCGGCGGATGCCAGTCACCATCAAGATCCTTATCGCGGGTGGCTTCGGGGTCGGGAAGACCACGCTGGTCGGGTCGCTGACCGAGATCCGGCCGCTGCGCACCGAGGAGCCGCTCAGCGAGCCGGGTGCGGCGGTGGACCGGCTCGACGGGGTGGAGCGCAAGACCACCACCACCGTGGCCCTGGACTTCGGCCGGATCACCATCCGCGAGAACCTGGTCATCTACCTGTTCGGCACCCCGGGCCAGGAGCGGTTCTGGTTCATGTGGGACGAGCTGGCCCGCGGCGCGCTGGGCGCGATCGTCATGGCCGACACCCGGCGGCTGGCTGACTGCTTCCCGTCCGTGGACTACTTCGAGCAGCGCGGCATCCCGTTCGTGGTCGGGGTCAACTGCTTCGACGGCGCGCGGAGATACCGCGCCGAGGCGGTCCGGGCCGCGCTGGACCTGGACCCGGAGGTGCCGGTGGTGCTGTGTGACGCCCGGCAGCGGGCGTCCTGCCGGGATGGCCTGATCGCCCTGGTCGAGCACGCCCTGCAGGTGATCAGGAAGCGCCGCGAGTACGCGGCCGAGGCGGCCGCGCCCGCCCCCGGCGGGTGAGCCCGGTCAGGTGCGCCAGATGAGCACCAGCGCGCAATCGTCGGAGCCGCCGCCACCGGCCTTGACCACCCGCACCAGCTCGGTGGCGGCGTTCCGGAAGCCGGATGCCACCAGCCGGCTGGCCTCACCCAGCAGCCGGTCCGTGCCGGCGTCGATGTCCAGGCCCGGCGCCTCCACCAGGCCATCGGTGTAGAGCATCAGCGCGTCCCCGGACCGCAGCGCGCCGTGCACCGGCGTGGCACGCGGATCCGGGACTACGCCCAGCACGATGCCGCGGGCCTGGGTCACCTTCCAGGTTCCGCTGCCCGCGTCGAACTGGGCGGGCGGCGGATGCCCGGCCGAGGCCAGCATGTACTCGCCGGTGGCCAGGTCCAGGGCCAGGTGCACGGCGGTGACGAAACCCTCGACCGACGGCCCGCGGCGCAGGTAGGAGTTGCACGCGGGGAGGAACTCCCCCTGCGGCACCGAGCCCAGCAGGCCGCCGAAGGCCCCGGAGAGCAGCAGCGCCCGGGTCCCGGCGTCCACCCCCTTGCCGGACACGTCGACGAGGGCGACCTCCAGGGTCTTCCCGTCACACGACGAGACCAGGAAGTCGCCGCCGAACGAGGAGCCCCCGGCCGGGCGGAGCACGGCGGCGGACTGCCAGCCGGCGGGCAGCTCGGGCAGCCGGGCCTGGGCCCGGATCCGGTCCCGCAGCTCGACCAGCATCCGGTCCCCGCGCAGCCCCTGCACGCCCAGCTTCCACCGGGTCCGGGCCAGCGCGTCCGCGAACAGCGCGGTGACCACGACCGTCGCGATGATGCCGGCCCCGGCGCGGTCGTGCAGCCCGTCGTACAGCAGCATGACCGCGACCAAGCCGAACAGGATCCGCAGCGCCCGGGGCCACAGCAGCAGCCCCCCGGCCAGGACGGGCAGGATCATCATTCCCGGCGAGAACCACCACTCCGACAGGTGCACGGCGGCCACCCCGATGGCCACCGTGGCGACGGTCAGGACGAAGGCCATCCGGCGGTTGCGGGTGATGAACTGGCGCCGGACCTGGCCGGCCACCCGGGCCGCCGCCGAGCGGGCAAGCCGGGCAGAACGGGTGAGGGGCCGGGAAACCATGATGGGCGAACTGTATCCGCACCCCCGCTGGTCTGGCACGCTCCCAAACTGATTGGCGCAGCCCGGGGCGGACCAGGTAGGAATGCGGGCATGGCAGCGCACTTCCCGATCAGGGCGGTCGGAGAGAACGAGTTCGACGCCTTCCACCGCACCAACGAGCACGCGTTCCACGACAGCCCGCCGTCACCGCGGCACCGGGCCGAGATGCTGGACCGCCTCGAACTCGACCGCACCCTGGCGGCCTTCGACGGCGCCACCCCCGTGGCCAGCGCCGGCGCGTGGAGCTTCCGGATGACGGTGCCGGGCGCGATGGCGGCGGCCGCCGGGGTGACCTGGATCGCGGTCATGCCCTCGCACCGGCGGCGCGGCATCCTCACCAGCCTGATGCGCCGGCAGATCGACGACATCCACGAGCGGGGCGAGCCGATCGCGGTGCTCTGGGCCTCGGACGCGCGGATCTACGGCCGGTTCGGGTACGGCCGCGCGTCCTGGCACTCGAGCTTCACGATCCGGCACGGCGAGGGCGCGCTGAGCTCCCAGGCGCCCGCGGACCCGGGGCTGCGGCTGCGGATCACCGAGCCGCAGGCGGCCCTGGCCGAGCTGGCCAAGGTCTACGACACGCTGCTGCCAACCCAGCCAGGCTTCTTCATCAGGAGCGAATCCTGGTGGAACCACATCGTGGAGGACCCGGACGAGGGGCGGCCCGGGTCCGCCCCGCTGCGCTGCGTGCTCGCCGAAGACGACACGGGCCCCCGCGGCTACGCGCTGTACAGCGGCCGGGGCCGGTGGGACGAGGACACGTTCCTCCCCGACGCCGCCCTGGACATCCGGGAACTGGCCGCCACCGACCCGGCGGCGACCGCCGCGCTCTGGTCCGACCTGCTCAGCCGGGACCTGGTCAGCGAGGTGACGGCCCGGCTGAGGCCGGTGGACGACCCGCTGCTGCACCTGCTGGCCGACGCCCGGCGGGCCCGTCCCCGGGTCAGCGACGGGCTCTGGGTGCGGATCATCGACGTGCCGGGGGCGCTGACCGCGCGCCGCTACGCGGCCCCGCTCGACCTGGTCATCGAGGTCACCGACGAGATGTGCCCGTGGAACGCGGGACGGTGGCGGGTGCGCGGCTCCGGCCCCGTGCTGGCCGGCGCCGGGACCAGCCCGGGGGCCGGCACGGCAGAATGCGAGCGGACCTCCGCGGCGCCGGACGTCATCCTGCCCGCGGCCACGCTGGGGGCGGCTTATCTCGGCGGCACGCTGCTCGGGACGCTGGCCCGGGCCGGCCTGGCCACCGAGCGTGCGCAGCGGCGCCCTCGCGGCGCTGTCGGCGGCGCTGTCCTGGGACCCCGCGCCCTGGTGCCCCACGATCTTCTAGCGGGGCTGAGCAAGGCCTTCGGCCACGCCTTGCCCGTGGGCGGGCTGGCGGGGGACATCTCACCGCGGCAAAATAAACGCCGCGGCCGAGATGCCCACCCCGCCACCCGCCGGGATATGCGCTGCCCCGCTGGGATTCGCGCCGCCGCATCCCGCGCCCCCGGCTACTCCGGCCACCGCGCCGCCGCGCCGCCGCGAGGATTTGCGCCGATTCCATCACGTTCGCAGGACTGGCTCACGGACGGCTGGAAAGAGTAGTCAGTGGAGGGTGCCGATGCCCGGGATGAAGATCACGCTTGGTTCGGCCATGCGGGCCAGGGATGTGTCCCGGCCCCGGCCGGAGCACGAGGCCGCCGCGGAGGAGGCCGCGAGCAGCCTGCCGTCCGCCCGGCCGCACCCTCCGCGCCCCGGGCCGTCACGGCCGGCGCCGCCCAAGGCCGGCCCCGCCAGCACCCCAGAGGCCGCACCGCCGGCGGCGACCACCCCGGCCGCACCGTCGCCGCCCGGTAAGCCCGCCGCGCCAGCCCCGGCGGCCGGGCAGCCCAAATCACCGGGGCAGCCGAAGGCACCGGGCCAGAACCGGGACGGGGGGCGGGGACGCAGCGGGGGGCGGGGCAAGCGGCACCGGACCCGGAGGAGGGGCGGGCGCTGAGCCCAGGCGGCCAGCTCAGCCCAGCCGGGCAGCTCCGCCGGCCGCCTATTAACCCAGCCCAGCCGGCTCGGCGGTCTGTGAGGTGGCTAGACGCTGGCTGGGGGTTCGGGGGGGAGTTCGCCGGTCTTCTCGTACTCGGCGATCATTTCCAGCCGGCGGGCGTGGCGGGGCTCGCCGGAGAAGGCGGTCTCGACGAAGGTCTGGGCGAAGCCGACCGCGTCCGCGACGGGGTACATGCGGGCACCGAGGCTGAGGATGTTGGCGTCGTTGTGCAGGCGGGCGAGGCGGGCGGTCTCCGTGGTCCAGGCGATGGCGGCCCGGATGCCGCGGACCTTGTTGGCCGCGATCTGCTCCCCGTTGCCGGACCCGCCGATCACGATGCCCAGGCTGTCCGGGTCCGCGGCGACGGCGCTGGCCGCGCGCATCACGTAGACGGGGTAGTCGTCCTGCGGGTGGTAGCTGGCCGGACCGCAGTCGACCGCCTGGTGGCCGGCTTCGCCCAGCCACTCGATCAGGGCCGCCTTGAGTTCGTATCCGGCGTGGTCAGATCCCAGGTAGACGCGCACGGGATCAGTCTGTCAGAACGCGGCGGCCCAGCGCCGGATCAGGTCAGGGAACGGCAGCGTGCCGTTCCCTGACCTGGACCGTGCCTAATTCAGACCGTGCCTAATTCAGACCGTGCTCAGGTGAAGATCGGGTCGCGGGTCCGGCTGCGCTTGAGCTCGAAGAAGCCGTCGGTCTGGGTCACCAGCATCACGCCGTCCCAGAGCTTCGCGGCCGCGTCGCCCCGCGGGATCGGGGAGACCACCGGGCCGAAGATGGAAGTGCCGTTGACCGAGATCACCGGGGTGCCCACCTCGTAGCCAACCCGGTCGATGCCGTCCGCGTGCGAGGCCCGGAGCGCCTCGTCGTACTCGGTGGAGTCCATCGCGTCGGCCAGCTCGGCGGGCAGCCCGGCCTCGGCCAGCGCGGCCTCGATGGTGGCCCGGTCCTTCGGCGCCTTCTCGTGGTGGAAGCGGTTGCCGAGCGCGGTGTACAGCGGGCCGAGCACGCTGGGCCCGAACTTCTGCTCCGCGGCGATCGCGACCCGCACCGGCCCCCAGGCCTGCTTCATCAGCTCCTGGTACCGCTCGGGCATGTCGTCCTTGCCCTCGTTCAGCACCGCGAGGCTCATCACGTGCCAGTTGACCTGGACCGGCCGGACCTGCTCCACCTCGAGCATCCAGCGGGACGCGATCCACGCCCACGGGCACAGCGGGTCAAACCAGAAATCGACCGGGGTAGGCTCCTGCTCGGCCATGGGGCTCCTTCTCATCGGGGGGCGGGGCCAGCCCACGGGCTGGCCGGTGGTTCAGGCTTTCCGGGGTTCGCGGGCCGGCGCAGGGGTGCCGGCTGCTCCTCACTCAGCCTGCAACCGGGAGGCGCCCAACCGCATTCCGCCTCCGGCCATGGGAAAATGCCTCAGCGGCGGCCCGGACGAACTGCGGGCGGCGGAAACGTGGACACCCACACCGTGGACATGAAAGGTGCCAGGTACGTGGCGAACAATCTCACCCGCGAGGAAGCGCGTGACCGGCGCCAGCTCCTCGATGTGGGCTCATACCAGGTGGAACTGGACCTGACGGGCGGCGGCGACACTTTCCTGTCGACCAGCACCGCCCGGTTCCAGTGCGCTACCACGGAGGCGGCCAGCTTCATCGAGCTGACCGCCCCGGCCGTCCGGGAGATCGTCCTGAACGGCGATCCGGTTCCGCTCAGCGCGTTCGACGGCAACCGGATCACGCTGGAGGGCCTGCGGCCGTCCAACGAGCTGCGCGTGGTGGCCGAGTGCGCGTACTCGCGGAGCGGCGAGGGCCTGCACCGCTTCACCGACCCCACCGACGGTGGCGTCTACCTGTATTCCGACCTGGAAACGTTCGACGCGCACCGGATCTACGCCTGCTTCGACCAGCCGGACCTGAAGGCCACGTTCGAGTTCTCGGTGATCGCCCCCGAGGACTGGATCGTCCTGTCCAACATGGCCGCCGGCCCGGCCGGCGGGACACCGGCCGGCGGGGCCAGGCGCTGGCACTTCCCCCCGTCGCCGGTCATGTCCAGCTACATCACGGCCATCGTGGCCGGCCCGTACCACCAGGTCACGAGCGAGCACGACGGCATCCCGCTGGGCATCTACTGCCGCCGCTCGCTGGCCGGGTACCTGGACCCCGAGGAGATCTTCGAGGTGACCAGGCAGGGCTTCGACTTCTTCCACGACGCGTTCGGCGTGCGCTACGCGTTCGGGAAGTACGACCAGGTCTTCGTGCCGGAGTTCAAGGCGGGCGCGATGGAGAACGCCGGCTGCGTGACCTTCCTCGAGGACTACGTGTTCCGGTCCCGGGTCACCGACTTCGCCCGCGAGCTGCGCGGCGACACCATCCTGCACGAGATGGCGCACATGTGGTTCGGCGACCTGGTCACCATGCGCTGGTGGGACGACCTGTGGCTGAACGAGTCGTTCGCCACCTGGGCCTCCGCGCTGGCCCAGGCCGAGGCCACCCGGTGGACCACGGCGTGGACCACGTTCTGCCAGCTGCACAAGGCCTGGGCGTACCAGCAGGACCAGCTGCCCTCCACGCACCCGATCGCGGCCGACATCCCGGATATCGCCGCCGTCGAGGTC
Organism: uncultured Actinomycetes bacterium; assembly: GCA_963851025.1. Classification (GTDB taxonomy): domain Bacteria; phylum Actinomycetota; class Actinomycetes; order Streptosporangiales; family Streptosporangiaceae; genus RYN-230. The sequence goes on from CAWKOA010000007.1 coordinate 150,963, forward strand.
AACTTCGACGGGATCACCTACGCCAAGGGCGCCTCGGTGCTCAAGCAGCTCGTCGCCTACGTGGGCCGGGATCACTTCCTGGCCGGGGTGCGCCGGTACTTCGCCGAGCACGCCTGGGGGAACGCCACCCTGGGCGACCTGCTGGGCGCGCTGCAGGAGTCGTCCGGCCGGGAACTGTCCGGCTGGTCCAAGGAGTGGCTGGAAACGGCCGGGGTGAACACCCTGCGGCCGGAGTACGACCTCGACGCGGAGAACCGGATCACGGAGTTCGCGGTGGTGCAGACCGCGGCCGCGAGCCACCCGGTGCTGCGCGCGCACCGGATCGCGGTCGGACTCTACGACCGGACCAGCGCCGGGCTGGTCCGGCGCCGCCGGGTCGAGGCGGACGTCGCGGGCGAGCGCACGGTCCTGGCCGCGCTGGCCGGTGAGCCCCAGCCCGATCTGGTGCTGGTCAACGACGACGACCTGACCTACGCCAAGATGCGGCTGGACAGCCATTCGCTCGCCACGCTCATCACCGGCATCGGGGAGTTCACCGAGTCGCTGCCCGCCGCGCTGTGCTGGGCCGCCGCGTGGGACATGTGCCGGGACGCGGAGATGGCGGCCCGGGACTACGTCCAGCTGGTGACGGCCGGCGTGGATCATGCCGAGGATATCTCCGTGGTGCAGACCCTGCTCCGCCAGGCCACCGCGGCGCTGCGCCGGTTCACCGACCCGGCCTGGCGGGCGGGCGGGGCCAACGAGGCCGCCGGGGTGCTGCTCGGCCTGGCCGAGCAGGCCGCGCCCGGCTCGGACCGCCAGCTCGCCTTCCTCCAGGCCTTCGCGAGCCTGGCCTCCTCACGCAGCGACCTGGCCCTGCTGGGCGGCCTGCTGGACGGTACGGCGTTCATGGACGGCCTGGTGGTGGACACCGAGCTGCGCTGGCGGCTGCTGCACCGGCTGTGCAGCCAGGGCGCGGCCGGCCCGGCCGAGATCGACGCGGAACTGCGCCGTGACGCCACCGACGCGGGCGAGCGGCGCGCCGCCACCTGCCGGGCCGCGATCCCCGAGGCCGCGGCCAAGGAGACGGCCTGGCAGGCGATCATCAGCGGCACGCTGCCGAACGCCACGTTCCGGGCCACGCTGAACGGCTTCGCCGACCCGGACCAGGAAGAGCTGCTGGCCCCGTTCGCCACCCGGTACTTCGAGGTGGTCGGCGACGTGTGGCAGAACTGGGGCAGCGACATGGCCCAGTGGTTCACCTCGAACGCCTACCCGCTGACGCAGGTCTCCGAGCACACCGTGGCGCTCACCGACGCGTACATCCTGGAGAACGACCCGCCTGCCGCGCTGCACCGGCTGCTCCTGGAGTCCCGGGACGGCATCCAGCGTGCCCTGCGCTGCCAGGCCCGGGACCGGCAAGAGGTCTAACGGGGCGGTTAAACCTGGGACCCCTTGGCCGCCATCAGGTCTCGGCTGCGGCGGCACCGGGCCGCGATGCCCGGCGCCGGATCGGAGTGACCAGGCCTATCGTGCCGATAAAAAAGCACGTGGCGGCGCTGGCCACGACAGGCTGGCATGACGCCGTAGTGGCCGGCGGTCCAGGTCAGGAGGGCTGCGCCTAGCGGGCCCAGGGAGAAGTGGATCGTCCAGAAGGCGGCCGTGACCCGGCCCAGCAGGTGATCCGGCGTGACTTGCTGGCGCAGCGACATGGAGCAGATGCCGGCCACGCTGGCGCAGCCGAGGTAGAGGGCGGCTAGCACGGCGGTCGGCGGGACACTGCCGGTGGCGCCTAGTCCGGCGATGGCTAGTGCGCTCAGGATTACGGCGCCGGTCCAGCAGGTGCCGAAAGTGAGTCTGCGGCGCAGGGGGGCGACGAGCGAGGGCGCCGGCCACGGTGCCGAGGGCGGCGACGCCGAGGACCAGGCCGACGACGCCGTCGCCCTGGTGGAGGTCGTGCTTGAGGTAGTAGATGAGCACGTCGGGCAGGCCCTGGGTGGCGAAGATGTAGAACGTCAGCAGGATGGTCAGCGCCCGCAGCGTGGGGTGCTGCCACAGGAACCGGGCTCCGGCCAGCAACTCACGCCAGGCACCGGCCGCGTCCGGGGAACCGGGCACCGGTCGCGGTGGCATCGCGGGGTGGCCACCCCGAGCGGCGCCATGGGACGGTCCGGCCGTTCGTCTCACGGCGCGAGGCCAGGCCGTGGCGGACTATGAGCACGCCGACGGCGGAGACGGCGAAGCTGGCCGCGTCGAGCGCGATCGCGTTAGCGGGGCCGAGCACGGCCGAGATCAGTCCCGCGAGCAGGGGACCCGCGACGGCGGCCGCCGACTGGGCCGCGTAGAGCAGGCCGTTGGCTTCGGTGATGCGGGCCGGGCCGGACAGGGCCGGGACCACGGTGACGTAGCCGACCTGGAAGATCATGCCGATCGCGGCGCACAGCGGCAGGATGACGTAGAGGAGCCAGACCTGGGGGTGCAGGGCCCAGGCCAGCGGGATGAGGCCGTAGAGGACCATCCGGGCCAGGTCGCAGGCGGCCATCAGGAGCCAGCGGTCGAGCCGGTCGGCCAGGATGCCGGCGAAGATGCCCGCGACCACCGCCGCCGCGCCGGCCGCCCCGGTGAGCAGGCCCATCTGGGCGACCGAGCCGGTGGCCCGCAGGACCAGCAGCGGGACCGCGATGAGGGCGAACGAGTCCCCGGCCACCGAGAGGGTCTGCGCGGTGAGGAAGACCGCGAAGCGCCGGTCCCGCCACAGGCTCCGGGAGCCTGGCCTGGGGGGTCACGTGTGGCTGGCGACCGCCCGGGCCACCGCGCGGACCGTGCGGGAGTCCGCCAGGTCGTCCAGGGACACGGCCCGGCCCTCACCGTCACACAGCGGGACCCGCCAGTTCGGGTACTCATCCGTGGTGCCGGGGATGTTCTGCGGCCGCCGGTCCCCCACCGCGTCGGCCAGCGACACCCCGATGAGCAGGGCCGGGGTGCGGGCCAGGAACGCGTAGCAGGCCACGGTGAACTCGGCCGGGGTGGGACGGCCGCCGGCCGGCAGCAGCCCCTCGGCTTCCAGCACCTCCTGCCAGGCGTGCACCACGGCGTCGGACTCGTCGCTTTCCTCCCGGTAGGAGCGGGTGAGCAGGCCGAGCCGGGAGCGCAGCTCGACCTGCTCCCCGGTCACGAACGCCGCGATCGGCGGCACATCGTGCGTGCCGACCATGGCCAGGCAGTTGCGCCGCCACTTACCCGGCGGGAGCGGCGCCCCGTCCGGGCCCCGCTCGAACCAGAGCATCGCCGTGCCGAGCACCCCCCGCTCGGCCAGGTACTCCCGGATCCACGGATCCACGGTGCCGAGATCCTCGCCGATGGCCAGCGCCCCGGCCGCGACCGCCTGGCCCGCCAGCACGCCGACCATGGCCCGGTGGTCGTACCGGACGTAGGTGCCCTGGTCCGGCCCCATCCCGGCCGGCACCCACCAGAGCCGGAACAGGCCCATCACGTGATCGACGCGCAGGCCGCCCGCGTGCCGCAGGGCCGAGTGCATCAGGTCCGCCAGCGGCGCGTACTCCTGGCCGGCCAGCCGCAGCGGATGCCAGGGCGGCTGGTTCCATTCCTGGCCGCGCTGGTTGAACTCATCCGGCGGGGCGCCCACGCTGACCCCGGAGACCATGACGTCCTGCCAGGCCCAGGCGTCGGCCCCGCCCGGATGGCAGCCGACCGCGAGGTCCCGGATGATGCCGATGCCCATCCCGGCGAGCCGTGCCGCGTCCTGGGCGGCGGCCAGCTGGCTGTCGGCCAGCCACTGCAGCCAGGCGTGGAACAGGGCCTGGCCGGACAGCCGGGCCCGCTCGGCCGCCACCTCGGCCGAGCTGACCGTGCGCAGCGGTTCCGGCCACGCCCGCCAGTCCGGCCCGTGGATCTCGGCCAGCGCGCACCACAGGCCCCAGTCCTCCAGCGGCTGCCCCTCCCGGCGCCGGTAGGCGTCGAACTCGGCGCGGCGCGGGGCGGTCATCGGCTGCCGGTAGATGATCTGCAGGGCGGTCCGCTTGGCCCGCCAGACCTCGTCCCGGTCGAGCAGCTCGCTGGTGGCGTTGCGGGCCCGCAACGGCGCGGCCAGGGAGTCGATCCGGACCCGGTCCCCGGCGGTGAGCTTCGCGTACTCCGGGATGTCCTCGATGCGCAGGTACAGCGGGCTGGTGAAGCGCCGGCTCATCGGCAGGTACGGGGACTGGCTCAGCGGCGGCAGCGGCTCTCCGGCGTGCAGCGGGTTGATCAGGATGAACCCGGCCCCCAGGTCACTGGCGCTCCACGCGGCCAGGTCAGCCAGGTCGCCCAGGTCCCCGTACCCCCAGGACTGGCGGGAGCGCAGCGAGTAGAGCTGGACCGCGAAGCCCCAGGACCGGTCCTCCGGCCCGGGGACCACCGGTTCCTCAACCACGGGTTCCTCAACCACGGGTTCCTCAGCCACGGGCGCCTCGGCCACGGGCCCCCCGGACACGCCGGGCAGGCCGGCCGTCCCGGGCGTATCCGGCGGCTCGCCCAGCGCGTCCACGATGGCGTCGAGCGTCCGCTGGCTCACCTCGACCTGCCGCCCGTGCCAGTCCCGGTAGCTGGTGGCCACCCCGTGGGCCGCGGCCCGCCGTCTGGTCTCGTCGCTCGTCACCCTTCAATGATCGGTGCATCCGGCGGTGCGGCGCACAACCCTTACGCCCCCAGTTACCTCGTTCTGTGCTGAGTTTGGTCAAGATCAGCCCTGCGGCCCGGCCCGGAACGCCGGCCCGGCGCTAGCGCCTGGGGATCAGGGCCCAGGTCAGCCACAGGCCGGCCAGCGCCTGCAGGACCGCGACCAGCAGGGTGGCCACGATCGCGACCGCGGCGTGCGGCGGCAGCCCGGCCAGCGCCGCGACCACACGGGCCGTGGCCCGGACCGGGGCGCCGTGCGCGGCCTGCCAGCCCAGCGGGATGGCCCAGCCGAGCGCGGCCACCAGCGCCGCGGCGGGCAGCGCCACCCGCAGCCGCCAGCGGCCGTACCGGGCCGCGGCCCCGCCCGCCAGGCCGGCCACGAACGGCAGGAACCACCAGCCGGCCGCGGCCCCCAGCGCGATCAGGACCGCCGCGGCCAGGCTGCCCAGCAGCCACAGCGCCACCGGGCCCCGGTGCCCGGGGACCCACGACGGGTAGTGCGGCGCGGGCGGCCCCACCGGCGCGGGCGCCGGCGCCCCCAGCCGCCCCAGCCGGTACGCGCCGCGCTTGCCCAGCCGGTTCAGGTCAGACATGGCCAGCCCGCCTGGTCCGGCCCGGCCGCGGCTGATCCCGGGGACTCAGCGGCTGATCCCGGGGACTCATGGGCGCAGCGTCCACCGGATCACCCCCGGCGACGATCCCGCCGGCGGCATCGGCAGGTAGCGCCCGTTCCACCAGTCAGCCACCTGATCCTCATACCACGGTGAGGCCGGGTTCTCACTCTGGCCGCCGGGGTAAATGCCCTGCCCCGTCCCCGCGCCCGTCCCGGTCCAGGCGACGATCATCCGCCAGCTGGGTCCCTGGCTGGCGACCAGGCCGCCATCGGCGGCGTCCACGGTCCACGGATCGCCGCCCGCGGCGCGGGGGCCGTAGCCGAGCGCGTCCGCCTGGGTGAGGGACGGGAACTGCCTGCTGTGCAGCCGGCCCCAGGCCCAGCCGGACGGCGTGCCGCCCAGCCGGGCCGACAGGTGGGCCACGGCCGTGGCGAACGCGGCCCGCATCACCTGCGGGGCGGTGCGCGGGTGCCCGCCGGGGGCGGTGAACGCGGCGTTGCCCGGGTCGTGCAGAGTCCAGGTCTCCAGCACCTCGTCCAGGCTGGCCTGGTCCGGCGAGATCTTGAGCCCGGGCCGGTCCTGGTGCACCGGCACCGCCGCCGTGTGCCACCACGGCTGGAAGACCGCGGTCAGGTAGTCGGACCAGAACGTCCACCACACCGACGCGGCCGCGGACCCGGCGGTCATCGCGCCGTTCCAGGCCGCCAGCAGCCCGGCGGCCTGCTGCTGCGGCCCGGTCAGCCGCGCCCCGGGCTGGTGCAGCGCGGCCAGCAGCCTGGGCAGGATGCGGCGGGCCAGCGGGTCGGCCAGGCTGGTCTGCACGGCCGCGAAGGAGGCCGGGGTCATCCGGTGACGGCCCGTCAGCGACGCGTAGATCTGGCTGGCCCGGTAGCCCGGGTCGAAGAAGTTGGCCGAGGTCCCGATGTAGTACGGGTACGACGGGCCGACCGGGCGCTGGTTCGCGGTGGCCAGCACGTGCCCGGGCGGGTCGTAGGCCTGCGGGACAGCGGAGTACGGGATGACCCCGGCCACGTCGTACGGGCCGGTGCCGGGCATCGGCAGCCACGGCTGGCCGTGGCGGACCACCGGGTAGTACCCGGCCGAGACCGCGCCGATATGGCCCCGGTCGTCGGCGTACACGAAGTTCTGCGAGGGCGCCCGCCAGTCCGCCAGCGCCGCGTGGAACTGGGCCCAGTCGTGCGCGGTGTTGATGGCCAGCAGGACGGCCAGGTCCGGGGAGGGGACGTTGCCCATCCAGTCCACCGACGTGGTCTGCCCGGCCTGGGTCATGACCGGCCCGTGCACGGTGAGGTCCACCGTCAGCCGCTGGGCCGCGCCGCCGCGGACCGCGATCGTGTAGTGCACCTGGCGCATCCGCCGCCACGCGCCGTCCCAGTAGTACTGCCCGGGCCGGGACTTGCTGGTCCGCTCGGTGTAGAACAGCGTGGCCTGGTTCTGGGTGTCGGTGAGGGACCAGGCGATGTGCTGGTTGTGGCCGAGCAGGACACCGGGCAGGCCGGGCACGCTGACGCCGCTCACCGCGTACCCCGGGGCGGACAGCGCGACCTGGTACCAGATCGACGGGATGGTCTGCGGCAGGTGCGGGTCCCCGGCCAGCATGGACCGGCCGCCCGCCACCGCCGGGCCGTTGGCCGCCCACGCGTTGCTGTCCGGGTAGGCGTGCACCTGGCCCGCGGGCAGGGCGCTGACCTGGGCCAGCAGCGCGGACGCCGCGGTGGCCCCGGCCCTGGTGACGCTGGCGTCGGTGGTGTGCGCCGTGGCTGCGCCGGCGGCGCTGGCCCCGGCGGCGGCCCGGCGGGGTGCGGGGGTGCGGCGGGCGGTCTTCGTTGCGGAAGAACTTGAATTTGACGTTGACATGCCCGACTGGAGCGGGACCAGCCCGGCGTTCCGGTAGGGGCCGGGGTCGTACGGGTGCTGCTGGTTCGGCGGCAGGACCGGGAACCAGGCCATGGTCCGCTTCGCGCCGAGCGCGCGCTCCAGCAGCGCGTAGTCCAGCGGGGTGGTGGTGAAGTCGAGCTGCTCGGTCAGGTCGCCCTGGATGACCAGGCTGTCCACCGGCGTCCAGTCGCCCGGGTACACCCCGGCCAGCGAGAACAGGGCGGGCCACTGGCGGTCGCGGCGGAGCTGGGCCAGGTCGTCGTTCACCCCCCTGGTGAAGGCCAGCAAGCCCTGCGCGGCGGGGCTGGACCGGGGCATCCGCGCCCATTCCTGCTCCGCCGTGCGGACCAGGCCCAGGCGCAGCTCGAACTTGTCCGAGCTCACCGCGGCCGGTCCCGCGAGCTGGGCCAGCCGGCCCTCGCCGAGCCGCCGTTCCAGGTCCATCTGGGCCAGCCGGAACCGGGCCTGCAGGTAGCCCAGGGCCAGGAACACGTCGTGCTGGCTGGCCGCCCGGACCGACGGCACCCCGTGGCTGGTGAACGACACCTGGACCGGGTGGGCCAGGCCGGGCAGGCTCAGCGCCTGCGAATGCGGCAGCTCGCCCCCGCTGGCCGAGGTCCACACCCCGCGGCCGGGGTCCAGGGCCGGGCCGAGCGCCGGCACGGTGCCGTAGCCGAAGGCCAGGACGCCGAGCAGGACGGCGCACGCCAGTAGCGGGATCGCCACGCGGAGCACCCGCCAGGCGATCCTGGAGCGCCGTTGTCCCAGGGTCATCTGATCATCGATACCGGACTATAACCGGGGGCTTACCCGCGAGTAGTGCCCCGGCTGGCCATAGCGCCTCACCATAGGGCCGGGTGCCGGTCCCGCCACGGACGGGCCTCCTCCAGCTGGGCCGACAGCGAGATCAGCGTGCCCTCCTCCCCCGGCCGCCCGGCCAGCATGACGCCGATCGGCAGCCCGGCCCCGTTCCAGGACAGCGGCAGGCTCACGGCCGGCTGGCCGGACACGTTGAACAGCGCGGTGTACGGGGTGAAGGCCTTCTGCCGCTCGAAGTTCTCCGGCGGCGGCACCTCCTCGAAGTACCCGACCGGCACCGGCGGGGACGCCAGCGTCGGCGTCAGCAGCGCGTCGTAGCCGTTCAGCACCGCGAGCGCCTGGCGCACCGTGAACTGGAGATAGGCCTGGGCGAAGACCAGGTCGCTGGCCCGGGTCTGCTGGCCGCGGCCGCGCATGTACGCGGTGAACGGCAGCAGGCGGTCCTCGCGGGCCGGATCGACCGGGGCCAGCGTGGCCATCGCGTACCAGACCGTCTCGAACGCGGGCACCGCGTCCGGGCCGAACGGCATGGCCACGTCCTCGACCTCGTGCCCCAGGCTGGCCAGCAGCGCGCTGGCGTCCTCGTACGCGGCCACGCAGTCGGGGTGCACGGCCGCCCCCTCGATCGGGTGCTGCAGGGTCCGGCCGATGCGCAGCCGCCCGGGCGGGCGGGCCGCGTAACCGAGGAACGTTTCCCCCGGCGGCAGCGGCGGCAGCGTGTACATGTCGCCCGGCTGGTTGCCGGTCATCACGTCGAGCAGCAGCGCCGCGTCCGCCACCGTCCGGGCCAGCGGGCCCTCGGTGCCCAGCCCGGACAGGTCCGGGACCAGCGGCGCGTTGGAGATCCGGCCGCGGGACGGTTTCAGCCCGAACAGGCCGCACACGCTGGACGGGATCCGGATCGACCCGCCGCCGTCGCTGCCCTGGGCCGCCGGGGCCAGGCCCGCCGCCACCGCGGCCGCCGCGCCGCCGCTCGACCCGCCCGCCGACCGGCCCAGATCCCAGGGCGTCCGGGCCGGCGGGCCGACCGCGGTCTCGGTGTAGCAGGGCAGGCCGAACTCGGGGGTGGCCGTCTTCCCCGTCATCACGGCCCCGGCGGCCCGCAGCGCCGCGCTGACGTGATCGTCGGTGGCCGGGACGTTGTCCGCGTAGACGGCGGAGCCGAGGGTCTGGCGGACCCCGGCCACCATGTTCAGGTCCTTGATGGGGATGGGGATCCCGGTCAGCGAGGGAAGCTCAGCGGGGTCACGGGCCAAGGTCACGGCCTTCTCCGCGGCGGCGGCCTGGTCCGCGGCCCGCTCCGCGGTCACCGTGAAGAACGCCCCCACGTCCGCGTTCAGCCGCTCGGTACGGTCCAGGTAGTGCGCGGTCACCTGGACGGGGGACAGCTCACGCTGGCGGATCGCGGCGGCCAGCTCCGTCACGCTCAGATCATGGATGTCGGTCACGATTTCGCACCGTAGTCTCCGGATTTGTCCGGGTCCAGAAGCCGGGTTCGGCGCATTCACGGTGTGTCACGTGTTGTTCCCAGACAGCTACGCATTGCATCGGTTACGCTCGGACGCGTGGATCGGATCACGCGGCCGGGCACGTCCGGGGCTGCGCCGGGGCCGGCGGGCCCTGGTGACCCCGCGCCCGGCGCTGCCGGCCAGGCGCCCGGCGGCGCTACCGTCCCGGGCGAGCTTGATGCCACGGCCGCCGGGGACGGGGCGGACGCGCTGGACTCCCTGGACGCGGGCGACTCCCTGGATGCTGGCGACTCCCTGGACGCCCGGGACGCTGCGGACGCCGCCGATGACGGCATAGTCACCGCGGGTGACCGCCATCCCGCTGACGAGCACCCGCTGGCCAGCTTCGCGGCCGATCCCCGGATGCCGATCTGGATCCGCCGCGCGGTGCTGGCCGCCGCGGCCGGCATCCTGGTGGGCATCCTGCTCGACTGGCGCTTCGGCCTGACCGCCGCGGCCGTCATCGCGATCCTGGACACCGTGCACCGGTCACGGACCACCGCGGTGATCCCGGCCGCGGTCCGGGTGACGTCCGCGCAGCGGCGCACCCGGCGGCGGCTGCTGCTGGCCCGGCGGTCCGGCTACCTCACCCTGAACAACCGGGCCATCCCGGGCACCAACTGCATCATCGACCACCTGATCGTCGGCCCGGCCGGGGTGTTCGCGGTGGACTCCGAGCGCTGGGACCGGCGGCTGCCGCTGCGGGCCACCCAGGGCGGCCACCTGTACCACGGGCCGTACAGCCAGACCAGCCGCCTGAAGCACGCCCAGCTGGAAGCGGCCATGGCCGGCCGGCTGATCAGCGAGAGCCTCGGGCGCAAGCAGCGGATCCGCCCGGCCATGGTGATCTACGGGCCCACCGTGCCGTGGACCGTGGCCCGGATCGGCGGCGTGGACGTGTTCAGCGGGCGGCGGCTGCGCAAGTACCTGAGGGCCCAGGCGCGGGCCCGGCGGGAGCAGCGGCTGACCCGCGAGGAGATCGCGCGTCATCCACGAAGCCGCCGAAACCGCCCTCCCCCCTCGCTAGAGCGCCGCACCGGCCGGCGCAGCGGGCGCACCGCCCGGCGCAGCGGGCGCACCGCCCGGCGCAGCGGGCGCGCCGCAGGGAGATCGCGGCGCCGGTACGCTGAGGGTTCTACGCAGCCTTGAGGGGAGCAGGTCATGCCACCGCTTCGGTCCCGGACGGTCACCCACGGCAGGAACATGGTCGGGGCACGCGCGCTGATGCGCGCCAGCGGGGTAGCCGGCGAGGACATCGGCAAGCCGATCGTGGCCGTGGCCAACAGCTTCACCGAGTTCGTCCCCGGCCACGTGCACCTGCGCGAGGTCGGCCAGGTGGTGTCCGACGCGGTGAAGGCGGCCGGCGCGGTCCCCCGCGAGTTCAACACGATCGCGGTGGACGACGGGATCGCCATGGGCCACGGCGGGATGCTCTACTCCCTGCCCAGCCGGGAGCTGATCGCGGACGCCGTCGAGTACATGGTCCAGGCCCACTGCGCGGACGCGCTGGTCTGCATCTCCAACTGCGACAAGATCACCCCCGGGATGCTGATGGCCGCGCTGCGGCTGAACATCCCCACCGTGTTCGTGTCCGGCGGGCCGATGGAGGCCGGGCGGGCCCGGCCGGGCGAGGTGACCAGCTCGGGCGAACCGCGCAAGCTGGACCTGATCAACCCCATGGTCGCCGCGGCCGACCCGTCGGTGTCTGACGAGGCGCTGGCCGAGATGGAAGAGGCCGCCTGCCCGACCTGCGGCTCCTGCTCCGGCATGTTCACCGCCAACTCGATGAACTGCCTCACCGAGGCCATGGGGCTGGCCCTGCCGGGCAACGGCACCACGCTGGCCACGCACGCCGCGCGGCGCGCGCTGTTCGAGCGGGCCGGGGCGCTGGTGGTTGACCTGGCGCAGCGCTACTACGAGGGCGATGACGAGTCCGTGCTGCCGCGGTCGGTCGCGACCCGGGACGCGTTCGAGAACGCGATGGCGCTGGACGTGGCCATGGGCGGGTCGACGAACACGATCCTGCACCTGCTGGCCGCGGCGCACGAGGCGCGGGTCGGCTTCGGGCTCAAGGAGATCGACGAGCTGTCCCGCCGGGTGCCGTGCCTGTGCAAGGTCGCGCCCAGCAGCGAGCGCTACCACGTCGAGGACGTGCACCGGGCGGGCGGCATCCCGGCCATCCTGGCTGAGCTGAACCGGGCCGGGCTGCTGAACACCGGCGTCCACACGGTGCACAGCTCCTCGCTCGGGGAGTTCCTGGACGCCTGGGACCTGCGCTCGCCGTCGGTCACCCGCGAGGCCGTCGAGCTGTTCCACGCGGCACCCGGCGGCGTCCGCACCATCAAGCCCTTCTCCCAGGAGGCCCGCTGGACCAGCCTGGACGAGGACCGCGACGAAGGCTGCATCCGGGACCTGAAGCACGCCTACACCCGGGACGGCGGCCTGGCCGTGCTCTACGGGAACCTGGCCCCCGAGGGCGCGATCGTGAAGACCGCGGGCGTGCCCGAGGAACTGTGGCGCTTCTCCGGCCCGGCCAAGGTGTTCGAGAGCCAGGAGGCGGCCGTCGAGGGCATCCTGGGCGGCCAGGTCGAGGCGGGTGACGTGGTGCTCATCCGCTACGAGGGCCCGAGCGGCGGTCCCGGCATGCAGGAGATGCTGTACCCGACCAGCTTCCTCAAGGGCAAGGGCCTCGGCCGGGCCTGCGCCCTGGTCACCGACGGGCGCTTCTCCGGCGGCACCTCCGGGCTGTCCATCTGCCACGCCGCGCCGGAGGCGGCGGCGGGCGGCGTGATCGCGCTGGCCGAGGACGGCGACGTGGTGGAGATCGACATCCCGGCCCGGTCGCTGGAGCTGGCCGTCCCCGAGGCGGAACTGGCGGCCCGCCGCGAGCGGATCCTCGGCGCGCTGGGCGGCTACCGGCCCGCGAACCGGGAGCGGCCCGTCAGCGAGGCCCTGCGCGTGTACGCGGCGCTGGCCACCTCCGCGTCCACCGGCGCGGTGCGGGACATCAGCCGCCTCGGCCCGGCGGCCGCGGGCTCCGCTGTTCCTGGCCCTGGCCAGTGACCGCGCAGGTCCGGCGGCTGACCGCACGGGTCCGGCCCTAGTGGCCACAGCACGGGACTGGGTCGCCGGCGCGCGGCCGCGGACCCTGCCCGCCGCGGTCGTCCCGGTCGTGGTGGGATCCGGGGTCGCGTTCGGCTACGGGCACTTCTCGCTGTGGCGGGGGGTGCTGGCGCTGATCGTCGCGCTGGCCCTGCAGGTCGGGGTGAACTACGCCAACGACTACAGCGACGGGATCCGCGGCACCGACGAGGTCCGGGTCGGCCCGGTCCGGCTGGTGGCCGCCGGGGTGGCCCCGCCGCGCCAGGTCCGCCGCGCCGCCCTGGGCTGCTTCGCGCTGGCCTGCGCAGCTGGCCTGGTCCTGGCCGCGGTGACCTCCTGGTGGCTGATCCTGCTGGGCGCGGCCGCGGTCGCCGCGGCCTGGACCTACACCGGCGGCCGCCACCCGTACGGGTACCACGGCCTGGGCGAGATCGCGGTGTTCGCGTTCTTCGGGCTGGCCGCGGTGGCCGGGACCGCGTTCGTGGAGATGGGCTCACTGCCGTGGCTGGCGGTGGCGGCCGCGCTGCCGGTGGGGTTGCTGGCCTGCGCGCTGCTGGTGATCAACAACCTGCGCGACATCCCGTCGGACACCCTGTCCGGCAAGCGCACCCTCGCCGTCATGCTGGGCGACGCGCGGACCCGCACGCTGTACGTGGCGTGCGTGCTGGGCCCGTTCGTGATCGCGGCGGCCATGGCGGCGGCCCGGCCGCTGGCCTTGCTGGTCTTCGCGGCGATCCCGCTGGCCCTGGCCCCGGTCCGCGCGGTGCGGCACGGGGCGACGGGCCCGGCCCTGATCGGCGCGCTCGGCATGACCGGCCGCCTCCAGCTCGCCTTCGGCGCGCTGCTGACCATCGGCCTGGCCATCCGCCTCTAACCCCGCCCGGCCCTGCGTTAGCAGTTAACGGCTGTCCACTGCGCCGTTGGGTGCGGGCTGAGCGTCTCAGGAGGCTCCAAGGGCCGCTGGCCTGAGGTACCTCATATCCGGCCCGGTGCTGCCTCGTGCTCGGCCTCGGCGACCGCCCGGTGCACCGCCGTCAGCTCTGCGTCCTGCTGGGCGGCCATCTCACCGCCGCGGCCTCGGCCGCTGCCCCGTCAGCCTGCCCGGCCCGTTTCAGCGCCGCGGCAGCGGACTCTATGGCCCCCGATTCCACGGCACCAGGCTGCCCCACGGAGCGGACCGGGGGCGGGCTGGCTTGCGGTCCCCCATCGTCCCCGGACCCACCGAAAGCGCCGCTGAGCGTCTTGAGCGCCGTGGTCACCTCACTCGGGATGACCCAGAACGTGTTCCCCTGGGCCTGCGCCAGCTGCGGCAGCGTCTGCAGGTACTGGTACGCCAGCACCTTGGGGTCGGCGTCGCCGTCGTGGACGGCCTGGAACACGGTGCCGATCGCCTGGGCCTGGCCCTCGGCCCGGAGGATCTGGCCCTGGCGCTCCCCCTCGGCCCGCAGGATGCTGCTCTGCTTCTCGCCCTCGGCGGTGAGGATCTTCGACTGGCGGACGCCCTCGGCGGTGAGCACGGCGGCGCGCTTCTCCCGCTCGGCCCGCATCTGCTTCTCCATCGCGTCGATGACGCTCTTGGGCGGGTCGATGGCCTTGATCTCCACCCGGGTGACCCGGAGGCCCCACTTGCCCGAGGCGTCGTCGAGCACGCCGCGCAGCCGCATGTTGATCTGGTCGCGCGAGGTCAGCGTCTGCTCCAGGTCCATGTTCCCGATCACGCTGCGCAGCATGGTCGCGGTGATCTGCTCGATGGCCTGGATGTAGTTGACGATCTCGTAGTCGGCCGCCCGCGGGTCGGTGACCTGGAAGAACAGCACCGTGTCGATGCTGACCACCAGGTTGTCCTCGGTGATCACCGGCTGCCCCTTGAACGAGACCACCTGCTCGCGCAGGTCGATGAGGGGCTTGACCCGGTCCACGAACGGGAGGATGAAGTTCATCCCGGGTTCCAGGGTCTTGCGGTACCGGCCGAACCGCTCGATGTTCCTGGCCCGGGCCTGCGGCACGATCCGGACGGTCTTGCCGACCACGAGGACGATGAGCAGGACGGCCACGAGGGCGGCGACGAGCGCAGCGATTTCCATGTCTACTCCCGCGGATGCACGAGTGCGGTGGCGCCCTCGATCGCGAAGACGTTGACGGTCGAGCCCACGGGGATGACCTGGGACTCGTCATAAGGGCGGGCGGACCATAGCTCGCCGCCGATGCGGACCCGCCCGCCGTCGTCGGTGATTTCCTCGACGACCTTGGCGGAGCGCCCGACCAGGGCCGAGGTCCCGGTGCGCAGCAACGGCGGCTGCTTGATGTGCCGCATCGCGATGGGCCGGACCACAACCAGCCCGGCCGCGGTGGCCACGGCGAACGCACCCACCTGGAAGGGCAGGCCCACGCCGGCCGCGCCGACCACGGCGGCCACCACGGCGCCGGCCGCGATCAGCCCGAAGGCCAGCGTGGTGGTCATGACCTCGGCGACCCCCAGCACCGCGGCGAGGACCAGCCAGACAATCCAGGACCCCATGGCTACTCCCGGGAGCGGGAGCGGCGCCGTGCGCGGCCTGCGCACGCACCAGCCGCCCACCCTCCAACTCGACAGTAACCCCGCCGCGCCGCGACCGCGACCGCCCGCAGGTCCCGGCCGGCCCGAAAATCCGGTAAACCGCCGCAACGAAAACCGCAGCGTCCGCCCGGCCGCCGCCCCGGCCGGCGCCGGGCCCGCCGGTCAGCGGCACCCGCCCGGCCGGGGGTGATCGTTCCCATCGGGGCCGGGACCGGGAATTATGGTGCCATCCAACGTCGGAGGATGTCATGACCAGTCCAGCACCGCTGTCCTACAGTCACGGGACTTCGCCGCAAACCCTGCTCGGCGAGACCATCGGCGCGAACCTGAGGCGCATCGCGGCCGCGCACGGCGGCCGGGAAGTGCTGGTCGACGTGCCATCTGGACGGCGCTGGACATACGCGGAGTTCGACGCGGACACCGACACGCTGGCCCGGGGCCTGATCGCGGCCGGGATGAAGGCCGGTGACCGGGTGGGCATCTGGGCGCCGAACTGCCCCGAATGGGTGCTGCTGCAGTACGCCACGGCCAAGGCAGGCGTGATCCTGGTCAACATCAACCCGGCCTACCGCAGCCACGAGCTGGGTTACGTGCTGCGCCAGTCCGGGGTCAGGCTGCTGGTCAGCGCGGAGTCGTTCAAGACCAGCGACTACCGGGCCATGGTCGAGGAGGTCAGCGGGAACCTCCCTGACCTGCAGCGGGTGATCTACCTGGGCTCGGCCGACTGGGACGAGCTGTTCGTGGTCGGCGCCATGCCGATCGCCGGCGGGGAGGACCAGCTGGCCGAGCGGGAGGCCGTGCTGGGCTTCGACGACCCGATCAACATCCAGTACACCAGCGGCACCACGGGGTTCCCCAAGGGAGCCACGCTGTCCCACCACAACATCCTGAACAACGGGTTCTTCATCGGGGAGGGCTGCCGGTACACCGAGGCGGACCGGGTCTGCATCCCGGTGCCCTTCTACCACTGCTTCGGCATGGTGCTGGGCAACCTGGCCTGCACCACGCACGGGTCGGCGATCGTCATTCCCGCCCCCGGGTTCGATCCCGCCGCGAGCCTGCGGGCCGTGGCCGCGGAACGCTGCACGTCGCTGTACGGCGTGCCGACCATGTTCATCGCCGAGCTGGCCCTGCCCGATTTCGCGGCCTATGACCTGTCCACCCTGCGGACCGGGATCATGGCCGGGTCACCGTGCCCGGTCGAGGTGATGAAGCGGGTGGTCAGCGAGATGCACATGACCGAGGTGACGATCTGCTACGGGATGACCGAGACGTCCCCGGTGTCCGCGCAGACCACGGCCGACGACGACATGGAGCGGCGGGTGTCCACGGTGGGCCGGGTGCACCCGCACGTCGAGGTGAAGATCGTGGACCCGGAGACCGGCCTGACCGTGCCCCGGGGCGTCACCGGGGAGATGTGCACCCGGGGCTACTCGGTGATGCTGGGCTACTGGGACGACCCGGAGCAGACCGCGGCCGTGATCGACCCGGCCCGCTGGATGCACACCGGCGACCTGGCCGTGATCGACGAGGCCGGGTACCTGAACATCGTCGGCCGGATCAAGGACATGATCATCCGGGGGGGCGAGAACGTGTATCCCCGCGAAGTCGAGGAGTTCCTGTACGGCCACCCGGCGATCGAGGACGTCCAGGTGATCGGGGTGCCGGACCTGCGGTACGGCGAGGAGATCTGCGCCTGGGTCAGGCTGCGGCCCGGTGAGGCCCTGACCGAGGACGAGCTGCGGGAGTACTGCCAGGGCCAGATCGCGCACTACAAGATCCCCCGGTACCTGCGGTACACCAGCGAGTTCCCGATGACCGTGACCGGCAAGGTGCAGAAGTTCAAGATGCGCGAGACGTCCATCGCCGAGCTGGGCCTGGAAGAGGCGGCCGGGACCGCCACCGCCTGACCAGGATCCCATAGGCCACACCAGCCACATCGGCCCCAAGGATGCGGGCGGTCTCAGCTCTCCCCGTTCGTGATCAGACGATTGGTGTTGCCGGGGCAACACCAATCGTCTGATCATTTCCGCGGCGTGGGGGTGGTGGGGGTGGTGGGGGTGGTGAGGTGGGCGGTTGGGGCGCAGGTGGGGCGGTTGGGGCGCAGGTGAGGCGGCGGGGGGCAGGTGCCTGGCGGCGGGGGGCAGGTCCTGGCGGCGGGGGGCAGGTGCCTGGCGGCGGGGTCAGCCGCGGCCGGCCGCGGCCACCTGAAGTCTCCCGGCCGCGGCGGCTTCGAGCGTGCCGAGGTGGCGGCGGGCCGCGGCGGCGGAACCAGGCCGGGCCGGCAGGAGCGGCATCCGCACGGCCGGGGTCGGGATGCGCCCCTGGGCGTGCAGCACGGCCTTGATCACCGTCGGGTTCGGCTCCGCGAACAGCGCGGCCGACAGGGTGCTCAGCGCGCCGCCCAGCGCCCGGGCCGCGGTCACGTCGCCGCCCCGCCACAGGGCCATCAGCCGGGCGAACTCAGCGGTGGCGAGGTGTGCTGAGGCCAGGATGCCGCCGTCCGCGCCCAGCGCCAGCAGCGGTGAGATGAACGGGTCGTCACCGCCGAGGATCGCCAGGCCGGCCGGCCTGGCCGCGAGCAGCGCGACGGTGTCGGCGTTGATCCCGCCCGGGGCGTATTTCAGGCCGGCCACGCCGGGCACGCCGGCCAGCCGCCGCAGGGTGCCCGCGGACAGGTACTGGCCGGTCCGGTGCGGGACGTCGTACACGACGAGAGGCACCGGGCTGGCCGAGGCGAGCTGGGTGAAGTAGGCGAGTACCCCGGCCTCACCCGGGCGGGTGAACGGCGGCACCACGCTGAGGGCGGCGGTCACCTCCGGCCGGCCGCCCAGCGCACGCAGGTCCTCCGGGGTGTGCGCGCCGACCAGCAGGGGGGCGTGCCGCTCACGGCAGACCGCCGCGGCCACCTGCGTCACCGAGCGCCGCTCCGCGGCGGTGAGCGCGGCCGGCTCGCCGGTGGTGCCGAGGGCCACCAGGCCGTCGGCCCCGGCGTCCAGGACCTGGCGGGCCAGGGTGTCCAGGGCATCGAGGGCGACCGCCCCGCGCTGGTCGAAGGGGGTAATCAGCGGGACGAACAAGCCGGTCAGCGTCATGGCTCCAGCCTGCCCCGGCAGACAGCCAAGGACCAGTTCACGTTCCTGAGCAAAGACGTAAGCTGAGCTAATGCTTGACGTCCGCCGCCTGCGGTTGCTGCGGGACCTGGCGCACCTGGGCACCATCGCCGCCGTGGCCCAGGCGCACGCCTACACGCCGTCCGCGGTGTCCCAGCAGCTCGCCGCGCTGCAACGGGAGGCGGGCGTGCCGCTGCTGGAGCACATCGGCCGGGGCGTCAGCCTCACGCCGGCGGGCACGGCCCTGGTGCAGCACGCCGAGACGGTCCTGGCCGCCCTGGAAGCCGCGGCCGCGTCGCTGGCGGCCGCGCGCTCGGGGCTATCCGGGAGCGTGCGCATCGGGGCGTTCCCCAGCGCCGTGCGCACGCTGCTGCCCCCGGCCCTGGTCGCGCTGGGCCGCGACCATCCCGCCCTCGAGCTGCGGGTCATCGAGCTGGACCCGGTCGCCATGCCCGGCGCCCTGCGTGACCGGAGCCTCGACGTGGCGCTGCTGCACGACTACGACATCACGCCGGCCGGGCCCGATCCCACGCTGGACTCGATCCCGCTGCTCGACGAGGCCGTGTTCCTGGCCGTGCCGGACAGCCGGCAGGCCGAGCTGGCCGGCGATCCCATCGCGGGGGCCCGGCACTGCGACTGGATCGTCGGCAGTCCCGGCACGCTGTGCCACACCGTCGCCCTGCGCATCGGCCAGACGGCCGGCTTCGCCCCCCGGGTCCGCCACCACGCGGACGACTTCGTCGCCGTGCTCGCCCTGGTCGCCGCCGGGCAGGGGGTCGCGCTGGTCCCGCAGCTCGCCGCCGCGCAGCCGCCTGCCGGGGTCAGCCTGCTGCCGCTCCCGGCCTCGCGGCGCACCCGCCTCGCCTACCGGCGCGGCGCCGGGGCCCATCCCGCCATCGCCGCCTGCACCGGGGCGCTGCGCACGTCAACCCGCGCCTACCTCCGGCCCGCTGCGGCTACGGGGTGCGGCGGCGGCGGGCCGGGTCGGTGAGCGACGGCGGCTCCCAGCCGCGGTCCGGGGGGTTGAGGTTCGTGCCCGGCGGCACGATCTCGTCGATCCGGTCCAGCACGTCGGGGCTGAGCGTCACGTCCGCCGCGGCCAGCTGGCTCTCCAGCTGCTCCATGGTGCGCGGCCCGATGATCGGCGCGGTGACCGCCGGGTGGGCCAGCACGAAGGCCAGGGCCAGCTGGATCAGGGTCAGGCCGGACTCCTCGGCCAGCACGGCGAGCTGCTCGGCGGCTTCCAGCTTGGCCTGGTTGCCGGGCAGGTTCATGTCGTAGCGCTGCGGAATCCGCTCCGCCCGGCGGCTGACCGGGAAGTCGGCGCCCTGGCGGTACCGGCCGGTGAGCCAGCCGCCCGCGAGCGGGCTCCACGGGATGACGCCCATCCCGTAGTCCTGGCAGACCGGCAGCACCTCGGCCTCCACCCCGCGGACCAGGATCGAGTAGGGCGGCTGCTCGCAGACGAACCGCTCCCGGCCGCGGCGCTGCGCGGTCCACTGGGCCTCGACGATCTGGGAGGGCAGGAACGTGGAACTGCCCGCGTAGCAGATCTTCCCGGCCCGGATCAGGTCGCTGAGCGCGCCCAGGGTCTCGTCGATGTCCGTGCCGGGGTCGGGCCGGTGGATCTGGTACAGGTCGATGTAGTCGGTGCCGAGCCGGCGCAGGCTGTTCTCGCACTCGCGGACCAGCCAGCGGCGTGAGTTGCCGCGCTCGTTGGGGTCCTGGCCCATGGCGCCGTTGGCCTTGGTGGCCAGCACGACGTTCTCGCGCCGGCTGCCGGCCAGCGCCTTGGCCACGATCTCCTCGGACTCACCGCCCGAGTACACGTCCGCGGTGTCGATGAAGTTGATCCCGGCGTCGAGGGCCCGGTTGATGATGCGGACCGAATCGTCATGGTCGGGATTGCCCCAGGCGCCGAACATCATCGCCCCGAGGCACAGCGGGCTAACTTTTACTCCGGTCTGGCCGAGTACGCGAAGTTCCATTTACCCAACCCTAGACTGCGCCCGCGCCCCCGCACGGCCCACCCCGCGGCCCCCGCGCCCCCCGGGCGGCCGGCCCGGAAGGGACGGCCAGGTGTGGCCCGCCCGCCGGCGGGAAGAAGCAGCATCGCCTGCGGCAGGTGATTACTTTCCGCCCCCGGTCCGGGACGCTGGGCCAGCGATGCGAGGCTGGGGGAAGAGCCCTGCCGCCCTGGACCGGGAGGATGATGCCGTGCCCCGTAGAGCGCCGCGCAGCGGCCGCGGGCGCCGCCCGCGCTGCGGGCTGGCCTGCCCCCGGGCGGCCGTCGCGGCGGGCGCCGCCCTGGCCCTGCTGGCGGCGGCCTGCTCGGGCCAGGGCCCCGGCCAGCCCGCACGCTCTGGCGGGTCACAGCCGGGCCATCAGGCGGCGGGCCCCGCGGCCTCCTCCGCGGCGCGGCCCGCGGGGCCGCTCACCCTGCAGGTGTCCCCGGCTCCCTACCAGCTCCCGTCCGGGCTGGCCCGCGAAGTCGTCCTGCCGGCCGGGCCTGACCTGCTCCTGGCGGGCGGGCTGACCCCGCAGTCCACCTCCACCGCCGCGGTGCGGCTGCTCAACCCGGCGACCGGCGGCACCAGGCGGGCGGGTCATCTCACCGTGCCCACGCACGACGCGGCCGGGGCCACCCTGGGCGGCAAGACCTTCGTGTTCGGCGGCGGCGAGCAGTCCAGCGTGGCCACGGTCCAGCAGATCACGGCGCGGGCGCTGGCCCGGCGCGGCACCGCCACCGTGGCCGGCCGGCTGCCCGGCGCCCGCTCGGACCTGGTCTCGGTGACCCGCGGCGGCACCGCGTACCTGCTCGGCGGGTACGACGGGGCCGGGTACGACGCGACGGTCCTGGCCACCAGCGACGGCCGCCGGTTCACCGCCGTGGCCAGGCTGGCGGTCCCGGTCCGCTACCCGGCGGTCGCGGTGCTCGGCGGCCAGATCTGGGTCTTCGGCGGGCAGACCAGCCACGGCATCACGAACGACATCCAGCGGATCAGCCTGCCCGGTGCGGGCGGCAGCAGCGCCGGCCAGGCCGTCAGGGGGCGGAAAATCGTGACCGCGGCGGTGGCCGGGCACCTGCCGCGGCCGGTGACCGCGGCGGCGGCGTTCGCGCTGGGCGGGGCGCTGTACGTCGCGGGCGGGCAGACCGCGCCGGCCCGTCCGGGGCAGGCCACGGCCAGCCCGTCCGCGGCCCTGGCGACCAGCGGGGCCGTGCTCCGCTACCAGCCGGGCCATCCGGCGGCGCTGGCGGGCACGCTGCCGGTCCCGGTGGCCAACGCGGGCGCCGGGGTGCTGGGCCGCACGGCGTTCCTGGTCGGCGGGGACGACGGGGTGCGCCCCGTGCCCGCGGTCACCGAATTCCGGCTGGTCCCGCAGGCCGCGGCCATCCCGTCGGTGCCACCGGGCAGCCCGCTGGAGGCCCGCTCAGCCCACGCGCTCGGGGGCAGCCGCGCCGGGGATCCCGCGCCGCCCGGGGAGCCGTGGCTGAGCCCGCCCCACGGGCGGGGCCACCTGGCGCCGCACTCCGATCCGGCCGCGCTGCCGGGTGACATCCTGATCGCCGACAATCACAACAACCGGCTGCTGGTCGTGGATCCGCAGGGCCGCATCCGGTGGCAGTTCCCGCAGCCCGGGGATCTGGCCCGGGGGCAGACGTTCCGGGTGCCGGACGACGCGTTCTTCTCCCCCGACGGCAGGGACATCATCGCCACCGAAGAGGACGATTCCGTGATCAGCGTGATCAGCATCGCCGAGCACCGGATCATCTACCGGTACGGCACCCCGGGGGTGCCCGGGTCGTCGGCCAACCACGTGTCCAACCCGGACGACGCGATGCTGCTGCCCGGCGGGGACATGCTGTCCGCCGACATCAAGAACTGCCGGATCCTGCTGGTCAGGCCGCCGGCGCACCGGCCGACCCGGATCATCGGCCGCGGCGGCAGCGGCTGCTGGCACGACCCGCCCCGGCGGTTCGGCAGCCCCAACGGCGCGTTCCCGATGACCAACGGCAAGTACCTGGTCACCGAGATCAACGGGGACTGGGTGAACGCGGTCAGCCTGTCCGGCCACGTCTCCTGGTCGGCCAATCCGCCGGGGGTGAGCTACCCGTCGGACACCAACGAGGTCTACCCCGGCCGCTACCTGACCGCGGACTACTCAGCCCCGGGCCAGGTGGTGGAGTTCACCGCGGCCGGGCAGCTGCGGTGGCGTTTCGGCGGGCTGAACCACCCGTCCCTGGCCCTGCCCCTGCCCAACGGGGACATCCTGGTCAACGACGACTACAACCACCGGGTCATCGTGATCGACCCGGTCAGCAACCGGATCGTCTGGCAGTACGGGCACACGGGCGTGGCGGGCAGCAGGCCCGGCTACCTCAGCAAACCGGACGGCGTCGACCTGGCCCCGCCCGACTCCATGCTGATCGCGCACGCGGCCACCATGGGCCGCCCCTGATCAGCTGCTGTAACCGGGGTAGAGCTGGCCGGACGGGACGATCTCCACGCCCAGCGGCACCAGCGAGATCGGGATGATCTTGAAGTTGGCCAGGCCCAGCGGGATGCCGATGATGGTGAGGCACAGCGCGATGCCGGTCGTCAGGTGACCCAGGGCCAGCCACCAGCCGAAGAGCACGATCCAGATGATGTTGCCGATCACGGAGCCCAGCCCGGCGTCCCGGCGCACCTCGATCGACCGGCCGAACGGCCACAGCACGTAGCCGGCGATGCGGAAGGCCGCGATCCCGAGGGGAATCGTGACCACGAGGAAGAACAGGACGAAGCAGACCAGCCCGGCCAGCGCGTAGAGGATGGCCATCCAGAAGCCGCACAGCACGAACCAGATCACGTTCAGGATCGTTCTCAGCATGTCCGTCCCCCGATGGACTCGCCGCGCGCGCTGCCGCGCCTTGTCATCTCTTTACCGTATCTCAAGCTGGGCGAGCAGGACCTCCGTCGCGCTGGCCACCGCCTGGACGGCCTGCTCGAACGCTTCCGCGTTGTGCTTGGCCGGGCGCTGGAACCCGCTGATCTTCTTGACATACTGGCGCGCTGCGGCCCGCACGTCCTCGTCGGTCACGTGCTCGGCGTAGGGCGGGCGCAGGGTCTTGATGCTGCGGCACATGCCTGTGAGGCTACCCGGGCTAGCTCATCCGCTGCTCGCTGGCGAGGCGGGGCGCGCCGAAGGCGTGTTCCCTCCGAGCCGGCGATCAACCCGGCAGCCGCAGCAGACGAGGTGCATGCGGAGGCGGGCAAGCTGGGGGCTCCGGGGGCCTCGGGCCCCCGGGCTAGTAGAGCCCGAGCAGGGGTTCCAGGCCGAAGGTCAGGCCCGGCGGCAGGGAGCCCAGCCCGCGCACGCCGAGCAGCACGCCGGGCATGAACGAGGCCCGGTCGAGCGAGTCGTGCCGGATGGTCAGCGTCTCGCCGTGCCCGCCCAGCAGGACCTCCTGGTGGGCGACCAGCCCGGCCAGGCGCACCGAGTGCACGTGCACGCCGTCCATCTCGGCGCCCCGGGCCCCGGCCACGGCGGTCACGGTGGCGTCCGGCGACGGGCCCAGCCCGGCCTCGGCGCGGGCCGCGGCGATCAGCGACGCGGTCCGTGACGCGGTCCCGGACGGGGCGTCCATCTTGCCCGCGTGGTGCAGCTCGATGATCTCGGCCGACTCGAAGAACCGGGCGGCCTGGGCGGCGAACCGCATCATCAGCACCGCGCCGACCGAGAAGTTGGCCGCGATCAGCACCCGCACCCCGGGGGCGTCGGCCAGCCAGGCCGAGACCTGGGCCAGCCGGGCCTCATCGAACCCGGAGGTGCCGACGACCACGTCCAGGCCGTGGCCGATGCACCAGCGCAGGTTGTCCAGGACCACGCCGGGGTGGGTGAAGTCGACCACCACGGCGCAGCCGGCCAGCCCGTCGAGGGCGTCACCCTCGTCCACCTCGGCCGCGAGGGCGAGGTCGTCCGCGGCGGCCAGCGCCCGGCCGACTTCGCTGCCCATCCGGCCCCGCGCGCCGAGTACCCCGACCTTGATCATGACGCCTGATCCTAGGCCAGCGCGTTGGTGAACGGCGCGTCGTCGTCGTACGGGCCGACCACGGCCAGCACCTTCGGCCGGGTCAGGATCTCCTGCGCCACGCCGCGCACCGCGTCGTGCGAGACCGCCTCGATCGAGGCCAGGATCTCGTCAACCGGCTCCAGCCGCGGGTACACCAGCTCAGACTTGCCCAGACGGCTCATCCGCGAGGACGGGTCCTCCAGGCCGAGCACCATCGAGCCGCGCACCTGGCCCTTGCCGCGCTCCAGTTCCGCGTCGGACAGCCCGCCGGAGACCACCTTGGCGATCTCGTCCCGGCAGATCGACAGCACCTCGTCGGCCTTGGACGGCAGGCAGCCGGCGTAGATCCCCCACATCCCGGTGTCAGCGTGCTGGGAGGTGAAGCTGTAGACCGAGTAGGCCAGGCCGCGCTTCTCGCGCACCTCCTGGAACAGCCGGGACGACATGCCGCCGCCGAGGGCCGCGTTGAGCACGCCCAGCGCGAACCGCCGGTCGTCGGTCCGGCTCAGCCCCTCGCAGCCGAGGATCAGGTTGGCCTGCTCGATCCCGCGTGAGACCAGCCGCAGGCCGCGGGCCGGGTCGCCCGGCACCGCGCCGTTCACCGGCGGCGGGCCGCCCGGGGTAGCCATCCGCGGCCCGGCGGGCCTGGCCTCCCCGGTGAGCACGCCGGAGAACGCGTGCCGCACATGCTCCACCACCGTGTCGTGGTCGAGGCTGCCGGCCGCGGCCACGACCAGGCGGTCCGGGGTGTACCGGGCCCGGTAGTACCCGGCGACCTGCTCCCGGGAAATCGTGTTGATGGAGTCGACCGTGCCCAGGATCGGCCGGCCGAGGGGCGTGTCACCGTACAGCTGGCCGGTGAACGCCTCGTGCACCGTGTCGGAGGGATCGTCGTCGTTCATGGCGATCTCTTCGAGGATCACGCCGCGCTCGGCGTCGACGTCTCTCGGCTCGATGAGCGAGCCGGTCACCATGTCGGACAGCACATCGATGGCCAGCGGCAGGTCCGCGTCCAGCACCCGCGCGTAGTAGCAGGTGTACTCCTTGCCGGTGAACGCGTTCAGCTCGCCGCCGACCGCGTCCATCGACGCCGAGATCTCCAGCGCGGTCCGCTGCCTGGTCCCCTTGAACAGCAGGTGCTCCAGGTAGTGGGTGGCCCCGGCGTGGGCGAGGTCCTCGTCACAGGACCCCACCCCCGCCCAGATGCCGAACGCGACCGAGCGGACCGACGGGAGCGCCTCGGTGATGACCCGGAGCCCGCCCGGCAGCACGCTGCGCCGGATGGTGCTCAGGCCATCGGCCAGCCCCTCGGTGTGCACGTCCGGGGTGCTCACGAGTTGTTGCTGTGGCGGCGCTCGCGGTGCCGGGTCCGGTGGCTGTCGCCGCCACCCTGCCCGGCGCCGTCCCGGTCGTCCCGGTCCCCGTCCGGGCCGGACGGGGCGGAGGACCCGCCGTCGCCGTTCCCGGCGGCGGCCTCACGCTCGACCACCTCGACCGGCACCAGGGACAGCTTGCCGCGGTCGTCGATCTCGCGGATCTCCACCTGGATCTTGTCGCCGACCTTCACCACGTCATCGACGTTGTCGATCCGGGCCCCGCCGTGCAGCTTGCGCAGCTGGGTGATGTGCAGCAGGCCGTCCTTGCCCGGCAGCAGCGAGATGAACGCGCCGAACGTGGTGGTCTTGACCACGGTGCCGAGGAACCGCTCGCCCACCTCGGGCATGTGCGGGTTGGCGATCGCGTTGATCGTCGTCCGCGCGGCCTCGGCGGACGGGCCATCGGTGGCGCCGATGTAGATGGTGCCGTCGTCCTCGATGGTGATCTCGGCGCCGGTGTCCTCCTGGATCGAGTTGATCATCTTGCCCTTGGGGCCGATGACCTCGCCGATCTTGTCCACCGGGACCTTGATCGTGATGATCCGGGGCGCCTGCGGGCTCATCTCACCCGGGGCGTCGATCGCCTCGCGCATGACCTCGAGAATCGTGAGCCGGGCCCCGCGGGCCTGGCGCAGCGCCGCGCCGAGCACGGCGGCCGGGATCCCGTCCAGCTTGGTGTCCAGCTGGAGCGCGGTGATGATCTCCGTGGTGCCGGCCACCTTGAAGTCCATGTCGCCGAACGCGTCCTCGGCGCCCAGGATGTCGGTCAGCGTGACGTACTCGCCGCCCTCGTAGATCAGGCCCATCGCGATGCCGGACACCATGTCCCGCAGCGGGACACCGGCGTCGAGCAGCGACATGGTGGACGCGCAGACCGAGCCCATGGACGTCGAGCCGTTGGACCCGATCGCCTCGGAGACCTGGCGGATCGCGTACGGGAACTCCTCGCGGCTGGGCAGCACGGGCAGCACGGCCCGCTCGGCCAGCGCGCCGTGGCCGATCTCGCGCCGCTTCGGCGACCCGACGCGGCCGGTCTCCCCGGTGGAGTACGGCGGCATGTTGTAGTTGTGCATGTACCGCTTGGTGCGCTCCGGGTTGAGCGTGTCGATCATCTGCTCCATCCGGAGCATGTTCAGCGTGGTGACGCCGAGGATCTGCGTCTCACCGCGCTCGAACAGGGCCGAGCCGTGCACCCGGGGCAGCACGTGCGCCTCGGCGGAGAGCTGGCGGATGTCGCTCAGCCCGCGGCCGTCGATGCGGACGCCGTCGCGGATGATCCGCTCCCGGACCAGCTTCTTGGTCAGCGCGCGGAACGCCGCGCTGATCTCCTTCTCGCGGCCCTCGAACTGGCTGGCCAGCTTCTCCACGGTGAGCGCCTTGACCCGGTCGGTCTCGGTGTCCCGCGCCTGCTTGCCCGCGATGGTGAGCGCCCGGGCCAGCTCCTCGGAGGCGCCCTGGGCCACGGCGTCGTAGACGTCCGTCTGGTAGTCCGCGAACACGGGGAACTCGGCCGTCGGCTTGGCCGCCTGGTCGGCGATCCGCTGCTGGGCCTCGCAGAGCAGCTTGAGGAACGGCTTGGCCGCCTCCAGGCCCTCCGGCACCGTCTCCTCGGTGGGCGCAACCGCGCCGCTGGAGGAGTCGGCGAGCATCCCGATCGTGCCGGTGGTGGACTCGGCCTCGACCATCATGATGGCCACGTCGCCGTCCGGGAGCATGCGGCCCGCGACCACCATGTCGAAGGTGGCGTCGTTCAGCTGCTCGTGGGTGGGGAACCCGACCCACTGGCCCTTGATCAGGGCGACCCGCACGCCGGCGATCGGCCCCGAGAACGGCAGCCCGGCCAGCATGGTGGACAGGGACGCCGCGTTGATGGCGACCACGTCGTACAGGTGCTCGGGGTTGAGCGCCAGGATCGTCTCGACGACCTGGACCTCGTTGCGCAGGCCCTTGACGAACGAGGGGCGCAGCGGCCGGTCGATCAGCCGGCAGGTGAGGATCGCGTCCTCGGACGGGCGGCCTTCCCGGCGGAAGAAGGAGCCGGGGATGCGGCCGATCGCGTACATCCGCTCCTCGACGTCCACGGTGAGCGGGAAGAAGTCCAGCCCCTCCTTGGGGTGCTTGCCTGCCGTGGTGGCGGACAGGATGACCGTCTCGTCGTCCAGCGTCGCGACGGCCGAACCGGCGGCCAGCCTGGCCAGCCTGCCGGTCTCGAACTTGATCGTATGGGTGCCGAAGGCTCCGTTATCGATAACGGCTTCGGCGGTAAACACACCCTCCATGGGTGAGACCTCCTTGACTGAGGTCCCGCTCCGCCCGCCGCCGGTGGGTCGTGGCTGGCGCCGTCCGGCCGGTGCTCTGGGCCCACGCCGCGTGGCGTGCGCCGTCCAGTCCGTTCCGTCTGGCCCGGCCAGCGGCCGGCCCGGTCTTCGATCGAAGCCCTCGGCCCGCCTGCCGCGCTCCCGCAGGAACGCATGCATGAGACCCGAGAACCACTACCGAGGACCGGTCCTGGCGCCCTGAGCGCTCCGGGATCGGGGGCCGCGGGAAGTCGTTCTTGAGTTGTGCCGGACCTACCTGCGCAGGCCCAGCTTGCTGATGAGCGCACGATAGCGCTCGATGTCCGTGCTAGCCAGATACTTGAGCAGGCGCCGGCGGCGCCCGACCAGCAGCAGCAGGCCGCGACGGCTGTGGTGATCGTGCTTGTGCACCTTGAGGTGCTCGGTCAGGTCATTGATCCGTCGCGTCAGCAGTGCAACCTGGACTTCCGGCGAGCCGGTGTCACCCTCATTGGTCGCGTTGTCCGCGATGATCTCCTTCTTCACGCCTGTGTCCAGCGGCACGTGGCTTTCCTATCTTTGTCGCAAGGTTACGGGGCGGGGCTCAGCGCGGCCCAGAAAGAACTGGATGTGCGGGGGAGCCCCTCGGCCAGCCGCTTGAGGGTGCAGCTAACCCGGGCCGGAACACGCCGGCCGTTACCTAAAGGTATCACGCGGGCTGGTCTGTAAATGCCGGGTCGCCCCGGCGCCCCGCCGGGCCTTACGGCGCGTCCTCAGGAGGTGCCGCCGAGCAGGCCCCGGGCCTCGTCAACGTCGCGGCACATCTGCTCGGTAAGGGCGTCCGCGGAGTCGAACCGGACCATGCCCCGCAGCCGGGCCGCGAAATCCACCGCCACGTGCACGCCGTACAGGTCCAGGTCGTCGCGGTCCAGCGCGTAGGCCTCGACGGTCCGTTCCCGGCCGTCGAACGTCGGGTTGGTGCCCACCGAGATCGCGGCCGGCCAGCGCTGCTCCTCCTGGCCCTCGGCGCCCAGGCTGGCCAGCCAGCCCGCGTACACGCCGTCGGCGGGGATGGCGGTGTACGGGGCGGTCTCGAGGTTGGCGGTCGGGAAGCCGAGCGCCCGGCCGCGCTGCTGGCCGCGCACCACGACCCCCTCCACCCGGTGCGGGCGGCCCAGGTCCTCCGCGGCGCCGGCCACGTCCCCCTGGCCGAGCAGGTCGCGGATCCCGCTGGAGGAAATCGTGACCCCGTGCTCGGCCAGCAGCGGCACGCCCTCCGCCCCGAAGTCGTACTTCTCGCCCAGCTCGGCCAGCAGCGGCACGTCGCCGGCGGCCCGGTGGCCGAACCGGAAGTTCTCCCCCACCACGACCCAGCGGGCGTGCAGCCGGTCGGCGAGCACGGCCCGGACGAACTCATCCGGTCCCAGCCGGGAGAAGTCGAGCGTGAACGGCAGGACGCAGACCGCGTCGCAGCCCTCGCCGCCCAGCAGTTCCACCCGGCGGCGGACGCTGCACAGCAGCGGGGGATGCGAGCCGGGCCGGACCACCTCCGCCGGGTGCGGGTCGAAGGTGATCACGACCACGGGCAGGTCGAGCCGGGCCCCGGCCCCGGCGGCCCGGCCCACGATGCGCTGGTGCCCCCGGTGCACGCCGTCGAACACGCCGATGGTGACGACCGAGGAGCCCCAGTCTCCGGGCACGTCATCCAGGCCCTGCCAGCGCTGCACGGTGCTGCTCCTTTGATGCTCGGCGCGGGTGGCCGCGGCGGGTCTTCGCACCCCAAGCCTAGGGGCCAGCCTAGGGGGCCGGCGCGGCGGCGGACCCGGCGACCGCGCGCGGCGGCGTGACGTCGCGGCGGCGCCGGACCGCGGCGGCCAGCCCGCCCAGCACCGCCGCGGTGGCCTCCACGTCGATGCACGCGTCGGTGACGCTCTGCCCGTAGACCAGCGTGGCCGGGTCCCCGGGTTCCTGCCGCCCGGCCTGCAGGAAGCTTTCCAGCATGATCCCCACCAGGCCCGGCTCCCCCGCGCCGATCTGGTCGGCGATCACCCCGGCCACGACCGGCTGGCGCCGGTAGTCCTTGCCGCTGTTGCCGTGGCTGGCGTCCACCATCACCCGCCGGGCCAGCCCGGCCTTGGTCACCTTGTCCAGTGCCTCCTGGACCGGCGCGGGCTCGTAGTTGGGCCCGGGCCGCCCGCCCCGCAGGATGATGTGGCAGTCCGGGTTGCCGGCGGTGGTGACCACCGCCGCCGCGCCGGCCCGGGTGACGCCGAAGAAGGTGTGCCCGGTCGCCGCCGCCCGGCACGCGTCCACGGCCACGGTCACCTCGCCGTCGGTGCCGTTCTTGAACCCGATCGGCATGGACAGGCCCGAGGCCAGCTGCCGGTGCACCTGGCTCTCGGTGGTCCGGGCGCCGATCGCGCCCCAGGCCACGGCGTCGGCGATGTACTGGGGGGTGATCGGGTCCAGCCACTCGCAGCCCACCGGGAGGCCGAGCGAGACCACGTCGAGCAGGAACCGGCGCGCCATCCGCAGGCCCCGGTGCACGTCGTGGGTGCCGTCCATGCCGGGGTCGTTGATCAGCCCCTTCCAGCCGGTCACCGTGCGCGGCTTCTCGAAGTAGACCCGCATCACCACCAGCAGGTCACCGGCGAGCGACTCGCGCAGCGCGGCCAGCCGGGCCGCGTAGTCCAGCCCGGCGGCCGGGTCGTGCACCGAGCACGGGCCGGCCACCACGAGCAGGCGGTCGTCCTCACCGTCCAGCACCGCGCGCACCTCGGCGCGGGATCGTTCGACCATGTCGGCCTCGGCGGGCCCGAGCGGCAATTCCTCCAGCAGCGCCGCGGGCGAGAGCAACGGCTCATAGCCCAGGATCCGGGTATCGCTGGTGTGCGGCATGACGCTCTCCTCCCGCGAGCCGGCTGCCCGCATGTGCCATTCTGCCGGACGGGGCCGCGTGATCAGGGACCAGCGCGCGCCGCCCGGCCCGGCGTGCGCCTCCGGGCGGACGCCGTTTTCATTCGCCGCAACGAGAACCGTCCCGGGCTGACCGGCCCGGGACGGTTCTCGTTGCGGCGAATTAAGGCGGGCAGTCCCCCGGCGGTCAGGGAACGAACACGGCGAGCGGCCTGGCTACGCCGTCTTTCTCCTCGACCAGCGCGATGAGCGTGCCGCCGGGCCCGAGCGCGGCCACCGGGCCGGCCTCCTGGCCCAGGGCGGCCAGCCGCCCGCCGTGCGAGAGGGAGCGGGCCTCGTCCTCGGTGAGCTGGCGGACCGGGAAGGCCTCCGCCGCGGCCTCGGCCAGCGGCAGCACGGTCAGATGTTCGGCGAGCTCGTCCAGCCCGTGCGCGGCGCGCAGATCGTACGGGCCGACCCGGGTCCGGCGCAGCCTGGTCAGGTGCCCGCCCACGCCGAGCGCCTCCCCCATGTCGCGGGCCAGCGCGCGGATGTAGGTGCCGCTGGAGCAGCGCACCTCGACGTCGGCGTCCAGCAGCTCCCCCGGCCCTCCGTCTGGCGCTCCGTCTGGCCCGTCGTCTGGCGCTTCCGCCCGGGACGGGCCGGACGGCCTGGACGGTGAAGGACCACACGGTCACCGGGCGGGGCTCGAGCACCGGGGGGGTTCCCTCGCGGGTCAGCTGGTAGGCCCGGCGGCCCGCCACCTTGATCGCGCTGACCGTGGGCGGCACCTGCTGGATGTGGCCGGTCAGCGCGTCCGCGGCCCGCTGCACCTGGGCCAGGGTGAGCTGGGCGGGGGTTAGCCCGGCGGGGCCGGCTGGGCCGCCGGGCCGGCCGGGATGACCGTGCCCTCGGCGTCGCCCGTGTCGGTGGCCTGGCCCAGCCGGATGGTGGCCTGGTACTCCTTGTCGGTGAGCGTCAGGTGGCCGAGCAGCCGCGTCGCTTTCTCCACGCCGACGACGAGCACCCCGGTCGCCATCGGGTCGAGCGTGCCGGCGTGCCCGACCCGCCGGGTGCCGGCCAGCCGGCGGATCCGCGCCACCACGTCATGGGAGGTCATGCCGCCGGGCTTGTCCACCACGATCAGCCCGCCCGGCGCGTTCCCCCGGGGTTCCCGGGCCACCGGCCTAGCTGCTTTCCGCCAGCAGCCCGCGCAGCCGTGCGATGGCGTCCCCGGCACTGCCGGCCAGCGTGACGCCGGCCGCGTTGCGGTGCCCGCCCCCGCCCAGCCGGGAGCAGGCGCGGCCCACGTCCACCTTGCCCTTGGACCGGGCGGACGCCTGCCACAGCCCGTCGTCGGACTGCTTGAGCACGATGGCCACCTCCGCCTCGTCGGTGCGGCGCACCACGTCGATGACGGACTCGATGGCGTCGAGGGACAGGCCGTGCGCGGCCCGGTCGGCCCGGGTGACCGAGGTCCACACCAGGCCGTGGCCGCCGGCCGCGTCCGGCTCGAGCACGGCCCGGCCGAGCACCGCCGAGAGCAGCCCCAGGTAACCGAACGGGGCCCGGTCCCACAGCTCCCGGGCCACCGTGCCCGGCTCTATCCCGGTGGCCAGCAGCCGCGCGGCCGCCTGGTGCACCAGGGGCGTGGTCGCGGAGTACTTGAAGGAACCCGTGTCGGCGACCAGGCCGGCGTAGAGGCCGAACGCGATGTCCCGGGTCAGCTCCTGGCCGGCCGCGCCGATCAGGTCCAGGACCAGCATGGCCGTGGCGGCCGCTCCGGGGTCGATCAGGTTGACGGTGCCGAACCGGGTGTTGGAGGCGTGGTGGTCGATGACGATCAGCTGGTCGGCGCGGGACGCGTGCCCGGCGAGGATCCCCAGCCGGTCGATGCTGCCCGCGTCGAAGGTGACCATGACCTCGGGCCGGTGCGGGTAGCCGTCCGGCGGGCTGAGCAGGCTGAGCCCGGGCAGGAAGCGGAGCATCTCCGGCACCTCGAACGGGTCATCGCCGAACGAGGCCACGACCCGCTGAGCCCGGCGTCCCGGTGCGCGCAGCGCGTGCGCGACCGCCAGCATCGATCCCAGCGCGTCCGCGTCCGGGCGCACATGGCAGGCCAGGCAGACCTCGTCCGCCGCGTCCAGCAGAGCCAGAGCCCTGGCCTGCTCGGTCACGAGATCAGCCTGGCTCGGCTCCGCAGTCACGGTCGTGAGTATCCCGCGCCGTGATCGCCGGCGGCGGACGTTCCGCCGAGAACGCCGCGGGACGGCCAGGTGCCGGGCGGGGCGTTCTGCGGCGCGCCCCCGTCCAGGCCACCGTCGGGGCGGCCGCCGCCCAGGTCGTCCCGGTCAAGGTCGTCCTCGCCGGGGTCGTCCTCGTCCCCGTCGCGGCCGGCCAGGCCTGGCGGATCGCGGTACGGATCGGGGTCCCCGGCCGGCACCGCCCCCTCGCGCACCTCGGCCAGCCGGGCGTCGGCTTCGCGGGCCCGGGCCACCAGGTCTTCCATGTGCCGGGCCCCCTCCGGGAGGGTGTCGGCCACGAACGTGAGGGAGGGCGTGTGCTTCAGCCCGGTCTGGTGGCCGACCTCGGACCGGATCACCCCGGTCGCGCTGGCCAGCGCGGCGGCGGTGGCGGTGACCTCCTCGGCTGATCCGTAGACCGTGTAGAAGACGGTGGCCTCACGCAGGTCGCCGGTCAGCCTGGCCTCGGTCACCGTGACGAAGCCGAGCCGGGGATCCTTGATCCGCCGTTCCAGCATCTCCGCCACGATCTGGGCGATCCGGTCAGCGAGCTTCCGGGCCCGGGCTTGATCCACCATGGGTAGCTCACTCCTCCTCGGTCAGCAGCCGCTGCCGCGCGGACAGCAGTTCGATATCGGGGCGCGCCGCCACCAGGCGCTCGCAGGCGTCGAGGACCTCGACGGCGTGAGCGGCCGTGGAGGACACTACCGCCACCCCGATCTCGGCGCGGCGGTGCAGGTCGGTGTGCCCGCTCTCGGCCACCGCCACGCCGGGATAACGGCGGCGGACCTCGGCGACCACCGAGGCCACCGCCGACCTCTTCTGCTTGAGCGACCGCACGTCACCCAGCAGCACATCCAGGGTCAGGGCACCCAGGTACACGAGCGCCCCTCCCGCACGGGCCCGCCCGGTCCCGGCCGTGGCCGGGACCGGGGGTGCCTGTCTTACGCCCGCGGCTTCTCCCGCATCTCGAAGGTCTCGATCACGTCCTCGACCCGGACGTCGCTGTACCCGATGCCGATGCCGCACTCGTAGCCCTCGCGGACCTCGGTGGCGTCGTCCTTGAACCGGCGCAGCGATTCCACGGTCAGGTTGTCCGAGATGACGACGCCGTCGCGGATCAGCCGGGCCTTGCTGCCCCGGTTGATGGTGCCGGAACGGACCAGCGAGCCCGCCACGTTGCCCACCTTGGGCACCCGGAAGACCTCCCGGATCTCGGCGGTGCCGAGCTGGGCCTCCTCGAACTCGGGCTTGAGCATGCCCTTGAGGGCCGCCTCGATCTCCTCGATCGCCTGGTAGATGACCGAGTAGTAGCGGATGTCCACACCCTCGCGCTGGGCCAGCTCCCCAGCCCGGCCGGCCGGCCGGACGTTGAAGCCCACGATCACCGCTTCGGACGCGATGGCCAGGTTCACGTCGTCCTGGGTGATAGCGCCGACGCCCCGGCCGATGACCCGCAGGTTCACTTCCTCGCCCACATCGATCTTGAGCAGCGCGTCCTCCAGGGCCTCGACCGACCCGGACACGTCGCCCTTGATGATGAGCAGGAGCTCTTCCCGCTCGCCCGACTTGAGCGCGGACTCCAGGTCCTCCAGGGTGACCCGGGGCCGCCGCTGGGCGAACATGGCGTTGCGCTCGCGCGCCTCGCGGCGTTCCGCGATCTGCCTGGCCACCCGGTCGTCGTTGACGACCAGGAAGCTGTCCCCGGCGTCGGGCACGGCGGTCAGGCCGAGCACCAGCACGGGCCGCGACGGCGGGGCGTCCGGCACCGAGGCACCGTTCTCGTCGAGCAGCGCCCGGACCCGCCCGAACGCCTCGCCCGCGACGATGGAGTCGCCGACGTGCAGCGTGCCGCGCTGGACCAGCACGGTCGCCACCGGGCCGCGGCCGCGGTCCAGGTGCGCCTCGATGGCCACGCCCTGGCCCTGCTGCTTCGGGTTGGCCCGCAGGTCCAGCTCGGCGTCCGCGGTCAGCACGACGGCCTCGAGCAGTTCCTCGATGCCGATGCCCTCACGGGCGGAGACGTCCACGAACAGGGTCGTCCCGCCGAACTCCTCAGCGACCAGGTTGTACTCGGTGAGCTGGGCCCGCACCCGCTGCGGGTCCGCCCCCTCCTTGTCGATCTTGTTGACCGCGACCACGATCGGCACCCCAGCCGCCTGGGCGTGGTTGAGCGCCTCCGTCGTCTGCGGCTTCACGCCGTCGTCGGCCGCGACCACGAGCACCACCAGGTCGGTGGTCTCGGCCCCGCGGGCGCGCATGGCGGTGAACGCCTCGTGACCCGGGGTGTCGATGAACGTGATCTTGCGCTCCTGGCCGTCCACTTCCGTGGTGACCTGGTAGGCACCGATGTGCTGGGTGATCCCGCCCGCTTCGCGGGCCGCCACGTTGGTGTGCCGGATCGCGTCGAGGAGCTTGGTCTTGCCGTGGTCAACGTGACCCATGACGGTCACCACCGGCGGCCGGGCGACCAGGGCTTCCTCGCCGCCCTCGTCCTCACCGAACTCGATGTCGAACGACTCCAGCAGCTCCCGGTCCTCTTCCTCCGGGGAGACGACCTGGACGTTGTAGTTGAGCTCGGCTCCGAGCAGCTGCAGCGTCTCGTCGTTCACCGACTGGGTCGCGGTGACCATCTCGCCCAGGTGGAACAGCACCTGGACCAGCGAGGCCGGGTTGACCCCGATCTTGTCGGCGAAGTCGCTCAGCGACGCGCCACGGGACAGCCGGATCGCCTGGCCGTTGCCGCGGGGGATCGACACGCCGCCGATCGCCGGCGCCTGCATGTTGTCGAATTCCTGGCGGCGTGCCTTGCGTGACTTCCGGGCGCGCGAAGGGCGGCCACCGGGGCGCCCGAACGCGCCCTGGGTGCCACTGCGGCCACGGCCGCCACCGCCGGGCCGCCCGCCGGTCATCCCGGGACGTGGTCCGGCACCGCCGCCACCGCCACCGGGACGGGGCGCACCCGTGCCGGGACCGCCACGGCCGCCGCCACCCGGGCGTCCCGCGCCGGCACCGCCGCCGCCGGGACCGCCGCGGCCAGGACCGCCGGGACCGCCACCAGGGCCGCCACGGGCGGGCCGCGGCGGCATGCTGCTCGGGCTGGGACGGGGCCCGCCGGGGCGGGCCATGTCCGCCGGGCTGGGCCGTCCTGGCCCGCCCGGGCCCCGCGGGCCCGCCGGACGCGGGCCGCCGGGACGCGGGCTGCCCTGGCCCGGGGACGCGGGACCGGCAGCGCCGGGCCCGGTCTGGCCGGGCCGGGCGCGGCGCACCGCGCGGGGCCGAGCCCATCCCGGAGGCCACCGGGGCGTACGGGTTGTTACCAGGACGCGGGCCGGGCCGCGGTCCACCGCGGCCCGCGGGCCGGGGGGCGCCAGGCCGGGGCGCGCCCTGTCCCTGGCTGCCCTGGCCCGGGCCGGCCTGCCCGGGGCCAGCCTGTCCGGCGCCTGTCCTGCGCCTGCCTGTCCTGCGCCGGTCCCGCTCTGTCCTGGGCCAGCGGGACCAGGGCGCGGGGCGCCGGGCCGCGGGCCGGGCACCGGGCCGCGGCCAGGCTGGGCCGGGCGGGCCGGTGCGCCCCCGTCGGAGGGCACCGGGGGAACCGGGGCCCGCGGGGCAGCCGGGGCCGGCCCGCTGGGACCTGCGCTGGCGGGCCGGGTGGCCTCGCCGGCCGCGGGTGCTCCCGGGCTGGCCGCGGCCGGGCTCGCCGCGGCCGGGCCGGTGGCAGCCGGCGCGCCGGGGCTGGCCTGCGGGCGGTCACTGACCTGGGGGCCAGCCCCCGCGGCCGGTGCCTGCGGGCGGGCCGGGCCCGGGCGGGGCCCGGGGCGCGCGCCGTTGCCGTCGGCCCGGCCGGCCGTGGCCGGCGCACCCTGGCCCTGGGGCCTGCGGCCCTGGGCCTTGGGGCCGCCGAACTCATCTTTAAGTCTGCGAACTACTGGCGCCTCGATGGTGGATGACGCCGAACGGACGAACTCGCCCATCTCCTGGAGCTTGGCCATCACGGCCTTGCTCTCTACCCCGAACTCCTTCGCGAGTTCGTATACCCGGACCTTCGCCACTGCGCTCCCTCTGTCGGCCCGGCTCCGCCGGGCCATCGTGGCCGATCCGGGGCAGCGCGTGCTCCGGACGGCCTCAGCTTCTGGTTCTCATCGCCGCGTTCTCATCGCGCGCTCATCACAACTGATCCCGCTTTCCCGGCACTGCTGCCGTTTTAGCTTCGACCGTCTCACCCCGCCGGCCAGCCCCAGGGGACTCACCGGCCAGCCCATGAGAGCCCGCATCGCGCCCCGCCAGGAAGTCCTCGAGCGGGCCGGCACCGAGCGGCGCCGGCTGGCGCAGCGCCCGCGCCAGTGCCCTGCGGCGCTGTGCGAGCTCGAAGCATTCCTGGCTGGGATGCAGATACGCGCCCCGGCCGGGCAGCCGCGCCTGCGGATCAGGAACGATGTCGTCCCCGACCGCCACCAGACGCAGCAGGTCAGACTTGGCCGCACGGACCCTGCAACCTACGCAGGTGCGAATCGCGGGCGCGGAACGCACCAGCCGCGGGGACCGTCTGGCCATTGTCGTTGCAAGCTTACCTCGCCGGCGCGTCGGCGCCACCGCGCACCGGTCCTGGTGCGCCCGGGCCCGCGCCCGTTTCCCGGCCGGCGCCGCTGGCCAGGCCCCCGCCGGCCGTGGCCGGGCCCTCGCTGGCCGGCCGGGCCTCGCGGCGTCCGCCGGTCCCGGGGATGCGCCCGCCGGCTGCGCGGCACCCGGCTCCGGGGCCGCCGGCGCGGCGGGCCCGGCTGCGCGGCGCGGCGCGGCCGCGGCTCGCCGGCCGCCGGCGCCGCGGCGGCGGCGGCCGCGAGGCCGCGCTGGCCGCGGCGGCCGGGTCGGCCGGGCGGTCCGGCTGGATGTCGATCTTCCAGCCGGTGAGCCGGGCCGCTAGCCGCGCGTTCTGGCCCTCTTTGCCGATGGCCAGCGACAGCTGGTAGTCCGGCACGATGACCTGGGCCACCCTGGCCGCCGCGTCCACCACGTTCACCCGCAGCACCCGGGCCGGGGACAGCGCGTTGGCCACGAACTGGGGCGGGTCGTCGGAGTAGTCGACGATGTCGATCTTCTCCCCGTGCAGCTCGGTCATGACGTTGCGCACCCGGCTGCCCATCGGCCCGATGCACGCTCCCTTCGCGTTCACCCCCGGCTGGTGCGAGCTGACCGCGATCTTCGTCCGGTGGCCCGCCTCGCGCGCGATGGCCACGATGTCCACCGCTCCCGAGGCGATCTCCGGCACTTCCAGCGCGAACAGCTTCTTCACCAGGTTCGGGTGGGTCCGCGACAGGGTGATCGAGGGGCCCCGGTACCCCTTGCGCACGTGCAGCACGTAACAGCGGAGCCGTTCACCGTGGGCGTAACGCTCCCCGGGGACCTGCTCCGTCGGGGGCAGGATGGCCTCGATCTTGCCCAGGTTGACCAGCACCGCCCGCGGGTCCTTGCCCTGCTGGATGACGCCCGCCACGATGTCGCCCTCCCGGCCGGCGTACTCGCCGAAGGTGAGCTCATCCTCGGCGTCGCGCAGCCGCTGCAGGATGACCTGGCGCGCGGTGGTGGCGGCGATCCGGCCGAACCCGTCGGGGGTGTCGTCGTACTCGCGGGCCGCCCCGCCGTCCTCGGCGGGCTCAGTGGCCCAGACGGTGACGTGGCCGCTGCCGCGGTCGATCTCGACCCGGGCCGTGGGCGCGGCACCCGCGGTGGAGTGATAGGCCCGCAGCAGCGCATCCTCGATGGCCTTGATGGCCAGGTCCATCGAGATGTCCTTCTCGCTCTCCAGGCTGCGCAGGACGCTCAAGTCAATGTCCATCGGGCTCCCCCTCGTCCCCCGGCTCGTCGTCGGGGCGGGGCCCCGCCGCCGAACTCGACCTGCACCTGGCCGGGTCCCAGTTCCTGGTAGCCGAACTCGCGCTGCTGGCCGGCGACGTCGAGGAGCACCCCGTCCGGCCCGGCGGTGATCACCCTGCCCTCGACGGTGCCCGGCTGCCCCGGCGCCCCGGGGGCCAGCGGGACGCGCACCAGCCGGCCCTGGGCGCGGCGCCAGTGCCGTGTCTCGGTCAGCGGGCGGTCCACCCCGGGCGAGCTGACCTCCAGCGTGTAGGCGGCCTCGCCCATCACCCCGGAGTCGTCCAGCTCCTTGGACAGCGAGCGGCTGAGCTCGGCGATGTCATCCAGGCTGGGACGCGCGGTCGGCGTCCACCACGACGCGGAGCAGGCGGCGCCGGCCGGCCGCCGCCACCTTCACCGACTCCAGGTCCAGGCCCGCCGACGCGGACGGCCGGCTCGAGCACCCGGGTCAGCCGTGCGGTCTCGGCTGGCCCTCCGCACGGCCGGCTGAACGCGGGCGTGACGGTACGTGACGGGATTCACCACGCATCACGACCTCCTCGTCCGCGACCTGTGCTGTTGTCTGGCGCGATCTAGCCTAACCGTCCCGCGCAGGGGACTCGCCCGGTCCGCGCCCGGCTCGCCCGGCAGTTGAGATTTGCCCCGCCGCGCCGGCGCCGGCGGCCGGCGGAAGCCCGGTGCGGCCATCCGGGGTGGCGCCCCGCGGGCACTGCCCGGCTGCCCCTACGCTCAGCGGGAGCACCCGGGGACAGGGACTGGAGGAGCGGTGCGGGCAGACCTGAGACGGCGCAGCGTGCTCGCCGCGGCCGCGGCGGCGGTGCCGCTGGTGGCGGCGGGCTGCAAAGGCGTGGGGGCGCTCGGCACCCCGCCGACAGCCGGGCCGGACGTGGCCGTGCTGCGAGGCCGCGATCCGCACGGAGCAGGCGCTGATCGCCCGGTACCGGGCGGCATGGCCGGGTCGCCGGCACTGGCCGGCACGCTCGGCCCGCTGCTCGCCCAGCACCGCGAGCACCTGGCCCGGCTGACGTCGATGCTCATCGAGCCGTCCGGCCCGGGGCCACCCCGCGGGGCCCCCCCTCGGTCTCCGCGCCGGCCGGCACGGGGTCGCCGCCCGCGGCCACGCTCGCCGGCCTGGAGGCGGACGAGACCGCGGCGGCCAGCTCGCAGGCCGGCTGGCTGGCGCTGGCTCCCCCGGCCCTGGCCCAGCTGCTGGCGAGCATCGCGGCCTCCGAGGCCAGCCACGCCCTGCTGCTGCGGACGCACCGGGCGGCCGGATGACCAGCAGCACGGGTCCGCCAGCCGACGGTCCCGCCACGGTCCGGCGGCACGTCCGCTGCAGGCCCGGCCGCGGGGCCGCGCGCGGTGGCCGCGCTGCAGGCCGCGCTCGCCGCGGTGAACGCGGCCATCTACGGCTACGGGGTGGCCGGTGCCCAGCTGGGCACCGCGGCCCGGGACCTGGCCCTGCGGGACTGGACCGAGCACGAGGTCGCCCGGGACAGCTGGAAGCCATGCTGACCACGCCTGGGCGCCAAGCCGGCCGCCGCCCGGGCCGCCTATCAGCTGCCGTTCCCGGTGCACGGCACCCGGGCCGCGATCTCGCTCGCGGGTTACCTGGAGAACCGGGTCGCCGCGGCCTACCTGGGCATCGTCGCGCTGGACGACCCGGGCTGCGGGCCTGGGGTGCCGCGCAGGCCCGCGGCTGCGCGCTGCGCGCGACGGCCTGGCTGGGCCGGACCATGGCTTTCCCCGGCCTGCCCGCGGCCCGGGAACGGCGCGGCCCGGCCATCAGCCTCGCCGTAATTCCCCCGGCGGCGCCAGCACCGCCGCGCCGGTCGCCGGGCCAGCCGCGGCCGCGGGCCAGCCCGCGCACGGCCGCGGCCGCCGGTGCTCCCCCGGGTGCATC
Source organism: uncultured Actinomycetes bacterium (assembly GCA_963851025.1). Taxonomy (GTDB): domain Bacteria; phylum Actinomycetota; class Actinomycetes; order Streptosporangiales; family Streptosporangiaceae; genus RYN-230. The sequence goes on from CAWKOA010000007.1 coordinate 191,850, forward strand.
CCCCTGGGGCCGTCAGCCCCGGCGCCGGTACTCAGCTGCCGTGGGGCGCGGACAGGACGTGAGCGACCCGTTCCGCCGCGCGCTCCAGCTCGGTGGCGGCCGCGATCCGCTCGGCCCAGGACCACCAGAACCACCAGCTGCCGTCTTCGCAGCAGCCCGCGTAGACGTCCTCGGCCAGCGCCGGCGCGGCGGGGTTGACCACCCGCAGGCTCGGTACCCGGCCCGCGGGGCCATCAGGTTCGTGGTCATCCCCTGCCTGGCCAGCTCGGGCGCCAACCTGTCCAGCTGGTCCAGGTAGGCCTGGTCCGGCGGCGACAGGGAACTCACCTGAGGAGCCCCCATGACCATCAAAATCACCTCTAGTAATCAGACGACAGCGAAGAGTGCCTAGACCAGGATGCCGCGTGCGATTGCTATTTGCAATATGCATTCAGGACTTCGCACGTTCCGCCGCGCAGGTTACCGGCGGCCGGGTGGCCGCGCCCGAATGCGGCGCGCAGGCCCAAACCTTGGCCCGCAGGCTGACGAATGCCCTGTAACGGGCCAAGCCCGGCACCCGCCGGAACCGCTTATGCCCAGGTGAGGACTTATCTCGCCGGGAACGTGGTCCTGCTCCGGTTAAGCGGCACGGGTGGCCTGTGGCAGGTGCCACACTGAAGGCAAGGCCTATACCGGACAGAAGGAGATCCCCACGGCCACTCAGCAGAGCCCCACCGTCCGGCGCCGCCGGCTCGCGCTGGAGCTGCGCCGGTTCCGCGATGCGGCCGGCCTGACCTGTGAGGAAGTCGCCGAGCACCTGGAGTGCTCGACGTCCAAAATCAGCCGGATCGAGACCGGCCGGGTATCTGTCTCACCCCGGGACGTCCGCGACATGCTCCAGCTTTACGGCGTGCCCGTGCCACAGCAGGACAGCCTGGTCCAACTCGCCCGCGAGTCGCGGCAGAAGGGCTGGTGGCACGCGTACAGCGACGCCATCGAGCCGCGGTTCGCCACCTACATCGGGCTGGAGAGCGCGGCCTCGGAGATCCGGATCTACGAGGTCACGCTGATCCCGGGGCTGCTCCAGACCGAGGATTACGCCCGCGCGGTGATCGCCGCGGGGGCGGTGGACGGTGCCCCGGAGGCGGTGGAGCGCAACGTCGCCGTCCGGATGGCCCGCCAGCCCACCCTGCTCACCGAGGAGCCGCCCCAGCTGTGGGCGGTGCTCGACGAGGCGGCGCTGCACCGCCGCGTCGGCGGGTCGGGGCTGATGCGGCTGCAGCTGGAGCACCTGCTGGAGATGAGCGCCCTGCCGAACGTCGCGATCCAGGTGCTGCCGTTCGGGGCCGGGGCCCACCCGGCCATGGGACGGCCGTTCGTGATCCTGGCCTTCCCGGAGCGGGCCGACCCGGACGTCGTCTACCTGGAGGACCTGACCAGCGCGCTGTACGTGGAGAACGTCGAGGAAGTGGACCGCTACAACATGTTCTTCAACCACCTGCGCGCCACCGCGCTGTCCTTCGCCGACTCGGCCGCGCTGATCACCTCGGTGATCAAGGACCAGTAGCCGCCGGCGGGCCCCGCCAGGTAGCGGCGCGGGGAGCGGCTCGGTGTGGAGAACGGTGAGCCGGGAGACGGCCCGGGTCAGCGCGACGTAGAGCCGGTGCAGGCCGCGGGCCTCGGCGGCGGCGATCCGGCCCGGCTCGACCACGATGACGTGGTCGAACTCCAGGCCCTTGGCCAGGGTGACCGGGCACCACCACGAGCCCGCCGCCGGCCAGCCCGTCCACGGACCCGTCCAGCACGCTGTGCCGCACCCCGGCCGCGCCGAGCGCCGGGCCAGCGCCGGCACCTGGTCGTCGGCCGCGATCACGGCGGTGGACCCGGGCTCGTCCAGCGCGGCGGCGCAGGCGGCGGCCAGGGCGGCGGGCAGCGCCGCCGGCGGGCCGCTGCCGGACGGTCAGCGCGCCCGGGTCCTGGCGCAGCGACCGGGCCGGGGCCAGGCCCGGGGCGAGCGCGCCGAGCAGCTGGTTGGCGTAGTCGAGGATCTGCCGCGGCACCCGGTACCCGGTCTCCAGCACCCGGACCTCGGCGCCGGGCTTGCCGAGGTGGGCGAGCAGCCCGGGCCAGCTGCCGGCCGCGGCGGGGGCGGTGCTCTGGGCCAGGTCGCCGAGCACGGTGGCCGACCCGGTGGCGCACCGGCGGCCGATCGCGCGGCACTCCATCGGGGACAGGTCCTGCGCCTCGTCCAGCACCACGTGGGCCAGGCTGGGGGTCCGCTCGATCAGGTCGCTGGCCTCGTCGACCAGGACCGCGTCCGCCGTGCTCCAGCGGGCCGAGGCCGGCCCGCGGGGCGGCCGGATCCCAGCGGATGGCCTGCTGCTCGGCGTCGTCGAGCAGCCCGTCCGCGGCCCGGGCCAGCAGCTCCGGGTCGGACAGCAGCCGCAGCACCAGCCGCACCGGGTCCGCCTTGGGCCAGATGGCGTCCACGGCGGCGCGCACCGGCCGGGTCCGCCGCACTGCCTCATGGGTCCGGTCGTCGCAGGTCTCCCCGGCGGCCTCCATCCGGGTCAGGATGACGTGCGCGATCCGGTGGCCCAGCATCTCCCGGCCGGCGGCGTAGCGGACCCCGCGGTCGCGCAGCTCCGCGACGAGCTCGGCCAGCTCGCCGGGGCCGACCCGCCAGCGCCGGGAGCCGCGGACCACCACGACCGGCTCGGCGGGCTCGCGCAGCCCGGCCCAGAGCGCCCGGTGCAGCACCTCGGCCATCCGGGCGTCGCCCTTGACCTGCGCGGCCGGGCGGTGTCGCGGGCCCGGACCGGTACCCGGGCCAGCAGGTCGGCCAGGGTGGTCTGGGTGACGTCCACCTCGCCGAGGGCGGGCAGCACGTTGCGGATGTAGGAGAGGAAGGCGCGGTTCGGCCCGATGACCAGGACCCCGCCCCGGGTCATCCGGCCGGCGTAGGCGTAGAGCAGGTAGGCGATCCGGTGCAGGCCGACCGCGGTCTTGCCGGTTCCGGGGGCGCCCTGCACGCACAGCGTGTGGTCCGGCCCGGCCCGGACGATGTCGTCCTGGTCCGGGGCGATGGTGGCCACGATGTCGCGCATCGGCCCGGACCGGGGCCGCTCGATCTCCTCGATGAGGATGCGGCTGACCGCGGGCCGGCGCGGCGCTGCCGCGCCGGGCGCCGGTGAACACCTCGTCCTCGTGCGCGGTCAGCTCGCCGCCGGAGAACCCGAACCGGCGGCGCAGCTCCAGCCCCATCGGGTCGGCCGGGCTGGCCCGGTAGAACGGGCGGGACACGGGCGCCCGCCAGTCGACCACGACCGGATGGCCGTCCTGGTCGTGCACGTGCCGCCGGCCGACGTGGAACCGCTCGCCCGCGAACTCGCCCGCCGGGACGGTCCGGCGCGTAGTCCAGCCGGCCGAAGAACAGCGGGGTGTCCGGCAGGTCGCTGAGCGCTTCGGCGCGCCGGTACAGGTCGGCTTTCAGGTACTCCTCGGAGACGGGGTCGCCGCCCAGGGCCCGGAGCGAGAGCACGTCCTCGCGCATCAGCCGCAGGAACCGCCGCGACTGGCTGAGGTATTCACGTTCCGCAACGAGGACCGGATCGGGGCCGGGGCCGCCGTCCGCGCCGGCGGCGCGACGGGGGCGGCGGGGAGTGTCAGGGGCCGGGGGATCGGGCGGCGGGTCATGCTGCGTCCCGCGGGCCGAGGGCATGGGTCATCACCTCGATGGCAGGGTGTGGGCACAAGAGACGGGAGCTAGCCAAGGCCGGCGCCGGCCGGTCACCCGTTTTCCGCCGGCCCGCGGAGGCCCGTCTCCCCGGCCTCGGCACCGAACCGCCGGGGACCCGGGCATCAGGCCCGGCGGCTGGCCGGGCCCCGGCGGGCCAGCACGTCCGCGCTCACCGCGGCCAGCAGCACCAGCGCGAAGATCAGGTCCTGCGCCGCGGCGCTCATCCCGAGCAGGTAGATGCCGTTGTAGATGGCCGCGATGACGAGCCCGCCCAGCACCCCGTCCAGCGGCTTGCCCCGCCCGCCGAACAGGCTGGTCCCGCCGATCACCGCGGCGGCCACCGCGTACAGCACGAGCGTGGCGCCGTCCGTCCCGGACGACACCGACCGCAGCTCGGAGGCGTAGATGATGCCGCCCACGCCGGCGGTCAGGCCGGCCAGGGCGAAGCACACGGTCCGGATTCCGGCCAGGCTGACCCCGGCCCGCCGGGCGGCTTCCGCGTTGCTGCCGATCGCGTGCACGTCCCGGCCGAACCGGGTCCGGTTAAGCAGGAACGACCAGGCGAAGAGGACGCCCAGGACGATGAGCACCACCCACGGCACGCCGCGGACCGGGCTGAGCACGCCGCGGTTGGTGTCGCACACCGCCACGATGGCGACGCCGGCCGCGGCGGCCGCGGCAACCTTGGCGGCGGTGCGGCTGGCCGGCGGCCCAGCCGCGCCGCCGGCCCGCCGCTCAGCGTCGCGCCGGATGGTCAGCACCGCGAACGCGGCGACGATGGCCGCCATGAGCAGCCAGCTCGCGGCCGGCGTGAGGCAGCCGTTGGCCAGGTCGTTGATGACGTTGTCCGAGATGGGCAGGGTCCCGCCCGAGCCGAGGATCCAGATCATCACGCCCTGGCAGGCGAGCAGGCCGGCCAGGGTCACCACGAACGAGGGCAGCCGCAGCCGGGCGATCAGGGTGCCCTGCAGCGCGCCGATGGCCGTGGTGACCAGCAGGGCGGTGATCACCGCTGCCCACCAGGGCCAGTCGCGGGACCCGGTGAGCAGTTCGGCCGTGAGCACCCCGCCGATCCCGGAGACGAACCCGATCGACAGGTCGATGTCCCCGAGCAGCAGCGCGAACACCTCGCTCATCCCCAGCAGCATGAACACCGCCCCCTGGATGAGCAGGTCGGTGAGGTTCACCGGGGACAGGAAGTGCCGGTTCAGCGACTGGAAGACGACCCCGATGACGACCAGGCCGGTGATCACGGAGACGGCGCCGCTCTCGCCTGGCGCCAGCCAGGCCGCCGCGGCGCGGCGCGGCACCGTGATGTCTGCCCGGGCCATCCGCGCTCAGCCCGCGATCCCGGCCCGGCGGCAGGCGGCCCGCAGGGAACCCGCGCAGAGCTGCGCGGCGGTCACGAACCGGTCCCTGATGACCGTGGCCGCCATGCTGGCCGCGGTCACCCACACCGGCCGCAGCAGCACGGAGGGCACCCGGACCCGGCTGGTCGGATCGAAGGTGGCGCCGTTGACCAGGCTGGCCGGCGGGGCCAGGCCGGCCCTCAGGTACAGGGTGAGCGCCGCGGCCGCCTGCGCCTCCAGGTAGATCGGCTTGTACACGGTGCCGCACTCGTAGCCGGCCAGCACGTTGGCCAGCCCGGCCGGGGTCGCGTCCTGCCCGGTGGTGGGGAGGGTGCGGGGCGGGGTGTTCAGCGTCTTGAGGTAGGAGATGACCGCGCTGGCCGTGTCGTCGTTCGGGGTGAGCACCGCCGAGATCTTGCTGTTCGCGGTGTACTGCTCCTCGAACGTGGTCTGCGCGGTGGTCGGGTCCCAGCTGCCCGGCGGCTGGCCCGCGTCGGCGTAGCGGCCCGAGGCGAAGTACGGCCGGAGCACCTGGTCGTATCCGCGGGCGAACAGGGTGGCGTTGTTGTCGGTCGGCGCCCCGCGCATCACCAGCACGTCCGGGTGGCGCACGTGCCAGGCCCGGATGCAGCTCACCAGCCCGCGGGCCATCAGCGCACCCACGGCGACGTTGTCGAAGCTCACGTAGTAAGCCCGGGCGCCGCCGAGCGTCATCCGGTCGTAGTCGATCACCTTCACGCCGAGCGAGGCGGCCGCCGACTCGATCGACGCGCCCACCCCCGAGTCGATGGGATCCAGCAGCAGCACGGTGGCGCCCTGGGTCATGTCCGACTCGGCCTGCGCCTGCTCGGTGGCGTCGCTGCCCTGCGCGTTGGTGATGATGAACTGGCTGCGGCTCAGCCCGGCCTCCTGCAGCGCGCGGGCCAGGTAGGGGGCGTCGAATTCGGTGTAGCGCGGCGAGGTGGTGGTGTCCGGCAGCAGCACCCCGATCTTGCCGGTACCGAGCCGGCTGAGCGCCCTCAGCCGGCGCATCATCGAGAAGCCGGTGGTGAAGGACCGGGACGAGACTGAGGGGATCACCACCTTCTGGGCGGCCGCGGACCGGGGCGCGGGGGGCCGGCCGCAGCCGGTTAACCCGCCGCCCGCCAGCCCGGCCGTGGCCAGGGCAGCCAGCAGCACGCTGGCCAGCGGCCCGGCGCGGGGCGGGCTCATGGCCGGCCCCGCCTGCGGGGGCGCGGAGCGCGGGCCGCCGTCATGCCGTGGCGAACCGGTAGCCGGAGCGCGGCTCGGTGATGAACAGCGGCTCGTCGCCGGCCCGCTCGAGCTTGGCCCGCAGCCGCCCGACGTACACCCGGGTGTACTCGGTCTGCGTCTCGTAGCCGGGGCCCCAGACCCGGCGCAGCAGCGTGGCGTGGGTCAGCAGCTCACCCGGGCTGACCGCGAACTGGCGGAGCAGCGCGAACTCGGTCGGGGTCAGGTGCACCAGGCCGCCGGCCTTGGTGACCCGCCGCCGCTCCAGGTCGATCTCGACGTCGCCGATCCGCACGACGCTCGGCTCCGGCCGGCCGTCAGCCGACGGCTTGCTGCGCCGCAGCGTGGCGTTGATCCGGGCCAGGAGTTCCTCGATGCCGAACGGCTTGGTCATGTAGTCGTCGGCGCCCAGGTTGAGCGCGCGGACCTTGTCGGTCTCGGCGCGGCGGGCGGACAGCACGATGATGCCCACCCCGGACTGCTCGCGGATTTCCCGGCACAGCTCGAAGCCGTCCCGCCCGGGCAGCATCAGGTCCAGCAGCACAACGTCGAGGCCGCGCGCCTGGAGCGCCTCGCTGACCCCGGTCCCGTCCTTGGACACGATCACGTCGTGACCGCGGGCGGACAGGTTGGACCGGACCAGGTCGACGATGTTCTGGTCGTCCTCCACGATGAGCACGACCGTCTTGTCAGCCACCACGTACTTCCTCCGGTTCCTCCACCACGCTCCAGGACGCCCCGGCCGGCTCGCCGGTGGATCCTGGCGGCGGATCGGCCGGGAGCGCGACCACGAAGGACGCCCCGGGGTCCGCCGGCGCCACCACGAGGGTGCCGCCGTGCGCTTCGACGATCCCCCGTGCGATGGGCAGCCCCAGCCCGGTCCCCGCCACCTCGGTGGTGCCCCGGACCCGCGGCTCGAAGATCTTCCCGGCCAGCCCGGCCGGGATGCCCGCCCCGTAGTCAGTGATCTCGACCTCGGCCCAGCCGGGCGGGCCGCCAGCCCGGACGGTGACGTCCGTGCCCCGCGGCGACGCGCCGTGGCTGGCCGCGTTCTCCAGCAGGTTGACGAAGACCTGCTCCAGCCGGTCATGGTCGGCCCAGACCGGCTCCAGGCCGGCGGTCACGTGGATCCGCACCGCGGGCCCCCGGGACAGGCAGTTCGCCGCGGCGCTGACGACCAGCGCCAGGTCACACCAGTCGCGCTGCAGCCGCAGCACGCCGGATTCGATCGCGGTCGAATCAAGCAGGTCGCCGACCAGGCGTTCCATCCGCGCCGACTCCGCGGCGATCGAGCCCAGGAACCGCCGGGTCGCCTCGGGGTTCCAGGTCAGGTCGGGCTGGCACAGGGTGGAGGCGTAACCGCGGATGGCGGTCAGCGGGGTGCGCAGCTCATGGCTGAGCGAGGAGAGCATGTCCCGCTGGATGCTCTGCGACCGGCGCAGGGCGGCCGCTTCCCGCCGGGCTGTCTCCAGCGACTCCCGCTCCATGGCCAGGGCCAGCGACCGGCTCGCGTCGTCCAGCAGCTCCAGGGCGTCCTCGGTAACGGTCTTGCCCGGGCTCCACCAGGCGACCAGCGCCCCCCGCTGGCCGGGCAGCCGGAGCGAGCCCGCGGCCAGCCCGGGTTCCACCAGCCGGGCCGGGACGTCGTCCCCGGCGGACAGCACGGCCGTGGCCGCGGCCGCCAGCCCGGGCCTGACGCCGGGGCCGCTCTCCCCCGCGACGCACCGGCAGCCGGGCGGATCGCCGTCGGCGGCCATCACCGCCGCGGTGTCCGCGCCCAGCCCGTCCAGCAGGGCCAGCAGCGAGATCTCCAGGCCGCCCTGCAGCCGCTCCGGCCCGGCCAGGCTCTCCAGCAGCCCGCGCAGCGATTCCAGCACCCGGTTGCGCCGGGACACCTCGGTGAGCAGCCGCTCCCGCTCGATGGCGGACGCCGCGTAGCGCAGGTAGATGGTGGCCAGCTCGAGCCGCTCCGGGGCCGGGTTCCCCGGGGAGGTGGCGTAGCCGGACACCGTGCCCAGCACCCCGTCGCTGCCCAGGATGGGAGCGGCCCAGGCGCTCCGCACGCCCGAGGCGGCGGCCGCGGCCGCGCCCGCCGGCCAGCTGGCCCGGGTCTGCAGGTTGTCCACGACCACGACGGCGCCGCCCGCGGCGGCCAGCCCGGCCGGGCCGCCCTCCGGGCCGACCGGGAGGGCCGCGTTCAGGTCCAGCAGTTCCGCGGGCAGCCCGGTCGCGGCCAGCCGGCGCAGCACGGGCTGCTCCCCGGCGGTCTCCAGCAGGTGCACGCAGAGCATGTCCACCTCGAGCGCCCCGGCCATGGCCGACACGATCAGCGGGAGCGAGGCGGCGGGCTCGGCCTCGGACAGCTGGTCGGCCAGGCTCTGCAGCCGCCTGATCTGGCGGCTGGCGATGGAGTCGGCCTCCACGCCCGACATGAGCGCCACCAGGTCACTGCGCTGGACCTCCACCGGGGACACGTCGGCGACGGCGGCACCGTCGCGGAGCACGATGATCCGGTCGGCCAGCGTGAAGACCTGCTCCAGGTCGTGCGTGGCGAGCAGCACGCTCGCTCCGGCGTCGCGGGCTTCCCGCAGGATCAGCTCCACCAGCGCGGTCTCGGCCACGCCCAGGGAGGCGGTCGGCTCGTCCATCACCAGCAGGCGCGGCGGCGTGAGCAGGGCGCGGGCCACCGCGACCAGCTGGCGCTGGCCGCGGGACAGGACCCGGAGCGGGACATCCAGTCGCAGGTCACGGGCGCCGACCCGGCTCAGCAGCGCGGCGGCCTGCTCGCGCAGGGCCGACTCCGGGACCACCCAGCGGCCCGGGCGGCCGAGGAAGATGTTGGCCACCGCGTCCAGGTCGTCGCAGAGCCCGTGCTCCTGCCAGACGGTCTCGATGCCGGCCCGGCGGACCTGGCGGGGCCGGGACGGCATGGGCCGCCCGGCGAACCGCACGTCGCCCGCGTCCGCGTCGAGCACCCCGGCGATGGTCCCGATCAGGGTGGACTTGCCGGCGCCGTTCCCGCCGGCCACGGCGACGATCTCACCCTGCCCCACCTGGAGGCTGACCTCGCGGAGCACGGTGAGCGGGCCGAAGCTCTTGCTGAGCCTGCTGACTTCGAGCAGGGCCGGCCGCCCGCGGGGCTCGGCCGACCGGCTGCACCAGCTCACCAGCGTCTCCGTCGTGACGCACGGCAGGCCCGGCTCCGGCGCCGGGTCAGGCCGTGTCCCTAGCGCACCATCTGGCCGGTGGCCCCCTGCCCGTGGCCCGTGGCCCGGTCAGGATAACCGCCGCCGGGCCGGGAGGCTACTGCCCCGTAACCCGCCGCAGGTCGGGGGGTTACGGCCGGGTGATTCAGGCCGGGATGACCACGTACTGCCGCAGGCACAGATCCTGGAAGGTGACCGGGCCGCGCGGGCCGGGCACGTGGTCCACGTTGATGCCCGTCTCCGGGACGCCGCGCAGCTTGAACCCGTCGAGCAGCCGGGTGGTGGCGTTCCAGAACGCGCCGGTGCCCCGGTAGGCGTCGAGGAACTCGCGGGCCGCGGCGGGATCGGCGGTGACGATGCCGGCCGCGAGGCCGGACGTGCTGTCGTTGGCCAGCCGGGCGGCCGCCGCCGGGCCGTCCGCCGGCGCGATGGTCAGGGTGGCCTCGTGGCCGGCGTCCAGGGCCCACTCGTGGCCCAGCGGGTGGCCGTGCGGCGGCAGCGAGGGTGTGATGCCCAGCGCGCGGACCGGCCCGAGCACCGTCTCCAGCAGCTCGTCCCAGGCCTGCGCGTCGATCAGCAGGAGGTTCAGCCGGTTGCACACGCCGAGCCGGTCGAGGCTGCTGGTGACGATCTCGGCGGCCAGCGCCGGATCGGCGGCGCGGTCCAGGTAGAGCACGCCGCCCCCGTCGGCGTGCGCGAGCGTGCGTACCCCGGCCCGGGCCGCCTCGGCGGCCAGGCTGCGCGTGGTCTCCCCGCTGCCGCGCAGGATGACCAGCGGGATCAGCCCGGGCTGGCGGACCAGCTCGACCGCGGCTTCCCGGTCCGCGGAGCGGACCAGCTGCACCACCCGCGGGTCCAGCCCGGCGGCCTCCGCCGCGGGGGCGATCACGTGGTCCGCGAGGGCCGCGGCGGACCGCAGCGCCGCGCCCCCGGTGCGCAGCACCCCGGCGTTGCGGGACTTGAGCAGCTGGGAGGCGATGTCGATGGTCACGTTGGGCCGGGCCTCGAAGTTCGCGCCGATCACGCCGACCGGCACCCGCCGCTCGGCCAGCCGCAGCCTGGTCCCGGACGGGCCGCCGGCCATGTCGCCCAGGGGGGTCATCTCGGCCGGGAACGGCGCGTCCGCCAGCAGGCCGATCTGGCGGGCCATCTCCTGCATCCGGCCCTGGTCGAGGCGGAGCCGGTCCAGCAGGCCCGGCCCGAGGCCCGCGGCCTCGCCGTCGGCCATGTCCCCGGCGTTGGCCGCGAGGATTTCCCCGGCCCGCTCGGAGAGCCGGGCGGCCATCTCCCGCAGCGCCTGGTTGATGACATCGCCGGCGGCATGGGCGAGGCTCGCGGCGCTGTCGCGGGCGGCCTCGCCGGCCGCGATCACCGCCTTCTGCGCATCAGACACGCTGCCGATGCTAGGGCATGGCGCCGGCTGGCTCCCAGCGCCAGTGGAAGCCCACCACCGACCGCTCCAGCGACCGCAGGTAGCGGTGCACCGAGTGCTGGCTGTCCGGGGTGACCTGCTCCTGTTCCAGGACCCGGCCCTCGACCCCGTCCCAGACCGCCCACCACACCGCGTCCGGCAGCTGGTCGGGGTGGAACTGGATGCGCATGTCGAAGTTTTCCAGCGTGTTCATCACCGCCCGGCGGTACTGCCGCTCGTCCGGATCGGCGGAGTTCGCCTTCGTAGTGGTACGACGTCCAGTACTCCAGGGTGATCGTCTCGCCCAGGCTGAGTGAGCGGGCCAGGCGGATGTCGGTGCCGTAGAGATTCGCCGATCCGGCGGACCGGCCCGGGCGCCCCCGCGCAGCCCTGCCCGAGTTCCAGCGTGACCGCGTTGGTGTCGTACAGGTACGGGATCCGGTCCAGGCCGTCGGTCAGGGCCTCGACCACCTGAAGCGTCCGGGTCCGGGCCAGCCTGCGGTCGGCGTCGGCGTACACGTGATCGTGCAGGGAGACGGTCTGGTGCCGGCGCGGGCCGAGCACCCCCGCCACCTGGGCGGCCGCCCCGGAGCGCATCGCCCGCGGCCCGGCCAGGACGGTGATCCGGCCGGTGCCGCGCCACAGCCGCCAGAGCCGCTCCTGCTCCTGGCCGGAGAACCCGAACGCGGCCACGAACAGGCTCAGCGTGGCGCGGCTCAGCACCTTGCCGGACAGCGCCCGGCCCACGGTGTCCTTGAGCTGATGCGGCAGCACATCGGAATGGCCGCCCGCGCGGGGTGAATTCCAGAGGTACTGCGCCAGCACGTCCGCGACGGCGAGGTGATTGATCGCACCGGGCCGTGATCGCTGTGCGTGAGATTCCCAGAGCTGGCGGTACCGGCCCGGGCGCAGCAGTAATTCGCGCAGGTAACGCCCGGCGGCTTCACGGCCCGCCGCGAGCTGCGGCTCAGTCACGTCATGGCTCTATCTGCTCTGTGTCGAACTTAGTGCGAAGTACGCGTCTAGCCTACGTGCAGATCTCGCCGGGAGGGGAGTTCGGGCTACGGGCGAGACGGCGACAGGGGGCCGGGGGGACGGACCGCCTGGCGGCGCCCGTCCCTCCGGGCTCATTAGTCCGGGGCGGGCGACCCCCCTGGACTCCCCCGCCATTCGCCTCGGCGGCACGCCTCCGGCGAGCAGGGGCCTGCACCGGCGCCCGGCGCCCGCGGAGCGCTCAGAAGAGGATTGAGGTCAGGGTGGCTTGCTCGGTGAAGCCGACTTTGCGGTAGACGGCGCGGGCCGGGGCGTTGAAGTCGTTGACGTAGAGGGACACCACGGGCGCGATGGACCGCAGCGCCTCCTGCACCACCGCGGCCATCCCGGCCACGGCGAGCCCCTGGCCCCGCAGCTCCGGCCGCACCCAGACTCCCTGCACCTGGCAGGCGTGCGGGGTGACGGCCCCGACCTCGGCCTTGAACATCACCCGGCCGTCCTCGATCCGGGCGAACGCCCGTCCCAGCGCGATCAGCTCAGCCACCCGGGCCCGGTAGGCGGCCCCGCCGTCCGGGCCGAGCGGGGATACCCCGACTTCCTCGGTGAACATGGCCACCGAGGCCGGGCAGCAGCACGTCGAGCTCGCTGGGCCGGACCCGGCGCAGATCCGGGTCGGCGGCCACCCGCGGCGGGCCGGAGATCGCCATGACCGGCTGTGCTTCCCGGATCTCCCGGGGCTGGCCCCAGTAGGGGCGCAGCAGTTCCCACATCTGCCCGACGGCTTCCGCCGGGCCCACGATGGACGAGCAGCGCCGTGCCCTGCAGCCGGGCCCGCCCGGCGAAGGCGGTCGGCGGCGGCCGGGGTCGCCCCGACCGGGACCAGGTTGGCCCCGGCGTAGCAGGCTGAGGTCAGCTTGCCGCCGGGCACGAAGCCCCACATCTGGCCGCCGAGCCGGACCGGGTCGAGGCCTGCCTCATGGACCCGGGAGCTGACGAAGACGTTCACCACCGGGTCGCGGTCGCACAACTCCAGCACGTCGTCGCGATCGCGGTCGTTGAGCAGGCGCAGCGATGAGGACCGCGACGCCTTGGTGCGCAGCACCCTCCCAGCGTATCGGTCCGTCATCGAGGAATGCCCGCCAAGGCAGGGTCAGCTGGCCGGCGAGGGCGGCGGCAGGGCCGGGCAGGTGGCGTTGACCAGGCCCGGGGCCGCTGGGCAGCGCGCCGGTGGCCAGGTAACGGTTCAGGTAGCCGTCGACGCAGGTGTTAGGCGGCTGGGCCAGGGACTGGCCGTGATTCCCGCCGCCTTCGCACCACCACCATCCGGGCGCTGGGCAGCAGCCGGTGCGCGGCCTGCGCGCCCGCGTACGGGGTGGCCGCGTCCAGGGTGCCCTGGAGCATCAGGATGCCCGGCAGGCCCGCCCCCTTGATCTGCAGCGGGTGCGCGGGCCCGCGCACCGGCCAGAACGCGCAGGAGGCGTTGAACCAGGCGTTGTCCCAGGCCTGGAACGGCGCGGTCCGGTACACCCGCCGGGTGTCGGAGTTCCACCTGGCCCAGCTCCGCGGCCAGTTCACGTCGCTGCACTCCACCGCGTTGTAGACCGCGAACTCGTTCTCGCTCTGCACGCCCTCCTGCTGGTACTGGCTGACCAGCTGGCTGGTGGACGCCGCTGTGCAGGTAGGCGGACAGCGCCGCGGCCAGGCCGGGCCACAGCGCGTTGCTGTACCCGCCCTGCAGGAACGTGTCGTCGAAGTCGTCCGCGCCGATCCGGCCGTTGACCGGGTGGGCCTGGAGCCGCGCCCGGGCCCGGTACCAGGCCTGATCCACCGCGGCCCGGGTGCTGCCCAGCCCGTAGGTGGCGTTGTGCGCCGCGACCCAGGCGAAGAACGCCTCCATCCGGCCCTCGAACGCGTAGTCCTGGGCGATGTTGTCGGCGTACCAGGCCCCGGTGGGGTCCACCGTGCTGTCCAGGACCATGCGGCGCAGGTGGTGCGGGAACAGCGTGGCGTACACCTGGCCCAGGTAGGTCCCGTAGGAGTAGCCGAAGTAACTGATCTTCGGGACGCCGAGCGCGGCCCGGATCGAGTCCATGTCCCGGGCCGCGTCCTGCGATCGTCATGTAGGGCAGCAGCCAGCCGTAGCGCTTCTCGCAGTCCGCCGCGTAGCTTTTCGCCCGGCTGATGAGGGTCTGCTCCGCGGCCGCGCTGGCCGGGATGTAGTCCGGCCGTACGCCGGAGAAGAAGGACGGGTCACAGGTCAGGGCGGGGGCGCTGGAACCCACCCCGCGCGGGTCGAAGCCGATGATGTTGTAGTCGGCGGCCACCTGCGGGCTGAGCCCGTCCGCGACGTACGCCGCGAGGCCGAGGCCGCTGCCGCCCGGGCCGCCCGGGTTGACCAGCAGGTCGCCCTGCTGCTGGCTGGCTGGCGCGGTGGCCGGCACCCGGGACAGCGCCAGGGTGATCATGCGGCCGCCCGGACGCGCGTAGTCCAGCGGCACCCGGAGGCGGGCGCACTGCAGGCTCGGCACCCCCGGCCGAGCAGGAATGCCAGTGCAGCGCCGGACGCCGGGCCGGAGGAGCCGGCGCCGGGCCGCCGGGGACGGGAGACCCGGTCGTGGCCCCGCCCGAGGCGTGCAGCCCGCCACGGCGAGCAGGGCGGCGGCCGACGGCGCCCAGCGGCCGCCAGCCAGGCCGGGCGGGCGCGGCGCGGCGGCCGTGATCCGGCGGGGCCGGTCATCCGGCGGAGCGATGGCATGACAGCCATCTTGCCCGATCTGCGGCCCGCCCGGCCAGCCGTGGCCGGCCGGCTGCCCGGCGGCCGGCCGGGCCCGGCGGCCGCGGCGCTCGGGTCAGGCGGACTGCTGCCGCTGCTGCTCCGCGCAGGGCCCGCCGGTACTCCTCGATGACGATGTCGTTCAGTTCCTGGACCGAGGTGTCCTTGGCCAGCTTGTCGAAGGTGATCTCGCCGTGCTGGAGCAGGTTGATCCGGTCGCAGACCTCGAGAGCCTGGCCGTAGTTGTGCGTGATCATGATGATCGAGACCTCGCCCTGGCGCTTCAGGTCCTTGACCAGTTCCAGGATCATCGCCGCCTTCCTTGGCGCCCATCGCCGCCAGCGGCTCGTCCAGCAGCAGCACCTTGGCGTTGGAGGTACACCGCCCGGGCCACCGCGATGGCCTGGCGCTGGCCACCGGACAGCTTGGCCACCTCCGACGTCGACCGAGGGGATGTTCACCCCGATCTGGTCCAGCTGCTCCTGGGCGGTGCGCCGCATGCTCCGGTTGGACAGCAGCGACCAGCGGGTCCGCTCCCGGTTCAGGAACATGTTGTGGTAGACGGTGAGCTCGTTGATCAGCGCCAGGTCCTGGTACACGGTGTCGATGCCGAGCGAGCGGGCGTGGTCCACCGACTTGAGCGTGATCTCCTGGCCGTCCAGGACGATCCGGCCCGAGGTAGGGCGGCTGGAAGCCGCACATGATCTTGATCAGGGTGGACTTGCCCGCGCCGTTGTCGCCCAGCAGGCCGAGCACCTCGCCCTGGCCCAGGTGCAGGTTGACGTCGTGCAGCGCGGTCACCGCGCCGAACCGCTTGCTGATGTGCTCGACCCGGAGCGCGTCGCCGCTGCCGTCGCGCCGCCGCGGTGCGGCGTGGGCTCTGTGGTCATCAGTTCCTCCCTGCGGCCCGCAGCCGGGCCAGCCGGACGTTGGCGATCATGGCGAGCAGGATCGCGGCGCCCGAAGATGATGTCCAGCGGGTTGGCGCTGATCCCGGCGACGTTGAGCCCGTTGAGCAGCGTGGCCAGCACGATCGCGCCGAGGAACGCGCCGAGGATGGTGCCCTGCCCGCCGAGCATCGCGGTGCCGCCGATGACCGCCGCGGTCACCGCGTAGAACATCGGCTGGTAGCCGCCCGCGCTCGGGTCGATGGTGTTGGTGTAGAAGGCGTTCTGCAGGCCGACCAGCGCGCCCAGGGTGGCGCAGAGCATGAAGTTGCCGTACTTGATCCGGCCGGTCTTGATGCCGGCCTCCCGGGCGCCCAGCTGGTTCCCGCCGGTCGCGATCGTGTACAGGCCCCACTTGGTCCGGTTCAGCACCACGTAGAAGATCGCGGTCAGCGCGACGGCCCAGATGAACTGGGACCACGGCGCCGCGCCGATCCAGCGCCCGATGCCCGCCGAGGAGGCGGGGACGTTGGCCGGGTAGGCGTGCGAGGTGGTCAGCGTGAGGCCGAGCAGGATGAAGCCGGTGCCCAGCGTGGTGATGAACGAGGGCAGGCCCATGGTGACGGTCAGGAAGCCGTTGGCCGCAGCCGACCACCACGCCGAACAGCAGCGAGATGATGATCGCCGGCACGACGGCACACGGTAGAAGTCGATCAGGTAGTGCATCAGGAACGGCGCGAACGTGTAGACGAAGCCGACCGACAGGTCGATCTCCCCGCAGATCAGCAGGAACACCTCGCCGATCGCGATGATGATGATCGGTGACGCGGTCTCCGACAGCAGGTTGGCCAGGTTCGTCGAGCTGACGAACGTGGAGTTGTACTTGATGCCGAAGTAGAGCAGCAGCACCACCGCCACCACGAAGACCGTCGCCTCGCGCTGCCGGGCCAGCATGTTCGAGCGCGCTGCGTATCGGGCCCGGCCCACTCCGCGCGGGCTGGCCCGCCGGGCGGCGATACGGCCTGCGGGCTGCGCTCGGTGATCTCGCTCATGTCGACTCCAGTTTCCCTCAGCTCACCACGTCAACCGGCGGCAGGACAGGCTGGCAGTTACGTAGCCAGTCTGCCCCGCCGCCGGTCATGCCTGCCAGTACCCCGGATATCCGGATATCAGGTGCTGGTGGTGGCGATCGGGTTGCTGATCGCGCCGGACGGGCGCGGGATGTACTTCTGCGCGCTGGTCGAGCCCTGGAACCGGCTGCTCGCCGTGTACGGCTTGGCGTTGGACTTGGTGATGAACGTCAGGCCGGTGTCGGTGTCGGGCGGGCTGATCGTGCCGCCCGAGATGTTGTACAGGTAGAGGTACAGCGTCGGCAGGAAGCCCTGCAGGTAGGGGTCCTGGTAGATGGTGAAGTCGGTCTTCCCGGCCTGGATGTTGGACAGCGTGGTCGGCGTGGTGTCGAACCCGCCGTTCGGGATGGTCAGGCCGCTCGAGCACAGCGCCTGGCCGAGGAGCTCGGTCGAGCCCGCGTCCACCGCGAACGCGCCCTTGAGGCGTCTTGTGCCCGGCCAGGAACGCCTTCTCCGCCGACAGTTCCTGGCCGGTCGCCGCCCCGGTGGCCACCTCGTGCACGGTGTAGCTGCTGCCGAGCACGGACACCGCGCCGTCGTAGCGGGGCTGGATGTTGCCGGAGCCGGGCGTGGCGATGAAGATGGCGATGTCCCCGCCGCCCGGGATCAGCGACTTGATCTGCTTGCCCAGCTGCTGGCCGGAGATGTACAGCGCCTGGCCGACGTACGCCAGCCGGTTGGTGCCGATGTCCGGGACGCCCTTCTTGACCAGGCCGTCGGCGTTGTAGCTGAGCACCGGGATGCCCGCGTTCATCGCGTTCGCCACCGGGGTGGTGAACGAGGTGGCGTCGATCCCCGCGTAGGCGATCCCGGCCGCCTTGGCGGAGATCGCGGTGTTGAAGTAGCTCACCATCTCCGAGGCCAGCGAGGTCTGCGAGCCGCCCCACTTCGGGGTGGGCAGGCCGAGCAGCGCGGCCGCGTCCTGGAAGCCGTACTGGGTGGGCACGAAGAACGGGTTCGTGGTGACGTGGTTCACGTACCAGAACTTCCAGGCCGGGGTCTTCGGGAAGTTCCCGGCCGTGCCCGCGGCCGCCTTGCTGGCCGGGGTGGACCCGCCGCAGGCGGCGAGCAGGCCCGCCGCGGCCGCCGAGGCGCTGACCATCCCGGCACCGCTGAGCAGGCGGCGGCGGGTCGGGCCGTCCTTCATGTTGAGGGTCTCGATGGCCTCGTCGACCTTGGGGTCGATCTTCATCTATCTACCTCCAGGAGAAGTGCCTCAGTGCTCGGCGTGCCGCCACAGCGCGGCGCGCCGGGAAAGCGGATGGGTGGCCCGGCCCCCGGGGCCGGGCCGCGGAAGCTGCCGCGGATGCGGGGCAGCCCGCGAGCACCGCGGGGCGGCGAGGCTGCCCGGCCGCGGGGAGCGCCGCGATCGCCGGCGCCCCGCGGGCTCCGCCGGAGGATGGGGCCCAGCAGCCGGAGCCGGCCGCACTTCGCTGCATCGCCTGTCCTCGAATCGTTGTCGTGTTCCGAGGCTGGGCGGCCGCGGAGCTCCGGTGCTCAGCCACATTCGGGCGCCCGGGCGGCTGGCTCCGCCCCCAGGTTAGCGCTCTCAATCCGGTTGACAAGATCGGGAACGACGCGCCCCTTGTTGGAGCCTTAAGCTAAAACACACAGACTCGATCGTCAACGCACAAGATATAAAGATCCGGTTCCGGCGTCATCACAGGTCGGCCGCGCACACCGTCATGCCCGCCCCGGGGGTAAGGAAGGTCCAGGATGCTCGCCAGACACCGACAGTCGCTGATCCTGGAGGACATCCGGCGGGCCGGGAGCGCCCGGGTCAGCGATCTCACCCAGCGCCTCGGCGTGTCGGACATGACCATCCGCCGCGACCTGGAGGCCCTGGCCCGGGCCGGGCTGATCGAGAAGGTGCACGGCGGGGCGGTGCTGCCCGGCTCGCCGAGCAGCCACGAGCCGGGCTTCGAGGCCAAGTCGGTGCTGGAAAAGCCGCAGAAGGAGGCCATCGCCCGGGCGGCCGCGGAGCTGGTCACGCCCGGGCACCGCGATCGCGCTGTCCGCGGGGACCACCACGTTCGCCCTGGCCCAGCAGCTGCTGGACGTGCCCGGGCTGACGATCGTGACCAATTCGGTCCGGGTGGCGAGCATCTTCGGGACGCCGCGGGCCGCCGGCCAGTTCGGCGCCACCCCCCAGGTCGTGCTCACCGGCGGGGTCCGCACCCCCTCGGACGCGCTGGTCGGCCCGATCGCGGACATCGCGATCCGCTCCCTGCACGTGGACCTGCTCTTCCTGGGCTGCCACGGCATCGACCCGGTCGGCCGGGCTCACCACGCCCAACCTCGCGGAGGCGGAGACCAACCGGGCCTTCGTGCAGGCCGCCCGGCGGGTCACGGTCGTCGCCGACCACACGAAGTGGGGCATCGTCGGGCTGAGCTCGTTCGCCGGGCTGGACGAGGTGGACACGTTCATCACCGACGGCCTGCTGCACGAGGAGGCCCGGGCCCTGCTCCGCGAGCAGGTGGGCGAGCTGATCATCGCGGACGGCGAGCCGGACGGCGCCCGCCACAGGGCGGCTAGGCCTGCTGGCCAGGGCGGCGCGGCCGGGCCGCGGCCGCCCGAGCCTGCGACGCGGGCCGCGCCGGCCGGGCTGCCGTCAGGAGACGGAGACCTCGGGGGCGGCCGGGGGCAGGTCGCCCGGCATGGCCTCGGCCAGCTTCATGGCCTCCTCGATGAGGGTCTCCACGATCTGCGACTCCGGCACGGTCTTGATGACCTCGCCCTTGACGAAGATCTGGCCCTTGCCGTTGCCGGAGGCGACACCCAGGTCCGCTTCGCGTGCCTCGCCGGGGCCGTTGACGACGCAGCCCATCACCGCCACGCGCAGCGGCACCTCGAGGCCCTCCAGCCCCGCGGTGACCTGGTCGGCCAGCGTGTACACGTCAACCTGGGCCCGGCCGCAGGACGGGCAGGACACGATCTCCAGGCCGCGGTCCCGCAGGCCGAGCGACTCCAGGATCGCCGTGCCCACCTTGACCTCCTCGACCGGGGGCGCGGACAGCGACACCCGGATGGTGTCCCCGATCCCCTCGGCGAGCAGCGCACCGAAGGCGGCCGCGGACTTGACCGTGCCCTGGAAGGCCGGCCCGGCCTCGGTCACCCCGAGGTGCAGCGGGTAGTCGCAGGCCTGGGCCAGCTGCCGGTACGCCGCGATCATGACGACCGGGTCATGGTGCTTCACGGAGATCTTGATGTCGGTGAACCCGTGCTCCTCGAACAGGGAGCACTCCCACAGCGCCGACTCCACCAGGGCCGCGGCGGTGGCCCGGCCGTACTTGGCCAGCAGGCGCTTGTCGAGCGAGCCCGCGTTCACGCCGATCCGGATCGGGGTCCCGGCCGCGGAGGCCGCGCGGGCGATCTCCGCGACCTTGTCGTCGAACGCCTTGATGTTGCCGGGGTTGACGCGGACCGCGCCGCAGCCCGCGTCGATGGCGGCGAACACGTACTTCGGCTGGAAGTGAATGTCGGCGATCACCGGTATCTGCGACTTGCGGGCAATTTCCGGCAGCGCGTCGGCGTCGTCCTGGGACGGCACCGCGACCCGGACGATCTGGCAGCCGGACGCGGTCAGCTCCGCGATCTGCTGCAAGCGTGGCGTTCACGTCCGCGGTGACCGTGGTGCACATCGACTGCACGGATACCGGCGCACCGCCGCCCACCGCGACCGCGTGCTTACCCTTCCCCACCATGATCTGGCGCGACTTCCGCCGCGGGGCCAGGGGCTCGACCGCGGGCTGGGGCATGCCTAGATCAATACTCATGATCCTTTATCCCTCACTGTGTCCTGATCACACGGTGTCTTAGCTGAAGGGTCCCGTCATCCGGACAATCTGCACCCGGACATCTGCGGTTGTCACGTCCGCACCACTTGCACCAACCACCGCCCGCGCCTAGAACATCCCGGACCCGCTGGCCGGTCCGCATCACCCTCACTGGGGTATATGGACCGGGTTCACGAGGTCCGCCATGATCAGCAGCAGGCCGAACCCGACCAGCAGGGCGAACACGCCCACACTGAGCGGGAGCAGCTTGCGCATGTCGACCAGCCCCGGGTCCGGCCGGCGGCGGAGCCGGGCGATCCAGGACCTGATCTGCTCGTAGATGACCACGGCCAGATGACCGCCGTCCAGCGGGAGCAGGGGCAGCAGGTTGAACAGGCCGACGAAGATGTTCAGCGAGATCACGATGAACAGCACGATCGAGACCTTGGTCTGCCAGCCCACCTTGGCCGCGAACGCCTCGCCGGTGTACTCCCCCGCGCCGACCACGCTGGTCACGTTGCCGCCCGCGGTGCTGCTCCGGTTCTTCGCGAACAGCTCGGGGATGGCCTTCGGGATGCTGCCGAGGGCCTGCACCGAGCCGACCACGATCGTGCCGAACTCCGAGCCCGCATAGGTGATCCCGCGGATCGGGTTCACCGTCGCGTACAGCACGGCCGGGGATATGCCGAGGTAGGAGCCTTTGCGCCCGTTGACCACGGCCATGCGAGGGATGCAGGGTCAGCTGGTGGCCGTTCCGGATCACGGTGACGGTTACCGGGGTGCCCGCCTTCTGGGCGCGGATCGCCGCCCCGAGCTGATTCCAGGTGTGCACGCGCGTGCCCCCGAGCGCGATGATCTTGTCACCGGTACGGAAGCCCGCCTTGACCGCGGGGGACGCGGGATCGGACTTGGCGCAGCTGGTGGCGGTGATGCTGGTGGGCACGCAGGGGTCGATGGCCCCGATCGTGGAGGAGTTGGTGTTGGCCAGGCCGATGCCCGCGGCCAGGATGAACAGCAGCACGAAGGCCAGCGCGAAGTGCATGAACGACCCGGCGGCCAGCACGATCATCCGCTGCCAGCCGGGCTGCCTGCGGAAGGAGCGCGCCTCGTCCTCGGGGTCCACGTCCTCCAGGGCGGTCATGCCGACGATCTTGACGAAACCGCCCGCGGGGATGACCTTGACGCCGTACTCGGTCTCGCCCCGGACCCGGGACCACAGTGTCTGGCCGAAACCCACGAAGAACTGGGTGACTTTCATCCGGAACTTCTTCGCCGTGGCGAAGTGCCCCGCCTCGTGCAGCATGATCGAGAAGAGCAGGGCGAAGATGAAGATGATCCAGCCGAGCAGGGTCATCCGGCCGACTCCCCCTCTCCGCGGGTCCCGCTCTGGGCCTCGCGCACGCCGCCTCGTCCTCCGGCCGTCAGTTCCAGTGCCCGGATCCGCGCCCAGTGATCCGCGGCGAGCACGTCCTCCAGGGTCACCGCGTCCTGCGCCGCGCTCTCATGCTCAGAGACTACCTTCGCCACCGTGTCCACGATTCGGGGAAACGCGATCCGGCCGGCCCGGAATGCCTCCACGCAGATCTCGTTGGCCGCGTTGTAGACCGCCGGGGCGGTACCGCCGGTGCGGCCCGCCTCGCGGGCCAGCCCGACGGCCGGGAACGCCTCGTGATCCAGCGGCTGGAAGGACCACGTGTGCGCGTGGCTCCAGTCGAGAGCCGGCCCCGCGTCGGGGACCCGGTCCGGCCAGGCCAGGCCCAGCGCGATCGGGATCCGCATGTCCGGCGGGCTGGCCTGGGCGATGGTCGCGCCGTCGGTGAACTCGACCATGGAGTGGATCACCGACTGCGGGTGCACCACCACCTCGATCCGGTCGAACCCGATGCCGAACAGGAGGTGCGCCTCGATCAGCTCCAGGCCCTTGTTGACCAGCGTCGCCGAGTTGATCGTGACGACCGGCCCCATGCTCCAGTTCGGGTGGGCCAGCGCCTGGGCCGGGGTGACGTGCTCGAGCTCGTCCTGGCCGCGGCCCAGGAAGGGGCCGCCGCTCGCGGTGAGCACCAGGCGGCCTACCTCACTGGCCCGGCCGCCCCGCAGGCACTGGGCGATGGCCGAGTGCTCGGAATCGACCGGCACGATCTGGCCGGGGGCCGCCTTGCCCGCGACCAGCGGGCCGCCCACGATCAGGGACTCCTTGTTGGCCAGCGCCAGCGTCCGGCCGGCTTCCAGGGCGGCCAGCGTGGCGGCCAGGCCGACCGCCCCGGTGACCGCGTTCAGCACGACGTCGCACGGCCACGTGGCGGCCTCGGCCACCGCGTCCGGGCCTGCCAGCACCTTGGGCTGGGGGCGCGGGTGACCGGCTCCGGAGGCCTGGGCGCGCAGCGCCTCGCGCACCTCGCCCGCGGCGTCTTCCCGGGCCACGGCGACCACCTCGGCCCCGAACTCGAGGGCCTGGGCCGCCAGCAGGCCGGGATTGCCCCCGCCCGCGGCCAGCCCGGCCAGCCGGAACCGGCCGGGATTACGCCGCACGATGTCCGCGGCCTGGGTCCCGATCGAGCCGGTCGAGCCGAGCAGGACGATGTCACGGACCGGGCCGCCCTGCCCGGGCTGTGCTGTTTCCATGCGGCCATTGTCCGCCATCCCGGCGCGGGCGGCCGCCCGGCCCACCCAGACGCCGGGCCGGCGGCCGGGCCCGCCCACCGGACCCGGCCGGATGACGCCGGATAACAGAGTCACACCCAGGGTGGCCGCAGGCGGTCAGCCGGCCGGGGACACCTGGGCCAGCGGCTCCCAGTCGGGCCGCAACGGCATGCCCGCCTGGCCCTCGCTGCCCAGCCGGACGCCGAGCACCTGATGCAGCTGGACGACGTTGCGCTCGAACCCGAGCCGCGAGCCGGCCATGTAGAGCCGCCACACCCGGGCGGTGCCCTCGCCGACCTCGGCCACCGCCTCGTCCCAGTGCTCGTCCAGGTTGGCGCACCAGCCGGCCAGGGTCTTCGCGTAGTGCTCGCGCAGGTTCTCCTCGTGCCGCACCTCGAACCCGGTGTCGTGGATGAGCGAGATCAGGTAGCCCGGTCCTTCCAGCTCGCCGTCGGGGAACACGTAGCGGTTGATGAACCCGCCGACCACGCGGCCCGGCTGGCGGTCGTCCGGCCGGGTGATGCAGTGGTTCAGCAGCCGTCCCTCGGGCCGCAGCTTGCCGTAGAGGAAGGAGAAGTAGCTGGGCAGCTGGGCCCGGCCGATGTGCTCGGTCAGCCCGATCGAGCTGACCGCGTCGAACTCCCCCTCGGGCACATCGCGGTAGTCGAGGTGACGGACCTCGGCCAGCCCGCCCAGGCCCTCCTTCTCGATGGCCTGCTGCCCCCAGGCCGCCTGCTGCGCGGACAGGGTCACGCCGAGGGCCTTGACGCCGTACTCCCGCGCCGCGTGCCGGACCATCCCGCCCCAGCCACAGCCCACGTCGAGCAGCCGCATCCCGGGGCGCAGGCCGAGCTTGCGGGCCACCAGATCGTGCTTGTAGGCCTGGGCCTCCTCCAGGGTCGCGTCAGGGCTGCGGGTAGCAGGCGCAGGTGTAGGCCATCGACGGGCCGAGCACCCACTCGTAGAACGTGTTGGACACGTCGTAGTGGTGCGAGATGGCCGTGGCATCGCGCTTCTTGGAGTGCAGCCGCCCGGCGAGCCAGCGGCGGTTGACCCTGACCTCCTGCGGCGGCGGCGGGATCCGGGGCAACAGCAGCCCGGGCCGCCCAGCTCCTGCAGCAGCCGGAGCCGCTCGGCCAGGTCGATGTGCACCTGCTGGGCCTGGACCATCCGGGACAGCGCGTCGTACATGTCGCCCTCGACGTCGAGGTGCCCGGACACGTAGGCACGGGCCAGGCCGAGCGCGCCCGGCGCCTGGGCCAGGTAGGACACCGCCACCGGGGAGCGCACCGTGATCCGCACCGGGGCGTCCGGGGGACCTGCCCGGCTCCCGTCGTAGGCGCGGAACTCCACGGGCGCGTCGGGGCCCGCCACCTTCTCGAACACGTCGGCTAGCGCCATCCCTGCCATCCCTCCTGCTGCCTGCCCTGCCATGCCGCGTCCGGCTTCACTGAGGTTGCTGCTGACCGCGTCCGGTTCCGGGTGCGGGGCTTACTGCCCCCGCACGCACTTCTCGTACAGGCCGGCCAGCCGGCCACCGCCGTCGTAGCGCTGCTTGAGCGCGGCGTAGGCGGGCCCGTTGTAGCTCGCCCAGAACTGCTCCTCGGTGTAGAACGACGTCGAGTACAGGCCCTTGTGCCCGCCGAGCGCGGCCACCTCGTCTTCCACCAGCCGGTTGTGGTAGCCGTCCGCCCGGCCCGGGCGGGAGCGGCACCGTCCCCCAGAAGCCGAAGTTCACGTACACCTCGCCGGGGGCCAGCGGGTAGAGCGGCCAGGCCTGATCGCTGCGCAGCCGCAGCGGGCACAGCCAGACCGGGCTCATGCCGACCTCGGCGGCGAAGAACCGGAGGAACTCGGCGCCGCGGCCGACCGGGATCTCGACGTCCTGGATGACGTCCTCGCGCGGTGGCTGGCCGCGGCGCTGGGCCAGCTGGCCGGACAGGCCGTGCCGCCGGTCGAAGGCGACCAGCGATGCGGTACACGTCGGACCTCCGGTAGCGGCGCGGCCAGAGCCTGCGGATCGCCGGGTTCTGCACCCCGAACGGCCGGGAGCACCAGAACCAGTCGGTATCCCAGCGCCACAGGTAGTCGCGGATCGTGAGGAAGTCCTCCCGGGGCCCGCGCAGCGACTGGTAGAAGATCTGGTCGCCGGTGTAGTCGCTGGTCCACGGGGCCACGTCGCTGAACGCCGCCACCGTGAGGTAGATCTCGTCCAGGCTGAACATGGCGCCGTCCAGGAAGTCCGCCCGGTGCCCCTCGTAGCTGCCCTCGGCCGCGATCTGCGCGACGGCCGCCATGCAGCTCTCGGGGTCGCCGAAGCGGAAGTGCCGCAGGTGGACGAACGGCGCCACCGGCTCCAGCTCGATCGTGAGCGACAGGGCGTAGCCCAGCGTCCCGTAGGAGTTCGGGAAGCCGCGGAACAGGTCCGCGTGCTCGTTGTCCGCGGTGGCCGTCACCACCTGGCCGTCGCCGGTGAGGATCTCCATGGCCAGGACCGACTCGTGCGGCATGCCCAGGCGCAGCGAGGTGGACTCGATGCCCAGGCCGGTGACCGCGCCGCCCAGGGTGATCGTCTTCAGCTGGGGCACCACGAACGGCATCAGGCCGTGCGGCAGCGTCGCGTCCGCCAGGTCCTCGTAGGTGGTCATGCCGCCCACCACGGCGGTGCGGGACGCCGGATCCACGTGCAGCACCCGGCTGAACGCGGAGACGTCCAGCTCAGCGACCCGTGACCCGCCCGGCTGATCGCGGAACCGGAACAGGTTGGAGGTGCGCTTGGCCAGCCTGACCTTCGCGCCGGGCGGGGCGGCCGCGTAGGCCTGCTGGAGCGCGGCCACCGCGGCCTCGTGCGCCTGCCGCACCCCGGCGGGCAGGGCGCCCGGCGACACCGGCGGGCGCGGCCCCGGACCCCGGCTGATGCCCCGTCACGCTGGCGGGATCCACGTCCACGGAGCCACCGTGATTACTCTGCGACCCGGTTCCGCTACTGCTAGAGTCAGTCACTCTGCCTCTCCTCGCTCAGGGCCGGCCCGGCCTCGATAGTGAGGGCGAACGCAGCGGGCTCATGTGGGCAAGTTCCCGGCCGACTCCGGCGAACGGCGGGGGAAGTTTACCCTGCGGTAGCCCTCCGCGTTGAACCCCCGCCCAGGTCCCGCGCTCCGCCCCGTTCGCCGGCACACGCGGCCTACCCGGCGCCCGCCCGGCCTCCGCCTACCGGGTGGCTGCTTGCGGGCCGCCCCGCGCCCGCGGCCCGGCCGCACCCGGCCGGCCGTCCGCTCCGGGCCGCCGGAGTCCGCCAGGTCGTAGCTGGCCGCGACCTGCTCGGGCGTCATCGGGACCCGCGCGGCCGAGGGCGGCACCCCGGCGTCCATGATGTCGCGCAGCAACCGGGCCAGCGAGTACCCCGGGTCCGCGGCCAGCGCCCGGTCGATCGCGATGTTGGCCAGCGCCCCCTCGCCGGACTGCCAGGCGGTGAAGGCCAGCAGCGAGGCGGGGGCCGGGAGATAGGCCGGGGTGGCCCGGCGGACCACATCGGTCCACAGGCGCAGGTGCGCGGCGCGGTACTCGGGATCCATCCGGGACCAGGCGTCGTCCCGGACCGCCAGGTGAGCCAGGACCACCGTGAGCCAGGCCACCGGCTCGTCGGCCAGCAGCCGGCCGCCGGCCCGGTACGTGCTGATGGCCTCCTGGACGGCCCGGCGCCCCGCGTCCACCAGCAGCCTGGCCCGCCGGCCGCCCGGGCTGGGCGCCTGCGCGATCAGGTCCGCCGCACGCTCCCGGGCCCGGCTGGTGGCCCGCTCCATGGACCGGGCCGCCGCGCCGGTGACCGGGGCGAGGGTGCCGGCCAGGGCCGCCCGGTCCGGGTAGGCGACCAGCCCGGCCACGGTCATGGCGGCCGCCGCGGGATTGGCCCGGACGTCGAACGGCACGCCGTCCGCGGGGCAGCACTCGGGGTTCTCGCACAGGTAGGACCAGTAGCGGCCGTCCTCGACCCGCATGAGCTCGTGTAACCGCAGCCCGGCCTGCCGCAGCGCCGCGGCCAGGGCGTCCGCGACGGGGGTGACCAGGGCGCCCGGGCCGTAGCCCACGCCGATCACGGTGCTGAGCCGGCGATGCCGGAGCACCTCGGCGGCGTGCTCGGCGATGTCCGCCGCGTGGACGGCGTCCGGCGGGTCAGGAAGGTCGTAGCGGAAGGCGAGCTGGACCCGGGCCCGCGGCCGGCCGACTCCCATCACGACGAGGCTGCTGGCGGGGTGGAAGCCGAGCAGGTGCGGCACGACGGCCAGGACGTCAGCGGGGGAACTGACCCGGACCCGGGGCTGACGGGAGAACGCGCTGGAGCCTGAGACAGACGGTGTGTTGTCCATGAGCCCAGGCTGCCGGGGGCGGCCATCCGGGGCCAGCACAGAATGACGTTCTGTGGATAATCCGGCATGTCAGCGCGAACTTCGCACATTTGTCCACCGCGCGGGAACTCGACTTGACAAATGGCGCAGCCAGGGTGGCGCACCGCGCGGCGGCCGGACGCGGCGGCACGTTTCACGACAAGGATGCACTATCGGCACATGAGCGGACGAGCGGGCACCTGAGCGATAGGCTGACCCGGACATTTCAGGATCTGGGCGGCGCATGGCGCGCTCCAGGGAACTCGCTTACTGGAGGTAGCCGTGCGCCTAGGCTCGGCCCTGCTGGTGATCTGGCTGATCATCGGGGCCATCGCTGGAGCTCAGCGGCACTATTACAGCGGCTCCATCTCGAGCTGCACGAAAGCCAGCACCATCGTGGTGACGATCCTGGCCGGGCCGCTGAACTACGTCGGGGTGAACCCCAAGGTCGCCTGCCACGTGCCCCAGCCCAGCGGGAGCTAGCCCAGGCGGAAGCTAGGCCCAGCGGAAGCTGCCCAGCGGAGCTGACCAGGACGTATCAGGGCCCGGCCGGGAAGTACTTGTCGATGAAGCCGTTCCGGAACTTGCCGTCCGGGTCGTAGCGGCTCAGCAGGTCCTGGAAGTCGGCTGACCGCGGGTACAGGGCGCGCACCACGTGCGGGGGCATGCCGAACAGCTTCGCCCAGTGCGGGCGGGCGCCCAGCGGGGTGAGCAGGTGCTCCATCGCGGCGATCACCGGCGTCACCGCCGCCGTGTCCTTGATCCAGGTGAAGTGCAGGGCCACCGTGTCCCGCTGGAAACTCGGGCTCAGCCACAGGTCGTCCGGCGCGACGGTGCGGATCTCGGCGATCTGCAGGACCGGGGCCAGCAGGCTGCCCAGGCTGGCCAGGGCGTCGAACGCGCCCGCCGCCACCTGCCGGGGCACGAGGTACTCCGACTGCAGCTCCTCCCCGCTGCTGGGGGTGAACTCCGGCCCGGAAATGCGGAAGCCGCTCGTGCCACGGCCCCGGCACGCCCAGCTGCTGGGTGGCGTGGCCGGGGTCGCCGCCGGGGACGGGGTGGACCTGCCGGTCGGCCAGCGTCGCGTCCATCCACCGCAGGGCCGGCTGCCAGCCGTCCGTCTCCTCGTCGCGGACCTTGAGCCAGAGCTGGCTGTGCCGGTCACCGTGCCAGTTCGTGAACACGCTGACGCTGTAGGCGCTGCCGAAGATCTCGTCGAAATGGCTCTGCAGCATGGCCGCGGGCAGGCCCTCGTACACGTACTGGCGGACGCTGAACGCCGGGACGAGGTCCAGGGTCAGCGCGGTGACCAGGCCGAGCGAGCCCAGGCCGACCACGGACCCGCGGAACTCCTCACCCCCGGTGTCGCGGCGCAGGGTCCGCACGCCGCCGTCGGCGGTGATCAGCTCCAGGCCCGACACCGTCGTGGCCAGGTTCCCGTGGGCGTCACCCGAACCGTGGGTCGCGGTGGCGACCGCCCCGGCCACCGACAGGTGCGGCAGCGAGGCCAGGCTGGGCAGGGCGTAGCCGGCGGCGTTCAGCCGCCCGGCGAGTTCGCCGTAGCGGATCCCGCCCGGCACGGTGACCGCGGCCCCGCCCGGCTCGATGTCGATGTCCGGGGGCAGTTCCGCGAGCGAGATCAGCACGCCCGGGGTATCGGCGATCCGGTTGAACGAGTGGCCGGTGCCGACCGCCCGCACCTGGCTGTTCCCGGCGACCAGCTCCTGGGCTTCACTGACGCTGCGGGGCTGGGCTATCCGGGCGGCCCGGTAGACGATGTTGCCGGCCCAGTTGGTCTTCCGTGCAGTCACACCGCACCTACTCTCCGCCTCGCCGGCCCGGCCGCGGGTGCCGTGGCGGGCGGCAAATCAGGCCCTCAGCTCTCGGCGAGGGCGGTCCGCCAGCCGTCGGCGCCGGACCGGGTGACATATTACGTGGCAGCGCCTTTCCGGGTCTGGGCCTCCCTGGCCCGGTCTCGTTCGTTGATCTGGAGGACTCCGTTGATCTGGAGGACAGGCATGCCCGACCGGCCAGCTGAGCCCGGCCCCGCCCGTCCCGTGGCGCCCCGGGAACTTCCGCCCGGTGCCGCCGCGGCCGCCGATGAGATCGTGCGAGCTACCAGCTCGGCGAGGGCCAGCCTGGCCTCGCGTACGGGATCGTGGCCGGGGGGTCCCTGGCCCACGAGGGTGGCGTGGGCCAGCGCTGGCTCGGCGGCCCGCCGCCCGACGCGGACACGGTGTTCCGCATCGCCTCCATGACCAAGAGCTTCACCGCGTCGGCGCTGCTGGCGCTGCGCGACGACGGCCTGCTCCGGCTGGACGACCCGGTCACGGATTTCGTCCCGGAACTGCGCGGCCAGCCGGGGGTGACGGCCGACTCACCGGCCATCTCGCTGCGGCACCTGCTCACGATGACCGCGGGCTTCCCGACCGACGACCCCTGGGGTGACCGCCAGCAGGGCACCCCGCTGCCCGAGTTCGCCGCGATCCTGGCCCGGGGCGTGCGCTCCGCCTGGGCGCCGGGCACCCGCTTCGAGTACTCCAACCTCGGCTACGCGCTGCTCGGGCGGGTCATCTCGGCCGCGGCCCAGGCCGACTACGCGGACGTCGTGCGGGCCCGGCTGCTCGGCCCGCTCGGGATGACCCGGACCGGGTTCGAGGCCGCGGAGTTCGACCCGGCCGGGCTGGCCCGCGGATACGCCCGCGGCGCGGACGGCTGGACCGAGCTCACCCCGGATCCGCTCGGCGCGTTCGCGCCCATGGGCGGGGTGTTCAGCAGCGTCCGGGATCTGGCGCGCTGGGTGGACGGCTTCGCCGCGGCGTTCCCGCCGGGCGGCCCGCGCAGCGGGAACGCCCACCCGCTGTCCCCGGCCGCCCGCCGCGAGATGCAGCAGCCCGCCGTGGCCCTGCCGCGGGCGCAGCCGCGGTTCCCGGGCGATCCTGGCGCGGGCAGCCAGTACGGGTACGGGTTCGGGTTGTTCACCGAGGAGACCAGCGCGTGGGGACGGCTGGTCTACCACAGCGGCGGGTACCCGGGCTTCGGCAGTCACATGCGCTGGCACCCGGAGACCGGCCTCGGCGTGATCGTGCTGGCCAACAGCACCTACGCGGGCGCATCCGTGCTGGCCGCCAGGCTCATGGAGGAGGTGCTGCGCAAGGCCGGGGCCGAGGACAGGGCCGGGCCGGTGGTCAGCGGGCTGGTGGTCAGCGGCCCGGCGCCCGCGCCGGGCGGGCCCTGGCCGGAGACCCTGCGGGCCCAGCAGGTGGTCACCCAGCTGCTGGGCCGCTGGGATGACGAGGTGGCGGAGCAGCTCTTCGCGGGCAACGTCGCGCTGGACGAGCCGCTGCCCCGGCGCCGCGAGAAGATCGCCCGGATGTGGGAGCGCCTGGGGGCACCGCGCCCCGGGACCGGAGACCCCGCATCCGCGGACGCCGGAACCGCGGCCGCCGGAACCCAGGATCGCCTGGCTCCGCGGCCGGCCGAGTTCGACTCCCCCGCGCACTGCCGCTGGTGGCTGCGCGGCGAGCACGGCGACACGCAGGTGGAGATCCTGCTCACGCCCGAGAACCCGCCGCGGGTCCAGTCGCTGACGCTCACCGTGCCGCCCGCGGGCGACTCCCCGCTCTGGCGGCAGACGCAGGCCCTCATCGACCTGCTCAACTCGTCGCTGGCCGCCGGCGTGCGCTCCTGGCCCGCGGAGCTGCCCGTGTCCGGGCTGGTCGACACCGGCCTGCTGCTCCGCCAGCTGCGGATGGCGAGCGCCTGGGCGGGACCGTGCCAGCCCGGGGCGTTCTGCGGCGGGAACGGGCAGACGAGCACCGTCGTGGAGCTCGACGGGGAGCACGCCGGGCTCACCCTGGCCGTCGAACTGGAGCCCGGCCAGCCGGCGCTGCGCCGGGCGGAGATCAGCCCGCGCTAGCCCCGGCGCCCGGCGCCAGCGGCGCGGCTAGCCCCGCTCGGGCTGCTGGCTCTCCAGGAAGCGGTCCACCAGGCCGCGGATCACGGTCGCCATCGAGAAACCGTGCTCCGTGCACCAGGCCCGCAGCCTGGCGTGCTGGTCCGCCGAGAACCGGACCGGCACCATCTGCTGGGCCGGCGACGACGAGCCGCGGACCAGCTCGGCCACGACGGCGGCCCCCCATTCCCGGGTCTGCGTCTGGGTCCGGGGACGCCTGCTGAGTTCCCAGCCGGCCTGCCGGGCCAGCGGGCCGGGCATCCCGGTCGATGACGGCCGCATCCCGGTGCGCAGCAGCCAGGCGTAGACCCGGTCGCGATCCGCCTCAGGCAGCTGGCCGACGGCCTGGATGAGCAGCCGCGAGACGTCCTCGGCCTCGGCATCGGCCGGGGATTCCGCCGGGATGAAGGCCCGGAGCTCGTCCGGCGGAACCGGCGCCCCGGGCGGTCCGGCCGGGAGGTCCGGCCGGCTCGGGAGGGCCCGCCGGCTCGGGAGGTCCGGCAGGCTCGGGAGGGCCCGGCGGTTCGGGAGCGCCAGGCCGCTCAGGGGCGCCGGGTGGTTCAGGGCGCCCAGCAGGATCGGGAGGGCCGGGTGGGTCCGGGGGGAAGTCGGTCATCGGTGACTCCGGGACGCGGGCGGGAACGGCGATATCGCTCCTCGATATCACGTTAGCACCGGGGCGGCCAGTACCGCGCGGACTAGCCGGGCGTGACGACTCAGCCGGGCGGGACGGCCCGCCCGGTAGCCGTGCCTAAAGAAGGACGCCGAGCAGGGCGTCCACGGTGTCACGGACCAGCCCCGCCCCGGCCGGCCCCGCGGCCGGGTCGCCGAGGACCTGGTCGGCCCAGCCGTCCACGACCGCCAGGGCCCCCGGGGCGTCAAGGTCGTCGGCGAGCCGCTCCCGCACCGCGGCCAGCACAGCCTCACCCGGCGGGGCTGCCTCGCCGTCATGGGCGGAAGCCGGGCCGGAACCAGCCTCGCCCGCCTGCACCGCTTCCCGCCAGCGGGCCAGCCGGTCCTCGGCGGCGGCCAGCCCCGCGGCGGTCCAGTCCCAGTCGTAGCGGTAGCGGTGCGCCAGGATGGCCAGCCGGACCGCCATGGGGTCGTGCCCGTCCCCCAGCAGGCGGGACACGAACACCAGGTTGCCCAGCGACTTGGACATCTTCTCGCCGTCCAGGCGGACCATCCCGGCGTGCACGTAGTGCCGCGCGAACGCGCCGGGCTCGAGGGCCACCCGGGCGTGCGAGGCGCTCATCTCGTGGTGCGGGAAGATCAGGTCGGATGCCGCCCGCCTGGACGTCGAACGTGGTGCCCAGGTACTCGGTGGAGATCGCCGCGCACTCCACGTGCCAGCCGGGCCGCCCCTGGCCGAACCGGGACGCCCAGGCCGGCTCGTGCGGCCGGGCCGCCAGCCAGACCAGCGCGTCCAGCGGGTCCTTCTTGCCGGGGCGGGCGGGATCGCCGCCGCGCTCCGCGAACAGGGCCAGCATCTCGTCGCGGTCCAGCCGGGACACCGACCCGAACGCCTCGTCGCTGGCCCGGGCGAAGTACTCGTCGCCGTCCAGGTCGTACAGGGCGCCCCGCTCGGCGAGGCGGCCCGCGAACCGCTCGATGACGCCGAGGGCCTCGACCGCGCCGACCAGCCGGGCGGGCGGCAGCACCCGCAGCGCGGCCATGTCCGCGCGGTAGCGGTCGATCTCCCGGTCGGCCAGGGCGCGCCAGTCCTCGCCGTCCCGCGCCGCGCGCTCCAGCAGCGGGTCGTCCACGTCGGTCACGTTCTGCACGTAGGTCACGTGATGGCCGGCGTCGCGCCAGGCCCGCACCAGCAGGTCCCAGGCCATGTACGTGGCGGCGTGCCCGATATGGGTGGCGTCGTACGGGGTGATCCCGCACGCGTACAGCGTGGCGTCGCCGCCGGCCGCGGCGACCGCCAGGTCGCCGCGGGCCGTGTCGAAGACCAGGGGCTCGGGGCCGCGCCCCGGCAAGTCAGGAACGCTTACGCCACGCCAGGAGTCCATGAGCGCAGGCTATCGCTGCGGCTGACCCGGGCCGGCAGGGTGGCCTACCGGGTGACCGGCCCCCGGCCCGGCCCGGTGGCCGGTCCCGTGGCCAGCCCCGTGGCCGGAACGGTGGCCTGCAGGGACGGCCAGCTCAGCGCCTGCGACGCCTGCTCGAACGCGTACGCCAGGCCGATCAGCACGGGCTCGCTCCACGCCGGGCCGAGGAACGACAGCCCGACCGGCAGCCCGCTGACCTGGCCCGCCGGGACCGAGATGGCCGGGTACCCGGCCACCGCGGACGGCCCCGAGGTGTGGAACACCCCGTTGTCGCCCAGCACGTAGTCGGTCAGCCCGGCCGGGTTCGTGGTCAGCGTGACGATGGCGTCGAGCCGGCGGGCGGCCAGCGGCCCGTCCAGCGCCTCCCGGGCCCGGCCGGTGGCCTCGGCCCGGGTGGCCTGCGCGGCGGGGTCCGCGGGGTCGCCGCTGGTGGCCTCGGCCTGCAGGAAGATCTCCTGGCCGAAGTGAGCGAGGACGGACGGACCGTTGCGGATATTGAAGTCGATGAGCTCCGCCAGCGACCGCGGTGCATGGCCGGGCAGTGCGCGCAGGTACCGGCCGATCTCGCGCTTGAATTCATGCAGCAACGAAGACCATTCCGGGCCGCCGATTCCCGCCGCGCCGGGGAGTTCCACGGGGTCGATGACGGTGGCGCCGAGGTCGCGCAGCACATCCAGGGCCTGGCCGAGCACCGCCATGATCGTGTCGCCCGCCTGGTGCGGGCCGTCCCGCCACACGCCGAGGCGGGCCCCGGCCAGCGCGCCGGGGTCGAGGAAGGCCGTGTAGTCGGCGGGCCGGCCCTCCGCGGCGGCGGTCACCGGGTCCTCCGGGTCCGGCCCGGCCAGCACGCCGAGCAGGGCCGCCGCCTCGGCGACGGTCCGGGCCATCGGGCCCGCGGTGTCCTGGGCCGCCGAGATGGGCACGATCCCGCGCCGGCTGACCAGGCCCAGCGTGGGCTTGATGCCCACCACCCCGCACGCGCTGGCCGGGCACACGATCGACCCGTCGGTCTCGGTGCCGACCGCCATCGGGGCCAGCCCGGCCGCCACGGCGACACCCGATCCGGAGCTGGACCCCGACGGGTTGCGGTCCAGGGCGTGCGGGTTCGCGGCCTGGCCGCCCAGCGTGCTCCAGCCGCTGGTCGAGCGGTGGGACCGGAAGTTGGCCCACTCGGACAGGTTGGCCTTGCCGAGGATCACCGCGCCCGCCTCACGCAGCCGGGTGACCAGGAACGCGTCACCGCGGTCGCCGGCCTGGCTCAGCGCGGGTGAGCCGGCGGTGGCGGGCAGGCCGCGGACGTCGATGTTGTCCTTGATCAGGACGGGGACGCCGTGCAGCGGGCCGGCGGGGTTCTGATCGCTGCGTTCCCGGTCCCGGGCGGCGGCCTCGTCCAGCGCGTCCGGGCTGACCGTGGTGACCGCGCCGAGCCGCGGGTTGAGTTCGGCGATCCGGTCCAGGTACCTGGTGGTCCGCTCGGCGGACGAGGGCCCGGCGGCCGCTGCGTCCCGGGGTACGGGCCCCCCGGGCGCGGCGGCGGACTCGGACATGGTGGCAGGATAACCGGGTGCAGATGACCATGGGCGATCTTGATGTAGTCCCGGCCGGCGACCGGCCGGACCTGCTGGCCTCCCCGGTGGCCAGCGCACTGGCCGCGCTGGCCGGGACCCTGGCGGGTGACTCCACGGGCGTCGCGGAGATCGACCCGGCGCTGGCCGACACCGCGGCGTTCTGTGAGCGCTACGGCGTGGCGCTGGCCGAGTCGGCCAACTGCGTGGTGATCAGCGGGAAGCGCGGCGGCGAGACCCGGTTCGCGGCCTGTGTCGTGCTGGCCACCACCCGGGCCGACGTCAACGGCGCGGCCCGGCGCCAGCTGGACGTGCGCAAGGCGTCGTTCGCGCCGATGGACGTGGCGGTGGCGCGAGACCGGGATGGAGTACGGCGGGATCACCCCCGTGGGCCTGCCCGCGGACTGGCCCCTCCTGGTCGATGCCCGGGTCGCCGCGGCCCCGGCCGTGGTCATCGGCAGCGGACTGCGGCGGTCCAAGCTGGTGCTGCCCGGCGCGGCGGTCGCGCACCTCCCCGGCGCCCTGGTCATCCCCAGCCTGGCCCGCTGACCAGCCTGGCCCAGCCCAGCCCCGCCACCTGGCCGCACTGATCCCGCCACCGCCAGCCCACCCATAGGCGCTACGGGAGCCAGGAGACGTGGCCGTGGAGGGCGGCGTAGCCGACGAACGCGCCGGTGTCGATGAGGGCGTGCGCGATGATCAGCGGCGTGACCCGCTTCCACCGCAGGTAGAGCAGCGCGAAGATCACGCCCATCACCGCGTTGCCGATGAACCCGCCGAAGCCCTGGTACAGGTGATAGGAGCCGCGGACCACGGCGCTGATCGCGATGGCCCGGGCCGGTGACAGGCCGAGCTGGTCCAGGCGGCGGAGCAGGTAGCCGATGACCAGGATCTCTTCCAGGATCCCGTCCCGGGCGGCCTGCAGGATCAGGACCGGGATGCGCCACCAGACGTCGGGCAGGTTCTCCGGGACCACGTTCAGGGCCAGCCCCAGCTTGTACGCGGCCAGGTAGAGGGCGAGGCCGGAGCCGCCGATGACCGCGGCCAGGATGGCACCCTTGGCCAGGTCGCGCCCGGGCTGATGCGCGTCGAGGCCCATCGCGGCGGACGGGGTCGTGCCCTCCCGGACCAGCAGGTAGCAGACGAGCGCGACGGGGGCCAGCCCGATGGCCAGGTTGGCCAGCTGCAGGATGAGGTCCAGCAACGGGCGGCCCGGCGCGAGGGACCCGACGATCAGGGCCTGCTGCTTGCCCAGGGCTTTGCTGGCCGTGAGCGACGCGATCAGGTCGATGATCGCGAACACCGCGCTGCCGCCCAGGGAGAGCGCGAAGACGATGACGATCTCCCAGACCAGCAGCCGCTTCGTCAGCTGGGCGGGGCCGAGCTCCTCCTGCACCTGAATCACGTGAGGACTCTAACCCGCCCGATCCCCCGCCCCCTCCGCCCGCGCACCCTCTGTCCCCCGCCCCCCGCCCGCCGGCCCCTCGCGTGCCTGACTCCCCCCGCCCCCCGGCCCCTCGCGTCCCTGCCCCACCGCCCCCACCGCCCCCATCAGCCGTCGCGCCCGGCCCCTCGCGTCCCGGCCCCACCGCCCCCACGTCGGCCCCCGCGCCCCCCGGGGCCCCTCACGTGCCCGCCCCACCGGCCCCACTGGCCCCATCAGCCGTCGCACCCAGGCACTTATCACCTATCTAGTGCACCCCAGTGGGCGTTTTGGGGGGATTTCGGTGCACCAGATAGGTGAAAAGTCGAATTCGATCATGAAGGGGCGGCCCGGACCGGGGATCGGCCCGGACCGGAGATCGGCCGGGCCGGGGAGACCCGGGGCCGGGGCCGGGGGGCACCCGGGGCCGGGGGCCGGGGCCGGGGCCGGGCGGGGGAAGATGCGCCGGCCGCCGTGTCGCGCAGGAACACGGCGGCCGGCGGCCACTGCCCGCGGCGCCGGGCCTCGCACCGAGGCCTGGCGTTACCCGCGGAAAAACGGCCTGGTCCTAGACCAGCAAATCGTCGAATTCGCCCCGCTTCACGCCCTCGATCAGAGCGGCGATCTCAGCCCGGGTGTAGATGAGGGCGGGGCCTTCAGGGTTGCGTGAGTTCCGCACGGCGAACTCGCCTCCGGTGAGGCGGGCCAGCTCGACGCAGGTTCCCTGTGAGTTGCTGATGCTGCTCTTACGCCAGCGAGCATCAACCAAGTCGGTAGCAGGCATTCCGTTGTATGTGTTCATCTATCGACTTCCTCAAGCATTCCGCTCAGGATTTCTGTGGTGTGTTCAGGCGACTCGCTCTCGACACTGAGGCGCTCCATGACCTCGGTGTACCGTTCCACGTCGTCGCGCTTATCCAGGTAGAGAGAACTCGTCAGCTGCTCGACGTAAACCACGTCCGGAAGGTCGACCTCCGGGAACCGGAGGATCGTGAACGCACCACCTTCGGCCGCGTGGCCACCTGAGCTGAATGGCACTACCTGGAGTGTGATGTTGGGTTCTCTGGTCACCTCGATCAGCCGCTCGAGCTGCGCCCGCATCACCTCCCCGCCACCAATCGGCCGCCGGAGCGCCGCTTCATCCACCACTGCCCACAGCCGCGGAGCCCCCGGTTTGCTGAGCAGTTCCTGCCGTGCGATCCGCAGGCTTACCCTGCGCTCGACTTCCTCGGCGGAAGCGCCAGGCTGGCCAAGGGCCACGACCGCCCGTGCGTAGTCCGCTGTCTGGAGCAGGCCCGGAACGAACTGCACCTCATAGAGCCTGATGA
Organism: uncultured Actinomycetes bacterium; assembly: GCA_963851025.1. GTDB lineage: Bacteria > Actinomycetota > Actinomycetes > Streptosporangiales > Streptosporangiaceae > RYN-230. Next base: position 229,698 of record CAWKOA010000007.1, read on the forward strand.
GTGCCGCGGCTTCCTCCAGGCCCACGTACACCTGGAACCAGTCCGGCAGAACATCCCCGTATTTATGCCACCAGCCAGGCGAATTCGCCTCTCTGGCGAGTGCCACAAGGCTGACTCGCTCGGTCTCATCGCTGACGCCGTACATCTCCAGCAAATCGACGACGTCACGCTCTTTGAAGCCGACTCGTCCGAGCTCCATGCGGCTGATCTTGGAACCGGATGCGCGGATCGCGTACCCGGCCTCCTCGCGTGTGATCCCCTTTGCCTCGCGCAGCCCCCGCAGCTGAGAACCGAGAAGGATGCGAAGCACCGTTGGGCCGCTTCCCGGCTGAACTGAGATCACGCCATCCCCCTGGTTTTAGGTCTCAGGAATCCGCCAGCAGCTCCTCCCGTTGAGGCCTCCCTTACGGCTCGCACATGCGTCCCGCACATTCATCTGCACGTGCATCCGCCCTTGCGCTTGCAAGGTACATAGGCGATGATAGCGCTTGCGCGCCACACGCACGACAAGTGCCAGGAGACAGACGGGAACCCGATGACCGCACACCGGGCGGCCTCGCCAGTCAAGACGGAGGTCATGAGCGTGGGCCATGAGTGGCTCCTCTCCGCGGGGGAGCCCACCGGGATGCGCTACGCGAGCCCGCTGCGCCCTCCGGTTCCGATGCTGGACGAACTGGCCGCCTCCCAGCCGTCCGCGACCTGCGGACTGCGCCCGGTACCGGAGGCGGTCAAGACCGGGCGCGACTTCACCCGCTCCGTCCTGCGCGACTGGGGCCTGACGGATCTGGCTGACGTGGCCGGCCTGGTGATCTCGGAACTGGTGACGAACGCGCTGCGGCACGGCGTGCCCGCCGGGCCGCCGGTCACCAGCGACTGCCCGATCCGGCTGCGGCTGCTGGGCCAGGCCCCCTACGTGATGTGCATGGTCACCGACCCGGGCACCGGCATCCCCGTGCTGCGCGACCCCGGGCCCTGCGCGGAGAACGGCCGCGGGCTGAACGTGGTCGAGTCGTGCTGCGTCCGGTGGGGCTGGCACCTGCTCGACGGCGGCGGCAAGGTCGTCTGGGCGCTGCTGCACCCCGACGCCTAGGCACAGCCTAGGCAGACTGCCGCACCCGGGCGCCTAGGCACGCGGCGATCCGCGCCGCTAAGCTCAGTCCGCTGCCGGCCCGGTGACCCGTGGTTAGCCGTTCGGCACGCCAACCGGGAGCCCACCCAGGAGCAGCCATGTACCAGCCGTATCCCGCGGGCGGGGCGGAGCCGGCGCCGCAGACGCCAGAGCGGCCCCCCTCGGTCCAGAACGCCGTCCGGCTCATGTACGCGGGCGCGGCCGTCAGCCTGATCGTCATCATCGTCGCGGTGGTGACCATCAGCAGCACCAGGACCGCCATCCACGCTGACTTCCCGGCCTATTCGGCCAGCAAAGTGCACAAGGCGGCGACCGCGCTGGTGGTCTACGAGGTGGTCCTCCAGGTCATCAGGATCGGGCTGTGGCTGTGGATGGCCGCGGCGAACAAGGCCGGGAAGTCCTGGGCCAGGATCGTGTCGACCGTCCTGTTCATCCTGGACACGCTGATCCTGCTCAGCAGCCTGGCCCGGCCGCATGCGGCCCTCGGCATCATCCTGCTGCTGCTCGTCTGGCTGGCCGGCCTCGGCGCGATCATCCTGCTGTGGCTGCGGAACTCCAGCGCCTACTTCGCCGCGTCGAAGAGCGCCGGGCGTAGCCCGGCCGCTGACCCGGCACGGCCGCCTGACGCAGCCGGCCCCCTGCCCCGGCCGCACCGCTGACACGGCGGGCTCAGCTGTTCATGGCCTGGGCCGGGCACCCCGCCGTCCGGGCTCAGCGCCGCCGGCAGCGTCGCGGTGAGCTGCTTCCAGGCCAGCTCCGCCCCGGCCGCCAGGCAGCCGTGCACCACGACGTCGCTGCCCAGCGCGCTGACCCGGACCTCGGGCATGACCGGGGCGATCCGCTCGAGCTCGCGGGTGACCGCGGCGGCGAAGCCGGGGGCCTGGCCCACCCCGCCGCCCAGCACGATGAGGGCCGGGTCGACGATGGTCACCACGCAGCACAGCACCCGGGCCACCAGCTCGGCCTCCCCGGCCACGACGGCGGCGGCCCGCTCGTCCCCGGCCGCCGCCGCCTCGAACACCCGGCGGGCCGAGACCTGGCCCCGCATGCCCGCCCGCCGCGCGGCCCGGACCACGGCCGGGGCGGAGGCCGCCGCCTCCAGCGGCCCCCGGCGCCGGGCGTCCCCGGGGTCGGCGCCCAGGCCGCCGGAGATCGGCAGGTAGGCGATCTCCCCGGCCACGCCGTGCATGCCCCGGTGCAGGCGGCCGCCGACCACCAGGCCCATGCCGATCCCGCTGCCGACCGAGACGAACGCGAAGCTGTCCGCGTCCCGGCCGTGCCCGTGGGTGCGCTCGGCCAGGGCCGCGGCGTCCACGTCGTTCTCGACCACCAGCGACTGGCCGAACGCCGCGCGCAGGTCGGCCAGGACCGCGGGCCGGTCCCAGCCGGGCAGCCCGCCGGTCAGGGCCATGGAGTTGCGCCGCGGGTCGTAGACGCCGGGGCTGCCGATGACGGTCTGGGTGACCGCCTGCCGCGCGACCCCGGCGCGGCGCACAGGTCGTCGGCCAGCCGGATGAGCTCGCCGACCCGGCCGCGCACGCTGGAGGCCCGGGAGGGGATGGCCGAGGCCGCCAGGATGCCGCCGGCCAGGTCGGCCAGGGCCCCCCGCACGTACTTGTGCCCGATGTCGAGGCCCAGCACGTAGCCGGCTTCCGGGCGGACCTCGTAGAGCCGGGCGGACCTCCCGGGCACCCCGGTCCGCTGCCCGGCCTCGCGGACCAGCCCGGCCCGCTCGACCGCGGCCAGCGCCAGCGAGACGGTCGGCTTGGACAGCCCGGACAGCCGGGCCAGGTCCGCGCGCGAGATAGGGCCCAGGTCCCGGATGTGGCCGAGCAGCAGCTGCTCGTTCATGGCCCGGATGAGCGGGGGGCGGGCCGCGGACAGCGAGCCGGCCAGGCCGGGCGCTGCGCCGTCCGGTCCGCCGGCCGGCGTGACTGTCACTGCCACCTCCCGCATCATCCTCCCGCATCAGCGCGGGAAGCGCCCGCCAGCACCGCACGCCCGGCCGCCGGCCGGGACTCAGTCAGCCCGCCCGGCCAGGCCCGCCAGCACGGCCAGGCCGGGCCCGGCCAGTACCGCACGGCCAGGCCCGCCAGCCCGGCGCGAGGCGGCCGGGACCGGCCCGCCCGGCCGCCCCGGATGGTGCCCCGGAGGCGGGCCGGGCGAACTTCGCAGACCGGGCTTGTGGCCCTTAGATAGTTAGGATACTGTCCTAACAATCTTCCGCAAGACGTCGTATCGGCTGAGTTATCCCAGGCAGGCGCCATGCTCCGGTCTCCCGTCATTCTCGGGCTCGACTTCGGCGGCACCAAGATCGCCGTCGCGGTGTGCAGCCTGGACGGGACCCGGCTGGGCTCGGCCACGGTCGGCAGCGGCGGCGAACTCGGCGCCCGGGCCAGCTTCGGCCGGGGCGTGCAGGCCGCCCGCGAACTGCTGGACAGCGCGGCCCCCGGCGCCACCCTGGCCGCCGTCGGCGTCTCGACGTTCGGGATCCCGTTCGAGGACCGGGTGGACCTGGCCCCGGCCATCCACGGCTGGGGTGATCTGCCGCTCGGCCGGGAACTGCGCGCCGCGTTCCCGGGCGCGGCGATCCGGATGGCCACCGACGCCAAGGCGGCCGCCCAGGCCGAGGTGCGCTGGGGCGCGCTGGCCGGCTACGACCCGGCCATCTACCTGAACCTGGGCACCGGGCTGTCCACCGCCCTGGTCATCGGCGGCCAGGTCATCGCGGGCGCGGACGGCGCCGCCGGCGAGATCGGCTATAACCTCCGCGCCCTGTCTGACGTGGGCCTCCCGCTCGGCGCCCGGGTCCCGCTGGAAGACATGATCAGCGGCCAGGCCCTGGCCCGCCGGGCGCCTGCCCCGATGGCGGCCGCCGACGTGTTCGGCGCGGCCGCCGCCGAGCCCGGGCTGGACCGGCTGGTCAGCGAGTTCGTCACCGAGCTGGCCTTCCACGTGGTCAACCTGGCTATCTTCGTGAACCCGGCCCGGATCGCGGTGGGCGGCGGCCTGGTCCAGTCCTGGGAGCGGCTGCGGCCGGGCCTGGAGCAGGCCCTCAAGGCGGGCACCCCGTTCCCGCCCGAACTCGTCACCGCCCGCTTCCCCGCCGACGCGCCGCTGATCGGCGCGGTGGCCCTGGCCGCGGACGCCGCCGGGACCGGCCACAGCCTCGACGGCCTGGCACCCCCGGCCAGCCGGCCCCCAGCCAGGCGGCCCCCAGCCAGGCCCCAGCCCCCACGCAGGCCCCGGCGCCCGCGCAGGCACCTCCTCCGAAACAGACAACACCCATGCGAACAACGCCCGGGCGGGCACCGCCAGGGCAGATGGCGCCATCGACGGCGCCCCGGTCACCCAACCTTCACCTTCACTCACCGAAAGGCTTCAGTCATGAGACGCCTCAAGGCAATCGGGGCCCTCGTCGCGGTTGGCGTCCTCGCGGCCGCCTGCAGCGCCGGCAAGGGCGGTGGCAGCGGCAACGGCAGTACCAAGGCAACGAACACCGTCACTATCTCCAACGAGAACGGCGCCCTCTGGACCTGCAACTTCAGCCCGTTCAACGGGTCGGTCACCTTCCTGTCGGTGGGCTTCGTCTACGAGCCGCTGGTCTACGTCAACCCCCTGCAGAACGGCAAGACCACACCCATGCTGGCCACCTCCTGGAAGTGGGGGTCGGGTAACACCACGCTGACCTTCACCATCCGCAACGGGGTCAAGTTCAATGACGGGACCCCGATGACGGCCGCGGACGTGGTGTACACGTTCAACCTGATCAAGAAGTACCCGGCCCTGGACCTGACCGGGGACTGGGCGGTGCTGTCCAGCGTGACCCAGTCGGGTTCCAACCAGGTGGTCATGACGTTCAAGCATCCGGCCGTGCCGGCCTTCTACTACATCGCCGGGCAGACGCCGATCGTCCCGCAGCACGTCTGGTCGAAGGTCAGCAACCCGGTGGCGTTCGCGGACAGCAACCCGGTGGGCACCGGCCCGTACAAGGTGAACCCGTGCACCAAGCAGAACATCACCTACACCGCCAACCCGCACTACTGGCAGCCGGGCCTGCCCAAGGTCACCAAGGTGCAGTACCCGGCCTTCACCAGCAACAACACGGCGAATGACCAGCTGGCCAGCGGCCAGGCGCAGTGGGGCTCGCAGTACATCCCGTCGATCAAGTCCTTCTACACGGCGAAGAGCCCCAACTACCACTACTGGTTCCCGCCGACGGTGAACGTCTCCCTGATACCGAACCTGAAGAACTCGCTGCTCGCCAACGTCAAGGTCCGCCAGGCCATGTCGTACGCGATCGACCGGTCCAAGGTCTCCTCGATCGGCGAGTCTGGCTATGAGCCGCCCGGCGAACCAGTCGGGCATCGTCACGCCGACGTTCTCCAGCTGGCTCGACCAGTCGCTGGCCAGCAAGTACCACTACGGCTACAACCCGGCCAAGGCGAAGCAGATCCTGGCCTCGGCCGGGTTCCACATGGGGTCCGACGGCATCATGGTCAATTCGAAGGGCCAGAAGCTGTCCTTCTCCGTCATCAACATCGGCGACTACTCCGACTGGGTCGCCTCGATGCAGGTGGTCGCCCAGAACCTCAAGGCGGTCGGCATCCAGGTGACGCCGGACAACCTGACCAACACCGACTTCACCGCGGCCCTCTACACGGGCAAGTTCCAGCTCGCCTACTACGACCAGCAGACCTTCGGCCCGAGCCCGTACTACGAGCTGCGGAACTGGCTGGACTCGGCGGGCACCGCGCCGATCGGCAAGACGGCGGCCACCAACTACGAGCGGTACAGCAACCCGGCCACGGACAACCTGTTCAGCCAGTACGCGGCCTCCACCAGCACGGCCGCAGCAGCACACGATCATGAACCAGATCCAGCAGGTGATGCTGGGCGAGCTGCCTATCATCCCGGTGGTTCAGGCGGTGGACTGGTACCAGTACAACGACACGTCGCTGACGGGCTGGCCGACGCCGAGCAACCCCTACGCCCAGCCGGCTGCCTATGCGTATCCGGACATGGAGCAGGTGCTGCTCCACCTGCGGGCGAAGTGACCGCGGTGCGTGCCCGGGGGCTGGCCCCCGGGCACGCACCACCCCGGTCCCCCGACCAGGGGACGACATGGATGAGATGGATGAATGAGGAGCAGATCATGATCACGAGGAGACGGGCGTGAGGTTCGCGCTGCGCCGCCTGGGCTTTTTCGTGGTCACGCTGTGGGCGGCGCTGACCCTTAACTTCCTGCTTCCCCGGCTGATGCCGGGAAACCCCGCGCTGGCCATGCTGAGCAAGTTCCACGGGCAGCTCGGCCCGGGCACCCTGCACGCCCTGGAGGTCCTGTTCGGGGTCAACACGCAGAAGGGCCTGATCGCCCAGTACTTCAGCTACCTGCACCACGTGTTCACCGGCAACTTCGGGCCGTCGCTGGACTTCTACCCGGCCTCGGTAACCTCGGTCATCGGCAGCGCGATCTGGTGGACCCTGGGCCTGGTCGGCGTGACCACGGTACTGGCCTTCGTCCTCGGGACCGGGCTGGGCATCGTGTCCGCCTGGCGCCGCGGCGGCCGGCTCGACAGCGTCGTGCCGCCGGTGTTCGTGATCACATCGGCGATCCCGTACTTCTGGGTCGGCATGGTGCTCGTGCTCATCTTCGGGATCACCCTGGGCTGGCTGCCCACCCAGGGCGGCTACTACGTGTCCACCGACTCACCCGGCCTGAACCTCACCTTCTTCCAGGACGTGCTGTCCCACGCCTTTCTGCCCGCCATGGCCCTCCTGATCACCACGATCGGTACCTGGATCCTGACCATGCGGAACACGATGATCACCACCCTGGCCGAGGACTACGTGCGGATGGCCCGGGCCAAAGGGCTGCCCGGCCGCCGGATCATGGTCGACTACGCGGCCCGCAACGCGATCCTGCCCAACCTGACCGGCTTCGCCATGTCGCTGGGCTTCGTGGTCAGCGGCGCGATCCTCATCGAGTACGTGTTCAACTACCCGGGTGTCGGCTTCCTGCTGCTGCAGGCGGTGCAGGGCGAGGACTACCCGCTGGAGCAGGCCCTGTTCCTGCTCATCACGGTCGCGGTGCTGGTGGCCATCCTGATCGCCGACATCGCGACCGCGCTGCTCGACCCGCGCACGAGGACGGCGGGGTAGCCATGTCCATGCCGATCTCCGGGGTGCCCACCGCCCCCGACGCCACCGGCCAGCTGGCCGGCACCGAGCCCGGCCCGGTGGCCGGCGCCGCCGGATCCCGCCCGCCGGCCAGCCACGCACTGGCCCGGATGGGCCGCGCGATCCGGCACAACCGCAAGGCGGCCACCGGCACCGTGCTGCTGCTCATCTTCCTGTTCACGGCGCTGTTCCCCGGGCTGATCGCGCACGACAGCCCCAGCGCCGACGCATACGCCCCGAAGCTGGGCCTGTCCACCGCCCACCTGCTCGGCACCACCGCGTACGGCCAGGACATGTGGGCCCAGCTGGTCTGGGGCACCCGGAACGTGATGATCATCGCGTTCGTGGTCGGCCTGGCCGCGACCGGGATCGCGGTCCTGATCGGCGTGGCCGCGGCCTACCTGGGCGGCCTGTGGGACGGCTCGCTGAGCCTGCTCACCGACGTGCTGCTGGTCATCCCGCTGTTCCCGCTGCTGATCATCATCGCCGGGTACGCGCACGGCGGCGGCACGCTGGTGCTCATCCTGGTCATCACCGTGACCAGCTGGTCCTACACCGCGCGGCAGCTCCGGTCGCAGGCGCTGTCGCTGCGCCGCCGGGACTATCTGGAGGCGGCCCGGGTCCGCGGGGAGCGGCGGCTCTACATCATCGTGGTCGAGGTCATCCCGACGATGACCTCGCTGATCGTGGCGAGCTTCCTGACCAACGCGCTGTATGCGGTGCTGTTCGCCTCCAGCCTGCAGTTCATCGGCCTGGGCGACCCGAACACGCAGAGCTGGGGGACGATGCTCTACTGGGCGCAGAACAACGCGGCGCTGCAGACCGGCCAGCCCATGTGGGCGCTGGCCCCCGGCGCCTGCATCGCCGCGCTCGGGGCCGCGTTCGCCCTGCTCAACTACGCCTTCGACGAGATCGGCAACCCCGCGCTGCGGCCGGTGCGGCGGAAGCGGGTGACCAGTGCCTAGCCCGGGGAGCGACGGCCCGATCCTGCAGGGCCCTATTCTCGAGGTCAGGGGCCTGACCGTCGAGTACCTCATGGAGCGCGGCTCGGTCTGCGCGGTCGAGGACGTGAGCTTCGACCTGGCCGCCGGTGAGTTCATCGGCGTGGTCGGCGAGTCCGGCTGCGGCAAGTCCACCATGCTGTTCGCGATCGCCCAGCTGCTGGCCCCGCCGGCCGAGATCACCGGCGGCAGCGTGACGTTCAAGGGCCGCAGCATGGTCGGGCTGACCGACAAGCAGCTGGCCGCGGTGCGCTGGAAGGACCTGTCCGTGGTCATGCAGAGCGCGATGAACGCGCTCAACCCGGTCAAGTCGATCGGCGCGCAGTTCCGGGACGCGATGCGGGCGCACGGCGTGACGTCCAAGGACGAGATCGCCGGGCGGTCCGCCGAGGTGCTCCGCATGGTCGGCATCGACCCGGTGCACCTCAAGAGCTACCCGCACCAGCTGTCCGGCGGGATGCGGCAGCGGTCCATGATCGCGATGGCCATGCTGTTCACCCCGGACCTGGTCATCATGGACGAGCCGACCTCCGCGCTGGACGTGGTGGCGCAGCGCTCGCTGATGGTGCAGATCAAGGACCTGCAGCAACGGCTCGGGTTCGCGATCATCTTCGTCACCCACGACATGTCGCTGGTCAGCCACTTCTCCGACCGGCTGATGGTGATGTACGCGGGGCAGGTGGCCGAGTTCGGCCCGACCCGGCAGGTCTTCGACGCGCCGCAGCACCCGTACAGCACCGGGCTGCTGGACGCGTTCCCCTCGATCCGCGGCCCCCGGGTCCCGCTGACCGGCATCCCGGGCAGCCCGCCGGACCTGGCCCGGCCCCCGGCGGGCTGCCGGTTCGCGCCGCGCTGCCCCAAGGTCATGGACGAGTGCCAGACCACAGCGCCCGCGCTCTACGAAGCCGGCCCGGTGCAGGTCCGCTGCCTGCTGCACAGTCACGAGCAAAGTCTCCGCAACGAGGACCCCGCGCCCGGCTCCCCGGCCGACAGCGTGAGCAGCGTGGCCACCGGCGGCGCCGCGGGGAGCGTGGCCACCGAGGAGGGCAGCAGCGATGAGTGACGCGCCAGCCCAGGACGGCCCAGATAAGGCCAGCACCGGGCCGCTGCTGCGCACGGAGGGACTGTCCAAGCACTTCCGGATCGGCAACGCGCTGTCCCGGCTGACCCTGCACGCGGTCGATGACGTCAGCCTGGACATCGGCGAGCGGGAGATCGTGGCCCTGGCCGGGGAGAGCGGCAGCGGCAAGAGCACCATCGCCCGGCTGCTGGCCAAGCTGTACAAGCCGACCAGCGGCGAGATCTACTTCCAGGGCCAGCCGGTGTCGCGGCTGCGCTCCCGCGCCGACACCCTGCGCTACACCGGGCTGGTCCCGATGGTGTTCCAGGACCCGTTCAGCTCCATCAACCCGGTGCTGCGGATCTCGCACGGCATCACGCGCGGCCTCAAGCTGCACCGGCCGGAGCTGTCGGCCGCGCAGAGGCAGGCCGAGGCGGAGCGGGTCTTCGAGGTGGTGGGGCTGTCCCCGGCCGCGGAGGTGCTGCAGCGCTACCCGCACGAGCTGAGCGGCGGCCAGCGCCAGCGGGTCGGCTTCGCGCAGGCCCTGGCCCTGCGGCCGAAACTGATCCTGGCCGACGAGCCGGTGTCCATGCTGGACGTGTCGATCCGGATCGGGCTGCTGAACCTGATGGCCCGGCTGCGCGACGAGGAAGGGGTGTCGATCCTGTACATCACCCACGACATCGCCAGCGCGCGCTACATCGCGGACCGGCTCATCGTGATGTACGCGGGCCAGATCGCGGAGTCCGGGCCGGTGGAGGACGTGCTGGCGGCACCCAGGCACCCGTACACCCAGCTGCTGCTGTCCGCGGTGCCGGACCCGCGGGCCCCGCTGGACATCACCGCGGAGACCGACCGTGGTGAGCCGCCCAAGGTGATCGACCCGGTCCCGGGCTGCCGGTTCCGCTGGCGCTGCCCGCTGGCCATCGACCAGTGCCACGAGGCCACCCCGGTTCTCGAAGATCTGGGCCCGGCCGGGCCGGGCCCCCGGCACTCGGCCGCGTGTTTCGTGGCCCAGGCCGGCGCGGAGGTGAAGGCGTTCTGATGAAGATCGCAGTGGTCGGCGGCGGGTCAACCTACACGCCGGAACTGGTCAACGGGGTGGCCCGGCTCACGGGCGCGCTCAAGGTCACCGAGCTGGTCCTGGTCGACCCGGACGAGACCCGGCTCGCGGCGGTGGGGCCGGTGTCGGCCCGCATCATGCGCGCGTACGGGCACCCGGCCCGGGTCAGCTGGACGACCAGCCTGGACGAGGGAGTCGAGGGAGCCGGCGCGGTACTGCTCCAGCTCCGCGTCGGCGGCCAGGCCGCCCGGCAGCGGGACGAGACCTGGCCGCTGGACTGCGGCTGCGTCGGGCAGGAGACCACCGGCGCGGGCGGGCTGGCCAAGGCGCTGCGCACGGTGCCCATCGTGCTGGACATCGCCGAGCGGGCCCGGCAGCGGGCCGACCCCGGCGCCTGGATCATCGACTTCACCAACCCGGTCGGCATCGTGACCCGCGCCCTGCTGGACGCCGGGCACCGCGCGGTCGGCCTGTGCAACGTGGCCATCGGGTTCCAGCGGCTGTTCGCCCGGCTGCTCGGCACCGGCCCCTCCGAGGTCCAGCTGGATCACGTCGGCCTCAACCACCTGACCTGGGAACGGGCCGTGATGGTGGACGGCACCGACCGGCTGCCCGGGCTGATCGCGGCGCACGGCGAGGAGATCGCCTCGCACACCGGGCTGCCCGCGTCGGTCCTGCACGACCTGGGCGCGGTGCCCTCCTATTACCTGCGCTACTTCTATGCGCACGACGCGGTGGTGGCGGAGGAGCGGACCCGGCCGACCCGGGCCGAGGAGGTCGCGGCCATCGAGCGGGAACTGCTGGCCATGTACGCCGACCCGGCCCTGGACCACAAGCCCGCCCTGCTGTCCGAGCGCGGTGGCGCGTTCTACTCCGAGGCGGCGGTGGCCCTGCTCGCCTCGCTGGTCGGCGACACCGGGGACATCCAGGTGGTCAACGTCCGGAACGGGGGCACGTTCGACTTCCTGGCCGCCGACGCGGTGATCGAGGTGCCCGCGGTGATCGGGGCCGAGGGGGCCCGCCCGGTGCTGGCCGCGCCGCTGCCGCCGCTGATGCGCGGGCTGGTCGCGCACGTGTCCGCGTACGAGGAACTGGCCGTGGACGCCGCGCGGCGCGGCGGCCGGGACCGGGTCCGGGCCGCGCTGCTGGCCCATCCCCTGGTCGGCCAGCTCGACCTGGCCGACGGGCTGGCCGACCGGCTCATCGCCGAGAA
>CAWKOA010000008.1:0-262138 GCA_963851025.1 uncultured Actinomycetes bacterium
GCAGCCCCGAGGGCTGCGACTGGCTGGCCGTCTGCGTGTCGGTCCACGGCCCGTTGATGGTCTTGGCGTCGGCCGATCCGCCCTGCTGGGTGTAGGTGTCGGTCTCCAAGACCTGCCCGGCCAGCCAGTTGTCGTCCTGGACGGAGTCACCCAGGGAGTCGGTCACGCTAACCGATTTGGTCCCGCCGGAGGCGGTCGCGTCTGCGTTCATGCCCCGCATGTAGGTGGTCACGGACTCGGTGACCGGGTCGGGCGCCGCGCCGGTGGTGGTTTCCACCTGCGCGTATCCCCGGAACTGATCCCAGGTCCGGTGGGCGTTGCTGACCACCGGGGAGTCATCCTGGTGCCAGGCCGCGCCTCCCAGGTACTGGTAGCTGGTCACCTGGGCCGGGGAGCTGGCCCCGGTCTGGTCGGACTCGCCGACCTGGGTGACCAGGGACTTGTTGAACCAGTCCAGGATCGGCGCCTCGTTCGCGCCGGAACTCCACCACACGGGGAAGCACGGCATCGTGTTGGTGTCCTGCGCGGCGGGCATGGTGCCGTTCACCCGCGAGCACGCCGGGGCCGCGTACACCACCGTAATCAGGGCGCCGGCCTCGGTGGTGATCCCGGCCAGCCGCGGCCGGTACAGCGGGTTAGCCGCCGGGACCAGGCCATCCACCCGGTTGTCCACTTCCACCGGCGTGAACGTGACCGGCGGCACCGAGACGCTGGCGCCGTCCTGCCCGGTCCGGGTGATCGAATCCAGGAACATCACCGGCTCTGACCCGCCCGCGGTCAGGGAACGACTGGGACAGGGCGTAGGAATCCACCGGGCTGTACAGCTTCCTTCCATCACCTGCGTGGTGATGGAAGTCAGCCGGGTAGCGGAAAAGAACGTCGGCGCGTAGTTCGTGCACGTCCCCGACGACTGGCAGATCTGGTCGAACGGCACATCCGGCCAGTCGCCGGCGGTACCGGAGTCCAGGTTGGAGTACGACGAGCACGTCAACGCGGGGCTGAGGCACCGCTGCGAGACGCCGAACAGGACCTGGGCCGCGGGCTTGTTCCCGGCGATCGCGTCCGGCAGCTTGTAGCCGTAGGAAATGGAGGTGGGATACCCGGCCCTGGTGTAGGCGGTCAGCGTGCCGGATCCGCCGTTCTGGCCGCCACCACGGCTGTAGTAGTTGGTCTCGGTCGCGTAGTCATAGACGGTCAGGTTCTGGTGCGGGTCCACCACGTAATCGAGGTTCCAGCGCCACCCCATCTGGCACCAGGACGTGCTGTAACACGGGTCGCTGCTGCCCGGGCTGTAGACCGGGACGCCCCACGCGGAATTGGTGGCCGCGTCTGACCCGCTGCCACCAGGAAGGTGATTCTCGCCAAAGTAGTACTTGGTGCCGTCTGTCTCGGTGACCAGCCAGTACTCCCCGGACCACAGCCCATTGGACGCCCCCGTGAGGAGCTGCACTTTCGCCCCGTCGTCACCCTGGAGATGCCAGGCGCCGGTCGAGTCGTCCTTGACCAGCACATCTGAGTGCCCGTTCAGCGACAGGGTCGCGTTGTAGCCGCCCCAGCACTCGTCGCCGGAATTGGTGATCCCATCCTGGGAACAGGGCTGGTAGGACCGCTCGATGAACCCCGGCGAGTAATCCCACCCGTCCCCGATCCACGAGGACTGGGTGTTCTTGCCCGAGGTTTCCGCATCGATCGATTGCGAGTCATACCCCAGGCTCACCACTGGTGCCGCACCGCCCAGGGCAGGCGGCACGCTCACCGGGTAGGAGTATGTGAAGTCGCCGTCCTGCGCGGCCCAGGTACCGGCGCTGCTCAGCGGGGTCGCCGTGTAATCCCCCTGATCGCCGGACGGGCCCGATGTGGCCGCGAGCACGACCGCCGAGGACACCGCGGGTGAGGTGAGGAGCGGCGCCTCCCCCGCGCGGGATCCGGGCGCAGGCGGCCGCAGGCCCGCCGAGCGGGGCCGGCCGGGAAACGGACGTGGGCCGACAGCGTGCCGCTTACGGGATTGTTGGCGCTCTTGAGCGGCACCTCTTCCCGGCAGACGGCCAGGGATGGGGCGGAAAGCGCGCAGGCGGGCAGTTCGACGATCCGAAGTCTCGACGCCCAGGCCCCGCCGTAGTCCCGGGCGAACGACGAGTAGTGCAGCCGCAGTGCGATCACCCCGCCAGCGCCTCCCGCGCCAGGCCGGCGGGCGACAGTCATGATGACGCCGTGAATCCCGGCCCGGGCGGCCGCCGGGTGGCTGGCCAGGGTGACCCGCACCGACGATGGACCTGGGTGCCCGGCCACCGCTCCCACCGCAACAGGGAGCTTGCCCGCCGGCTCCGCTGCACGGGGCGCGGCCGCGGACTTGTCCCCGTGTCCCACCTGCGCGCCAGCCAGCGCCACCACGGCCGATCCCGGGGCCGGCCAGGCAGAGCGGGCCGGGCGCCGGTAGCCGTGAGCCTGCACGCCTGCCCGCTTCCGGATGTTCCGGGTGACCGCCGCGGATCTGGCCTGAGCCCGGGCCGTCGCGGCGCTGGCGGCAGTCAGGGGCTGGCCGGGCACCGCTGCCGTGGCGGCCAGCGGGAACGGTGACCAGATCGGGCCGGTATAGACGGGTGGCGGCATCGCGGCCACCAGCAGGGGCATCGCCACGACCAGCCCAACGGCGAGGGCCAGGGCGCGTACCCGACCGGATCGCCTCGGTCCCCGCAGGCCGCGGCGCAGCATCCTGGCCCGTGACGCTGCGGATAAATCCAGTCCCGCTGCGGATAAGCCGCGCGCTCGGCCGGCCCGCCCAGGCATGCGTGATCCCCAGCTGCCCATCAGACCACTCCCGTCCCTGTTGCCGCTCCCGGGTCCAGGTGCCGCAGCCGATGACAGCAGCCGCGCTGGCGCCGGACGCAACGTAACCCGCGCCCGGTAGCCGTGCAAGGCCCAAAGCTTCACGGAAACGTGTGGTACACCACCCGGCTCAGACGACGCAGAATGACCCTCTTGTCACGGAAGAAATCGGGATATAGCGTCCGGGACGGCCACGCTCGCCGGCGGGGTCATCCAGTGGCCCGGCCGAAGGGACGCCTGTGTACCTCACCCGATCGCGCAAGCCGTTAGCCGGTGCCGGACCGCGGCTGGCGGTGGCGGTTCTCACCGGGATCACCCTGGCCGGGCTGACCGGGCTGACCGCGGGCTCCGCCCAGGCCACCACCTCCCGCACCATCCCGACCCAGGCCAGGACCACGCGCCGGCCCATGGCAGCCCAGACTTAGCCGCAGTCACGGAAGCGAAAGCGGCAGGCCACCCGGTCACGGTCAGCACCGCGACCACCGAGGTGTCCCGGACAGTGGCCAACCCTGACGGCACCCTCACCACCACGACCCACGTGCTTCCCGTGCGGGTGAAGCTGCACGGCAGATGGACGCCCGTGAACGCGAACCTGCACCGCGATCCGTCTGGCTCGTGGAGCCCCGCGGCCACCCCGTCCGGGCTCACGTTCTCCGGCGGAGGCCGCGGCGCGCTGGCCACCCTGGCCAGCCCGGCAGGCGGGACCTGGGGATTAGTTTCCCGGTCGGCCTGCCTGCCCCCGTCATCGCCGCGAACACGGCCACCTACCGGGCGGTCCTGCCCGGCGTCAACCTGCGCCTGGCAGCGTCGCAGCTCGGAGGCCTGAGCGAAACCCTGATCGTGCACGACGCGCAGGCCGCCGCCAGTCCCGCTCTGCGTCAGCTGCGGCTGCGGCTGTCAGCCACCAGGCTGACCGTGACCACCGGAACCGCCGGGAACCTCGCCATTACCGGGCCCAGGGGGAGGGCGGAGTTCAGTGCACCGCCCCCCGCAATGTGGGACTCGGCTCACGAGCAGCACGCTGCCGGCTCGCGGGCGGCCAGCGGGATGGCTGCCTCAGCCAGCGGTCCCGGCCAGCACTCGCGGACCGCTGCAGCCCGGTTCGCCGTGACCCGCGGTGCGCTCGCCCTGCACCCCAGCATGAACCTGCTGAGCGCGGCAGCCAGCTACCCCGTCTACATCACCGCGACGATCACCCCGGATACCTTCACCTCAGGCTCAGACTCCAGCCAGAGCAGCCAGAACGGCTTCGTGGAAACGCAGCAGGCCTGCCCCGGCTACACGAACTGGAACGTCTCGTTCCAGTACGGCAACGCCGTCGGCTACCAGAACTACGCGCCCTGCGAAGGGGACTACAACACCTACTACCAGCTCGACGTCACCAACCTGGATCCGTCCATGCAGGTGCAGTCGGCCACCTTGCAAACCTGGGAAAAGTACAGCGCCGACTGGACCTGCTCCGACAAGTGGCCGCTGAACCAGTACTCATTGGGCAAAAGCAGCTACATCAACCAGAACACTGACTGGAATAACCAGCCATCTCTCGGCAGCCCGACCAGTACCGATCAGGTCAAGGCCGCCTCGAACCCCAATTCGTCGTGCAGTAACCAGGAAGCGGATTTCGACGTCACCACCGCCATGACCAACGCGGCCAGCGGCGGCTGGTCCACCTGGACATTCGCCCTCACCGGTAACACCACGAACGCCCTCGGGTTCATGCGGGTCGGCGACAACCCTGACGTCAACACGGTGTTCGACCTCGTCCCCGACGTGCCCACCGGCACAGTTACCAGCCCAGCCGCCCACGACACCCCCGGCGGTGCGGCGGACAACGGCTGCAACAGCAGTGGCCCCTACGGGTGGATCGGCAAGACCGATCTGGGCAGCGGCAATGGCAGCAACCTCGCCCTGGATGCCCATCTGCAGGCCAACATCACCGGCGAGGACGTGCGGGCCAAGTACAACGTCTGGGACGCCCAGGACAACGGAGCTACGGTCGCCACCCCGGAGAGCGGCTGGTATGCGGGAAGCGGCACCGCGAGCACCCCCGTGGGCATCGCCCTGCAGGATGGCCACAAGTACGGCTGGCAGGTCGCGGGCAACGTGCGCGGGATCCCCGAGGGCAGCGACAGCGGCTACACCTCTGCGTACGCCCAGGGCTGCCACTTCCAGGTCAACCTGACCGCCCCGCAGGCCCCCGGGGTCAGCAGCACAACCTTCCCGCCGGCCGGCGGGACGACCAGCAACGGGCAGCCAGGATCATTCAGCTTCACCAGCAGCGACCCCGTCCCCCCGTCCGGGTGCACCCCCGCCCTCTGCCTGGCCAGCGGGGTGTACGCATTCGAGTACTCCTTGAACAGCCAGACCATCCCGGCCGGAGGATTCGCGTCTGACACCGCCACCCACGGCTTCGTGCTCGCCACCGGGAACGCCAACGGGTCCCCGACCGCCGCCACCCTCAGCAATTTCACCATCGGCGACTGGGGAACCAACACCCTGTACGTCGAAGCGCTCGACACGGCCGGCAACGCCTCCACCGAAACCGCCTACAGCTTTTACGTGCCCTGGAACACCAGCCAGGGGGTTGTGCCGGGCGACGTCAACGGGGACGGCCAGCCCGACCTGCTCGCCACCACCACGGCCGGCGGCCTGGACCTCTACCCCGGACCGCTGGGCAATTCACTGCCCTCACCGGTGAACGCCAGCGGGACCAACCAGAGCCCCGACGGATCCAGCGACTGGAACAGCTACCTGATCACCCACCGCGGGTCGATGAGCCACCAGGGTTACGACGACCTGTTCGCCCTCAAACCGGGCAGCCCCAACCTCTATCTCTACGTGAACAACCCGGCCAACCAGGGCCAGGACCCCTTCGGCAACACCGCGAACGTCACTACGATCTCCAGCCATCCCAGCTGCGCCGCAACCGCCGACAATGCCAGCAACTGCAGCAGCTACCCAGCGGGTAACTGGTCAGGTGTGACGCAGATCCTCGCCCCCGGCGACGCATGGGCAGGAGCCCCCGCCGGAAGCGGCATCACCGCCGACAACGGGCAGCCCAGCCTGCTCACCGTGGAGAACGGCCAGCTCTGGCTCTACCAGGGAACAAACTCTGACTCCCTCGCCAATCCCATCCAGCTCGGATCTGCAGGGTGGGCAAACATGACCCTCATCGCCCCCGGCCAGGTCAACGGGGAACTCACCCTCTGGGCCCGCGACAACACAACCGGGCAGATCTACAGCTACCCCATCAGCATCGACGCCAGCGACCTGCCCACCCTCAACCCCACCGCCGCAGGCACCCCCATCCCCGCCGAGGGAAGCGGATCTACCGGCACCCTCCTTCCCGGCATCATCCTGCCCGCCGCCTCCTACCCGAGCATCGCCTCCACCGGAGACCCGGCCGCCACCGCGGGCCCGAACCTCTACGCCGTAGACACCTCCGGCAACGTCTGGGACTACCCGGGCACCCCTGGCGGCACCCCCTCCACCACCCCGGCCAACCTCGGCACCACCAGCGGCCTCACCCAGATCAGCTAGCCCGCATACGGCCGGTCACCACCGCGCATCACGACGCGGTGGTGACCGGCCCACCTGCCTGATCCACCACCAGAAGCGCGTCAGCCACTCCCGGCAGCGAACGTCGCGCCCGGCCCTCCCCGTACCCCGCCGGCTACACAGCGCAGTCACCCCAGGGAGCGGGATCGAGCAAGCCCAGGATGCGGGACTGCGCTCGGCAGTCCCGTTTCTGG
This sequence comes from uncultured Actinomycetes bacterium, assembly GCA_963851025.1. Lineage (GTDB taxonomy): Bacteria > Actinomycetota > Actinomycetes > Streptosporangiales > Streptosporangiaceae > RYN-230. Next base: position 6,579 of record CAWKOA010000008.1, read on the forward strand.
ATCGGTGGCTGGCCCTTCAATAGCCCATGAGAGAGTGCTTTCCCAGATTGCGCTCCCACCAGCGCTCCCAGTTGCGCTCCCAGAGCCCGCCCTCAAGCCACACCCGTGACCAGCCCGAAGACATGCAGCGCACGGCCAGAGCCGGGCGTCTAACCAGAGATCAGTTCGGACTCGCGCTCCCAGCAGCCAGCACCCCGGCGACGCACACCGGCCCGAAACCGTCGCTGACCTCGACAAATGCCGCCAAGTCCAACCCCCGAGCACTCTCCTGGCAGCTAATGTTCACCCGCCGCCAAGCCTCTCCGCTGCTCACCAGCAACGCGCTGACCTGGGTGGGCGCAACTGGGTTCGAACCAGTGACCCCTCGCTTGTAAGGCGAGTGCTCTACCACTGAGCTATGCGCCCGCGCCTACTGCGAGCAGGCGACCGGCCTCAGCGTACCGTTTCCGCGCCGCCAGCGAGATGAGGGGCCGCCAGGCGGGCGACCGCCTCGCTCACCGCCACCCGGTTCCGCAACCGTTCCATCCGCTCGTCCATCGATGCCCCGGCCACCCCTTCGGCCAGCGCCTGATACAGGTGGATGGCCCCGGAGTAACAGGAAGCGAACCGTACCGCCTCGCGCAGCAGGGCCTGCTCGGCCGTGCACAGCAATCGCTCCCCCGCGTATCCCGCGGCCACGGCCGCGACGCGGTCAGCGTCGGGCTCGACCAGCCAGGCCCCGGGTCCCTCACCGGACGGCTCGGCGTCGAGCAGGCTCTCTATCAGGCAGTTGCCCAGGTCAAGCACGGGCAGGCCCAGGCCGCCGGTCTCCCAGTCGATGAGGGTGACTGCGCCCGGGCTGGTCTGCACCGCGTTGCCCGGCCAGGCATCGCCATGCACCACTCCCCTGGGCAGGCCGCCGAGACCCTGCTGAACTGCCCGGGCCGTGCGGCACAACTGCGCGTACAGAGACTGCCACCCGTCCGGGACCAGCGCCTCGACCGCGTCCAGCCGGGCCAGCGTGGCCGGGATAGCCTCCTCCGGGTACCACAGGCCCCGCCCCGGCCCGCCCACCACACCACCACCACCACCAGCCCCGTCCGCCACACCACCACCAGCAGCCCCGCCCGCCACATCAACGGCATGCAGCCGCCCCAGCGCCGCCCCCAGCATCCGCAACTGCTCCAGCGAAGGCCGGATCACCGGCCCCTCGACGAACGTGGTGGCCAGGGTCAGCCAGATCCCGTCCATCCCGACCGGATCGCCGGACCGGGTCCGGATCACGCGGGGTGCCGGGTAGCCGGCCGCTTCCAGGCAGTCCAGGGTGCTGGCCCGGCTCAGCAGCCAGTCGAGCATGGTCGTGGCCCCGGACCCGCTCGAACGAGCCGGCACCGGCGCATCCTCCCGGCAGGCCCGCACCACCCATGGCCGGGTGCCGTCGGGCAGGACCAGGTAGGTCACGGTCGCCGCGTGGACGGATCCACCGACCCGGCGGAGCGCGGCGGGGTCGATCCCGCGAGCGTGATACTCGCGGAGCACGCGCCCGACGACCGCCGCGTCGTTCACGGCCCGGCTAGCTCCCGCTCACCCAGCGAAGGCACCGGGCCTGGCCTCATCCAGGCGGTCATCACCCTGGCGGGCCATCCCGGGCCGGGCCGCGCGGTGGCGCTCCGCCCCGGGATGAGCCGCCGGGTGATGCCCGGCCGCAGCCCGGGCCGGGCGATGCCGCCCCGCACCGGCCCCGGTCCCCGCACCGGCCCCGGCACCGGCACCGGCACCGGCCCCAGGACCAGAACCCGGACCCGCCTTGCCCTCCGGATCGGGTGCCCGCTGGATGCTCTGGCTGACCAGGCTCTGTCCCAGCACCCGGTCCAGGGCCCGGGCCACCTCCTCGGACAGGTCAGGACTGCGGTCCGATCCCGCCGGGCCCGCTCCCTGCAGCCCGGCCTCCCCCAGGCCCGAACCAGCCGAACCAGCCGAACCCGCCGGACCACCCGAAGCCGCCAGACCAGCCGGCCCCGCCAGCTCCCCGTCCAGCACCCCGGCGCCCCCGGCGTACTCCGCGTCCGCGGAATCCTCCGGCGCCACGACCGCGCCGCAGTCCCGGCACTCGACCTCGCCCAGCCGCTTGACCAGGTGCACGCTAGAGCACCGGGAGCACCGGTCCAGATCCGCCATCCAGTCGACCGTTTCCTGGCACCCAGGGCAGATAAGTATCTGGCTGTACTGGCGCACCCCGCGTTTCCACGGGCTCTGCCCGCGGCTGGGGTCGGTTTGCCGCACGCCACATCGATAGCAGGGCATCCTTGGCTGCTTCGATCCTCTCCGGTGGCGGGCTCACCGTCGGCCGGACGCGCGCCTGCGCGTCAGCTCAGGTCGGCGAGCACCTTCTTGTACTCCGCGATGTCGCGCGCCTGGGGAATGGGGTTAACGACTTTCCACCGGACGACTCCGGCCTTGTCAATGATGAACGTTCCCCGCGCCGCCACGCCCTTGTCTTCGTCGAATACTCCGTAAAGCTTTGCGACGTCGCCGTGCGGCCAGAAGTCCGACAGCAGGCTGAAGCCGAAGTTGTCCCGGTCCGCCCAGGTGCGCAGGACGAACGTGGAGTCGACCGAGACCGTGAGCAGCTCGACGTCGTCCCGGGTGATCTCGGGGAAATCGTCGCGCAGCGCGCAGAGCTCGCCGCTGCACACCCCGCTGAACGCGAGCGGGTAAAACACGATCACCACGTTCTTCGTGCCCTGGAAGCTGGACAGCCGCACCGGGCTGCCGTGCTGGTCCTTGAGCTCGAAATCGGGTGCCTGCTCGCCAACCTCGACCGACATGGAGTGGTTCCTTTCCGCTGGGGATGGGCTCAGTCTGCCATCCGCGCGGACTACGGCAGGACGCCAACCCCAGGATCGGGATAGGCCTGGCCAGCCGGCTGAACCCGGCGGCGTTCGTCGTGCTGGATGAGGACCCCCCTCGGGGCCGCGCCCGGCGCGGCCTGCCGCATGAACCGCGGCCTGTTAACTCAGCGGCTCTGCCCGGCGCGCGTCCAGGGCACCCCAATTCACCTGCGTGCCTTGGGCGCGACCAGCCGGGTACCCAGCCAGTCCCGCGCCGCACTCACGCTCGAGGTCTGGGACAGTCCCGCGGTGGGCGCGGCCTCGCCGATGTCGCTGGGCTCCACGTGACCCGGCCGCCCCGCCTTGGGCGTGAGCAGCCAGATGTAGCCCCCATCGGCCAGCGGGGTCAGCGCGTCCGCCAAGGCGTCGAACAGGTCCCCGTCGCCGTCCCTCCACCAGAGCAGGACGACGTCGACCACATCTTCGTAGTCCTCGTCAACCAGCTCAACGTCCTTCAGCTCGGCGATCTCATCCCGCAACTGCTCGTCGCAGTCGTCGTCGTACCCGAGCTCCTGCACCACCTGACCCGGCTTGATTCCGAGTCTCTCGGCCAGGCCCGGCTGATCCTGCGCCTGGCGCGCGGTCGCGCTCACTGACGTCCTCCTCTTATCCCTTCCCGCGGCCTCGCATACGCGCCGGCCCACCACGACGTGCCGCCGCAGTTTCGCGCCTTGCGCCGCGCTGGCCGCGTAGGCACCACTTGCTGGGACAGTTCACACTGGGTCGGGCGCCGGCGCAAGTGCCAATTGGGCCCTGGAAGCGAAAACCATGTCACAGTTTGATCTTCCCCGCCTCCGGCGGCCGCTACGCGAGGAACGAAACTCTTATCTGCCTGTCCGGATTATCCACATTCAGATCGATTAGGGCGATTGACTGCCAGGTTCCCAGCGCCGGGCGCCCGCCCAGCACCGGCACGACCAGGAACGGGGCGATCAGCGCGGGCATCACGTGGGAGCGGCCGTGGCCGCGCGACCCGTGGGCGTGACGCCAGCGGTCATCGGCGGGCAGCAATTCATCGAGCGCGGCCAGCAGGTCCGTGTCGCTGCCCGAGCCCAGTTCCATCAGGGCCAGGCCCGCGGTCGCGTGCGGCACGAATACGTGCAGCAGCCCGTCCCCGCCCTGCGACGCGCTCGCCGCGAACTCCGCGCATTCCCCGGTGATATCGCGCACGGCCGGCTTGGACCCGGTCCGGATGCGCACAATCGCTGTTTCCATACGCAACGACTGTTCCTGGCCGGCCCCGCGCACGCAACCCGGGGCACGGCCGGCCGTGCCCCGGGTCCGGGCCGCTGAGACCGGCCCCGCCATCCCCGGCGGGGCCCGCCCATCTGGGACGCGGCCCGGGGGCGCGGTCCTACTTCTTCCGGCTCTTCGTGCTCCCGGCCGACGCCGCCCGGGCCTTCGCGGCGCGGCCCTTGCCGTGCTCGACCACGGCGTCCGGGCCGGGGAAGCACAGCCCGGTGTGCCCGTCGTCGAACCGGACCAGGTAGGGCGGCCCGCCGGCGGCGCCGTGCACCTCCACGATCTCGCCGCTGTGGTCTGGCTGGCCGACTGCGTTGCCGTGAACATGCAGCCGGTCACCGATCGCTGCCTGCATCCTCAGCACCTCCTCGTGCCCGTTCGCCCCGGGTGCGGCCCGGCGCATACGCTAGGACTGCATCGGAGCGTGCCTACGCTCACCGTGTACCCAGACTGACCCGGGCGGCCGCCGGCCGGTAGGGACGGATGTCACTGCTTTCGCCGCGCCCCGAGCGCGGGGGCCGGTACCGCCGGGCACAGTTACCCCCTGGTAGCCGGGTGCGTTTCCGGGGCGCAAGGACCAGAATTGGTCTGGACAACTCATGCCCATCCAGGGCGGCCACCGCCGCCCAGCTCTGCGGACATGGCGGCGAACAGCCGCCCAATCTCCGGAAGGCGAGGACAACCCGTGGCTGCCGGACGCCAGCGTTTCTCGATCATCAGCGACGGGCTGCCCACGCAGCTGCCTGATATCGACCCCGACGAGACCCGGGACTGGGTCGAATCCTTCGACAGCGTGGTGCGCAGCCGGGGCCGGTCGCGCGCCAGGTACGTGATGCTCCGCCTGCTGGAGCGGGCCCGTGAGCAGAACGTCGGGGTGCCCGGCCTGCGCAGCACGGACTTCATCAACACGATCCCGCCCGAGCGCGAGCCCTGGTTCCCCGGCGACGAGTACGTGGAGCGGCGGATCCGGGCCTACATCCGGTGGAACGCCGCGGTCATGGTGTCCCGGGCCAACCGGCCCGGCCTCGGCGTCGGCGGGCACATCGCCACCTACGCCTCGGCCGCCAGCCTGTACGAGGTCGGCTTCAACCACTTCTTCCGCGGCAAGGACCACGGCGAGTCCGGGGACCAGGTCTTCTTCCAGGGGCACGCGGCGCCGGGCATCTACGCCCGGGCGTTCCTCGAGGGCCGGCTCAGCCAGCACCAGCTGGACGGCTTCCGCCAGGAACTGTCCCACCCGGGCGGCGGGCTGCCGTCCTACCCGCACCCGCGGCTGATGCCGGACTTCTGGGAGTTCCCCACGGTGTCGATGGGCCTCGGCCCGATCAACGCCATCTACCAGGCCCGGTTCAACCAGTACCTGCTGGCCCGCGAGATCAAGGACACCAGCCGCTCGCACGTCTGGGCCTTCCTCGGTGACGGCGAGATGGACGAGCCGGAAGCCCTCGGCGCGATCGGCCTGGCCGCCCGCGAGGAGCTGGACAACCTCACCTTCGTGATCAACTGCAACCTGCAGCGGCTGGACGGCCCGGTGCGCGGCAACGGGAAGATCATCCAGGAGCTGGAGGCGTTCTTCCGCGGCGCGGGCTGGAACGTGATCAAGGTGATCTGGGGCCGGGACTGGGACCCGCTGCTGGCCAAGGACGTCGACGGCGTCCTGGTCAACAAGATGAACAACACCCCGGACGGGCAGTTCCAGACCTACTCGGTCGAGCCGGGCTCCTACACCAGGGAGCACTTCTTCGGCACCGACCCGCGGCTGCGCACCATGGTCGAGCACCTGTCCGACGATGAGGTACGCAACCTGTCCCGCGGCGGTCACGACTACCGCAAGGTCTACGCCGCGTTCAAGGCGGCGCAGGAGCACGTCGGGCAGCCCACGGTGATCCTGGCGCACACCATCAAGGGCTGGACGCTGGGCCCGGACTTCGAGGCCCGCAACGCCACCCACCAGATGAAGAAGCTCACGGTGGCCGAGCTCAAGGAGTTCCGCGACCGGCTCTACCTGCCGATCCCGGACGCCGCGCTGGAGGCGCAGCTCCCGCCGTACTACCACCCGGGCGCGGAGTCCGAGGAGATCCAGTACATGCAGGAGCGCCGCGCCGCGCTCGGCGGCTACCTGCCCAAGCGGGTGGTCCGGGGCAAGCCGCTCAAGCTGCCCGGCGACCCGGTCTACGCCGAGATGAAGCGCGGCTCGGGCAAGCAGCCGGTGGCCACCACCATGGCCTTCGTCCGGCTGCTCAAGGACCTGATGAAGGACCCGGAGATCGGCCAGCGGTTCGTGCCCATCATCCCGGACGAGGCACGCACGTTCGGCATGGACTCGCTGTTCCCCACGGCCAAGATCTACTCCCCGCACGGGCAGACCTACGAGGCCGTGGACCGGGCCCTGCTGCTGTCCTACAAGGAGTCCGAGCGCGGCCAGATCCTGCACGAGGGGATCAGCGAGGCCGGCGCGATGGGCTCGGTGATGGCCGCCGGGACGTCCTACGCCACGCACGGCGCCCCGATGATCCCGGTCTACGTCTTCTACTCGATGTTCGGCTGGCAGCGCACCGGGGACGAGATGTGGGCCCTGGGCGACCAGCTGGGCCGCGGGTTCCTGCTCGGCGCCACGGCCGGGCGCACCACGCTGACCGGCGAGGGCCTGCAGCACAACGACGGGCACTCGCTGCTGCTGGCCTCGGTCAGCCCGGCCTGCGTGGCCTACGACGCGGCCTGGGCCTTCGAGCTGGGCTACATCGTGAAGGACGGGCTGCGCCGGATGTACGGCCCGACCGAGGGCCACCCGGACGGCGAGGACATCTTCTACTACCTGACCGTCTACAACGAGCCCTACGTCCAGCCGGCCGAGCCGCCGGCTACCCGGGCGGCAGCGCTGCCCTGGAGCAGGGCGTGCTGCGCGGGCTGTACCGCTACGCCCCCGCGGCCGCAGTAAGCGTCCAGGATGGGAGCGCCCAGGACGGGGACGTCCAGGCCGCTGACGGCCAGGACGGGGACGGCGGGGACTCCGCGGAGCGGCCGCGGGCGCAGATCATGGCGTCCGGGGTGGCGATGCGCTGGGCGCTGGAGGCGCAGCGGCTGCTCGCCGAGGACTGGGGCGTGGCCGCCGACGTCTGGTCGGCCACGTCGTGGACGCAGCTCCGCCGCAACGCGCTCAGCTGCGAGGAGTGGAACATGCTGCACCCCGACGCGGAGCCCCAGGTGCCTTACGTCACCCAGGCGCTGGAGGGCGCGGCCGGCCCGGTGGTGGCGGTCAGCGACTGGATCCGCGCGGTTCCGGACCAGATCGCCCGCTGGGTCCCGGGCCCGTTCAGCTCGCTGGGCACCGACGGGTACGGCTTCTCCGACACCCGCGCGGCCGCCCGCCGGTTCTTCCACGTGGACGCGGAGTCCATCACCCTGGCCGTGCTCAGCCAGCTGGCCCGGCGCGGCGAGGTGAAGCCGGAATCACTCAGCCAGGCCATCGAGAAGTACGGCCTCGACATTCCGGTCAGCACGGCCCTGGCCAAGGACAGCTGACCCGCCCGCCGGCAGGCTGATCCGGGCCGGCGGAAACCACCGGATCCGGCCGTCAGGAACGGGGCCCGGGCGCTGCGGCGCCCGGGCCCCGTTCCCATAATGGGCGCGAACCAGCCGCTACCGGATCATGGGTTCTGCTGGCCAGGCCCGCACAGTGGCCCCTCCGGGCGGCCTCGTGGTGATCATGAATAGCCCGCCGCGGCGGCGGTGTGCCGTTCCCCTACCACGTAATACTTCGGTAAGAACTGACCTCTGCCGTTTGGCTACATTTTGGTCACGAGAGGTCTAGCGTGACCGACCGGGAGCTCGGGGAACTGACAGGCATTCGGAGCGGACACGGAGGTCGGGCGGATGCATTTCAGCCGCGGTCCGGCATGGCGGCGCACATCAAGGGTTCGGCCAGCACTCATCGCGACGCTGATCGCGATACCGCTGGCCTCGGGAATCGCGGTCGGGGTCATCGCCGCGAACCACTCGGGCACTCCCAGTTCACAGCTGAAACTCTCGGCACACAACTTCGGGATCGGCGGCCGCCTCCCCCTGGCCACCGGGTCGGCGGCCGGGACCGGGGTCGCCCTCGGCCAGACGCCCGACCAGGCCGCGGCGTCCATGAACTGCACCCTCCAGGTGCCGGCCAACCCGCTCAGCGCGCAGGGCCTGGCCACCCCCTACGTCCTGGGCGACGGCTGCACGATGTCCAACGCCAGCCTGCAGGCGTTCGTCGAGGCGGACATCATCAACCCGCGCAACGGCCACATCAAGGTCTACAACCCGCTGGTGATCACCCAGGGCACCCAGCCCGCGGCTCCCCCGGTCGCGCCCCGGCTGTACCCCGGGGACGTGGTCGGCATCATGTTCGGCTTCAACGGCGACAAGCTGCTGCTGACCGGGACCGGCAACTCGCTGCAGCAGGGACGCTGCGTCAACGGCCTGGGCCAGTCGCTGTTCACCCAGGTCGCGTACTGCAACAGCCCGGCGTTCTACCGGGCCGCCAACCGGGACATCGCCCAGGGCGTGCTCAGGATCCCGACGCTCGACACCGGGTTCGACGGCCGGGTCTGCCCGACCGTCCGCGGGTTTGACGTGGTGGACCAGGACCAGAGCGACAACGTGGTCACCACCTACCTGCTGACCGCGAACGGCCAGACCGCGCAGGACTCCGCGGGCAACGTGGCCGGCCTGGCCGGCGCGTCGGCGATCAACAACGGCAGCGACAACGCCCTGGTCAACAAGTTCATGGATCCGGCGCTGGGCTGCGCGCCGTACCAGTTCCGGGACAAGACGGCCGCCAGCGGCCTGTCCGGCTCGCAGATCACCGACGAGATGCTGGCCGCGGCCGACCAGGCCCAGCCGGTCGCGCTGGTTCCGCTGAACGACCCGATGACCGAGGTCAACGGGCAGCAGAGCGTGATGAAGACGAACGTGTTCCGGATGGGCGTGGACCAGCCGATGCTGACCGGCGGGCAGGCCGCGGACACCCCGGCGAACTACTGCAAGAACATGATGCAGGTGGGCATGGCGCGCACCGCCCGGGACGAGAAGCCGTTCACCGCCTTCGCCTCCCCGGTCCCGGCCACGGGCAGCAACCTGTTCACGTTCCTGGCCGCGCGGCTGTCCGCCTCGTGGGGCAACCTCGGCTGCGGCGCCCTGCTCAACGCGCCCGACCCGGTCAGCCTGACCGTGGACGCCAACGGCGTGGCCACCGCGGCGACCTTCACCCCGCTGGCCATCGGCACGCTGCCCGGCGGCGTGGCGGCCACGGCCACCCCCAGCGCGACGCCCACGGCCACGCCGACGTGCGCCGCGACGCCCGCCCCGGCGGCCACGGTCACCGCGACCGGCACGCCCACCCCCACGGGCACGGCCACGGTGACCGCCACACCCACACCCACACCGGCGGCCACGGCGTCCTGCGCCGCGACCCCGGCCCCGACCGGGGCCGCCAGCCCGGTCCCGGCGCCGTCCCCGACCTCGCGCCGGGGCTGGCACAACCGGATCGGCCGGCCGCACCACATGTAGCTCTCAGGTGGAAGCACGGATGGCCGGTGTCCTGCGGGGGCACCGGCCATCCGTGTCTCGCCGAGTGCGGCGGATGGCGGGGGTCCAGGGGGTCGTCCCCCCGGAAATTACGTAACCTCGGCCAGGCGCCGGGCCAGGTACCGGCGCTCGGTGCCGGTTCCGGCCAGCGCCAGGGCCTGCCGGTACGCGTCCGCCGCCTCGGCCAGCCGGCCGAGGCGGCGGAGCAGGTCGGCGCGGGTGGCGGCCAGCAGGTGGTAGCTGGCCAGCCGCCCGGTCGCGGCCAGGGCGTCCACCAGCGCCAGGCCCGCGGCCGGCCCTTCGGCCATGCCCACGGCTATCGCGCGGTTGAGCTCGACCACGGGGGACGGCACCAGCGAGGCCAGCTGCCCGTAGAGCCGGGCGATCGTGGCCCAGTCCGTGCTGGCCGTGTCGGCGGCCGTGTCGTGGCAGGCGGCGATGGCCGCCTGCAGCTGGTAGGGGCCTGGCTGCCTGATGCGGAGGGCCGACTCCAGCAGGGCCTGCCCTTCGCCGATCTCGGCGGCATTCCAGCGGGAGCGGTCCTGGCCCTCCAGCGTCACCAGGTCCCCGGCCTCGTCGAGCCGCGCGGGACGGCGCGCGTCGTGCAGCAGCATCAGCGCGAGCAGGCCGAGGACTTCCGGGTTGCCGGCCATCAGCCCGGCCAGGAGCCGGGCCAGGCGGATGCCCTCGGCGCACAGGTCAGGGCGGAGCAGGTCCGTGCCCGCGGTCGCGCTGTAACCCTCGTTGAACAGCAGGTACAGCACGCCGAGGACGCCCGAGGTGCGTTCCGGCAGCACATCGGCGGGTGGCACCCGGTAGGGGATGCCGGCGTTGCGGATCTTGTGCTTGGCCCGGACCAGCCGCTGGGCCATGGTCGGCTCCGGGACGAGGAAGGCCCGCGCGATCTCGGCCGTGCTCAGGCCGGCCAGGGTCCGCAGCGTCAGCGCGACCCGGGCCTCCAGCGTCAGGGCCGGATGGCAGCAGGTGAAGATCAGCCGCAGCCGGTCGTCGGCGATGCCGCTCTCACCCGCCGCGGCCAGGTCAGGATCGGGCCGCATCGCCGCGCGCTGCAGGATCGCCGTCTCCTGCAGCCTGGCCGCCTCCGTCGCCCGGCGGCGGAGCACGTCAATGGCCCGGTTCCGGGAGGTGGTCGTGAGCCATGCGCCCGGCCGCGGCGGGATGCCGTCCCGGGCCCAGCTGCGCACCGCCTGGGTGAAGGCGTCCTGGGCGCACTCCTCAGCCAGGTCCCAGTCGCCGGTCATGCCGATCAGGGTGGCCACGATCCGGCCCCATTCCGCCCGGAACGCCGCGGCCACCGCCGCGTCGACCTCAGCCGTTACGCCGCCCAGACCGGCCTCACCTCGATCCGCGTCCGCCCCTGATCCCGGGCCCGCTCTCCCCGCCGGAATTTACCCCAGGAAATTGAGGCGGCCCCGGAGCGTTATTCAAACCGGCTAGCGAGGGCAGGCCCGGAGGACCTGCCCGAGCGGTCGGTGCACGTCAGGGCGATGCCAACCGTTCATGATCATTTGAATAACGCGACTTTGAATAAGACACCCATGTCGATCTGCCCCGCGGTCGTTCGTAGTGAGGGCGAAGTGAGCATCCGCAGGCGGGCGAGGCCATGATCGTGAGGAGCCAGCCGTGTACATCCCCTACCAGTTCATGAAGGCCATGGAAGACGACCGGATGCGGGCCGCCGCCCGTGACGGCCGGGCCGCCGTGGCGCGGCGCGAGCGGCGCAGGCGGCGGCGGGCCCGCCGGGACCGGCGGCCGGGCCGCGGCCCGGCGCGGATCCTGCCGGCCCGGGCGGCCGGCTGACGGGCCGCCCGGGACCGGACGTGACAGTAACCGAATCAGGAGGAACCGTGAAATACATGATGCTCGTCTGCGTGGACCCGTCCCTCGTGGCGGACGCTGAGGAAGAAGGCCCGGGGGCCGGGTACGACATCGACACCTGGGTCAGCGAGATGGACGGCCGGGGCGTGCGCCAGGAGGGCTACCCGCTGGCGGTCGAGGACGCCACCACCGTGCGCGTGCGCCACGGCGAGATCCTGCTCACCGACGGGCCGTTCGTCGAGGCCAAGGAGTTCATGGCCGGCTACGACATCCTCGAGTGCGCGGACCTGGACGAGGCCATCGAGGTGGCGTCCAAGCACCCGCTGGCCCGGTGCGGGGCCATGGAGCTGAGGCCGTTCCCGGCCGGGTGACCGCCGCCGGCCGCCCGGGCCGCGGCCCGGGCGGCCGGCGGCCTGGCCGCGCGCGGGGCCTGTCCTCAGGCGCCGAGCTGGTCCGCCAGGTCGGCGAAGTCGGCCGCCACGCAGGTGTACGGCCGGGCCGGCTCCCGGTTGGCCTGGTGGTTCGGGCCCAGGTCACCGGGCCGGGACACGAAGGCCGTGGCCAGGCCGAGGTCGCCGGCCGCGATGAGGTCGTCGTTGTGCGCGGCGACCACCATCACCTCGGCCGGGGCCAGGCTGAGCAGCCCGGCGGCGCCGAGATAGTTCTGCGGGTCCGGCTTGTAGTGCCGGAACAGCTCGGCGCTGGCCACGAAGTCCCACGGCAGCCCGCCCCACTTGGCCATGTTGACCAGCAGCGCGACGTTCCCGTTAGAGAACGCGGAGATGATGTAGCGGCGCTTGAGCCGCTCCAGCCCAGCCACCGCGTCCGGCCAGGGATCGAGCCGGTGCCAGCAGGTGGTGAGCCAGGCGCGCCCGGCCTCATCCAGGCGGTCCAGCACCGTCCCGGCCAGCAGCTGGTCGAGCGTGCGGCGGTGCAGGCCGTCCAGGGTGGTCCAGGGCAGCTCCCCGGTCCGGACCTGGTTCATGGCCGGGCGGTACGCCGCCCGCCAGCGGTCGGCGAGCGAGGGGGCGTCGATGTCCGCCCCGTGCTCCGCGGCCAGCGCGGTCACGTCGCGGATGACGCCGCTGCGCCAGTCCACCACCGTGCCGAACACGTCGAACAGCAGCGCCTTGACCTGCCCCACGAGCACCTCCTGTGACCCTCCGGCCCGTCCGGGAGCGTGCTGCCCCGGACGTCACGGTTCCTGGCTGGGAACAGTCTCCCCTGCCGCCCGGCCCGGCCGCACGGCGCCGCGGCGCCCCGCCCGTGGCACCCTGGGAGCATGACGGCAGCGGATCGGGTCACCGGCGGGAACGGCGCGGCGCCGCCCGGCCGGGTCCGCCCCGAGACGGTCCAGCGGCTGGAGCGGTCCATGGGCTCGCTCGGCACGGCCGCCATGGCCTCGATGGAGGAGCGGCTGTCCTGGTTCCGCTCCATGTCGGCGGAGAACCGCTCCTGGATCGGCCTGGTCGCCCAGGCCGGCATCGCCGCCTTCGTGGACTGGATCAAGCACCCCCGGCGCGGCCGCCCCTCGGTGGCCGTGGAGGTGTTCGGCACCGCGCCCCGCGAGCTCGCCCGCGCGGTCAGCCTGCAGCAGGCCGTGGAGATGGTGCGCATCATCATCGACGTGGTCGAGGCCCGGGTCGACGAGCTGGCCGCGCCCGGCGGCGAGGCGGAACTGCGCGAGGCCGTGCTCCGCTACACCCGGGAGGTGGCCTTCGGCGCCGCCCAGGTGTACGCGCGGACCGCGGAGGCCCGCGGCGCCTGGGACGCCCGGCTGGAGGCCCTGGTCGTGGACTCACTGGTCCGCGGCGAGATGGGCGAGGGGCTGCAGTCCTGGGCCTCCGCCCTGAACTGGTCGCACTCGCCGGTGGCGGTGGTCGTCGGCCATGCGGACGATTCCGAGCCCGAGGGCCTGATCGAGGAGCTGCGCGCGATCGTCCGCCGGTCCCGGCTGGACCTGCTGGCCGGGGTGCATGGCACCCGGCTCGTGGTGGTGCTGGGCGGCACCGATGACCCGCTCGGCGCCGCGGGCCAGATCGCCGGGCGGTTCGGGCCCGGCCCGGTCGTGGTCGGCCCGGTCGTGCCCGACCTGCAGGCCGCCACCCGCTCGGCCGCCTCGGCGCTGGCCGGGCTGCGCGCCGCCCCGGGCTGGCCGGAGTCGCCGCGCCCGGTGCTGGCCGACGACCTGCTGCCCGAGCGCGCCCTGGACGGGGACGAGGCCGCGCGGGCCCAGCTGATCCGGGACGTGTACGAGCCGCTGCGGCACGGCGGGACCGCGCTGCTGGACACGGTCACCACCTACCTGGAGCAGGGTTCCTCGCTGGAGGCCACCGCCCGGATGCTGTTTGTTCACCCAAATACCGTCCGTTACCGGTTGCGCCGGATCAGCGAGCTCACCGGGCTGATCCCCTCCGACGGGCGGGCCGGTTTCACCCTCTGGGTGGGTATCCTCCTGGGCCGGCTGGCGCACAATCGCACATAGTTTGTAGGAAACCAACATGGTCTCTAGGGCAAACTTCGTGCTCTTTGTGACCCATGTAGCGGACTTCTACAGTGCAGGGTTAGAGGATGCTGGTTATCGCCGCCCCGGGCCAGGGCGCCCAGGCCCCGGGCTTCCTCTCCCCCTGGCTCGAACTCCCCGGATTCGCCGAGCGTCTCGGCGCCTGGTCCGAGCTGGCCGGGGCGGACCTGATCAGGGCCGGGACGACCGCCAGCGCCGAGGAGATCCGGGATACCGCGATCGCCCAGCCGCTCCTGGTCGCGGCGGCCATCGCCGCCGCCGAGGCGCTGTTCGGCGGGCTCGGCCAGGCCCGGGTGCACACCGGCGCGGCGGCCGGGCACAGCGTGGGCGAGCTGGGCGCCGGCGTCCTCGCCGGGGTGCTCGCCGCCGAGGATGCGATGCGCCTGGTCCAGGTGCGCGGGCAGGCCATGGCGAAGGCCGCGGCCACCGAGGCCACCGGGATGACCGCCGTGCTCGGCGGCGATGAGGCCGAGGTCCTGGATTCCATCGAGGCCCACGGCCTCACCCCCGCGAACATCAACGGCGCCGGGCAGGTCGTCGCGGCCGGGACGCTGGAGCAGCTGGCCGCCTTCGCCGCCGACCCGCCTGCCCGGGCGCGGCTGCGCCCGCTGGAGGTGGCCGGCGCCTTCCACACCCGGCACATGGCCCCGGCGGTGGACGCGCTGCGCGAGGCCGCCGCCACGGTCACGGTCAGCGATCCGGTACTGCCGCTGCTGTCCAACCAGGACGGCGCCGCGGTGCGGACCGGGGAGGACTGGCTGGAGCGGATCGTCACCCAGGTCAGCGCCCCGGTGCGGTGGAACCTGTGCATGCGCACCATGACCGACCTGGAGGCGGGCGCGCTGATCGAGCTGCCCCCGGCCGGCACGCTGACCGGGCTGGCCCGCCGGGCGATGCCGGGCGTGGCCCTGGCCGCCCTCAAGACCCCGGACGACCTGGCCGCCGCGACCGCGCTGATCGCCGAGCACGGCGCGCTGGACCCCTACGACGACGGCGGGCCGGCTCCTGAGTGGCGCCTGCTGGTCGCGCCGCTGGGCGGCACGTTCCGGCACGGCACCGTCGGCGCGGCCCCCACGGTGGGGGCGGCGCTGCCCGCTGGCGCGGAGATCGGGCACGTCGAGCAGCGCGGCGCGCGGCACGTGATCGCCCCGCCGTTCGCGGCCACCGTGCTCGAGTGGCTGGTCGAGGACGGTGACCCGGTCAGCGCGGGCCAGCCGCTGGTCCGCCTGCAGCCGTATCCCGCACCGGCCGGCCGGTAAACCGGGCGATCGCGGGTAGCAAGATGCCCCAACCACACGCCGAACGGCACAGGAGGGAACCCACGTTGATGCGAGTCACCGACGGAACGGCCGGTGCGCGGATCCTGGCGTTCGGCGGTTACCAGCCGGCCCGGGTGGTCACCAACGACGAGATCGCCGAGCGGGTGGAGACCAGCGATGAGTGGATCCGCAGCCGGGTAGGCATCGCCAGCCGGCGGATCGCCGGCCCGGATGAGACCGTCGCCGACATGGCCGTGGCCGCCGGGGGGAAGGCGCTGGCCGCCAGCGGCCTGTCCCCGGCCGACATCGACCTGGTCATCGTGGCGACCTGCACCCCCGAGGCGCCGATCCCCAACACGGCTGCCACCGTCGCGACCAGGCTCGGCATCGTGGCCCCCGGCGCGTTCGACCTCAACGCCGCATGCGCGGGCTTCTGCTACGCGCTGGGCACGGCCAGCGACGCGGTCCGCGCGGGCACCTCACGGCACGTGCTGGTCATCGGGGCGGAGAAGCTTTCCCAGTGGGTGGACTGGACCGACCGGTCCACCTGCATCATCTTCGCGGACGGCGCGGGGGCCGCGGTGGTCGGCCCGGCCGAGGACGGCGCCGCCGGCATCGGCCCCGTGGTCTGGGGCAGCGATGGCGGCATGGCGGACAAGATCTTCATCAAGGACCGCCGGTCGTTCATCGTCCAGGAGGGGCAGGCGGTGTTCCGCTGGGCCACCACGGCCCTGCACCCCGTCGCGCTCAAGGCGTGCGAGCGGGCCGGCGTGGCCCCTGGCGAGCTGGCCGCGTTCGTCCCGCACCAGGCCAACCTGCGCATCATCGAGGCCATCGCGAGGAAGCTGGGCGCCCCGCAGGCCCTGGTCGCCACCGACATCATCAACTCGGGGAACACCTCGTCGGCATCCATCCCGCTGGCCCTGTCAGCGATGATCGAGCGCGGCGAGGTGGGCTCGGGATCCGCGGTCCTGCTGCTCGGCTTCGGGGCCGGCATCAGCTATGCGGCCCAGGTGATCACGGTACCCTGACCGCGCCGCGGCCGCCGGGCGCAAGCCCGGGGGCCGATCACACCCATCACAGAAGGAGAACGCACACCCCATGGCCATGACTGAGCAGGAGATCCTCGCGGGCCTCGGCGAGATCGTCGACGAGGTGGCCGGCGTCCCGGCCGACCAGGTGACCCCGGACAAGAGCTTCGTCAACGACCTCGACATCGACTCGCTGTCGATGGTGGAGATCGCGGTGGCAGCCCAGGACAAATTCGGGGTGGAGATCCCGGACGACCAGCTCAAGAACCTCAAGACCGTGCAGGACGTCGTCACCTACGTGCAGAACGCCGAAGTATCGGCCTGAGCCGGGGCGGCCCCGTCACGGGATGCCATCCGGTGCGCTCTCGCCACCCGCGAGCCAGGTGCACCACGTACGCAAGAGGAGCGATTCACAGTGCGGGCAGATCAACCACGCGTCGTCGTCACCGGGCTGGGCGCGACCACGCCACTGGGCGGGGACGTAGCCTCAACCTGGGAATCGCTGCTGGCCGGTCGTAGCGGGGCGCGCAAGCTCCCCGCCGACTGGGCCCCGGTCCCGTTGCCGGTCCAGATCGCGGCCCCGGCCGCGGTCGACCCGGCGACGGTGCTCGACCGGGTCCAGGCCCGCCGGCTGGACCGCTGCGAGCAGCTGGCCATCGTGGCCGCGCGCGAGGCGTGGGCCAACGCGGGATCACCCGAGGTGGACCCGGACCGGCTCGCCGTCGTCGTCTCCAGCGGGATCGGCGGGGTGGCCTCCACCATCGCCGCCTACGACACGATGAACGACAAGGGCTGGCAGCGGCTGTCCCCGTACACGGTGCCGATGCTCATGCCGAACGGTGCCGCCGGGTGGATCGCCATCGAGCTGAACGCCCGGGCCGAGGTGCACACGACCGTGAGCGCCTGCGCGTCGGGCGCCGAGGCCATCGGCTACGCGATCGACATGATCCGGGCGGGCCGGGCCGACGTGGTGCTGGCCGGCGGGACCGAGGCCGCGATCATCCCGCTGAACGTCGCGGCGTTCGCGGCCATGCGGGCCCTGTCCACCCGCAACGACGAGCCGGAGCGGGCGTCCCGGCCGTTCGACAAGGGCCGGGACGGCTTCCTGCTCGGCGAGGGCGCCGGCATGGTGGTCGTGGAGTCGGCCGAGCACGCGGCGCGGCGCGGCGCCGCCGTGCACGCGATCGCGGCCGGGTTCGGCTACTCCTCGGATGCGCACCACATCGCCCAGCCCGACCCGGACGGCACCGGGCTCATGAAGGCGATGCAGCGGGCGCTGGCCGACTCCGGCCTGGCCGCCGAGCAGATCGTGCACGTCAACGCGCATGCCACGTCCACCCCGGCGGGAGACCTGGTCGAGGGCCAGTCGATCGCCCGGGTCCTGGGCGACGCGGCCGGCGGGGCCGTGGTGTCGGCCACCAAGTCCATGACCGGGCACCTGCTCGGCGGGGCCGGCGCGGTGGAGTCGGTGGCCACCATCCTGGCCCTGCGCGAGCACGTCGCGCCGCCCACCATCAACCTGGACGACCCTGACGACGAGGCCGGGATCGACATCGCGACCGAGCCGCGGAAGCTGGCCCCGCACACCAGCGCCCCGATGGCCGCGCTGAACAATTCCTTCGGGTTCGGCGGCGCCAACGTGGCGCTCGCCTTCACGGCGGCGTAGGGCGGGCGGCCAGCCCGCCCCCTCCCGCCCGTGTTCTCCCGCCTACCGCAAGGAGACAGCCCGTGACGGTCATCGCTGGCCGCGCCTCGGCCGCCCCCGGCCAGGAGCGCACCACCCAGGGCAGCAGCGTGGCCGCCCCCCGGTCCCCCGCCGGCCTGGCGGGACCGCACATCTCCCGTGACCCTGAGGTCCGGCTCGAAGCGCTGTTCGACCCCGGCTCGGTCCGCCTGCTCGCCCGCCGCGACGCCAGCGGGGAAGTCGCAGCCACCGGGACCATCGACGGGATGACCGCGGTCGCCTTCGCCAGCGACCCGCGGGTGCAGGGCGGCGCCATGGGCAGCGAGGGCTGCGCGGCGATCGTCACCGCCTACGAGGAGGCCCTCGCCCTGGGCGCCCCGGTGATCGGGCTGTGGCACTCCGGCGGGGCGCGGCTGCGCGAGGGCGTGGAGAGCCTGCACGCGGTGGGGACCGTGTTCGCCGTCATGACCCGGGCCTCCGGCGTGATCCCGCAGATCTCCGTGGTGCTCGGCGCGGCCGCCGGCGGGGCCGCGTACGGGCCCGCGCTGACCGACATCGTCATCCTGTCCGATCACGCCCGCATCTTCGTCACCGGACCGGACGTGGTCCGCAGCGTGACCGGCGAGGACGTGGACATGGCCCGGCTGGGCGGCCCCGAGCCGCACAGCCGCCGCTCCGGGGTGGTGCACCTGGTGGCCGCCACCGACGCGGACGCGCTCGGCCAGGCCCGGCGGCTCGCGCTGCTGCTCGGCGAGCAGGGCGCGGTGGACGTGGACCTGGTGGCCCGGCAGGACGGCGCCGACCTGGACCAGCTGCTGCCCGAATCGCGGCGCCGCGCCTACGACGTCCACCCGCTGCTGGCCGGGCTGCTCGACGGGCCCGGTATCGAGCTGCACCCGCGGTGGGCGCCGAACGTGGTGACCATGCTCGGCCGGCTGGCCGGCCGCACCGTCGGCATCGTGGCCAGCAACCCGCTGCGCCTCGGTGGCTGCCTGGACGCCACCTCGGCGGAGAAGGCGGCCCGGTTCGTCCGGATGTGCGACGCGTTCGGCGTGCCGCTCGTGGTGGTCGTGGACGTGCCGGGCTACCTGCCCGGCGTCGGCCAGGAGTGGGACGGGGTGGTGCGCCGCGGCGCCAAGCTCCTGCACGCCTTCGCGGAGGCGACGGTGCCCCGGGTCACCCTGGTCACCCGCAAGGCCTACGGCGGGGCCTACATCGCGATGAACAGCCGGGCCCTGGGCGCGACCCGGGTGTTCGCGTGGCCCGGCGCCGAGGTGGCCGTGATGGGCGCGGTGGCCGCCGTGCGCATCCTGAACCGGCGCACGCTCGCCGACGTCCCCCCGGACCAGCTCCAGGAGGCCGAGGCGCGGCTGGCGGAGGAGCATGAGCGCGAGGCCGGCGGCCTGGACCGGGCCCGCGACCTGGGCGTGATCGACGAGGTCATCGAGCCCTCCACCACCCGCCAGGCCATCGCCTGCGCCATCGCGGCCGCCCCGCAAACCCGCGGCCGGCACGGCAACATCCCGCTCTGACCGCCCGTGGTGGGGAGATCAGTGGTCGGGAGATCAGTGGTGGGGATATCGGTGGCCAGGGAGCACGGCGGCATGGCAGAGCATGGGCGCCTGCTGGTGATCGAGCACGAGCTCGACGCGCCGGCCGGCCTGCTGGGTCCCTGGGCTCAGGCCCGCGGGCTGAGCCTGAGCACGATCCACCTCGGCGGCGGGGACCAGCTGCCCGCGCGGCTGCCGGAGGTGGCCGGCCTGGTGGTGCTCGGCTCGGAGCGGACCGCCTTCGACGACGCTGTCCCCTGGCTGGGCGGCGAGCTGTCCCTGGTACGGCAGGCGCTGGCGGACGGGGTTCCGCTGCTGGGTATCTGCTTCGGCGGCCAGGTGCTGGCCCGCGCGCTGGGCGCGCGGGTGTACCGGCTGCCCGAGCCGGAGATCGGCTGGGTGCGGCTGGCCAGCCAGCATCCGGGCCTGGCCAGCGGCCCCTGGCTGGAGTGGCACCGGGACGGTTTCGAGCTGCCGCCTGGTACCCGGGAGCTGGCCACCGGCGGCGCCTCGGTGCAGGCCTACGCCATCGGCCCGCACCTGGGGCTGCAGTTCCATCCCGAGGTGACCGAGCCGATCACCCAGGCCTGGCTGCGCGCCACCCAGCCGCCGCTGTCCCCGGCCCAGGCCACCCGGCTCGGCGACGGCTGGCAGGACGCGGAGCCCAGGATCGCGGCCGACGCGGCCGCGTTGTTCTCCGCCTGGCTGGACGGCGAGTTCGCCGCGCCGGTGCCCGGCCCGGCGGAGGTAAGGGCACAGTAAAGTCAGGGCAGCGTCCACGCCTGAAATTCGTAACGAATTGGGCGGGAAAATCTCCCGGATCAGCCCGCCGGGGCGCGGGGCCCCACGTAGCATCGACGATCTATGCCCCTTGATGAGCGCCCCGAAAGCGTAGCTGAGCAGACCGAAACCCCCGATGCGGCACCCCTGGCCGGGACACCGAACGGCTCCGCATCCGGGAACGGCACCGCCACCCCGAACGGCACCGGCTTCCCGAACGGCACCACCGCGGCGAACGGCACGGCCGCCGCGGATGGCAGCGCCGCGGAAGCCAGCGCCGCGGAAGGGACGGAACGCGCTGCGGGCGCGCGCCGGGGCTGGCTGGACAAACGAACCCAGCTGGCCTTCGCCAGCTTCCTCATGCTGTTCGCCGAGCTGGCCCTGATCCGGTGGACGGCGGCCAACAACGTCTACGTCACCAACGCGACCAACTTCGTGCTGCTGGCCAGTTTCCTCGGCATCGGCATCGGCTTCCTGAACGCCAAGACCAGCCGGGACTTCGTGCGCTGGGCGCCGCTGGCGCTGGTCCTGCTGGTGGCCTTCGTGCTGGGCTTCCCGGTCATCCTGGCCACCCTGTCCGGCCCGCATCCCTATCAGGGCCTGTTCGGCACCCAGGCGCTCCCCCGCCCGGTCAGCCTGGCCGTGATCTTCGTGCTGAGCACGGCGGTGATGGCCGGCTTCGGCCAGGCCGTGGCCCGGCTGTTCGTGACGTTCGAGCCGCTCAAGGCGTACCGGCTGGACGTGTTCGGCAGCATCGCGGGCACCGCGGCGTTCACCCTGCTGTCCTTCCTGGAACTGCCCCCGGTGGCCTGGGGCGTGATCGCGGCGGGCGGCCTGGCCTTGCTGCTGGGCCGGTCGGCCCGGTGGTGGCAGTACGCTGCGGCCGCGGTCGTGGTGATCATGCTGGCCGTCGAGTCGGCGGTGCCGCACCAGCAGTGGTCGCCGTACTACAAGATCTCGGCCCAGCTCAGCGGCAAGGCCCACCCCGCCCTGTACGTCTCGGCCAACAACATCCCGTACCAGGCGGCCCGCTCGCTGACCGTGCTGCACCAGCAGAAGAAGTTCTACTTCTACCCGTACCAGCACGTGACCCGCTCGGCGCTGAAGAACGTCCTGATCGTCGGGGCCGGCACCGGCAACGACGTCGCGGTCGCCCTGTCCGAGGGGGCGCAGCACGTGGACGCGGTGGAGATCGACCCGGTCCTGATCAAGCTCGGCCGCAGCCAGCACCCGAACCACCCGTACGACAGCCCCCGGGTGACCACGCACAACACCGACGGCCGGGCCTACCTGCAGAACACCACGAAGAAGTACAACCTGATCCTGTTCGCCCTGCCCGACTCGCTGACGGCCGTGAACGGGCAGTCCAACCTGCGGCTGGAGAGCTACCTGCTCACCCTGCAGTCGGTCAAGGCCGCCCGGGCGCACCTGGCCCCCGGCGGCACCATGGCCATGTACAACTACTACTCGAACCACCTGTACAACCGGTACGCGACCACGATGCTGGACGCGTTCGGGCAGGCGCCCTGCTCCCAGGTGGGAGCGCCGCTGGGCGGCCGGCGGCTGGCCGTGCTGACCGACAAGCCGGCCGGGGAGACCGTGCCGAACTGCGCCAACGTGTGGCGCGGTACCCAGATTGCCCCGGCCACCGACGACCACCCGTTCCCGTACCTGCTGAACAACGCCATCCCCACCTCGTACGTGTGGATGCTGGCGCTGATCCTGCTGGCCTCGGTGCTGTTCGTCCGCATCGCCGGCGGGTCGTTCCGGAGGATGGGCCGCTACACCGACCTGGCCTTCATGGGGGCGGCGTTCCTGCTGCTGGAAACGAAGAACATCGTCCAGTTCGCGCTGCTGTTCGGCAGTACCTGGCTGGTCAACGCGCTGGTGACGGTGGCCATCCTGATCGCGGTGTACCTGGCGGTGGAAACGGCCCGGCACGTGAAACTGCCCCCGCCGGTGGTGCTCTACGCCGCGCTGATCGCCTCCCTGGTGCTGACCTGGCTGATCCCGCAGGCCGATCTGGTCAGCCTGCCCATCGCCGGCCGGTTCCTGGCCGGCGGGGCGCTGGCCTTCGCCCCGGTGTTCATCGCGAACCTGATCTTCGCCCAGCGATTCAGCGACGTGGAGACCACGACCACCGCGTTCGCCGCCAACCTGCTCGGCGCCATGGTCGGCGGGGCCCTGGAGTACCTGGCCCTGATCACCGGCTACCGGTTCCTGCTGATCCTGGTGGGCGTGCTGTACGCGCTGGCCTTCGTGTTCCGGACGTTCCTCACCCGGTCGGCAGTCCGGCCGGCCTAACTCGCCGGGGAGGGGAGGCGCGCCGGAGGCGTGTCCTCGCCGAGCCGGCGATTGCCGGGGGCCGGGGGCTCCGGGGGTAGTCCCCCGGGAAAGCAGAGCGGGGGGTCGCCCCCCCCGGGCTAGCACAGCGCGGAATGAGGCTGGCCCGGGCGGCTGTTGGCCCAGGAGACGGCGCGCCGTCTCCTGGGTGGCGCGCCCGGACACCGGGAGGAACCGTGTCAGCTCCAGCTGGGCCGACTGCCCTCGTCAAGCCGCTCTACACCGCCAGGGCCACCGCGACCGGGGGCCGGTCCGGTCACGCCGTCACCGACGACGGCCTGCTCGACGTGCACCTGAAGCCGCCGGAGCAGATGGGCGGCCCCGGCGGGGCCACGAACCCGGAGCAGCTGTTCGCGGCCGGGTACGCGGCCTGCTTCCAGAGCGCGCTCGGCGTGGCCGGCCGCCGCGAGGGCGTGGGCACCGAGGATTCCCTGGTCGAGGCGGACGTCAGCATCGGCACGATCGGCGGCGGCGGGTACGGCCTGGCGGTCGTCCTGAAGGTGTCCATTCCCGGGGTGGACGCGGACACCACGCTCCGGCTGGCGCAGGCCGCGCACAAGGTCTGCCCGTACTCCAACGCCACCCGGGGCAACATCGAGGTCACGGTCGAGGCCAGCTGACCGTCGCGCGGCGCGGAGTCAGGCGGCCGGGACGGCGGCGGGAACCCGGGCGTAGGCGTCCAGCACCAGGTCCCAGAAGGCCGGCACGTCCAGGGTCATCGCGACCAGGGCGTTATGCGCCGCGGGGTCGGCGCTGAAGTCGGTCACGGTCATCCCGCTGGTCCACCGGCCCGCGGTCTCCACGTCCACCCGGGCCGGTTCGCACCCGAACAGGCCGGGCTCGGCGATCAGGGCCAGGGCGCACACGTCGTGCACCGGCGGGCCGCCGGCGGCCTGGGCGTGCTCCCCGCGGTAGCCGAGCAGGCCGGGCAGCAGCAGGTCAGTGCCGAGCCGGCCCAGCTGGCGCATCCGGTCCTGCACGTCCGTGCCGGCCCGGGCCTGCAGGGTCACATCCAGGCCGGCCATGATGACCCGCCACCCGGCCCCGAACACGATCGCGGCGGCCTCGGGGTCCGCGGCGATATTGAACTCGGCGGCCGGGGTGACGTTGCCCCGCCCGGCCGAGCCGCCCATGATGACGAAGTCGCGGACCCAGCCGGCCAGCCGCGGCTCGCGCCGGACCGCGAGCGCGATGTTGGTCAGCGGGCCGGTCGCGACCAGGGTGATCTCCCCGGGCGCCGCGCCGATCGTGTCGATCAGGTAGTCCACCGCGTGGCCGCCGGCCGGGCCGGCCTGGGCCGCGGGCAGCCGCGCCGCACCCAGCCCGCCCTCGCCGTGCACATCCCGGGCGTCCAGGGTGGGCCGCAGCAGCGGGCGGGCGCTCCCCGGCACCACGGGCACGTCCGGGCGGCCGGCCAGTTCCAGCACGCTGAGCGCGTTGCCGGTCACCAGGTCGAGGTTCACGTTCCCGCTGACTGTGGTCAGGCCGACCAGGTCCAGGCCGGGGTGGCCGCAGCCGAAGACGATCGCGAGTGCGTCGTCGATGCCCGGATCGCAGTCCAGGAGGATCCGGGCCGGCGTTCCCCGCCCCGCCGCCCCGGCCGTCACGCGGCCAGGCCAGAGTCCTGGACGAGCACCCTGATCTGGCGGTTGATCTCCTCGATCTGGTCGGCGGTCGCCTCCGGCCGCAGGCAGGTGATCAGTGGCCAGCCGCTCCGCACGGCCCGCTGCAGGAGCTGCTGCATGGCCATCGTCAGCCCGGGGGTCCACTCGTCAGGCACGGTGACCTCGATGTTCATCCGTCCTCCACGGGACGATGCCCCGGCCCCTCACGGCTGCACGCCGTGATATGCGGGCCGGCTAATTCCCGTCTCAATCGTAGGCGCGGCCGTGCGTCCGGGCCAGACTCCCGGCCGGGCCAGCCCGGGTCAGCCGGTGGCGTGCAGCCAGCGCACGGGCGCACCCTCGGCCGCGCACCGGAACGGCTCGAGCTCCGCGTCCCAGGCCCGCCCCAGCAGCCGGTCGAGCTCGGCCTCGAGCGTGGTCGTGACGGCCACCTGGAGGCCGGACTGGGAGGCGGCGGCCACGGTCATCGCGGCGAGCAGCCGGTTCTCGGGGATCATGATGTCCCCGTTGGCCCCGGTCACGGCCGAGAAGGTGCCGAGCGCGGGGGTGTAGCTGTACCGGACCGCGTCGCAGCCCGGGCTGGCCTCCTCGGTCACCTCAAAGCGCAGCCGGTTCCAGCCGGCCAGCGCCGAGGTGACCGACCCGGCCGTGCCGGGCCCCGCCTGCCAGTTGAGCTCGCCGCGCACCGCCCCGGGGGCGGCCGGCTGACCGACCCAGGCCAGATCGACGGGCACACCAAGAACCCCGGCGACCGCCCATTCGATATGCGGGCACAGCGCCGGGGGCGCGGAATGGACCTGCAGCACGCCATGAACTGACACCAGACCTCCCTGCGAGCGACCGAGGTGCGTCTTCCCCAACGACCTCAGGCCCCGCCGCGAGCGGCGATCCGATATCAGCGAACAGCTTATGCGTACCCGGCCGGTCAGCAAGCCCGTTCGGGCGGGCTGGCCTGGCCGGAGCGCGATCCGCGTTCCCGGGCAAAATTGTGCCCCACCTCGCACGAAAACACCAGGGCAGGGGCGCTTTTGGCTCATATTGCCGGCCGGACCGCTGCCCCTAAACCGCCCAGATAGGCCCTAACGGCGTACCACGCCGGCATGATTGAGTGGGCTGGTGAGCGAGCGGGACATCGCCGGGCTGTTATTTACCGCCGAGATGTATGGCGTGCAATTGGATCAGTTAGCCGTCTGGCTGGCGGTCACCGACGTGCGGGCGCGGGGCCTCGCGGCGCGCTGGCGGGGCCAGGGCTACGCCGACTCGGCCCGGCTCGGGCCGGGCCGCCCGTGGGTCTGGCTGACCCGGGCCGGCCTCCTGGCCTGCGGGCTGCCGTACCGGCCGGTCCCGCCCGCGCTGGCCCGGCTGGCGCACCTGCGCGCCGTGACCGCCGTCCGGATCGCGCTGGAGTCCGCGCCGGGATACACGGCCGCGGGAGCCTACTGGCGCAGCGAGCGCCGGCTGCGGGCCCGGATGGGCAGCCGGGTGCCGCTCCGCGAGCACCTGCCCGACGGGGAGGTGCACTGGCCGGACCCGGGCGGGGTACCCGCGGGTGACCCAGCCCCGCCCAGGACAGGGGTCAGCGGGACAGGGCTGAACGGGACGGGGGTCAGCGGGACAGCGGCACCAGCGTGGGCCGGCGAATGCTGGGCCATCGAGGCCGAGCTGACCCGCAAGACCGTGCGCCGCACGGCGGCGATCATGACCGAGATCCTGACCCGGACCGGTGACTACGGCTGCCCCGCCGCCGAGGTGCGGGTCCCCGGGGTTGCGCCGCGGCACGCGCGGGTGCTGTACCTGTGCTCGGCCGCGGCCCGCCCGACCGTCCTGCGGGCCCGCGACGCCCTGCCAGGCGCCCTGGCGGCCCGGGTCGAGGTCCGCGGCCTGCCGGCGGGGGCCGCCCTGGCCGCGGGCACTGCCCCGGCCGCCGGCCCCGCGGTGGCCGTGCGGCCCGCCCCGCCCGCTCCGGCCCCGCCTGCTCCCGCTCCGCCTGGCGCGGCCCGGCCCGCTTCCACCCGGCCCGCTCTCAGCCCCCCTGCTCCCGCCTGGCCGGCGGCCGCCGCGCCCCGGGACAGCGAGGCGGCCCCATGATCCGCCGCTACCTGGGGTTCCTCCTGATCCGCGCCCTGGCCAGGCTGATCTGGCGGGCGCTGCGGGTGGTGGTCCTCGTTGCGGCCCTGGTTGTAGCCGCACCGGCCGTGCTGGTCGCGGCCTATGCGACGGCGCTGGCCTGGTTCCTGGGGTGGCCGCCACGCCAGCTGTACCGCGCGGCGGCCTGGTGCCTGCCGATGCTCGCGGCGTGGCTGGCGGCGATGGCCGCCGCCGGCCAGCCCGGGCCGCGGCTGGCCGCCGCACCGTACCTGGCCTGGCTGGCCATGTGGCACGAGGCCGCGGCCGGGAGCTACCTGAAGGCCGCGGTGACCGCGGCCCCGCTGGCCATCCCGCTGGGGCTGGCCGCCGGCGGCCTGGCCTGGTCGTGGCGGATCTACGCGATGGAGACGGGCAGCGGCGGGCTCGCGCCCAGCGCCCCGGCCGCGTTCGACCAGCGGCAGTGGCGGCACCAGGTGCGCACCGCCCGGGCCCGGATCGCCGCGCCAGGGTCCGTGCCGCTGCTGTTACGCGACGGGAGCGTGGTGGCCGGGGCCACGATCCGGACGGTGCGGCAGCCGGCCCGCCCGCTGGCGGTCATCCCCTACCCCCGGCTCCGCTCGCACCAGGTGGTGCTGGGCACCACGGGGACCGGGAAGACCACGCTGCTGCTGCGGCTGTGGGCCGGGTTCATGACCCGCGGGATGGAGCTGCACGCGGCGGGCCGTGGGCCGCGCCCGCTGCTCGTCGTGCTGGACTGCAAGGGCGGGGCCGACTCGCGCCGGATCGCCGACCGGGCCCGCCGGGTGCTCCGCGCCGCGGGCGCCGCGTCCACCGCGGTCTGGCCCGACGAGGCCAGCCTGTCGCTGTGGGCGCTGCCGTCCTCGCAGCTGGTCAGCACGCTGGCGGACATGGTCGAGTCAGGCACCGGCGGGGCCGCGTACTACGCCGACGTGCTGGAGGAGATCGTCCGGCTGGCGGTGGAGGCCCCCTGCGGCCCGCCGGCCGGCGCGGCCGACTTCCTCAGCCGGCTGGACACGAACTGGCTGGCCCTGGCGTATGCGGGCGAGCCGGACGGCAGCTCCGCCGGGCTGCTGCGGTCCTCGGCGGGGCACGTCAGCGACGTGGCGTTGCGGTACCGGGCGCTGCTGCGCCGGCTGGGCGCCGGGCTGGACGGGCCGGGCGGGTTCGGTGATGCGGACGCCTGGTACTGCATCCTGGAGGGGACGGCCGAGATCGCGGTGGCCGAGGCGCAGGCCCGCGCGCTCGTCAACCTGCTCGCCTGGTTCGCCGCCGGCGGGCCGGGGGGCCGCCGGGACATCCTGCTCGCGGTGGATGAGTTCAGCGCCGTGTCCCGCCGGCTGCCCATCTGGCAGCTGTACGAGCGGGCCCGATCGCTCGGCCTGGCTGTCCAGGTGTCGGCGCAGTCCTGGCCGGGGCTGGCCGCCGATGAGGACGAGCGGTACCGGGTGGCCACCACCGCCGACGGCGGCATCTGGCTGCTCCGCACACCGCACCCGGAGCCGGTCGCGGCCCTGGCCGGCGTGCGGCGGGTAGTGGACACCGCCCGGCGGCTGCTGGGCGTGCCGTTCTGGGCGCACGAGGGGCTGTCCCGGTCCGAGGGCACGCCGGTCGTCGATCCCGAGATCATCCGGGGGCTGGACGTCGGCCAGGCCGCGTACATCTACCGCGGCGGGGTGACCTACGTGCAGGTGAAGCGGCTGGTGGCCGGCCCGGCCGAGCTGGCCGGCCCGGTCCGCGGCGGCGCGCCCGGCACCCGCACCGCGGCCGGGGCCGCGAGCCCCGCGGATGCCGTCCGGCCAGATGCGCACGGCCTGGGTGCCGGCGGTGCAGATGCCGGCGGGCGCGATGCGGCCCCGGCGGGCTGGGCGGCGGCGGATGGCGCCGTCTCCGGGACGCCGGCGGGAGGTCCCGGCCCCGCCGGGCCTGCCGACGTCAGCGCGCTGCTGGACGAAGCGTTCGGCGAGGAGCCGTGACGGGACCGCCCGGCGGCGCCGGCCCGTTCGCGGCGCTCGGCCTGCCTGCCCGTGCGGGCCTGACCGACGACGAGGTCCGCTCGGCGTGGCGCCGGGTCGCCGCCGCGACCCACCCGGACCGGGCCGATGGCGGCGACCCCGGCCGGTTCGCGGTGGCCGCGGCGGCGTACACGGTACTGCGGACCAGGTCCGGGCGGGGTGAGGCACTGGCCGACCTGAGGTCCCCCTCCCCCGCTCCCGGCCGCCCCGGCGCCGGCCTGGCCCATCCCCGGCCGGCCGCGCCCCGGTCAGCCGCACCCCAGCCGGCCCGGCGTCCCGGCCACCCCGCCAGCCCGGCCCGGCCCGGGCGTCACGGGCCTGAGAGGGGCCCGGTTACTGTCCCGGATCCGCCGGGGCCGCCCGGCCCGCCTGGCCCTCCGGGTCCTGATCACCGTCGCCGTGAGCGCCGTCGCGGTGGTCGTGGCCGGCTCGCAGCCCGCCACCCCCGCGCTGATCACCGGCGCCCTCACCTGGCTCCTCCTCACCGCCCGCCACGACCTCCCTCCGCCCCCCTAAACCCCACCAGCCCTACCAGCCCCACCAGCCCCTCAAGTCACTGGGTGCTGTTCGTGATCATGGGATTGGTGTGGCCAGAACGACACCAATCCCATGATCACGAACGCGCGGCGGGACGGGCGGGGCACGTGTGCACGGCGGGGACCCCGGGAGGCAAAATTCCCGGACCGGGTTACCGGTAAGGAATTTCTTACCTATCATGGGCGGCATGAGCATCCGCCAGATTCAGCTTTTCTCCCTGCCCGTCACCGATCAGGACCGGGCCCGGGACTTCTACACCGGCACCCTCGGCTTCGAGCTCGTCGCGGACACCACGATGGGCCCGGACCAGCGCTGGGTCCAGGTCAGGCCGCCCGGCGGGGCGACCTCCATCACGCTGGTGACCTGGTTCCCGACCATGCCCGCCGGGGCAGCCAAGGGCACCGTGCTGGAGACCAGCGACCTGGACGCCGACGTGGCGGCGCTGCGGTCCCGCGGCGTGGTCATCGACGCCGGCATCCAGGAGGCACCCTGGGGACGGTTCGTGACCTTCGACGACCCGGACGGCAACGGCCTCATCCTGCAGGCGACAGCGCCCGCGCCGCCGGCCGGCGGCTGAGGGCGGCCGTGCCCGGGCCCGACGTGTTCGACGCCATCGCCAGCCCGGTCCGCCGCGCCCTCCTGGACGTGCTGGCCGGCGGCTCCCGGTCCGTGCACGACCTGGCGGCCCCGTTCGACATGAGCCGGCCGGCCGTGTCCCAGCACCTGCGGGTGCTGCGCGAGGCGGGCCTGGTCACCGAGGAACGGGTCGGCCGGGAACGGCACTACCGGCTGGACGCCCGCCCGCTGCGGGCCGTGGCGGACTGGGCCGGCCACTACGAGCAGTTCTGGCTGCGGCACGCCCGGCTGCTCCGCGAGCTCCTGGAGGAGGACGGCTGATGGCGGCCATCGAGGTGGACCAGTTCCTGCCCCAGCCACCCGGGCGGGTCTGGCAGGCCCTCACCGACCCGGCCCTGCTGGCCCGCTGGCTGATGCCGAACGACTTCAAGCCGGTGGTCGGGCACGCCTTCACGTTCCGCACCGAGCCGGTCCCCCAGCACGGCTTCGACGGCATCGTGCACTGCGAGGTGCTCGACCTGGAGCCGCCCCGGCTGATGCGGTTCAGCTGGCGGTCAGCGATCCTCGACACGGTCGTCAGCTGGTCGCTGGTCCCGGAGGGGACCGGCACCCGGCTGCTGATCACGCACGACGGCTTCGATGACACCGACCCGGGCCAGCGGACGACCATGGGCATCCTGGGCGGGGGCTGGCGCGGTCACCTGGTCCGGCGGCTGGGCACCCTGCTGGACGGGGATCCCGCCTAGCGGCCCCCGGTTACCGCCGGATCCAGTCCTCGTCCATCTCCAGCTTCCGCACGACCTGGGCCGGGGTACCGGCCGCGAAGCAGCGCGGCGGGATGTCCTTGGTCACCACGGAGTTGGCCCCGACGACTGACCCGTCACCGATCGTCACGCCGGGCAGCACCACCACGTTCCGGCCTAGCCACACGTTGTCGCCGATGACGGTCGGCCCCTTGTCAGGCTGGGATCCCGGCTGCAGCAGGTGACTGTCATCGTCGATGACGGACGCGAACGGCGCGATGAGGACGTTGCTGCCGATCCTGATGTCGTGGGTGGCCTCGATGGACACCCCGCCGTTCAGGTACACGTCGTCGCCGATGGTGAGCGTGGCACCGGGCAGGACCTTGAGGTTGATCGTGGCGATCATGCCCTCGGCGACGAAACGGTCGCCGACGACCGCCGTCCCGCCGACCCGGCAGCGGACCCGGCCCCGGACCACCGGCCGGGCGCCGAACTGGCTGAACCGCCGCTTCGCGGTGAGGTAACTGCGCACCAGCGTCGCCCGGAACACGAGCTGGTCGCAGGCGCGCTTGCAGGCCGCCCTGTTGCTGGTCATGGTCCGCCCCGTCCCGCTCCACGGTGCCGCCCGAGGCGTCCCACCTGCAGGCTCGCTGACAACGGGCTGACCATACCAGCGCGATTTCCTCTCTTCTCCCGATACCGGCCTTCTTCCTCACTAACGGTTTTTCCGGTGTCAGCGGGGCAGGCAGCCGCGATCACCCCGGGGGCAACTCCCAGGCCCGCCAGACAGCGCGGCCGGGCGATTCCCGCCCCGCGCGGAAGCGCGGGAGGCGGGGCGGGAGCGCGGGGGCGGGGCGGGAGGCGGGGCGGGGTCAGGCGGGTCCGGTGGCCACGGGACGGCCGGGGTCGGTGACCCAGTCGGACCAGGACCCGACGTAGAGCGCCGCCGGGATGCCCGCGATGGTCAGCGCGAGCACCTCGTGCGCCGCGGTCACCCCGGAGCCGCAGTACGCCCCGGTCGTCACGGCTCCCCCGGGGCCGCTCCCCCCGGGGTCACTCCCGCCACCGCCACTCCCGTCCGGGCCGCTCCCGTCCAGGCTGGCGGCCGCGGCGGCCCCGGCCCCCAGCCCGGCGAACCGGGCCCGCAACATCTCCGGGGGCAGGAACCGCCCGTCCGGGCCGACGTTCTCGCTGGTGGGCGCGCTCACCGCGCCCGGGATATGCCCGGCGACCGGGTCGACCGGCTCGACTTCGCCCCGGTAGCGCTCCGCCGCCCGGGCGTCCAGCAGCACGCCCTCGCGGGCCATCCGGGCCGCGCCGTCCGCGCTGAGCAGCGGCAGGTGACCGGGCCGGGCGGTGAACGTGCCGGCCGCCGGGGCAGGGGCGGGCCCGGTCTCGATGGGCCGGTCCGCGGCCAGCCAGGCCTGGTAGCCGCCGTCCAGGACCTGCACCTGCGGATGCCCGAAGTAGCGCAGCAGCCACCAGGCCCGCGCGGCCGCCGTCGCGTCGTTCTCGTCGTAGACCACCACGGGCCGGCTGTCGCTCACCCCGGCCCGGCGCATCGCGGCCCCGAAGGCTCCCGGGTCCGGCAGCGGGTGCCGGCCCCGGCCCCGGGCGGGGCGGCCAGGTCGCGGTCCAGGTCCACGAACTGCGCGCCCGGCAGGTGGCCTTCGCGGAAGCGCTCGATCCCGGGCGGTCCGCCCAGCCGCCATCGCACGTCCAGCAGGACGGGCGGCGGGCTGGCGCGCAGCGCGGCGGCGACCGCCGCGGCGTCGACGGTTGAATCCACCGTTACATCCCTTCCGCCCGTACTGGGCGTTAGCACCCTGATTCTCCCCTGATCGCCCGCCAGGCCGGGATCGTTCTGTGGATAACTGGCCCCGGATCTGTGGATGAACGCTCATCCGCTCCGGGATATCACCGCGCGTCACTGTGGATAACCCGGCTCTCCTGCCCGCACCGGCGGCGGGCCGGCCCCCGTTCTGGCCGGCCCTGGCCGCCGGCGTAGTCAGATGCTGGTGACGTTGAGTAGCGGAACGAACTGGTCGCCGGGGGTCAGTGAGCCGTGCATCCCGACGAGCGACGACTCCAGCGGCTCGGCCACGGTGGCGACGAGCGCCCAGGAGCCGGCCGGGGCGGCCACCACGTCGCCAATCCGCGCGGTGAACCGGTCGTCGACCGGGCCGAACCAGCCCGCGTCGATGGCCTCGTCGCGCGAGGCCACCCAGGCCCGCGGGCCGAGCACGCCCTGCCAGGTGGCCAGGACGTCGGGCGCGGCCCCGGGCACGGTGTACACGTGCCGGGCCCGTGGCTCGCCGCCGAGCAGGGCGACCCCGTCCCGCAGTCCCGGGACCAGGTCCACGTCGATCTTGTCGTCCGGGCCCGCGTCCACCATCCCGTGATCGGCGGTGACGTACAGGGCCGTGCCCGCCGGGAGCGAGCTGGCCAGCTGCTCGGCCAGCTTGTCCACGTGCGCGAGCTGGTAGGACCAGGCCTCGGACTGGGATCCGAATACGTGGCCGGTGCCGTCGAGTTCCGCGTGGTAGACGGTGACCAGGGCACGGTCCGAGCCGGCCAGCGCCCAGGACGCCTGCGCGACCAGCGCGCCCAGGCTGTCCGCGGGACGGTAGGCCGCCCCGCGCATGGACGCCAGCGAGAAGCCGGTCTTCTCCAGCCCGCGCGCGGCCACCCGGTAGGCCTCGACGCCGGCGGCCGCCGCACGCTGGTAGATCGTCGGGGCGGGCTGCCAGCTCAGCGGGTCGACCCGCTCGTCCCAGCGCAGCCCGTTGAGCAGCCGGCCCTGGCCCGGCACGGCGACCTGGTAGCCGAGCATCCCGTGCCGCCCCGGCGGCAGGCCGGTGCCCAGGGAGCTGAGGCTGGTCACCGTGGTGGCCGGGAACCCGGCGGACAGGGCGCGCCCGGTGGTGGTGAGCTCGGACAGGAACGGGGCCGCCGCCTGATGGGCGCGCAGCAGCTCCCAGCCCAGCCCGTCCACGATGAGCAGGCAGGCCCGGCGGGTGGAGGCCAGCCCGAGCGGGTTCGGCGCGTCGCGCACGCCCAGCGAGGCGAGCAGCGAAGTAGCCAGGTCGGGCAGGGTCCCCTCGCCGTAATCGGGCACAGTGGCCGAAGTCGCCGGCTCAGCGGTCATGCTGCCGCCCGTCAGTGGCCAGGGTGGGTGGTCGCCTCGGTCAGCGCGACCGCGAAGGCGAGCACCTGCCGGACGGCCTCCTCACCGTCGGCGGCCTCGCTGACCCGCATGGTCAGGTCGTCCGCGGTGATGGTGCCGGTGTAACCGTGGTCGGCCTCGCAGTTCTCGTCACCGCAGTGGGCGGGCTCCAGCTCGACGTGCGACAGGACGTTCCAGCCGATGGTCAGGACCACCTCGGTCGGCATCGTCACGCCCGGGACGTACGCGGCCGGGTCGGGCACGACCCGGGTCACGGCCACCGAGGAGATACGCGAGAAGCGCACCGCCTCGGTGCTGGTCTCCGCCTGCGGACGGGCCCCTGGCTCGTCGTCCGCGGGGTTCTCGTCAGTATGGGAATAGAGCAGCCGGGACGGGGTCAGCACCAGCACGGTCATGTGGCGGCGGACCTCCATGGCCGGATCGAACAGCGCGTCCGACTGCACCACGTACGACACCACGGCTTCCGCGCCCAGGGCGGAAAAAACGGCGTCCGCTACCAACCCGGGGTAGTAACCACTTCGCTCGATCGCTGACCGCAGCCCCACGGCTGTGGTTCGGGTATCCCTCATGACTCCATCCTGCCCTGCCGGCGGACCAGAGCTCACAGAACGGGCCATCAAACGCCGCAAGGGGCCTTTGCGGGCCCCGTGCACGCTGCTCACCCTGCGACGATGCAGGCCACGGCGGAAACGCCCGGTTCAGCCGCGGGCCCAGGCCGGGCCGCCAGCCCCGCATCCGGCGCGGGCCCCGGGCCGGGCCGGGCGGACGTGCCCGCACTGCCCCGGCCCCGGTAGACCAGCCACTCGGTCATAACCGTGACGATATGTCCGTGAGCCCGCAAATGGCACCCCCCGCCGCATCCATGCGCTGATCAAGGCTATCTGTTCGGTGCCATTTCCGACACACAGTCCGGAACCGGGGCACAGACTCCCGCGGACTCGGCATGATGTCACCCGGGCCTGAGGGGACCCGGGGAGGCAATGATGGTTCCGCAGCCGGCTCTCGCGCCGCTGCGCCGGTGGGATCCGGAACGAATTGGGCCGTTCGCTCTCCTCGGACGTCTCGGCGCCGGGGCGATGGGGCAGGTGTACCTGGGCCGGTCCACCGCGGGCCGCCTGGTCGCGGTCAAGACGATCAAGATCGAGTTCGCCGAGGAAGCCGGATTCCGCACCCGTTTCGCCCACGAGGTGGCCGCCGCCCGGCGGGTGAGCGGGGTGTTCACCGCGGCGGTCGTGGCGGCGGACGCCGACGCGGACGTCCCCTGGCTGGCCACCGCCTACATCGCGGCCCCGTCCCTGAACCGGCTGGTGCGGGGCGGCGGGCCGCTGCCCGTGCCCGCGGTGCGCTGGCTCGCCGCCGGGTGCGCGGAGGCGCTGGAGTCGATCCACAACGCCGGGCTGGTGCACCGCGACCTGAAGCCGTCCAACGTGCTGGTCTCCCCCGACGGGCCCCGGGTAATCGATTTCGGGGTGGCCCGGGCCGCAGAGCGGATCCAGCTCACGGTGACCAGGGGCGCGCTGGGCACGCCCGCGTACATGGCCCCGGAGCAGGCCCGCGACACCCGGCAGGCGTCCGTGGCCAGCGACGTGTTCTCGCTCGGGGCGACGCTGCTGTTCGCGGCGACCGGGCATCCGCCGTACCAGGGCGACACCGTGATGGACATCCTGGTCCGGCTGGCCACCGAGCCACCCGACCTCAGCGGCCTGCCGCCGGAACTGACCCGGGTCGTCACCGCGTGCCTGGAGCGCAGTCCCCGCAGCCGCCCGACCTCGGCGGGGCTCCTGGCCGAGCTGGCCCCGTTCGTCGGGGCCACGCCCAGCCCCGGGTCGGGGCATTCCTACCTGCCCGCCGAGGCGCTCACCCTGATCGGCGAGTACGAGCGCAGCCCCCGGCCCCCGGAGCCAGACACCGATCCCGGCCAGGACCAGCCGCCGCTCACCGACGAGGTGAGCGAGGACGCCACGTTCGGCTCGTACAGCGCGCTCCCGGCCGCGCCCGTGGCGCCGCGGGCCGTGCGCCCGGGGCGGCGGCCCCGGCGGCGGATCCTGGTCGGGGCCGGCCTGATCGTAGCCGCCGCGGCGCTGGTCGGCCTGGGCACGGCCGTGGGTGCCTCGTTCGCCGGCGGGAACGGCCAGCCGGCCGCGACGTACCCGACGCTGCCCTGCGCCGGCGAACCCCGGCCCGCCGCCGACGGCGCTGCCCACCGGGACGAGCTCAGTGCCGGAGCTCGCGGTCGCGCAGCCCTTCGGGGACGGCGACACGGTGTTCGTGGTCCACGGCAGCGGGTTCGTCCCGCTGACCCAGGTGCAGGTGCACCTGGCCGGGCACGGGGTGGCGCGGTTCCGGCCCACCGTGGACCGGGCGGGGACCTTCAACTACGCGATCGACCAGGGCCATGTGTTCTTTGCCGGGCCGATCCCGGCGGGCCGGTATCACGTGCTGGTCACCGGGGCCCAGGGCCGGCGGGCCACCGCCAGCTTCTCGGTCCGCCCGGCGCCGCCACCCCGCCGGGTTCACGGCGCCTGAGTCCACCACAGGTCCTCCTGGCGGGAGCACCAGGCCGGGTCGTTCAGCCGGCCGAGGTCGGCCGTGGTGATGATGCCGTGCTCGATGAGCACCCGCACGACCACCTCGTCGGACAGCCTGGTGTCCGCGCGGACCAGGCCGCGGTCGGTGATCTTGCGGCGGAGCACCTTGATGTGCTCGGCGACCCGGGCCGACAGCCGGTCCCGGAACGCCGGGTCGGTGTCGAAGCGCTCCAGCTCGTGGTAGGCGCCGGTCACCTCCAGGGCCGCCTTGGCGATCTCGGGGGTGCGCGGCAGCGGGCTGGCCCCGGCCGGGTCGAGCAGCCACGGGCGGCACCACATGAGCGCCACCAGGAAGATCTTCGTCATCGGGTCCAGGTACAGCGGGAGCAGGGTGGCGTCGCCGTCCTGCCACACCCGGGTGCCCTCCGGCGCGGAGTCCCACCCGCCGGACTGGCCGGCCACCATCACGCACAGCGGCTGGCCCTCGTCGAGCATCGCGCGGGAGCCGACCAGGGTCATCCCGGCCCGGAGGAACCAGCCGCCGGACGGCTCGCCGTTGTCCTCCATCCGGGGCAGCCTGATCCGGTACCCGTCCCCCTCGGTGTACAGCGCGTGGGTCCGGCTGATGTTGGCGATCCAGACGCCGTCCCCCACCGCGCTGATCACCCCGGCGCGGCGGGACAGCCCCGGCCGGCCGCGATGGTCAGGTCGGCATCCGGCCCGCGGCCGAAGACCAGGCGGCCGCCGTCGGGGATGCCGACCACCAGCCCGGCCGGCGTGCTGACGCGCGCCGCCGGGGATGTGGCCTGCCCGACCGCCATCACCTTCCGCCTGCCTGGTTCCCTCGGATCAGCTGGAGCGAGCCCGGGCCGCGCAGCGGCGACCCGTCTCGTGACGCGCATTCTAGAGCCCGCCGCGGTGCAACCCGGATCCCCTAGTCCGGGGATAGCCGGCCGCGCCCGGCCACGGTTAGCTATCACCAGCCCGGGGCGAGCGCGGACATGGCTCGCCGGGGAGCCTGCCCTTGAGGCAGGCGGGTCCGTGCCGTGGGAGGTCACGGCATGGGATTGGGGTGCACGAAGGATTAGCTCGCCAGAGTCATCCTGGGACTCTCCGGGGGGACTCCGGCAGGCCAGCGTCCCGTGCCCGCCCCGGGCAAAGGGGGCCAGGGGGGAAGGCAAGTCCGGCTGGGCCGGGCCCGCGCATCGGCGCGGCCCAGCCGGGCGCCTCACCTGGCCAGCCCAGCCGCGGCCAGCCCAGCCCGGCCAGCTCACCCGCACGGCTGACCCCGGGCCCTCCCGCAGGATGACGCCCGCCCGGGGGACGCGCCCGTACCCTTGACCCGTGGCCGCCTTCTACCTCTGGCTGCGCCGTCATCCCCGGCTGGTGGACGGCGTGCTCGCCGCTGCCCTCGCCGTCCCCGCCCTGGCCTCGGCCTTCGCCGCCGGCCAGTACCTGCTGGTCCCGGTCACCCTGGCGCTGGTCATCCCGCTGATCTTCCGCCGGGATCACCCCGTGGCGGCCTTCGCCGTGGCGGTGACGGTCGGCGGCCTCCAGGTGCTGCTCGACATCCACGTCAACATGATCGACGCGGTGATCGTGATCCTGCTGTACACCCTGGCCGCCTACTGCCGGCCCCGGATATCGGTGGCCGGGCTGGCGGTCTGCCTCCTCGGCTCGGCGGCCGCGGTGGCCCGGTGGGCGCCCACGCACCTGGCCCTGTCAAGCTGGATCCCGCTGGGTCTGGTGGTGTTCGGTGGCTCGTCGCTGGTCGCCTGGGTGCTGGGTGACTCGATGCGCTACCGGCGCGGGTACTACGCGTCGCTGGAGGACCGGGCCGCGCGGCTGGAACGCGAGCGCGACGCGCAGGCCCAGATCGCCGCGGCCGCCGAGCGGGCCCGGATCGCGCGCGAACTGCACGACGTCATCGCGCACAACGTCAGCGTGATGGTGGTGCAGGCTGACGGGGCGTCCTACGCGCTGGACAGCTCGCCGGAGCGGGCCCGGCAGGCACTCGGCGCGATCGCGAGCACCGGACGGCAGGCCCTGGCCGAGATGCGCCGCATGCTCGGGGTGCTGCGCAGCGATGACGGCACGCCGGGCGTGGTGCCGCTCCCCGGCATCGGCCAGCTCGGCGAGCTGCTCGATCAGACCCGGGCCAGCGGGCTCGACGTCTCGTTCACCGTGCAGGGCGTGCCCGGGCCGCTGCCCAGCGGGCTGGCCCTGGCGGCCTACCGGATCGTCCAGGAGTCGCTGACCAACACCCGCAAGCACGGCGGTCCCCGGGCCAGTGCCCAGGTGCTGCTGCGCTACTGCGAGGACGTGCTGGTGCTGGAGATCACCGACGACGGCCGCGGCGTGACCGTGGCGGACGGCGCCGGTCACGGCCTGACCGGGATGCGGGAACGGGTCGCGCTGTACAACGGCACGCTGCACACGGGCCCGCGGCCCGGCGGCGGCTACCAGGTCACGGCCCGGCTGCCGGTGGTCCGCGGCGCGGCCCCGGCCGGCCGCCAGGATGGGGCCTGGGCGGCCGGCGGCCAGGATGACCCCGGGGCGGCCAGCACCCCGCCCCCCGGGCCGGCGGCGCTCCCGGGCCGGGCGGAGCCGGAACCGGCCGGGCGCGCACCGGAGTCCGCCGCATGAGCATCAAGATCCTGCTGGTCGACGACCAGGAGCTGGTCCGGACCGGGTTCCGCATGGTGCTCGACGCGCAGGACGACATGTGCGTGATCGGGGAGGCCGGGGACGGCCTGGCCGCGACCCGGATGCTCCAGTCCCGGCCGGCCGACGTGGTGGTGATGGACGTGCGGATGCCGCGGCTGGACGGCATCGAGGCGACCCGGCAGATCTGCGCGGCCGGTGACCGGCCGCGGGTGCTGATGCTGACCACGTTCGACCTGGACGAGTACGCGTACGCCGCGCTGAAGGCCGGGGCCAGCGGCTTCCTGCTCAAGGACGTCCCGCCGGAGGAACTGCTGTTCGCGATCCGGGCGGTGGATTCCGGGGACGCGGTCGTCGCGCCCTCGACCACCCGCCGGCTGATCGACCGGTTCGCGCCGCTGTTCCCGGCGCACAACTCCCCCGCGCCGCCCGGGATGGACATGCTGACCAGCCGGGAGCGCGAGGTGCTGGCCCACGTGGCGCAGGGGCTGTCCAACGCCGAGATCGCCCAGCGGCTGTTCGTGTCAGAGGCCACGGTCAAGACGCACGTGGGCCGGGTCCTGGCCAAGCTCGGTCTGCGCGACCGGGTCCAGGCCGTGGTGTTCGCCTACGAGACGGGCCTGGTCCGGGCGGGCGGGACGGGCTTACCGCCCGCCCGGCCGCCTGGCTGACTGACCGCCGCGCCCTCAGCCGGCGGCC
Source organism: uncultured Actinomycetes bacterium (assembly GCA_963851025.1). Classification (GTDB taxonomy): domain Bacteria; phylum Actinomycetota; class Actinomycetes; order Streptosporangiales; family Streptosporangiaceae; genus RYN-230. The sequence continues at coordinate 45,940 of CAWKOA010000008.1, forward strand.
CGCTCAGCCGGCCGCCTGGAAGGCGCGGCCGACCGTGGTGGCCGACGGGCCGCTGCGGAACAGGCCCATGCTGCCGTCGGTGGGCGTGGCTTCCAGCCCGAACCACGCGTACCGCTGCACGTAGCTCAGCCGCTGCAGCATGGCGGTCGCGGCGGTCAGGAACGCGGCCTGCTGCCGCCGGCCCGGGGTCTGCGGCGAGCCGCCGAAGTTGGCCAGGGCGAACTCGGTCAGCCAGATCGGCTTGTGGAAGCGGGCGTGCACGGCCTGCAGGTAGCCCTCCAGCTGGCTGACCGCGGCGCTGGTCGCGAAGTCAGCCCCGTACCAGTGCAGCGTGATGAAGTTGACCCGGTAGCCGCGGGCTGCGGCGCCGGACATGAACTGGTCCAGCCACCCGCCGGGGGTGGCGGCGTCAGCGGCCACGGCCGGGCTGCCCAGCCGCATCCCGGTGGCCATCAGCTGCGGCCACAGGCTGAGGGCCTGGGCGGGGCTCATGTTGGCCTGCGCGGCCAGGTCCGGCTCGTTGAAGCCGAGCAGGTAGCGCCCCTCGCCGCGCACCTGGCTGAGAGTGCCGGCGTTCACGTCCGCCGCCGCCCCGGATCAAAGGCACGAAACGAACACCTGCCGGGCTGCTGATGCCGGCCGCGGGCGTGGCCGACCAGGTGTAATACCAGGACGCCCCGGACCGGGCCAGCGCCTGCCCGGCCCCGGTGAAGGCCCAGGCGGCGACACCCTTCTTGGCGTTGCTGGCCGGCGGCGGCGGAGCGGGCTTGCGCGGCGGGTGGGTGGCCCGGACCGGCTTGGCGGACGGCTGGGCCAGGGCCTGGGTGACCGGCGTGGGCGGCGCGGCCGGGGCGGCGTGCACCCGGTGGGTGGCCGCCGCCGGGTGGGCCCCGTGCAGGTGGACCACGGCGACGCCGCCGGCCACCACGCAGCTGGCCGCGACCGAGGCGGCCACCAGCTTGGCCTGCACCGAGCCGCCCGCCTTGGCCAGGATGCGCACGTGACGGGAGTGACCCGCGGCCCGGCGGAGCGCCCGGGTGCCCAGCGCATGAGCCCCGGCCCGTGCGGCCCGGTGCACGTGCGCCCGGCGCCTGCGGTCCCGGGCGCCGCGAACGCATGGCCCCCGAACGCACGGATCATCGCGGCGGGCACCGGCACCAGGGCCAGCCCGGCCAGCAGCCGCTCGGCCGGGATCAGCCCGTCCTCCTGCGCCCCGCAGCGCGGGCAGGCGCGGACGTGCCGGGCGATCCGCTTGCGCCACAGCGGGCTGGGCACCTGATCCCAGCCCGCGGTGGTGAACTCCAGGCCGGGGCAGGGGGGTTCGGCGCGCAGCGCCCGCACCACCACCCGGCAGATGGTGAGCTGCTCCTTCATCCGGCCGATACGCACCGCGACATGGGTCGCGGGCAGGCCGAGCGCGGCGGTGAGCTCACCGCGGTCCAGCTCCCCCGCGGCCTCCAGCCACCACAGCGCGAGCAGCTCACGGTCCGCGGCGTCGAGCCAGCGGGTGGCCTGGGCGGTCTCCTCGCGCTGGCTGGACAGGCCGAGCCGGAGGATGGTCAGCTCCACGAAGTCGGCCTCGGGGTCGGCGACCTCGTCGGCCAGGTCGGCGGCCGGAACGGCCTGCCGGGCCCGGTAATGATCGCGCATCTGCCGGATGGCCACGGCGACCAGCCAGGACCGGAACGCGGCCGGATCGCGCAGGTCGCCCAGGCCCCGGACGGCGCGGAGCATGGTTTCCTGCACCACGTCGTCCACGTCGGCGTGCCCGCTGAGGCCGCGGCCGACGATGTTGTAGATCAGCGGCAGGTAGCTGGACAGCAGGCTGTCCAGCGCCACCGCGTCCCCGGCCTGGGCGGCGATCACCGTCTGCACGCCTGGCCCGCCGCTGCGCGGCATGTGCATGGCACCTCACCCTCGTCGGTGTGGGCGGTGAGACTCCGCCCCGAGGGGAGACGCCGCCAGACCGGGCCGGATAACAGAAAATCCGCCAGCCGCATGATCCCGCGCCCCGGCGGCCGAGACGGGTGTTTTGGGCCGATGAATCCCCCGCCCGCCTCTTGCTGTTATCAGTGAGTCGGCGAGAGGGGCTTGGGTGGTGTCGGCGAGAGGGCTACTGCGGAAAGGGCGGGCACCGGCGCCGGGAGGCGGGCACCGAAAGCCGGGTAAGGCGCGGGCGGCTGGGGCATGCCGCGGGCCCTGAGGCCAGCTCCGCGACGGGACACGATCCGCCGGCGGTTTTCGTTATCTGCCCTCGGCAGCGGCATCTCCCAGGGGAAGGTGCACAGCCGGCGTGCGGCCCAGCACAGCGTGCGCAAGGAGGACGGCCCTCATGGTCGCTGGCCGGAAGGAAGAGGCATCCGCTGCGGGTGAGCCGGGCCGCGGCCAGCACCCCGGCAGGTCCCACGCCCGCCGACGCGCCGGCCGCGCTGGCCACCTCGGCCGGCGCGCCCGCCCGCGCCGCCGCGGCGGCCAGCGCCCGCAGGGTGACGTTCGCCAACCGGGTCACCCAGACGATCTGGGTGGCCGCCGCCAGAACCCGGCCAGCCCGCTGGCCCGAACCGCTGGACGCTGAAGCCCGGGCACAGCCTGACCATCATCGCCTCCCAATGCAGGCTCTGCGGAGCCGCAAACTGGCGATTCGGTCTCTCCCAACGGCACAGTTACGGCTGGCCAGGATCATCCTGGCGAGCTGAGCCAGACGTTGGTCGGGTCGAACCCCTGGATCGACGGGATGTACACCGCGTTGTGCACATAACTGGCGTGATACAGCGGCTGGTACGGCTGAACGATGGGGTAGATGGCCGCGTCCTTCATGACCGCCTGGTCAGCCTGGGCCCAGATCGTGGCGGCCGAGCTGGCCGACGCGGAGGTGGCGCCCTTGCCGATCAGGGCGTTGGTGACGGGTTGTTGTAGAACCCGAAGTTGCTGCCCACCGGCGGGTAGGAGGCCGGGCCGGAGAACAGCGGCCCGAAGAAGGACACCGCGCCGTCCCCGTACCAGTCTGGTATCCACCCGGTAAGTGCGATATCCCACACGCCCCGGTGGGCCACGCTCGGCACCTCCAGGTACTTGGTGTAGAAGTCAGCGGGGGTGGCGCCGACCAGCTTGACCTTCACGCCGATCTTCGGTAGCTCGCTCTGCAGGGTCTGCGCCATCTTGGCTTCGTTCGTGTTGGATGGCCGGTAGAGCAGGGTCAGGGTCATGTTCTTGGCCCCGTTGGCCGCCAGCATCTGCTTGGCCTTGCTCGGGTTGTACGGGTACGGGTTGTAGCCCTTCGGCATGTCCTGCGACCCGTTGATGCCATCGGGCAGCACATGGTGAGCGCCTTCCCCAGGGCCAAGCCGCCGTTGTCCGTGAGCAGGGGCGCCCGGTTGACGCCGTAGCTGAGCGCCTGCCGGACCGCGACCTTCTTCAGCGCACCACTGTTGTTCGGCGACACCTCGTTGAACACGACGTAAGGGTTGGTGGAGTACGTGGACCCGAGGTTGAAGTTGTGGTTCAGTCCCTGCTTCATTTGCTGGTACAAGCCGGGGTCCGCGCCGACCGGCGGGAACGCGTCGAACTCCATGCTCGCCGCGGCCGTGTTGGTCTGCAGCTGCTGCTGGACCGCGGGCTCGTTACCGGTCTCAGTGACCTTGATCGCGTTAACGTACGCCTTACGGATCGGGTCGCTGCTCGCCTTCCACGCTGGGTTGCGGGCATAACTAATGCTTCGGGTCGGAACGTAGCTCGTGACCTTGTACGGCCCATCAGCGATCAGGTGCTGGGCTTCCGCGCTGCTCCCGGGTAGGTAGTTCAGGCTCTCCACCGGGGCTGGGGGAAAGGCGTCCAGCTGCAGCATGTCCGGGAAGTAGCTGGCCGGGTGCGTCAAGTTGTAGGTGATCGTCTGCCCGGAAACGTTCACCCCGGAGACCTGGTGCGTATCGATGTACGTCTTCTCGCCTGACGCCGATGCCGAGGAGACCTTGGCGAAGCCGTTGCAGAACTGCTGGTAACCGACGATCAGCGACTCGAAGTCCGGCAGGCCGCCGAACGGCTGGGTCGGGTTGCAGGAACGCTTGAGGCCGAGCAGTGCGTCGGCCGCGGTGACCTGCCGTGGCGGGCTGGTGTCCCACATCGCACCGGTGCGGATGGTGAGCTTGTAGGTCTTGCCGCCGTTGGTAACGGTGGGCAACGCGGTGGCCAGGTCGGGAGCAGGCGTGGTCGCCTTGCCGGGGATGGCCGGGTATGCCAGCAGCCCGCGGAGCCAGGGCCGCTGGCCCAGGCCGCCGATCGTGTAGTAAGAGACGTTGTAGTCCATGAAGTCAACGTCGCCCTGGCCGAGCATGTTCAGCGTGCCGCCGGACTTTGGCGTCCCGCCCGGGTTCAGGCCCTGTTGGCCAAAGGTCTGTGAGCCCGCTGACGAGTTGCCAGATGACGTCGTGCCGCTGCTGCCGCCACAGGCAGCAGCCACGAGCGCGAGGACGGCCAGGCCTGCTGCGGCCGCTAAGGACTGCGTGCGTTTGCGCATCGACATTCCCCTCCTGATTTCTGCCGCGAAGTTCGTCCCGCGGAGCACAGGAGCCCTGGGCCCGATCCCCCACGGCATGGCGGCACGCCAAATGGCGCCCGACCGATCATGCTAAGACCAGGCCAGCAAACTGGAAACAGGCCAGGTGTGGGCCACGGCGAATCGTGACCCGACGGTAACCGGACCCCTATCTATCCGCTATCCCACCCCACCCGATGCCGCATACCCGGACGTGGTGGTATGGAACTCGCTGTCCCCGAATCAAGGATCGACCGAGGCCGATCCGGCCAGGCTCAAGTGGAGCTAGGCACCAGTGCCCCTAGGGTGACTTGAATATCGACGTCGAAATCGGCCTATTCGCAGGCTCGAATCTGCCGATGTTCATCAACGTCACCCGCGGCACCGCGGACAACCGGGTCAGCCGCCCCGGCTAGGACTTGACCGCGTGGCGCAGCGACCAGCCGAGCGCGACGATCACGCCGATCGGGAGCAGCCACCAGGCGTTCACGCCCGCCGCGTGCACCAGCAGCGCGGTGAGGGCGAGCGCGAGGACGACGACCGCGGCGCCGCGCCAGTCGTCGCCGATGACGAAGTCGTACCAGAACGCGCCGAACGAGCGGAGCCAGCCGGGCATCAGTGCCTCTCCTCACGGGTGAGCGGGCCGTCCGCGGGCGCGGCCGGCTGGGTGACGGTGACCGGGGCCAGCTCGGGTGCGCGGGCCACCGCCGCCTGCGCCCGGGTCCGGGCCCGGCGCATCAGGGTGGTGTAGCCGAGGCAGACGAGCGCGATGACCGGGATCACGACGAGCAGGGCCGCGTCATTGCCCGGCCAGTGCACCCCCGCGCCCTCGGCTCCCCAGAAGGTGCCGAACGAGGTCAGCATGACGCCGACGCCGAACTTCATCGTGTTCTCCGGTACCCGGGCCAGCGGCGCCCGGGCGGCGATGCCCACTCCCGCGATCACCAGCACGGCCGCGGCGGCGCCCAGCGCGGCCAGGCCCAGGTTCCCCTGGTTGTCGCCGAAGGTGATCGCGATGAACACGACCTCCAGGCCTTCGAGCAGCACTCCCTTGAACGACAGGGTGAACGCGTACCAGTCGCGGACGCCGTAGCGGCCGCCCTTGGCCGCGGTCCGGGCGGCGGCCACCTCGCGTTCGTAGATGCCCGCCTCGTCGTGCAGGCCCTTGTACCCCGAGGCGCGCAGGATGGCCTTGCGCAGCCACATCAGCCCGAATACGGCCAGCAGGGCGCCCACCACCAGGCGGAGCACCCAGAGCGGGAACAGGGTCAGGGCGGGCCCGACGCCGGCCACCACGACCGCGAGCACGACGAGGGCCGCGGCCATGCCCTGGAAGGTGGAGCGCCAGTCGCGGGTCAGCCCGGCCGCGAGAATGATGGTGAGCGCCTCCACCGCTTCGACGGCACAGGCCACGAAGACGGTGAGGAAGAGACGAGCGCAGCGGAATTCACGAAACCTCCAGGCACGCCAGCACGGATGGCACAGGGTGTTCACTGATCTCTGAGAGACTGACGGCATGGCTGACGCCGAACGCGCGCCGGACGAGGGCTGGCTGGTCCTCATCTACCGGGTGCCGTCCGAGCCCAGCCGCCTCCGGTCGGCGGTATGGCGGCGGCTCAAGAGCCTTGGGGCGATCTACCTGCAGAACTCCGCGGCCGCGCTGCCGGCCAGCGTCGGCAACGAGCGGGCCATGCGCAAGCTGCGCAGCCAGATCCTCGACATGGAAGGCACGGCGGCGCTGCTGGCGTGCCGCGTGCTGGCGGGCGAGCAGGAAGTGCGGGCGTCGTTCCAGGCGGCGCGGAACGACGAGTACGAGGAGATCGTCGACCGCTGCGAGGACTTCCTGGGCCAGGTGAAGAAGGAGTACGTGGCCAGCCACTTCACCTACGCCGAGCTGGAGGAGAACGAAGTCGACCTGGTCAAGCTGCGGACCTGGTTCGCCCGGGTCCGCGCGCGCGACGCGTTCGGCGCGACCGGCCGCCCGGAGGCGGAGAAGGCCCTGGAGACCTGCCAGCAGTCGCTGGATGACTACGCGGCCCGCGTCTACGCCGAAGAAGAAGACGGCCACTGACCGCCCAGGGCGGTACCTGCTGGCCACCGCTCACCTCCTCACGCGATCGATCCGGGTGCGGCGTCCCCGCCGACCTTCCTGCATACCCGCAGACCCCATCCCCGGGCCAACGATAAGCCTAACCTTTGTCAGAACTTAGAAGTAACGACTGTTAGATCCGTCATGTACTGCACGCTTAACTTGTAGGCCACCATCTGTACATTCTCCGTACGAACAGCTAGTGCAATCTGCGGCTCATGAAGCACACCCCTCGGCGTAACAAGCTCTTGATGATCACTGGTCTCTTCGCCGCCGGCATAGTCGCCGTCGCCGGCTGTTCCTCGACCAAGGCCTCGAGCTCCGCGAGCACGAAGCCCAGCAAGGTCACCCTGGTCGTGTACTCGGCGCAGGGCTACGACCACGCCATGACCGCCGCGTTCACCAAGGCCACCGGCATCCCGGTCAAGCTGGACGACAACTCGACCGGGCCGCTGCTGACCCAGATCGAGGCGTCCAGGAACAACCCGAACTGGGGGCTGCTCTGGGTGGACGGCGCCACCGCCTTCGCCGGCCTTGACCAGCAGGGCCTGCTGCAGAAGGGCTTCGAGCCCTCCGTGCAGTGGGACGCGCTCGGCCAGCAGTCACTGCCCTCGGACAAGAGCTTCACGCCGACAGGCGTGACGCTGATGGCCGCGATGGTCTACGACAAGACCAAGGTGAGCAGCCCGCCCTCGACGTGGCAGCAACTGCTGTCCCCGGCGTACAAGGGCCAGGTCGGCATGAACGACCCGTCCCAGTCCGGCCCGACGTACCCGTTCATCGCCGGCATGATGAACTACCTCGGCGGGGTGAGCGCGGGCGAGAGCTACTTCACCAAGCTCAAGGCCAACGGCCTCATCATCCACCCGACGAACGGCCCCACCCTGCAGGCGCTGACCAGCGGCCAGATCAAGCTGGCCCTGGTGCAGAGCTCCGCGGGCATCGGCGCCGTCCTCGGCGACAAGAAGCTGACGGTCAAGTACCTGGACCCGGTGACCGTGCTGCCCAGCGCGATCGGCATCGACGCCAAGGCACCGGCGGCCGAGCGCGCCGAGGCGGAGAAGTTCATCAGCTTCGTGCTCTCGCCGGCCGGCCAGAAGGTCATGCAGTCCGGCGACCCGACCGGTGACTCGCTGTACTACCCGGTGCTCCAGGGGGTCAGCCCGCTGCCCGCGCTGCCCTCCCTGGCCGGCGTGAAGACCCAGACCATCAACCCGTACACCTGGGGCACCAGGGAGGCCACCATCAACACCTGGTTCGACGGCAGCATCGTCCGCTGATGACGCTGCCCCGGGCCACCTGGGGCGGGCGCCAGTGACCGCCACCAGGGACGTGCTCGTGCCCGGCCCGGCTCCCGCCGGGCCGGGCACGCCCCGCTGGCGCAGGCTGGCCGCACCGCGCGGGCTCACGGCCCTGTTCGGCCGGCTGGGCCTGCCGCTGTTCTGGGCCGCGCTGATCTTCTTCATCCTGGTCCCGTGCGTCAGCTCGCTGGCGCTGGCCCTGTCGCCGCGGCTGTTCAGCCAGGGCACGCAGTGGTTCACGCTGACCTACCTGGGCCAGGCGTTCACCGGCGCGACCGCGATCGCCATCACCAACTCGCTGTGGGTGAGCGCCGCCGCGGCCGCGCTCGGGCTGGCCATCGGGTTCCCGATCGCGTGGCTGGCGGGCCGGACCACCCTGCCCGGCCGCCGGTTCGTGCCCGGCGGCATGTGGCTGGTGCTGCTGCTGCCCTCGTGGCTGCCCGCCCTGGGCTGGGAGCGGCTGGTCCAGCCGGACGGCGTGATGTACCGGGTCGGGCTGGACTGGCCCTGGGTCACCCACGCCATCATGGGCCCGTTCGGCGTGGTGCTCCTGCTCGGCCTGCGCTCGGTGCCGTTCACCTACCTGGCCATCACCGCGTCGCTGGCCGGGCTCGGCCAGGAGTTCGAGGACGCGGCCCGGGTGCACGGGGCGGGCCGGGCCGCGACGCTGCGGCTGATCTGGCCGATGCTGGCCCCGGCCATCTGGTCCGCGCTGGCCATCGGGTTCGCCGAGTCGATCAGCGACTTCGGGGTGGCGGCGACGCTGGCCTACAACTCCAACTTCACCCTGGCCACCTATCAGCTGTTCGCGGCCATCGGCAACTTCCCGCCGAACTTCCCGCTCGCCTCGGCCATGGGCATGCTGCTGGTCGCGGCCATCGCCATCCCGCTCGCGCTGCAGGCCCGCGCGCTGCGGGGCCGGTCCTACCAGATGCTGTCCGGGCGGACCCGCCAGGTCATCCGGCGCCAGCTGAGCCGGCCGGCCGCCCTCGCCGCGGCCGGCGGGGTGGGACTGTTCTTCCTGGTCGCCCTGGGGGTGCCGGGCTTCGGGGCGGTCAGCGCGTCGCTGCTCGGGGACTACGGCGGGTCCTTCACGCTGACCCTGGCCAACTACCGCGCGCTGCTGCACGAGACGGGGCAGATCGGCCCGCTGGAACGGTCGCTGATCTACGCGGCGGTCACCTCGTTCATCACGGTGACCGGCGGCTTCGTCGCCGCCTGGCTGCTCGCCCAGCGGCGCGCGAAGTCGTCCAGGGCCCTGGATTTCCTGCTGCTGGCGGCCATCGCGCTGCCCAGCGTGGTGTTCGCGGCGGGCTACATCTTCGCTTACAACCTGCCGTTCTGGTCCCGGCTCGGCATCAACCTGTACCAGACGACCACGCTGCTGATCATCGCCTACGCCGCGTCCAGCCTGCCCACGAACGCCCGGGTGCTGGTGGGCGCGGTTTCCCAGCTGCAGCCCTCGCTGAAGGACGCGGCCCGCACGCACGGGGCCGGGGCCGCGGTGGCCTGGGCCCGCGCCGTGCTGCCCGTGGTGTCCCGGCCGATCACCATGGCCTGGCTGCTCACGTTCTGCGGGGTGTTCCTGGAGCTGCCGATCTCGCAGCTGCTCTACGCGCCGGGCTCCCCGCCGGCCTCCATCGCCATCGAAGACAACCTGAGCAACTACCACTTCGGCGTGGGCATGGCGCAGGCGGTCCTCGCCGTCACCATCGCCCTGGCCGCGGTGCTGATCGTGCTGGGCGGCTACCGGCTGATCGCGCCAGCCTGCTGGCGCCGGATCGGAGGAGCAACCCGTGGCTGAGCAGATTTCGCTGGACTGCGTCAGCAAGACCTACCAGGGCGGCAACCAGGCCCTGCGGGACGTCTCGCTGGACGTCGAGCCCGGCACGTTCCTGGTGCTGCTCGGCCCGTCCGGGTCGGGCAAGACCACGCTGCTGCGGTGCCTGGCCGGCATCGAGCGGGTCACCTCGGGCCGGATCTCGATCGGCGGCCGGATGGTGGCCGACGGGCGCGTGCATGTGCCGCCCGACCAGCGGGATCTCAGCATGGTGTTCCAGGACTACGCGCTGTGGCCGCACCTGAAGGCGCACGACAACGTCGCGTTCGCGCTGCGCCGCCGCAAGCTGCCGCGGGCCCAGGGGCAGGAACGGGCGGCCGCGATGCTGGACCGGGTCGGCCTGGGCGCGCTCGGCCAGCGCTACCCGAACGAGCTGTCCGGCGGTGAGCAGCAGCGGGTCGCGCTGGCCCGGGCGCTGGTCGCCGACACGGGCCTGATCCTGTGCGACGAGCCGCTCTCCAACCTCGACGCGGACCTGCGGGAGCGGATGCGGCTGGAGATCTCCGCGCTGGTCCGCGAGGCCGGGGCCACCACGGTCTACATCACCCACGACCAGGCCGAGGCGTTCGCCCTGGCCGACCGGGTCGGCGTCCTGGAACGGGGCCGGCTGGTCCAGCTGGGCACCCCGGAGGAGATCTACACCGCACCCGCGACGCCGTTCGTGGCCCGCTTCACCGGCCTGTCCGGCGAGCTGCCGGTGCAGGTCCGCGGCCGGGCCGAGGACGGCGCCGTGGAGGTGGAGCTGGCCGGGCCGGCCCAGGCGCGGCCGTTCCAGGCCCGGGGGCCGAGCCTGCCCATCGGCGAGGCGGCCGCGCTGCTGATGATCCGGCCCACCGGGGTCCAGCTGTGCGCCACCCACACCGGCGAGCACCACGTCACGGGCACCGTCGCCGACGTCGCCTTCCGCGGCCGGGGCTACGAGCACGCCATCGACATTCCCGGGCACGGGCGCCTGACCAGCGTCTTCTCCGACGCCCGGGCGGATCGCGGCCAGCACGTCGGGCTGCGCCTGGACCCGCGCGGCTGCCACCTGTTCAGCGCCGGGCTGGCGCAGGAGCCCGCCCCCGCCCCGGCCAGCCGGCAGCCGGCGCCGGCCGGACCCTAGCGGTGGCCACCGCGCGATCTTCGTCACAGCGACCGCTCCTGCGGGGCGCGACCATGCGTGACGCGTGATCGTCCTGCCCGGGCAGGGGCTAGCATCAGAGCCGTGACCACGACGCTCACCTTTACTACCAGCGCGCCCAGCTCGATCGACGCGGACGCCGTCGTCATCGGGGTGACCAAGGGCCAGGACGGACCCGTCCTGGCGCCGGGCGCCGACGACCTGGACCAGGCGCTGGGCGGGACCCTGGCCGCCACCCTGGCCACCCTGGGCATGACCGGCCAGGCCGAGGAAGTCACCCGGCTGCCGGGCGGCGGCCCGGTCACCGCTCCGGTGATCGCCGCGGTCGGCCTCGGCCCGGACGGCAGCGGCCCCGCCGACCCCGAGACGCTGCGCCGCGCGGCGGGCGCGGCCGTCAGGACGCTGGCCGCGGGCGGGCGCGCGGCGGCCAACGGCGACCGGGGCGGGCTGAGGATCGCGCTGGCCCTGCCCGCCGCCGACCCGGCGTCGGCCGAGGCCGTCGCCGTGGGCGCGCTGCTGGGCGGCTACGCCTTCACCCGGTACAAGCAGGACGGCCGCCGGCCCGCGGCGATCACCGTGCTGACCCCGGCGGATGATCCGGACGGCATCGGCCGCCGGGCCCAGGCCCTGGCCGACGCGGTGTCACTCGCCCGCGACCTGGTCAACACGGCCCCGTCCGACCTGTTCCCGGAGACGCTGGCGGACGAGGCGGCCCGGGTGGCCGCCGCCGCCGGGCTGCAGGCCGAGGTGCTGGACGAGAAGGCGCTGGAACGCGGCGGCTACGGCGGCATCGTGGGCGTCGGCCAGGGATCGGTGCACCCGCCACGGCTGGTGCGGATGGAGTACGCGCCGGCCGGGGCGGACAAGACGGTGGTGTTCATCGGCAAGGGCATCACCTTCGACTCCGGCGGGCTGTCGCTGAAGCCGCCGAAGTCCATGGAAACCATGAAGTCGGACATGGGCGGCGCGGCCGCGATCATCGGCGCGATGCAGGCCATCGCGGCGCTGGCCCCGGACGTCCGGGTCATCGGCTACCTGCCGATCGCGGAGAACATGCCGAGCGGGACCGCGCAGCGCCCCTCCGACGTGCTGACCATCTACGGCGGCAAGACGGTCGAGGTGCTCAACACCGACGCCGAGGGCCGGCTGGTGCTCGCCGACGCGCTGGCCCGCTCCGCCGAGGACGCCCCCGACGTCGTGGTGGACGTGGCCACGCTGACCGGCGCCCAGGTCGTGGCGCTCGGCACCCGGATCTCCGCGGTCATGGCCAACGACGACGCGCTGCGTGACGCGGTGGTGGCCGCGGCGGACCGGGCCGGCGAGGCCATGTGGCCGATGCCGCTGCCCGCGGAACTGCGCAAGGGCCTGGACTCGACCGTGGCCGACCTGGCCAACGTGGCCGGCGACCGCAGCGGCGGGATGCTCGTCGCCGGCCTGTTCCTGCGCGAGTTCGTGCCCGCCGGGGTGCGCTGGGCCCATCTCGATATCGCGGGCCCATCCTTCAATGACGGCCAGCCGCACGGGTATACCCCCAAGGGCGGGACGGGCGCGGCCACCCGGGCCCTGGTGCAGATAGCACTGGACGCCGCGGCGGGAAGGCTCTAACCGGGCCTCGGTGTTAGCGGTCGGGGACAACTGATCGGAGCAAGGAGCACATCAGTGGCGGACAGCAACAGTTCCTACGACATCGTCATCCTCGGTGGCGGCAGCGGCGGTTACGCCTGCGCGCTGCGCGCGGCCGAACTCGGCAAGCGGGTGGCGCTGATCGAGAAGGACAAGGTCGGGGGGACCTGCCTGCATCGCGGCTGCATTCCCACCAAGGCGCTGCTGCACGCCGCGGAAGTCGCCGACCAGGCCCGGGAGGGCGAGGCGTTCGGGGTACGGTCCACCTTCGAGGGGATCGACATGCCGGGCGTGCACGCCTACAAGGACAAGGTCGTGGACCGGCTCTGGAAGGGCCTGCAGAGCACGCTGGCCAGCCGGAAGATCGAGATGGTCTACGGTGAGGGCACCCTGGTCTCGCCGACCCAGGTCCGGGTGGGCGACACGGTGTACGAGGGCGCGCACATCGTGCTGGCCACCGGGTCCGAGGCGAAGAGCCTGCCCGGGCTGGAGATCGACGGCGAGCGGGTCATCACCAGTGACCAGGCGCTCCGGCTGGACCGGGTGCCGCGGTCGGCCGTCATCCTCGGCGGCGGGGTCATCGGCGTGGAGTTCGCCAGCGTGTGGCGCTCCTTCGGGGCCGAGGTCACCATCGTGGAGATGCTCCCGCACCTGCTGCCGCTGGAAGACGAGGCCAGCTCCAAGCTGCTGGAGCGGGCGTTCCGGCGGCGCGGCATCGGCTACGAGCTCGGTACCCGGTTCGAGGGGGTCAAGGACCACGGCGGCGGCCTGACGGTCAGCCTGGCCGGCGGCAAGACCCTGGACACCGACCTGCTCCTGGTCGCGGTGGGCCGCGGGCCGGTCTCGGCCGGCCTGGGCTACGAGGCGGCGGGCGTGACGGTGGAGCGCGGGTACGTGAAGGTCGATGAGTACTGCCGCACCAGCGTGCCCACGATCTCCGCGGTCGGGGACCTGATCCCCGGCCCGCAGCTGGCCCACGTGGGCTTCGCCGAGGGCATCCTGGTCGCGGAGCGGCTGGCCGGCCTGAAGGTGACGCCGATCGACTACGACGGCGTGCCCCGGGTCACCTACAGCGACCCGGAGGTCGCGTCGGTGGGCATCACGTCGGCGATGGCGAAGGAGCGCGGCATCGAGGTCACCGAGCTGACCTACCCGATCGGCGGCAACGGCAAGAGCGTGATCCTGCAGACCCAGGGCGCGGCCAAGCTGATCGCGGCGGCCACCGGCGGCCCGGACGGTACGCCCGGGCCGGTGCTGGGCATCCACCTGGTCGGCGCCCGGGTCGGCGAGCTGATCGCCGAAGGGCAGCTGATCTACAACTGGGAGGCGCTGCCGTATGACGTGGCCCAGCTCATCCACCCGCACCCCACCCAGTCAGAGCTGATCGGCGAGGCGCACCTCGCGCTGGCCGGGAAGCCCCTGCACATGCACGCGTAGCCCGGGCGGGCTGCGCACCCCCCAACACAGCCGCAACTGTGAGTGTCGAACAGCGAAGGAGTCACGGGAAGCCATGTCGGTCTCCGTATCCATGCCCCAGCTCGGTGAGAGCGTTACCGAGGGCACCGTCACGCGCTGGCTGAAGAAGGAGGGCGAGCGCGTGGAGGCGGACGAGCCGCTGCTCGAGGTCTCCACAGACAAGGTCGACACCGAGATACCGTCCCCGGTGGCCGGGATCCTGCGCGGGATCACCGTGGCCGAGGACGAGACGGTCGCGGTCGGCGCCGAGCTCGCGGTCATCGACGAGAACGGCGCCGAGGCCGCGGCCCCCGCCGTGGGCGACGGGGCAGACGGCCAGGCCGGGGCGGCCGCGGCCGCCGAGAGCCCGGACGCCTACCAGGCGGGTGCTCAGGAGCCGGACGTCCAGCCCGCGGACGAGACCGCGGCCGAGGCGGGGTACCCCTACCCGGCCGCGGGCGGGTACCAGGGCAGCGAGGAGCCCGCCGGCGGGTACCAGCCGCCGGCCGCGTACGAGCAGCCCGCCCCGCCGGCCAGCTACGCGCCGCCGCAGGCGGCCGAGCCCGCCGCGCCCGCGCAGGACCTGGAGCAGCCGCCCAGCGCACCGCAGCAGCACGCCGACATCTGGCAGCGGGCCCAGCCGGCCACCCCGGCGGCACCGCCCGCTCCCCCGGCGCCGCCCGCACCCGCGGCCCCGCCGGCCCCGGCCCAGCAGGCTCCCGCGCCACCCGCCCCGGCACAGCAGGCGCCGCCTGCGCCACCGCAGCCGCCCGCGGATGGCGGGCAGGCCCGGGCCGCCTCCCCGCTGGGGACGTCGGACGGCCCGTACGTCACCCCCCTGGTCCGCAAGCTGGCCGCCGAGCATGGCGTGGACCTGGCCACCGTCACCGGGACCGGGGTCGGCGGCCGGATCCGCAAGCAGGACGTGGTCGATGCGGCCCGGGTCCGGCGTGAGGCCATCGCCGCGGCGCAGCAGTCCGCCGCGGCCGCGCAGCCGGCCGCCGGGCAGGCCCCGGCCGGGCCGGTCCCGGCGGGGCAGGCCCAGGGCGGCGCGGCGCGGCCCGCGATCGAGCCCTCCCACCTGCGCGGCACGACCGAGCGGATGTCCCGGGCCCGGCAGCTGATCGCCCGCCGCATGGTCGAGTCCCTGCAGACGTCCGCGCAGCTGACCACCGTGGTCGAGGTGGACGTGACCGCGATCGCCAGGCTCCGGGATCGCGCCAAGGCCGATTTCGAGGCCCGCGAGGGCGTCAAGCTCACCTTCCTCCCGTTCTTCGCGCTGGCCGCGGTGGAGGCGCTGAAGGTGCACCCGCGGCTCAACGCCAGCATCGAACCGGACGGCAACCAGGTCACCTACCACGACGCGGAGCATCTCGGCATCGCGGTGGACACCGAGCGAGGGCTGATGGTCCCCGTCATCCGCAACGCCGGCGACCTCAACGTGGGCGGCCTGGCCCGCAAGATCGCGGACCTGGCGTCCCGGACCCGGGGCGGGCAGGTAAGCCCGGACGACCTGGCCGGGGGCACGTTCACGCTGACCAACACCGGCAGCCGGGGCGCGCTGTTCGACACGCCCATCATCAACCAGCCTCAGGTCGGCATCCTCGGCACTGGCACGGTCGTCCGCCGCCCGGTGGTCGTGCAGGACCCGGCGCTCGGCGAGGTGATCGCCGTCCGGTCCATGGTGTACCTGGCCCTCAGCTACGACCACCGGCTGGTGGACGGGGCCGACGCGGCGCGCTTCCTGGGCACCGTGAAGGCCCGCCTGGAGGAAGGGGCCTTCGAGGCGGAACTCGGGCTCTAGCCACGGGACCGGCCTAAACCCGGGCCGGGGCGTCCGCGGGTCCCGCGGCCAACGAAGACTCAAGCGAGGGGCCCGCCGGGCCGCGTGCGAGGAACGGGGGCAGCCATGAAAGTCGCGGTAACCGGGGCGTCCGGCCTGATCGGCAGCGCCCTGACCGCCTCGTTGCGGGACCGCGGGGACCAGGTGGTCACCTTGGTGCGCCGGACGCCCGCGTCGGCCGGTGAGATCGCCTGGGACCCGCTGACCCCCATGGGCAGCCTGGCGCCCGGCGCCCTCGACGGCACCGACGCAGTCGTGCACCTGGCCGGCGCGGGAATCGCCGACCATCGCTGGACCGACTCCTACAAGGAGGAGATCCGGTCCAGCCGGGTGCAGGGCACCCGGGCCCTCACCGAGTTCCTGGCGGCCATGGGCCAGCCGCCCGCGGTCTTGCTCTCCGGCTCCGCCATCGGCTGGTACGGGGATACCGGGCGCCGGGAAGTGGACGAGTCGGCCCCGGCCGGCCAGGGGTTCCTGGCCGGCGTGGTGCGGGACTGGGAGGCGGCCGCCGACCCGGCCCGGCAGGCCGGGATCCGGGTCGCCACGCTGCGCACCGGCGTCGTGATGTCCCGCCACGGGGGGGTGCTGGCCCGGCTGCTGCTCCCGTTCCGGCTGGGGCTGGGCGCGCGGCTCGGCCCGGGCACCCAGTTCATGAGCTGGGTGGCCCTGGCCGACTGGATCGGCGCCGCCCGCTTCCTCCTGGATCACCAGGAGATATCCGGGCCGGTGAACCTGACCGCGCCGACCCCGGAGACCAACGCCGCGTTCACCGCCGCGCTGGCGGGCGCGCTGCACCGCCCGGCGCTGCTGAGCATCCCGTCCCCGGTGCTGGAGATGGCTCTCGGCGGGGTGACCAGCGACCTGATGAGCAGCGCCCGGGTCCTGCCCCGGGTGCTGCGCGAGGCCGGCTACGGGTTCACCCAGCCCGACCTGCGCGCCGCGCTCACCGCCGAACTACAGACGGCCGGATCCGCCGCCTAGCGTCTGGCTAGCCAGGGCCGGGTGACGCCCCGGACAGGAAGGCGCTGAGCGCGCCGCTGAGCCGGGCGGGATCATCCAGCCAGGGATAATGGCCGGCGCCCGGCTGCATGGTGAGGTCCCAGCGGGGGAACAGGGCGGCCGCCCGGGCCAGCAGGTCCGGCGGGGACATGGCATCCACCTCGCCCCCGTACACCAGCACCGGGGCGGTCAGGCCGGCCAGCCCGGACCGGACCGCGGCCGGGTCGAACGCCCCCTCGGCGTAGAAGCCGGACCTGGCCGGCCCGGACCGCCCGCGCAGGGCCGCCGCCGCGTGGGCCTGGGCCGCGCCGTCCCACCGGCCGTAGCAGAAGGGCTGGTAGCCGAGTGTGGTCTCGGCCGAGTCATCCCCGTCGTCCGCGGCCTGCGCCGCGGCCCAGGCCGCCGCGAACCACGGCTCCGCGGAGCGCCGCCGCATGGCGGCCCGCTGCTCCTCCTCGCTGAAGGTCAGGCCGAGCGCGCGCACGCTGGGAGTGAGCAGGATCAGGCGGCCGACCCGCTCCGGGTGCGCCGCCGCGTACAGCAGGGCCACGGTGCTGCCCGCCGAGTGGCCGAGCAGGTCCAGCCGCTCCAGGCCCAGCTCCGCCCGCAGCGCCTCCACGTCCCGGGCGATGAGGTCACAGCGGTACGCCACGGGGTCGGCAGGCACCTCGCTGTCCCCGGTGCCCCGGCTGTCGGGGAGGATCAGCTCGCGGGAGCGGCCCAGCCCGCCGAGGTCACCCAGGTAGCCAGGCTCCAGGCCGGGGCCGCCGGGCAGGCAGACCAGCGGGGGGCCGGACCCGGCCCGGTGGTAGGCCAGCTTCGCGCCGTCATAGGAAGTGAAGTGTGCCATGCCGGCATCCTGCGCCGGGAAGCCGCGCAAGGCCAGGGAGATTCGCGGAGAGCAGAGAGACCGGGCGATCCCGGCCGGGAGCGTTACTCGGGAGCGCCCCGGGCGGACATGGCCGGCCCGGACGCCATGACCTCGGCGGGCTGGCCGGGGTCGCCGGACGGCACCGGGGGGCACGGCTCGGCCGGGATGAGGGTGCGGAAGCCGCGGGTTTCCAGGCCGTACAGCGGGATCTTCCACAGCGGCGGCACCCGTCCCGTCCGGCTCGCGGCCCGGACGTTCAGCCGCATCAGGCGGCGGGCGCCGATGAGGGCCAGCCCGGCCAGCGGCAGCTCGACGCACAGCGCCATCAGCAGGCTGACCAGGAACCCGCTGGTGCGCAGGTCCAGGCTCACGTCGAACCATGCGTCGCAGCACAGCAGGGTGGCCAGGACCACCAGGCAGGCGATGACCAGCTGGCGGTGCCGCCAGGCGGCCCAGGCGGTGACCGCGAACGTGACGAGCAGCCCGAGGTCGAACCCGATCCAGGCCCCCCGCCAGCCGCCGGAGCGGTAGTAGCGGGGCAGCGTGACGGCGAGCACGCCGATCCAGGCGGCCAGCACCAGGCAGCAGGCGATGATGGCGACGAGCGCGACGGCCCGGCTCCGCGGGTTGCCGGGCAGGTCGGATTCGGTGCGCGGGCCACTGGAGGCCGCGGGCTCCCGGGCGGATCCCTCCAGGGCCGCCAGGGCACAGGCGAGTTCGGCACGCTCGTCCGGGCTCATCCGGCGAAGCTCGTCCACATTTATCACGCGAAATACCTCCCTAGGCGCTAACTACCCCGCCCAGGGCATTGCTTCCCACGCCGGCGCCTGTGCTTTCGCTGGGAGATCTCTGGAAGCCGGGCGGGCCGGGCCCGCGGCGGCCCCCGGGCGGCTAGCCCGCGGCCAGCCCGGCCAGATAGCCGGCCAGCTCGCCGGCCTGCACCAGCGCCTGCGCGCCGCTGTCCATGTCCCGCACGGTGACCACGCCGGCTTCCTCCTCCTGCCGCCCGTAGATCAGCGCCCAGCGCGCACCCTGGTCACTAGCCCACTTGAGCTGGCGGCCGAGCTTCCCCGACGAGCCCATGTACACGCTGGACCGCAGGCCCGCCTGGCGGGCGTCGCCGGCGAACGCGAACCCGCGGGCCGCGAACTCCGGGCCCAGGATGGTGACGGCCACGTCCAGCCGCCCGGGACGGCCGGCGCGGGCGCCATCGGGCAGCAGCAGGAGAATCCGCTCGATGCCCAGCGACCCGCCGGTGCCCGGCACGCCGGGGCCGCCCAGCTGCTCGATCAGGTGGTCGTAGCGGCCGCCGGAGGAAATGGACCCGGGCACCCCGTCCGCCACGACCTCCCAGATCGGGCCGGTGTAGTAGCTCAGCCCGCGGACCATGCGCGGGGTGAACTCGATCCGGCCGGCCGGGACCTGCGCCCGGACGAGCGACAGCACCTTGTCCACCTCGTCCAGGCCGGCCGCGCCCTCCTCGCTCGGCTTGAGCGCGGCCCGGATCCGCTCCTCCGCGTCCGGGGCGGTCATGGCGGCGACCAGGTCCTCCGCGGTGCCCCGGGCCAGGCCCCGCCCGGCCAGCTCGTCGGTCACGTCCGCGGCCGGCAGCTTGTCGAGCTTGTCCAGCGTGATCAGGACGCCCGCGCCCAGCCCGGCGGGGACGCCGAACGCCTCCAGCAGCCCGGCCAGCACGTGCCGGGAGTTGAGCAGGAACCGGAAGTCCGGGACGCCCAGCGCGGCCAGCGTGTCGTGCACAGCGCAGATGATCTCCGCGTCGGCCAGCACGGAGGCCGTGCCGAGGGTATCCAGGTCGCACTGCACGAACTCGCGGAAGCGGCCCCGGCCGGGCCGGTCCGCCCGCCACACCGGGCCCATCGCGTACCGCTTGTACGGGGTGGGCAGCTGGCTCCCGTAGGCGGCGGCGACCCGGGCCAGCGGGACCGTCATGTCGTAGCGCAGCGCCAGGTCCGCCTCGCCGGACGCCTCGTGCTCGCCGCGCCGCAGGATCTTGAAGATGAGCTTGTCGCCCTCTTCCCCGTACTTGCCCAGCAGCACGTCGAGGCGCTCGAAGGCCGGCGTCTGCAGCGGCTCGAACCCGTACCGCGAGAACACCGAGCGGATCACCGCGAAGGCGCGCTCGCGCGCCTCGACGTCCGCGGCCAGGAAATCACGTGTCCCCGACGGGGGATCGAACTGCGTTGGCATGCGTCCATGCTCCACGACAACGGCACCCCGCGTCACATCGATAACCGGGAACCGGCCGTGCGGCGGCCCCGGGCCCGGGTTTCCGCCGCGTTAAATATCCAGGCCACGGGACCTGCCCTGGTAAACTGGCGGGCGTGTACTAGGACCAGCGGCCGCGCTCTCAGCCTCCCCGAGCCCCAGATTGCCCTCGTCCTAGGAGTTTTCCCGTGTCCCTCCCGCAGGTCGCCGACGCGACCGCGTCCCCCGCTGAGCTGACCCGGCCCGCTGAGCTGACCCCGCCCGCCGTGCCCGCCCCTGGCCGGCCGGAGCCAGGGCGGCCCGGACCGGACCGGGTCACCCCGCGCTACGCGCTCAGCCTGGCGGTCATCCTGCAGATCCTCATCTCGGCCGGGGACGGGCTCGCCATGGTGGCCCTGGCCAGCCGGGTGTACCAGACCTCGCATGCCTCGTGGGCGGTGGCAGCGGTCTTCCTGGCCGTGACCGTGCCGATCACGGCCCTCGCGCCCGCGGCGGGCCTGGTCCTCGACCGGCTGTCGCCCCGGCCGGTGCTGGTCGCCGCGGCGGCCGCGGAGACCGTGGTGGCCCTGGCCCTGACCCGGCTCACCGGCACCGGGGCGATCCTGGGGCTATCCCTCGGCTTCGGCGTGTGCGCGGCGCTGCTCCAGCCCGGCCTGGGCACCATCGTCCCGCAGCTGGCCGGCCGGACCGGGGTCACCCGGGCCAACGGCTACCTGCAGGCCGCCACCTGGGGCGGGTTCACCGTGGGCCCGCTGCTGGCCGGGGTGCTCACCGCGGCCGGCGGCACCGGCCTGGCCCTGGGCGCGGTCGCCGCCGTGTACGGCCTGGGCGCGATCGGGCTGCGTGCGCTCCCGCTGGCCCCCGGGCCCGCGGGCCTGGCCGGCGGGGCCGGCGGCCAGGACGCGCCGGCCGGGCCCGCCGGCCGGGCGGTCAGCGCCGGGCTGCGCTTCCTGCGCTCCGACCGCGAGGCCGGCCTGCTGGTGCTGGTGGTCGCGGTCATGGTGGCCTTCGGCAACCTGGCCAGCGTGGCCGAGGTCTCCTTCGCCGAGGGCGTGCTCAAGGCGGGCCCCTCGGGGTATTCCGTGCTCGTCGCCGCCTGGACCGCGGGCATGCTCGGCGGCACCCTGGCCGGTGGCCGGCTGCGCCGCCGCCACCTGGCGCTGGCCACCCTGGCCGGCACGGTCATCGCGGGCACCGGCGTGGCCCTGGCCGGCGGCGCGGTCACGCTCTGGCAGGCCGCGGCCTGCTACGGGATCGGTGGCCTGGCCAACGGCGTCGAGGTGGTGGCCACCCGCAGCTTCCTGAACCACCGGGTCCCGGCGGCCATCTCGGGGCGGGTCTTCGCCCTGTACTCCGGCGTGCTGTTCGGCGCGGCGTCGGTGGGCATGGCCGCGGCCGGCGGCCTGCTGGGCCCGCTCAACCCGCGCGTGGTCCTGGTCATCGCCGGCACCGGCGGGATCGCGGCCGGCGCCCTGGGCTGGGCACGGTACGCCCGGCTGCGGCGCGCGGGCGGCTCCGCCCGGGACGTACCCTGAGAGGGTGGTACTCGCACCCGAAGGACGCCGGCTGCTGCGCGTCGAGGCACGTAACAGCCAGACCCCCATCGAGAAGAAGCCGCCGTGGATCAAGACCCGGCTGCGCACCGGCCCGGAGTACACGGCGCTGAAAAGCCTGGTCAGCCGGGAGGGCCTGCACACGGTGTGCGAGGAAGCCGGGCTGCCCGAACATCTTCGAGTGCTGGGAAGACCGCGAGGCCACGTTCCTGATCGGCGGCGATCAGTGCACCAGGCGCTGCGACTTCTGCCAGATCGCCACGGGCAGGCCGCAGCCGCTGGACACGGACGAGCCGCGCCGGGTCGCGGAGTCGGTGGCCACGATGGGCCTGCGCTACGCGACCGTGACCGGGGTGGCCCGCGATGACCTGGATGACGGCGGCGCGTGGCTGTACGCGCAGACCGCCCGCGAGATCCACGCGGCCGTGCCGGGCTGCGGGGTGGAACTGCTGATCCCCGACTTCAACGCGGCCGGCGACCGGCTGGCCGAGGTGTTCGGGGCGCGGCCGGAGGTGCTGGCGCACAACATCGAGACCGTGCCGCGGATCTTCAAGCGGATCAGGCCCGGCTTCCGCTACGAGCGGTCGCTGCAGGTCATCACGCTGGCCCGGGAGGCCGGCCTGGTGACCAAGTCCAACCTGATCCTCGGCATGGGCGAGGAAGCGCACGAGATCACCGGGGCCCTGGCCGACCTGCGGGCGGCGGGCTGCGAACTGATCACGATCACCCAGTACCTGCGGCCGTCGCCGCTGCATCATCCGGTGGAGCGCTGGGTGCCGCCGGAGGAGTTCGAGGCGCTCGGCGCCGAGGCGATCCAGATGGGTTTCTCCGGGGTCATGTCCGGGCCGCTGGTCCGCTCGTCCTACCGCGCGGGGCGGCTGTACCGCGAGGCGATGACCCGCCGGGTCCGGCCCGCGGGGACCGCAGTTTCCCCTCAGGCCCGCTGACTCGTATCCTGCCCTCCATGGCGAACAGTTCGGCGAACCGGAAGGACGGCGCGGATGCGGTCCCTCCGGGCCGCATCAAGCAGATCCGCATGGTCGCGGGGATAGTCCGCAAGCAGAACCCGAGAGCCCTCCCCCTGATCGCGCTGACCGCGGTCGGCGTCATCGCCGTCTTCGTGATCGTCGGGCTGCTCACCGGCCAGGCCGGCCTGCTGATCCCGATCGGCGTGGTCGGCGGCCTGGCCGCCGCGATGATGATGTTCGGGCGGTTCGCCCAGTCGGCGCAGTACGCGGCGGTCGAGGGGCAGCCCGGCGCGGCCGCGGCCATCCTGCAGAGCATGCGCGGCGGCTGGACCGTCACCCCGGCCGTGGCGGCCAACCGGAACATGGACGTAGTGCACCGGGCCGTCGGCAAGCCGGGGGTCGTGCTGGTCGGCGAGGGATCACCGACCCGCCTGCCCAGCCTGCTCGCGGCGGAGAAGAAGCGGATCTCCCGGGTCGCCTACGAGACGCCGATCTATGACTTCCAGGTCGGCAACGAAGAGGGCCAGGTGCCGATCCGCAAGCTGCAGCGGAAGATCATGCGGCTGCCCCGTAACCTGAAGGGCGGCGACGTGACCGAGCTCAACTACCGGCTCAAGGCCCTGCCGCAGTCGCTCCAGGCTCCCAAGGGGCCGATGCCGAAGTCCGGCCGGATGCCCCGGCAGCCACGGCCCCGTATCCGCTAGCTGCGTATCCGCTAGCCCCGTATCCGCTAGCTGCGGAGCACGATCGTGTTGGCGGCCCGGTCGTGCAGCCCGCGCAGGTCCCGGTCGGTGACCAGCGGCGGGATGACGGTGATCAGCAGGATGGTGCGGACGAGCGCCCACCCGAACCCCACCGGCTTGCCGTCCAGCCGGGCCACCCGGATGCCCAGCACCCGCTTCCCCAGGGTGAACCCGGTGAGTGCGGTGAGCAGGTAGACCTCCACGGAGAAGACCACCAGGGTCCAGCCCGCCGAGCGGAAGATCGCCAGCGCCACGGCGGTGCTCGCCAGCCAGTCGATCAGCAGGGCGAGCAGGCGGCGCCCCATGCCCGCGACCGACCGGGGGCCGTCCTCGGGAAGGCCGAACTTTTCTCCCGGGTACTTCTCCTGCTCCCCGGAGTCCCGCGTCGGCAGCAGCAGCCCGGCCCAGCGTCGTTCCGTCACCCCATAACCGTACCCGCGCCCAGGCCGGCGGTGGCCTGGAGCCCGGTCGCCGGCCACGCAGGCGGTCCGGCCCGTCCATGCGCGTCACGGAGGGTAAGGCGTAACACGTGTGAAACACTAGAGACACGGCCGGGAAATCGCCGGGAACTAACGTCCGATACGTTCCTGCCGCAGGCAGACCCCCCAAGCGGCCAACTTCTGCGTGGCCGTCTTTGCGCGGCCTTCAGCCGCGGCAGCCCAGGGAGGCAAGACGTGCCAGCTAACGCGGTGCCAGCTCCGTTCAGGGAGGGTTGATGTTCAACAACGCCGACGAGGTACTGAAGTTCATCGGCGATAACAAGGTTGAGTTCGTCGATGTCAGGTTCTGTGACCTGCTGGGGACCGTCCAGCACTTCACGGTCCCGACCGAGACGTTCGACGACAAGGTTTTCACCGAGGGCCGCATGTTCGACGGCTCCTCGATCCGGGGGTTCCAGCAGATCCACGAGTCGGACATGCTGCTGATGCCCGACCCGACTAGCGCGGTCATGGACCCGTTCCGTCAGCACCCGACCTTGAACCTGACCTTCTTCGTGCACGACCCGCTGACCGGCGAGCCGTACACCCGTGACCCGCGGAACGTCGCCCGCAAGGCCGAGACCTTCCTGAAGGGCTCCGGGATCGGTGACACGGCGTTCTTCGGCCCGGAGGCGGAGTTCTACATCTTCGACTCGGTGCGCTACGACACCGGGGCTAACGCTGGCTACTACTACATCGACTCGGTTGAGGGCGCCTGGAACACCGGGCGTGAGGAGGAGGGCGGGAACCTCGGCTCCAAGCCCCCCTACAAGGGCGGCTACTTCCCGGTCCCGCCGGTTGACCACTACACCGACCTGCGCTCGGAGATGGTCCGCAAGCTGATCGAGGTCGGCCTCACGGTGGAGATGCAGCACCACGAGGTCGGCACCGCGGGCCAGGCCGAGATCGACATCCTGTTCGGCCCGCTGCTCAAGCAGGCCGACAACCTGATGCTCTACAAGTACGTGGTGAAGAGCGTGGCACGGGCGGCCGGCAAGACGGCCACGTTCATGCCCAAGCCGATCTTCGGAGACAACGGCTCGGGCATGCACTGCCACCAGAGCATCTGGAAGGACGGCTCGCCGCTCTTCTACGACGAGGTGGGCTACGCGGGCCTGTCCGACATCGGCCGGTACTACGTGGGCGGCCTGCTCAAGCACGCACCGTCGCTGCTGGCGTTCACCAACCCGACGGTGAACTCCTACCACCGCCTGGTGCCGGGGTACGAGGCGCCGGTCAACCTGGTTTACTCCCAGCGCAACCGGTCGGCCTGCGTGCGCATCCCGATCACCGGCTCGAACCCCAAGGCCAAGCGGCTGGAGTTCCGGGTGCCCGACCCGTCCGCCAACCCGTACCTGGCGTTCTCAGCCATGCTCATGGCGGGCATCGACGGCATCAAGAACAAGATCGAGCCGCACGAGCCGGTGGACAAGGACCTGTACGAGCTGCCGCCGGACGAGGCCGCGGCGATCCCGCAGGTTCCGGGCTCGCTGGAGACGGTCCTGAACACGCTGGAGGAGGACCACGACTACCTGCTCGAGGGGGGCGTGTTCACCCCCGACCTGATCGAGACCTGGATCGAGTACAAGCGGGCCAACGAGCTCGACCCGGTGCGGCTGCGCCCGTCGCCGCACGAGTTCGCGATGTACTACGACGTCTGAGCACCATCACGGCTGACTCGTAGCAGCTCAACGGGAGGCCACCGGCCGCCGCAGCCCGGCGGCCGGTGGCCTCCCGCCGTTTACCCGGGAGGCCACGGCACCTCCCGGGACCGGGCAGGATGGAGCGGTGACCGATGAGCTACCCGGGGCCGGGGCGAACCAGGCCAGCCCGATCACGCTCGCGAGCCTGAACCTGCACGGCGGCCTGACCAGCCAGGGCACGCCCTTCGATGTCGCGGAGGCGTGCCACCGGCTCAAGGCGGACGTCATCACCCTGCAGGAAGCCTGGCGGCCGGAGGCGCAGCCGGACACCGTGACCGAGGTGGCCGCCGCGCTCGGCGCCGAGGTGCGCCACCGCGGGCTGGCCCGCAACACCAACCGGGCCCGCCTCGGAGTCGGGTCCGACCAGGGCGCGGGCACCTGGGGCCTGGCCGTGCTGACCATGCTCCCGGTCATCGGCTATCACGAGATCGAGCTCGGCCGGGCGCCTGGTGACCCGATCAGCCGCGCGGCGCAGGTCCTCACGCTGGCTACTCCCGGCGGGACGGCGCTGCGCGTGGTCAATACCCACCTGACGCACCGGTACAGCAGCCCGGTCCAGCTCGCCCTGCTGGTGCGCCGGCTCGCCACCGGGCCTGCGCCGGACAGCCCGGCGGCCAGCGGCCCGGCGCTGCGCGGGCCCCTGACCCGCGGGCCCGTGCCCACCGTCATCGTGGGTGACCTGAACATGCCGCGCCCCGCCACCGTGGTCGCGCTCGGTTACCGCGCGCCCGTCCGCGGCCGGACCTTCCCGGCCGGGCGGCCGCTCATCCAG
Organism: uncultured Actinomycetes bacterium; assembly: GCA_963851025.1. GTDB lineage: Bacteria > Actinomycetota > Actinomycetes > Streptosporangiales > Streptosporangiaceae > RYN-230. The sequence continues at coordinate 72,059 of CAWKOA010000008.1, forward strand.
CTCGACCACATGCTGCTCCGCGGACCGGTCACTGCCACGGGCGGGGAAGTAGCGGAGCCCGTCGGGTCGGATCACCTGCCGATCCGGGCCCAGCTCAGCCCCGGCTGAGCCGCCTAGCGCTGCATCGCGCCGGCCGCCACCCGGGCCAGCCCGGCCACCGTCGATCCGGACAGGACCCGCACGGTCCGGGCCGCGGGCGAGCGGCGCAGCGTGTGGCGGGGCAGCCGGACCCGCAGCGCCCCGGGCCGGGACGTGAAGACCAGCGGCGGGTCGAGGACCAGCGCCTCACCGTCCACGCCGACCGCGACCGGGGCGGCCGAGCGGACCTCGAAGCGGGTCCCGGTCCATTCCGCCCAGCCGCTGAACCGGCGGGCCTGCCCGGCCGCCTGGAGGGCCAGGAAGCGGCTGGCCTGGGCCGCGTCGGTGATCGTCACCGTGACCAGGCCGAGCACGCCGCGGTCCATCCGCTCCCGGGTGCCCACTCCCCCGCCGGTCGGCACCAGCTGGTAGGGGTTGTTGGAGACCAGGATGAGGTGGGCGGTGTGCTGCTCCGCACCGTCCGGCCCGGTGAAGCACAGGTCGAGCGGCCGGGCGTCCGGGCCGAGCAGGTCGGGCAGCATGGCCGCGGCGGTCCGCAGCTTCGCATCCCGGTACTCGGGAGCCTGGACCACCTCGGCGTACAGGCCGAGTGAGGCGTTGTTGACGAACGTCCGGCCGTTCACCTCGGCCAGGTCGATCCAGCGCTGCAGGCCGTCCGCGTACGCGTCCAGCGCCCCCACCACGTCGGCCCGGTCCAGTCCCAGGTCGAGGGCGAAGTGGTTGCGGGTGCCGGCCGGCACGCACACGTAGTCCAGGCCGGCCTGGGCCGCGACCGAGGCGACCAGCGCCTGCGAGCCGTCCCCGCCCGCCATGCCGAGCACGTCCGCGCCGCGGCGGACCGCGTCCTCGGCAAGTTCCCGCAGGTCGTCGCCGGGCTCCAGCAGGACCGGCTCGATCCCCCGCTTCCGGCACTCGGTGGCAAGCTGGAACCGCTCCGCTTTCCCGCCGCCGGACTTCGGGTTCATGATCAGCACCGGATGCTCCGGCGTCCGGGCCCGGGCCAGCCGGGCCGAGTCGGCCCGCAGGGCCTGGTCGGTGCGCCGCAGCGCGTGCCGGGCGGCCAGCACCGACACGGCCGCCAGCCCGGCGATCACGAGCAGCAGCGGCCAGTTGATGTGCGCGAAGAACAGGCCGGCGACGATCCCGCCCAGCGCGGCCAGCACGACCAGCAGCGACACGACGCGGCGCAGGCCGCGCCGGGAGACCGCGTACCAGCAGCCGGTCACGCAGACCAGCAGCCCGACCGTGACGACGAGGATGGCCACCAGGTGCAGCGCGATCCCGAGCAGTGCGAGGCCGGCGGATGCGATCAGGGTCAGCAGGGCTCCGGCCGCCGATGCCCGCTCGCCCAGGGTCGGGCGGTTCGCATCACGGCCTGTCACACGGTCCCCCCGCAGGTGCCCTGGCTCACGGGACCCGGGGCAGCTCCCTGTGGTGCCTTTCTGCCTGCGTGTAGCATACGCGCGTGACGAGACGCGGGGCGGCCGGGCAGGTCGCGGCGGTAGACCAGGCCGTGTACGAGGCGATCGCCGCCACTCCCACCCCGGCGCTGGACGAGCCGCTGCGGCGGCTGTCCCGGGCGGCGGACAAGTCCCGGATCTGGCTGGCCCTCGCGGCGCTGCTGGCTGTGGCGGGCGGCCCGGCCGGCCGGCGGGCCGCGGTCCGCGGCACCCTGGCCATCGGGGCCACCTCGGCGCTGGTGAACCTGGCCATCAAGCCGGCCGGCCGCCGGGCCCGCCCGGACCGGGCCGGGGCCGGAGTGCCCGGGATACGGCAGGTCCGGATGCCCGAGTCCACGTCGTTCCCGTCCGGCCATTCCGCGTCGGCGTTCGCCTTCGCCACCGCGATCAGCCGGGACCGGCCCTGGGTCGCGCTGGGCGCCGGGTTCCTGGCCGCCACGGTCGCCTACTCGCGGGTGCACACCGGGGTGCACTACCCCGGCGACACCGTCATCGGCTCCCTCATCGGCGCCAGTACCGGCCTGGCCGTGGCCGGCCTGCTCGACCGCCGTTCGCCCCGCGGGGCGCGGCCCACCTCCTGACGCCTGGCGGCCCGGCTCCCCCGTACCGGGTGATGGCGGTGCCCGGCGCTGCGACCAGCATCGGAAGCACCAGCCCGCCTCGCCCTCGGGAGGCTGGCCGCAAGCCAGAGTGATGGCCTGGGGTCATCCGGCAGCGGGACTGCTCCCGATCAAGGAGATACCGACCATGCCACTGCACGAGCGTGAGACCGTCCGCGAGCAGATGGAGGACTGCGTGTTCGCCGGGCACGACCTGACCAGGCCCGTGCCGAAGTACCGGTTCCCCCGGGACGAGAGACTGCCCAGGGATGTGTTCCAGCTGGTCGCGGACGAGGTGATGCTCGATGGCAACGCCCGCCAGAACCTGGCCACGTTCTGCCAGACCTGGGCGGAGCCGGAGTCTGCGGCCCTGATGGCGCTGTCGGTCAGCAAGAACATGATCGACAAGGACGAGTACCCGCAGACGGCCGAGATCGAGGCTCGCTGCGTGCACATGCTGGCCGACCTCTGGCATGCCCCGGAAGCGGCCAACACCGTGGGGGCCTCGGCCATCGGCTCCTCGGAGGCGTGCATGCTGGCCGGTATGGCGGCCAAGTGGCGCTGGCGCGCGAAGCGGCGGGCCGAGGGCAAGCCGACGGATAAGCCGAACATGGTGTGCGGGCCGGTCCAGGTGGTGTGGCACAAGTTCGCCCGCTACTGGGACGTCGAGATGCGCGAGGTCCCGATGACCCATGATCGCTTCGCCATGGATCCGGCTTCGATGCTGGAGCGGGTGGACGAGAACACGATCATGGTGGTCCCCACCTTCGGCGTGACCTATACCGGCGCCTATGAGCCGGTCGAGGCCATGGCCAGCGCCCTGGACCGGCTGCAGGCCGAGACCGGGCTCGACATCGACATCCACGTGGACGGGGCCAGCGGCGCCTTCCTGTCACCGTTCTGCGCGCCCGATGTGCTCTTCGACTTCCGCCTCCCCCGGGTCAAGTCGATCAGCACCTCGGGGCACAAATTCGGGCTGGCCCCGCTGGGCGTGGGCTGGGTCATCTGGCGCGACCGCGCGGAACTGCCCGAGGACCTCGTGTTCCACGTCAACTACCTGGGCGGCGACATGCCGGTCTTCCAGATCAACTTCTCCCGCCCGGCGGGCCAGGTCATCGCGCAGTACTACAACTTCCTGCGTCTCGGTTTCGACGGCTACCGGCGCATTCACGAGGCGTCCTACGCGACCGGCCAGTACCTGGCGGCCGAGATCGTCAAGCTGGGACCCTTCGACCTCCTCTGCGACAGCAACCCGGCCACGGGGATCCCCACCGTCACCTGGCGGATCCGCGACGGCGAAGACCCCGGCTACACGCTGTTCGACCTGGCCGACCGGCTCCGGACCCAGGGGTGGCAGGTGCCCGCCTACACGCTCACCGGCTCCGCGTCGGACATCGCCGTGCAGCGCATCCTGGTCCGCCTGGGCGTGAGCCAGGATCTGGGCTCCCTGCTCCTGGAGGATTTCCGGAAGGCCGTCGCCCACTTCGGGAAGCATCCGGTGACGGTGCCCATGTCGAAGGAGGAGTCAGCCGGGTTCAACCACCTGTGACGCTGGCCCGCTGTCCGCTGATGAGTCAGCGATGTCCCGGCCGGCGGCGATGGCGTCGTGGCGGGTGGAGACGCCGAGCTTCCGGTAGATCGCCCGGATGTGGGTCTTGATCGTGTTCTGCGAGACGTAGAGTTCCTCGCCGATCTCACGCAGCGACAGCGAGCCGCCCAGCAGCCCCAGGACGGCTGCCTCACGTTCGGTGAGCGGCCCGGCCGGGGGCATGTCCGGTGGATGGCCGGCGAGCCGCCGCTCGACCCGGCCGAGCCGGTCGAGCTGGGCGCCGGCCCCGTCCGGGAAGGAGTCCAGCAGACTGCCTGGCCTCGGCCAGGAGAACGGCCGCCCGGGGCCGGTCGCCGCTGTCGAGCAGCACCGGCGCCAGCCGGAGCAGGATCTCCAGCGTGGCCCACGGGCTGATCCCGGGATACCTGCGGCGCAGTTCGAGCGCGCGCTCGAAATCCCGGCGCGCCTCACTGAGCTCCCCACGCTGGGCCGCAGCCGCGCCGGTGGCCGTATAGACCACCGAGCCCTGCGGTGCTTCGCGGAAACCCGGGCCCGCGTCGTCGAGGACTTCACGCGCCGAATGGGCCAGCTGCTCCGCGCGGCTGAGTTCTCCTTCATCGGCTTCGGCCAGCGACAAGGTGGCGAAGGCCAGCATGCGGACGAGGCCGATCGAGGACGGGCTGGACAGGGCGGCCTGGGCCTGCGCGGCAGCCCCGGCCCGGTCGCCGGACCAGTACAGGGCGGTCGCGTACGCGGCCCGGGCCAGGGCGTGGTACGGCGACGCGTGGTCCGGTTCCAGCCTGATGGCCTCGACCGCCGCGTCGCGCATGGGCCCGATGCCCTCGAACCCGAAGGTGGCCTGGAGCAGGGCGGCCGACGACTGCATCGAGCGGAAGCCGTCTGGCAGCGGCCCGTCGTGCGTGGCCGACTTCACCACGGGCAGCCAGCGGCGCAGCTCGTCCCGGTCCCCGGACAGCGCGGCGGTCCACGCCGCGCAGTGCGCCGCGACGGGATCGGCGCTGACCGCCTCGTCACCGAGGCTCCTCAGCCAGCGGCGGACCGTCGCCACCTGGCCGGAAGCAACGTAGGCGTACCAGTGCCAGGCGATGAGGCTGGTGACCCCGGCCGCGTCGCCGGCGGCGAGCGCGTGGCTGACCGCCTCATCGGCCAGGCCCGAGTGCAGGAACCAGGCGCTCGCCCGCCGGTGCAGGGCGGGCAGTGTTCCCGGCTCCGACCGGGCCAGCTCACTGCGCAGGACCTGCGCGAAAAGATGGTGATAGCGGAACCACTGGCGGGTGTCATCGAGCGGCACGACGAAGAGATTGTCCCGCTCGAGCACGCCGATGACCTCGGCGGCGTCATCCGAGCCGACCACGGCGTCGCAGAGCGGGGCGCAGAAGCGGCGGAGAACCGAGGTGCGGGTGAGGAATTGCCGGACCTCGGCGGGCTGCCGGCTCAGTACCTCCTCAGCGAGGAAGTCGACGATGAAACGGCTGTCGCCGGTGAACTGGCGGATGAAGGCGCCCGGGTCGGGGTGCCCGCGCAGCGAGAGAGCAGCGAGGTACACGCCCGCTGGCCAGCCTTCGGTCCGCTGGGCCAGGTCAGCCAGGTCCCGCGGGGCGAGCTCGACCCCGGCGACCCCGGCGACGAGCTCCGCCACCTGCGCGGGCCGGAATCGCAGCTCCTGGGCCCGGATCTCCGTCATTTCGCCGGTCGCCCGCAGGCGGGCCAGCGGGAGGCCCGGATCCGCCCGGGTGACCAGCACGAACTGGACGGCCGGCGGCACATGCTGCAGCGCGAAGGCGACCTGGTCCTGGCAATCGCGGTCCCTGATCACGTGGTAGTCATCGAGCACGAGGACCACCGGCTCCGGCAGCCTGGCCAGCTCGTTGAGCAGGAGGGGGAGCACCACCCCGGCGAAGTCCGGGCGCTGCGGGCGGAAGGCGTCCAGGACGGCCGCCGGATCGAAAGCGGGGCACGCGCGCTGCAGCGCGCTGGTGACGTGCCACCAGAGGTGGGCCGGATCGTTGTCGTCGGGATCGAGCGAGACCCAGGCGAACGCGCGGTTCTCGGCCGGGCTCGCATCCCACTGCGCGACGAGAGTGGTTTTCCCGAAACCCGCGGGGGCGGTGACCAGCAGCAGGCTGGTGGAAACGCCGGCCAGATAGTCAACTAGCTCGCTGCGCTTGATCCAGTCCTTCCGGGCCCGGGGGGCACGGAGCTTCTTCTCCAGAGGCGGGTTAAGGATCATCGGCGCCAGGCCCCGCTCCTCACTCGTCACCCCCCGACTGCTCGCTCCGCCGCCGGCGGGTCTGGGGCAGCACGACGATCCTCCTTCACTATCGCACGCCGCCTCCCGGCCGAACAGGGCTGAGCGGTCCCGGGCGGCAGGGGTCCGCGCCAGAACGTGGCAGTTGGGCTCACCCGCGCGGGGGGAGGCGGATGGGGACAGGGGCGCGAGACCGTGAGCGAGCCAGGCGGTGACCGCGGCCGGCGCCGGAGCGGCCGGCGCCGGAACACCGGACTGATCAGCCAGGGGGTAAGGGATGTCTGACCCGGGTCGCGCGGCCGCGGGGCCCGCCTCGGCAGGCTCCGGCCTGACGCCCGCGCTGAGTTCCCGGAGACGGTAGGTGCTCCCGTGATCCTGCAAGCGGCGGGCCTCGCGCTGCTGGCCGCGATTTCGCCGACCGCGCTGCTCGTGGCCGCTGTCTACCTCGGTTCAGCCCGGCCACGGCTGGTCGGGACGCTCTACCTGGCCGGCGCGATCATCATGAGCCTGGTCATGGGACTGGTCGTGATCGCCATCCTGCGCAACACCGGCCTGAGCCGTCCCAGCGGGCACACCCCCCGCTACGGCCTGCGCCTCGGCCTCGGCATCCTGCTGCTCGCGGCGGGCGCCGTGCTGGCCCGGCGGAAGCCGAAGCCGCCCGACCCCGACAAGAAGCAGGGGCTCGTGTCGAGGATGATCGCCGACCCCGCCCCGGCCAGCGCGTTCGCCGTCGGCCTGCTCCTGTTCGCCCCGGGCCTCACGTTCATCGCCGCCCTTCAGGTGATCGCCACCGCCAACGCGGACATCGAGTACACCACGGTGGCCATCATCCTGGTCGTGATCATCAACGCGGCTTTCGTGTGGCTGCCGCTCGTGCTGCACCTGGTCGCGCCGGATCTCACGACACGGCGGCTGACGGCCTTCAACGGCTGGCTGCGCGCGAACGGGAACAAGATCCTCATCGGGGTGCTTTTCGCAGGCGGGGCCATCATGATCGGCAACGGCCTCTACGGGCTGGCCGGCGGCTGAGAAGCGGGGGCGGGTTTACCCGGCGCCGGTTCCGGCGCCGCGTTCCCCAGCGGAAGGGTGTAGACGTCGCGCGTCTCCAGTTGCTGGGTGGTGAAGCTGCGCTCGCGGCGCAGGTTGCGGGCGAAAGCCAGCCACCAGGTGAGCAAGGCGCCGACGCGGTTGCGGTAGCCGGTCAGGAACGCGATGTGAATGAACAGCCAGATGACCCAGCCCGGGAATCCGCCGAGCTGCAGGGGCCCAGCCGAGACGACGGCCCGGCCACGGGAGATATAGGCCGCAGAGCCGAGGTCATGGTAGCGGAACGGCTTCTCGGCCATATTTCCCGCGGCCCGCCGCCGGAGGCGGTGGCCGGTGTACAGCCCGGACTGCATCGCCACCTCGGCGACCCCGGGGAGCTTGTCCAGGCTCATCATGTCGCCCAGGACAGAGATCTCGGGATGCCCGGGGATCGTCAGGTCCTTCCCGACCACGATGCGCCCGGCCCGGTCGCTGCTGGCACCGGTGGCGGCGGCCAGGGTGGCCGCGACGGGGGGCGCCTCGACCCCGGCCGTCCACAGCACGGTGTTGGCGTCGTAGCGGGTCTCCTGGCCGGCGTGGTCACGGACGAGCACCCAGCCCTGGTCAACGTGGGTGACGATCGAGCCCATGTGCTGCTCGACCCCCAGCTTGTCCAGGCTGCGGGCGGCCTTCTGTGACAATTTCGGGCCGAACACGGCCAGCGGCGCGCTCCCCCCGTCGAACAGCAGGACCCGCGCGTCCTCTGGCTCGATGGTCCGGAACTCGCGGCGCAGCGTGATGGTGGCCACCTCCCGGAGCTGGCCCGCGAGCTCTACGCCGGTCGGGCCCGCCCCCACCAGGGCGAACGTCAGCCAGGCGCGGCGTTCCTCCGGGGTTGCCGCCGTCTGGGCCATCTCGAACGCGCCGTAGACCCGGCGGCGGATGCCCAGCGCATCCGAAACCGTCTTCATGCCCGGGGCCCAGCGGGCGAACTCGTCGTGGCCGAAATAGGACTGGCGGACCCCGGCCGCCACGACCAGTTCGTCGTAGCCGTACTCGAGGCGATCGCCACCGACCCGCCGGGCGATAACCCGGCGGCCGGGCACATCGAAGTCGGTGACCTCGGCCATCACGACATCCACGTTCTTCTGCTTCTTGAACAGGTCGCGCAGCGGGGTGGCGATCTTCCCCTCGGACAGGATGCCGGTCGCGCACTGGTAGAGCAGCGGCGCGAATACGTGGTGCTGGGACCGGTCGATCATCGTCACCGCGACGTCGCTGCGCTTCAGCGCCCGGGCCGCGAACAGGCCGGCGAAGCCGCCCCCGACGATCACGACGCGGCGCCGGCCCGATTGGTCTGTCATCGCTGCTCCCGCCGCTCAGCCCGCCGGGTCGTGCCAGGTGTCCCGGTCGGGCAGCAGCCGGTCAGCTTCCCGGGGACCCCAGCTGCCCCGGCCGTAGGGATGCACGGGCCCGACGTCGCCCAGGACCGGGTCCACGACCTCCCAGGCGGCTTCGACGGTGTCCTGGCGGGCGAACAGCCAGCGGTCGCCGTCCAGGGCCGCGCCGATGAGCCGGTCGTAGGGCCGCATGTCCGAGCCCGGCTGGCCCGCGAACGTCAGGTCCTCCAGCAGCGGCTCCATGCCGCCGCCCGGCTTCTTGCCGGCCAGCGTGAGGCCCACCGCTGTCTCCGGCCAGACGCGGAACCGCAGTGAGTCGCGGACGGCGAACGGATCGATCCCGAACACGTCGTGCGGGGGGCGCCGGAAGCGGATATTCACCTCGGTGGCGGTGACCGGCATGCACTTGGCCGCCCGGATCAGGATCGGCACGCCCTCCCAGCGCCAGGTATCGGCGGCGAGCCGGAGCGCGACGTAGGTCTCCGTGGCCGATTTCGGGTCGACGCCTTCCACCCGGTGGTAGCCGTCGTACTGGCCCTTCACCGTGTCTTCCGGGGCCAGCGGGCGCAGCGCGGAGATCACCCGGGACTTGGCGTCCCGCCAGTCGGCCAGCCCCGGCCGGTCCGGCGGCTCGGCCAGCACGGTGGCCAGCACCTGGAGCATGTGGTTCTGGACCACGTCCCGGATCGCCCCGGTCCGGTCGTAGAACCGGCCGCGGTCGGCCACGTCGAACGCCTCGGCCATCGTGATCTGGATGCTTTCCACGTGGGTCCGGTTGAGCAGCGGCTCGATCACCGAGTTGGCGAACCGGACGAACAGCACGTTCTCCACCGGGTCGAAAGCCAGCCAGTCGTCGACCCGGAAGATCGCCTCTTCCGGGAAGTACTGGTGCATGGTCTCGTTGAGCTGCCGGGAGCTGGCCAGGTCGGTGCCGAACGGCTTCTCCACCATGACCCGCGCGTCCTTGGCCCGGCCGGCCGTGGCGATTCCCTGCGCGATGCGCCCGAACAGCGGGGGCGGCACCTCCAGGTAGAACAGGACCTGGGTGCCGGAGCCGATGGCGTCCGACATGGCCTTGTACGTGGCATCGTCGCCCAGGTCGCCGTCGACGTAGCGGAGCAGCCCGAGCATCTTCTGGGCGGCCGGGCTCTTAGGGTCCATGTGGTTGAGCCGCAGCGAGGCCTCCGCGTAGCCGCGGAACTGCTCCAGCCCCCAGCCGCTCTTCGCCACCCCGATGACCGGCACATCGAGCACGCCCCGCTGAACCAGCCCGACCAGGGCCGGGAAGGTCTCAATCTTGGCCAGGTCGCCCGTAGCCCCGAAGATGACAAGCGCGTCGACTCGGCGAGAGGTCATTTCTGCTCCCTGATCGGTCCCCCGTCGGGGGTCGGTGTGTGCGGGCCTGGGGGTCCCAGGGGTGTGCCCCGCAGAAGTGAGGGCTGGAATTCCTGCTTGCTGACGCGCCGCCGGAACACGTAGTAGGTCCAGGTCTGGTAGGCCAGCACGAACGGCAGGAAGATCACGACGACCACGCTCATCACCTTGAGCGCGTAGGCCCCGGACGCCGTGTTGTGCACCGTGAGGCTGTACGCGGGGCTGGTGCTGGACACCATGACGTTCGGGTACAGGCCGGTGAAGATCGACACGACGCAGGCCGCCATCGTGACCGTGACCGCGGCGAAGGCGAAGCCGTCGCGACGGTCGTAGACCAGCCACACGGCCGCGATGACCGCGAGAATGGCCAGCAGTTCCACCGGGTTGAGGAAGAACGCGCTGGTGTGGATGACGTGCGTCCAGATCACGAAGCCCACGACGGCGGCGCCGGTGACCGGGGCCACCCGCCGGGCCACGCGCCAGGCGCCCGCGCGCAGCTCGTCGGTGGTCTTCAGGCACAGGAACAGGGCGCCGGACAGCAGGCAGATCAGCACGAACGTGACCCCGGTGAACAGCCCGTAGGGCTGCAGCAGGTTCCAGAATGACCCGGTGTACTCCTGATGGGAGTTGATCGGCAGCCCCTGCAGCAGGTCGCCCAGCGCCACCCCGATCAGCAGCGGCGCCAGCAGGCTCCCCGCGGTCAGCAGGCCGTCCCAGGTGCGGCGCCAGCGCACCGCGTCCCGCTTGCCCCGGTACTCGAAGGACACGCCGCGGACCATCAGCGACGCGAGCAGCAGCACCAGGGCCAGGTAGAAGCCCGAGAACATGGTCGCGTACCAGCCGGGAAACGCGGCAAATATGGCGGCCCCGGCGACGATCAGCCACACCTCGTTGCCGTCCCACAGCGGGCCGATCGTGTTGATGGCCGCCCGGCGGCCAGCGTCGTCCCGGCCGACCACGCCGTGCAGCATGCCGACGCCGAAGTCGAAGCCCTCCAGGATGAAGAACCCCATCCACAGGACCGTGATGACGATGAACCAGAACGGCACGAGTCTCATCGCAACCTCAATACTGGACGGCCGGGACGGGCGCGTCCGCGTCGGCCCCGGCCTGGGCGGGCGGAAGCTGCTGGCGTGAGTACTTCAGCATCAGCATCAGGTCGACGGTCGCGAGCGCGCCGTACAGCAGGACGAACACCACCAGGCTGATCACGATGGACGTGGCGCTGACCGACGACGAGACCCCGTTCTTCGTGAGCATGATGCCCTGCACGATCCACGGCTGCCGGCCGCTCTCGGTCAGCAGCCAGCCCGCGGTGTTCATCAGGAACGGCAGCACGGCGGCCCAGATCGCCACCCACAGGAACCGGCGGGACGACGCGAGTTTCTGGCGCCGGAGCAGCCACAGCCCCCACAACCCCAGCAGGAGGACCAGGACCCCGATGTAGGCCATCACCCGCATGGACCAGTACTGGATGAACACGTTCGGCACGTAGTACCCGGGCCCGAACTGCTTGCTGTACTGCGACTGCAGCGGGCTGAGGCCGATCACCTTGCCGTTCCAGTGGTTGGTGGCCAGCAGCGACAGCAGGTGCGGGATCTCGATGATCTGGGTCGGGGTGTGGTCGTTGTTGCCCCCGCCGATCTGGAACAGCGAGAACGAGCAGGGCTGGCAGGTGGTCCACTGGGCCTCGGCCGCCGCGATCTTCATCGGCTGGTACTTCGCCTCGATGACGCCGAGCTCATCACCGACCAGCATGGTGAACAGGATGGCCGGGACCAGGACGATGAGCGCCAGCCGCGCCGACCGGGTGAACACCTCCTGGGCGCCGCCGTGCCGCAGCTGCCAGGCGGACACGGCCAGCATCACCGCCGCGCCGGTCACCAGCGAGGCGAGCAGGACCTTCGAATATCCCCATACGAAAACCTGGTTGGTGAACACGGCCCAGATATCGTTCAGCTGCGGTTTGCCGTGCACCATGACGTAGCCGACGGGATGCTGCATCCAGGAGTTGGCCGCCATGATGAACGCCGCCGACAGCACCGTGCCCAGCGACACCAGCCAGATGGTCAGCAGGTGAATCCGGCGCGGCAGCCGGTCCCAGCCGAACAGCCACAGCCCGAGGAACGTGGATTCCAGGAAGAACGCGGCCAGGCCCTCCATGGCCAGCGGGGCGCCGAAGATGTTGCCGACCAGCCGCGAGTAGGCCGACCAGTTCATCCCGAACTGGAACTCCTGGACCAGGCCGGTCACCACGCCGATCGCGACGTTGATGACGAGCAGGGTGCCGAAGAACCGGGTCAGCCGCAGGTACTCGTCTCGCTTGCTGCGGTACCACGCGGTCTGCAGCAGCGCGGTCAGGAAGGCCAGGCCGATCGTGACCGGCACGAAGAAGAAGTGATTGATCGTCACAAACGCGAACTGCCACCGCGCGAGATCGACGTTCGCCATCTACTCCCCCGGTCCGGGAAACGCTCGGGCGCCTGGCTGCTACGCGCCGCGGCCGGGCAGGCCGCCAGTCATGTCCGGGCGCCCTGGCCGGCCGGGGCGTAGTCGTGGGACCTACTGTCCAGCGCCCGGGGATCACCGGGCATCCCCCGGCCCGGGTGATTGCCACCCGGGGCCACGCCCGGCGGACCGCAGCGAGCCGGGGCGGCATGCCCCGTTACGGCATGATTTATGGCTGGTTGACCGCATGCCTGAGCAGAGGAGGGCTGATTTTCGCTTAGTCACCCGATAGGTGTGATGCCCCGAGCGCCTTTAAGCACGACGCTCGGCTATGTGGCCGAACACCATGACGAGAGGTCGCCGCTGATGAGCACATTCCCGCCTATTGCCGACTACGGATTCCTGTCGAATTGCGAGCAGAGCTGCCTGGTCGCGCCGGACGGCTCGGTGGAGTGGCTGTGCCTGCCGCGGCCTGACTCCCCGAGTGTCTTCGGGGCCCTGCTGGACCGGGCGGCCGGCTTGTTCAGGTTCGGTCCTGGCAACGCCCACGTCCCCCAGCATCGCCGGTACGTGCCAGGCACGATGGTGCTGGAGACGACCTGGCAGACGCCCACCGGCTGGCTGGTCGTCCAGGACTTCCTGGCCATGGGCCCGGTCCAGCACAAGGGGCGGCGGCCGGACTATCACCGGGCCCCCGCCGATTTCGGCGCCGTGGGCGCGCTCGTGCGGGTCGCGACCTGCATCAGCGGCCGGGTCGAGGTCGTCGTGAACTGCGGCCCGCTGTTCGACTACGGGCGCAGTGGTGGCACGTGGAGCTACCACGGCGACGGCTACGACGCGATGAGCATCACCCCCGCCGAGGGGGACATGCATCTCGACCTGGCGGGCTCCATCCCCCTCGGCGTCCTGGGCGCCCGCTGTTACGGCCGCACGACGCTGGCCGCGGGCCAGTCGGCCTTCGTCACGCTGTCCTGGGGAGGCGGCCAGGTTCCGGCCGACCAGGACGCGGCGTTCGGCGCACTGAACTGCACGGTCGACTTCTGGCGCGACTGGCTGAGCGCAGCCAAGATCCCTGACCATCCGTGGAAGCCCTACCTGGACCGCAGTGCGCTGACCCTGAAGGGGCTCAGCTACGCCCCGACGGGCGCCATCATGGCCGCGTCGACCACCTCCCTGCCCGAAACGTGGGGCGGGGCCCGCAACTGGGACTACCGGTTCACCTGGATCAGGGACTCGGCGTTCATGCTCCGCTCGCTCTACCGCCTCGGCTTCGACTGGGAAGCGATCGAGTACTGGGGCTTCGTCATCGACGCGGTCACCGCGGGTGATCTGAACCGCAAGCCCGAACTCCAGATCATGTACGGCATCAGCGGGGAACGCGACCTGACCGAGCACACCCTCGACCACCTGTCCGGGTACCGCGGGGCGCGCCCGGTCCGGGTCGGCAACGGGGCCTGGAACCAGCAGCAGCATGACGTGTGGGGGATGATCCTGGACGCGCTGGATGTCCAGTTCCACAACGGGGCCGGCCAGATCGTGACCCCGGTGTGGGAGGGGCTCGCCACCTTCGTGGAGGCCGCCCTCCAGCACTGGCAGGAGCCCGACCAGGGAATCTGGGAGGTCCGCGGTGACCCCAAGCACTTCACCGCCTCCAAGGTGATGTGCTGGGTCGCGGTTTCCCGCGGCGCCGACCTGGCCGAGGAACGCGGCGACGACGAACGGGCCAAGCGCTGGCGGGCCGGCGCGGACGAGATCAAGGCCGAGATCCTGGACAAGGGCCTGTCCAAGCGGGGCGTGTTCCGGCAGCACTACGAGACCGACGACCTCGACGCCTCGCTGCTCCTGCTGCCCATCATGGGATTCCTGCCCGCCAGCGACAAGCGCGTCAAAGCGACCGTGCTGGCCATCGCCGACGAACTGACCCAGGACGGCCTGGTCCTGCGCTACAAGGTCGACGGAACCGACACCGGGTTCGCGGGCCAGGAAGGAACCTTCACCATCTGCTCCTTCTGGCTGGTCACCACCCTGGCCATGATCGGTGAAACCGATCGCGCCCGCGCCCTGTGCCAGAAACTGCTGTCGTTCGCCGGCCCGCTGCAGCTGTTCGCGGAGGAGATCGACGCCAACACCGGCGAGCACATGGGCAACTTCCCGCAGGCGTTCACCCACCTGGCCCTGATCGAGGCCGTCTCGCTGCTCATCGACTCCGAGCAGCCCGCCAGCCACGGGGCGGCCTTCGGCTGACCGGGCGCAGGCTGACCGGGCGCAATCGCCGCAGGCCGGGTCCGGGGACCGGCGGGGCGGTTTAGCGAGGGCGCCCCGCCGGCCGGGGTGGGCCCGGGGGGAGGCGCAGCCAGCGGGGCGCGCTCTCGGGCTCCTCCCGGGCTGGCCTGATGGGCAGCGGCGCCGGGAGGAGCCACCTGAAGCATCACCGATGAGCCTGAGCTTCCGCTGAATGCTACCCGCAAGTAACCTGAACCCCAGGTGAAGGTAAACGGGCTGTGGCACCAGCCCGATGCGCCTATTCAGGACTATTGCTTCACCTGAAAAGGGTGATGCCTGACTTCTTTTGCAGCCGGAATCGTTGAGGGGTGGACCGTGCGCACAGTTGCCCGCCTGTGCCTTTGCCATCGCATCCCGGCACGGTCAGCCCGCGCATAGTGACGCGCACTGTAGCGCACATAGTAAATAGTAAGCGAACAAAAGATGAATGGTGCGTTACCGGAGGCGGAGCGTGACAACTAATCAGATCCTGATCGGCGTCGGCCTCATTCTCGTGCTTGCGGTCGGCTCCCAGGTCCTGGCGAGCAGGCTGCGCATCCCGGCGATCATCGTGCTGCTGCCGGCGGGTTTCATCGCGGGGGCCCTGACCACCGACGTCAATCCGGACAAGCTGCTCGGGCCCGCGTTCGAGCCGCTGGTGTCCCTGTCCGTGGCGGTCATCCTCTATGACGCGGGCCTCGGTCTCGACCTGCGCAAGCTCAGGGGCCACATCCGCAGGACAGTCATCCGCCTGATCATCCTGGGCGTGCTGATCACCTGGGTGCTCGCCGCAGCCGCCGCCGCGCCCCTGCTCGGCATGTCGCGCGGCGCGGCGGTGATGCTCGGCATCATCCTGGTCGTCTCGGGACCGACGGTCGTCGGCCCGCTGCTGCGTTTCGTCCGGCCAGCGGACCGGCTGCAGCAGGTCCTGATCTGGGAAGGGTCACTGATCGACCCGGTCGGCGGCATCCTCGGTGCGCTGGTCTTCCATGCCGTCATCTCCAGCACCCACAGGGGGCTGGGCAGCCAGCTGGGGCAGTTTGCGGTCAGCATCGCTGTCGGGCTGGCCGGGGGCGTCGCCGGGACCGCGGTGCTCTGGCTGCTGCTGCGCACGCTCCGGCTCGGTGAGCTGCTCGGCACCACGGTGCAGCTCGCCGTGGTGATCGGGGTGGCCGCCGGGTGCGACGTGGCCCGGGCGGACACCGGGCTCATCGCGGCCATCTTCATGGGGCTCGCCCTGGCTAATCAGCGGGGCTTCGACCTGCCGGCCCGCCAGCCGTTCTTCGAGACGCTGGTGCAGCTGATCATCGGCGTCCTGTTCATTTCCATCTCGGCCACCGTGACCCCGCAGTCGCTGCGCCATCTGATCCTGCCCACACTCGGCCTGACCGCCGTGCTGGTCATCGTGGCCCGCCCCGTCGCCGCGTTCGCGTCCACGCTCCGGACGGACCTGGGGATGGGTGAGCGGGCGTTCATCGGCTGGATGGCCCCGCGCGGGATCGTCGCCGCCGCCACCGCCTCCACGTTCACGGCGGGCCTGGTGGCCAAGGGCATCGGGGGCGCCGCCAGGATCCTCCCGGTCACGTTCCTGGTGATCGTGGCGACGGTCACCCTGTACGGCCTGACCGCGGCGCCGGTCGCGCGGCGGCTGCGCGTCACGCGCCCGGCGCGCACCCGCCCGCTGCTGGTCGGCGGCGGCCGCTGGGTCATCGACCTCGGCCAGGCGCTGCGGTCCGCGGGCCTGGAGGTGCTGATGTGGGCGGGCCCGGACCAGCAGCGGGAGCAGGTACGGCAGGCCGGGCTCGCGCTGGCCCCCGGTGAGCTGCTCGCGGCCGCCACCGGCCGCGGCGCCCGGCTCGAGGACATCACGGCCGTGCTGCTGCTCACGGACGAGGACGACTTCAACGCGCTCGCGTCGGTACTGCTGGCCGGCAGCGTCGAGGGCCACGTCTACCGGCTCGCACCGCCGCTGCGCAGCCACGGGGTCGTCGCTCCGTACACCGGCGGGGAGATCCTGTTCGGTGCGGCCATGACCAGGGAAGCGTTCAGCGGCCGGTATCACGACGGGGCCCGGATCGTCGCGCAGCCGGCCAGCGGCGTGCTCCCCGCCGGGCACGACCTGCTGTTCCTGGTGCGCGCGGATGGCCAGCTGGCCCCGGTCACGCGGACCGGCAGGCCGGCGCCGGAGGCCGGCGACACGACCATCTCGCTGGGACCGGTGCCGGTCGCACAGCACGCGGACGGGCTGGGGCGGCCATGACTTTCAGGCGTGGCTGCGATCGGGCCCGTAGACGTCCCAGAGCTGGCCGGCGAAGAAGCGGCCGAAGCGCTCCAGCCCGTCGGCGCAGTGCGGCCCCTCGACCCGGAGGGTGGCCAGCTGGCGCACGAAGTCGGTGATGTGCAGGTGCAGGGTGCCGGCCGCGAGGATGCGGGCCTGGTCGTCCTCCTCCGGGGCCACATGCCCGGCCAGCAGCCGGAAGTACAGGGTCGAGGTGTCCGGCCAGATCCGGGTCAGCGCGCCGTGCCACACGTTCTTCCAGCCGATGAGGGTGCGGGGCTGGCCCACGGCGCCTTCGAAGTGCAGCCGGTACCACATCAGGCGGCGGTCCGGATCCCCGGTGGGCGCGAACAAGTTGAACCAGCCCCGCTGGATCTGACGCCGGCCCCCGATACTTGCGGCATCGATCCATCCCTCAGCCCGGGCGGAGTGCTCGGGCTCATCCAGGAAACGCTCCAGGTCGTCGGCGGTAATCGTGAGCCGGAAAGCCAGCGGCTCCTGTGGCAGCCGCTCCACCGCAGCCGGGCCGCTGTTGCTCGCGCCCGGGTAGCACGTCCCGCTCATTTCCTCGGTGAACGACAGCGACGTGCGGTCCAGACGGCACCCGGCCGCATCGAGCCCCGCCCCGGCCGCATCGCGGCCCGGCCCGGCCGGGGCCGAGCCGGCCCGCACCAGATCCGCTCCCCCCACGACCGTGGCGGGCGGCTTCTCCAGCAGCCTGGTGCACATCCGGTCGGCCAGCGCGGCAATGGTCAGCGACGGGTTGGGGCCGACCGGCCCGGGCATGGCCGCCCCGTCGGCGATGTAGAGGCCCGGGTAGCCGAACACCTCACCGAACGGGTCGCACACCCCCACGCCAGGGTCGCGGCCCATCGGGGCGCCGCCGACCGGGTGCGCGGTGATGATCCGCTTGCTCAGCCACATGGGGTTGTTCACGCAGCGTGCGCCGAGCACGGCCCCGACCCGGCGCATGGTCGCCAGTACCCGGTCGAAGTACGCCTCGCTGCTGGCCGCCGTCCAGGCCAGATCCAGCCGGCCGTCGCGCAGCCGCAGCACGCCGTCCGGGACGTCCCGGCCCATGCCGAGCAGCGGCAGCGAGCCCACCGAGAGCGAGTCCGTGCCGATCAGGTCGGAGATCTCCCCCGACAGGCTGGAGTCGGGCGCCCGCGCCACCATGGCGTGGCAGCGCTGGAACACGAATTGCGCCAGCCGCCGCGCGTCCCCGGGCATGTCCGCCGCCTCGACCAGCCAGTCGACGAACGCCGGGTACCCGCCGTCCTCGAGGTAGGCGCCGCGTCCCGGGCCCGCCGGGTCGTCGTGCTGGTCGCTCAGCCGGATCGCGCTGGTGATGACGGGCCCGCGGCTGGCGTCGAGCGGCCTGGTCCGGCTGCGGTCCCGGGCGTGCAGCAGGAAGCTCAGCACGTCCCCGTTGCCGCTGAACCGGGTGCCCAGGGCGGCGCTCAGGCCGGGGAAGCTCGGGCGGTTGCGCAGCAGCAGGTGCGACGTGCCGAAGGCCCCCGCGGCCAGGATCAGCCGGTCGCACACGATGGTCCCGGACAGGCGGGCCGCGCCCGGGGGGCTGTCCTGGCCCGCCGGACCCTGGACCGGGTGCTGGATGTAGTCCACCTCGTAGCCGCTGGCCGGCCGCGGCCGGATGGCCCGGACCTCGTGGCCGGTGCGCAGGTCAGCGCCGTGGTGCCGGGCCGCGGACAGGTAGTTGTAGTCGAGGCTGTTCTTGGCCCCGATGTTGCAGCCGATGTCGCACTCGCCGCACAGGCGGCAGGTGGTGCGCTGGCGTCCGTGCAGGTTGCCGTAGTCCGGGTCCACGATCGGCAGCCCGGGTCCGGGCGCGGCCCCGGGGGCCGGCGCGAAGCTGACCGCGAGCGGGGGCAACTGCCAGGGCAGGCCGAGTTCCGCCGCGGCGTCCTGCATGGCCCGCGTCTTGGGCGTCGCCGCGTACGGGGCCACGTCCAGCGGGTAGGGCGTGGCGCCGAGCATCCGCTCGACCTCGTCGTAGTGCGGGTCGAGGTCGGCCCGGGTGACCGGCCAGGATTCGTAACCGCCCTGCGGAAGCGGGTCGTCCTGGACGAACCAGTGCTCGTCCTTGCGGAGCATCACGTTGGCGTAGATGAGGGAACCGCCGCCCAGCCCGCTCGACACGACGGAGTCACAGCCCGTGAAGCGCCAGACGTCGAACATCCCGTAGAGCCCGGCACCCGGGTCCCAGAACGCCCGGCTCATCTCGGCGGGCGTCCGGGGGAAGCTGTCCGGCGGGTACGCCCGCCCGCGCTCGAGCAGGATGACCGACAGGCCCGCCTGGGCCAGCCGGTAGGCCGCGACCGCGCCGCCGAAGCCCGACCCGATCACCACCGCGTCCGCCTGCTCGGCCCCCGCGGCCGGGCCCCCGGTCCCCGCGCCCCCTGGCCCCGCGCTGCTCATGTCAGGCCGCCTGGCGCTTCAGGAACTCGCAGATCCGCGGGAACACGTCGGCGTGGGCATCCTTGCCCACGATCGGGTCCACGTGCCCGTAACCGGGGAGGATCTCGAGCTCGGCCCGGCCGGGCGCGATGCCGGTGAGCACCCGGTGGCAGACGATGTTCGAGTCGGTGAAGACGCGGTTGCGGTCGCCGGTCAGGAGCAGGATCGGCGTCGTGACCTCGGCCGCCCGGGCCAGGTAATCGTCGGGCAGGTCACGGTACCGGTCATCGCCGGGATCACACTTCACCGCGTGCCCGGCCTGCACCATCTTGCTGACGTGCCGGTAGTAGTACGTCCCGCCCGCGCCGCACAGGTCGCCCATCCGCTCATGGGTGGCAGGCAGCAGGTTCGCGTGCTCGTACATGGCCGGGTGGCCGCTGCCCCACATGAAGCTGAGCATGTGGCACGCGCTCACGTCGCATTCGCGGTGCGCCAGGTCCACCAGCCGCGCGAGCACCCAGCTGCGGGTCAGCGGCGGGCTGCCCGCGAACGCGGGGTCCAGCGACTCGATGCCGGCCAGGTATTCCAGCAGCGGCGGGCCGTAGCGGAGCTTGGTCCGGGACCAGGCCGGCACCCGCGGGGTGAGCGCGACACTGTTGCAGGTCACGCTGGCCAGGCCGGGGAGCTGGCCGGCGAACAGGCTCATCATGAGCGACAGCGAGCCGAGGCAGTGCGCCACGACGTGCACCCGGCGGTCCCCGACGTGCCGGCGCAGCTCGCGCAGCGCGGCGGGATGGTCCTGCCCGGCGATGTCGTCCAGCGTGTAGCGGTGCGTCTCGCCGTCGTAGGGGAACCGGTTGCTCATCCGGAAGTCGACGGCCCAGACGTCGGTGAACCCGGTGTCCAGCAGGTGGCTGGCCAGGTTGCGGTGCTCGGGCATGATGAACAGGTCGCTGGACGACGTCAGGCCGTGGACCAGCAGGACCACATCGTCGCAGTCGGCCCGGCGGAACCGGGTCAGGTTGAGCCCGAGGCCGTCGGCGGTCGAGAACGGATGCACGGACACCTCGGCATCCTTCACCCCGTCGAGCGTGTACCGCGGGATACGGATCGTCATCTGCGCTCCCCTGTGGGACCCGCTAGTGCTGCTGTGTCCCACAGTGATGCCTCCGGCGGACCCCGCGCATCGTGGTAAACCCTGACTCACCAGCGCATCACGGTAACCTCACGCTGCGTAACCACGAAGCCGCCGCCAGATCGCCGCGGCCCCGCGGCTAGACCGCCGCGGCCCGCCGGCAGACCGCCACCACAGCGCGCTACAGCGTGTCGCCGAGCGCTTTCAGCAGGCCGGTCCGCGACGTGACGCCAAGCTTGGCGAAGACATGGGACAGGTGCGTTTCCACAGTCCGGATGCTGACGAAGAGCGTCCCGGCGATCTGCTGGTTCGTGCAGCCGTCGCGGACCAGCGAGACCACCTCGAGTTCCCGCTGGGTGAGGCCGTGCGGGCCGGCCGACCCGGCCGCCCGCGGCCGTCCTGGGCACCCGGACGCCCAGCTTGCGCTGCTCACGCACGGCGGCCGCGTGCAGGGTCCGGGCCCCGCACCCGGCGAACACCCGCGCCGCCGCGGCCAGCTCGGCCCGGGCCTGGCCGTCATCACCCGCCGCCGCGTACGCCTGCCCGGCGGTCAGCCAGGCCCGGCCCGCGTCAATGTCCAGGCCGGCGCCGGTCAGGGACTGTGCCGCCTGGCCCGCCTGCACGGCCGCCTCCCGGGGCTGCGTGGCCAGCATCGCGTGCGCGCGGGCCAGCGCGGCGCTGGCCTCCTGGCCGGGCCGGGCGACCCGGGCCGCGTGATCGGCCCACCGGCGGGCGTCGCCCTGGTGACCCGCCCCGGCCTGCACGCCGGCCATCACCTCGCAGGCCGCCAGCAGGCTGCGCTGATCGAGCATGGGCCGCCGCAGGTTGTTGCACGCCTGCATCATGGTGTCCCGGCCGGCCTCCCGCCGCCCCGCGTTGATCAGGGCTACCGCGAGCGCGTACTGCGCCTGGGCGCCGGACCACTCCCCGTTGCCCTTGCCGGTGCGGGCCGCCTCCTCGCCGAGCCGGATGGCGGCCTGATCCTCACCGGACCAGCTGACCGCGAGGCACTGCTGGGTGAGCGCGAACACGAGCTGGTGGCCGGAGCCGAGCAGCCGGGCCACCTCGGCGGCCTCCTCCGCGGCGGCGGCGGCCTCCGCCAGCCGGCCGAACAGCGTCAGCACCCGGGCCTGCCCGGCCAGCAGGTTGCTGATGATGTAGCCCTGCCCGGTGGCGCGGGCGATGCCGACGGCGCGCTCGAAGTGAGCCAGCGCGCTGGCGTCCCGGCCCATCATGGTCTCGGTCCAGCACAGCCAGGCCACCGCGTCCAGCCACTCGGCCAGGTGGTCATCTGGTGCGGCGGCCATGAGCTCGCCGGCCGTCTCGATGAAGCGGGCCGCGTCGGCCACCTGGCCCAGGGCGTAGGCGGGCAGCGGCCGCAGCGCCGCGATGGCCACCGCGACACTGGGCTCGTGGGCGTCCACGTTCTCCGGGATGAGGTCCAGTACCGCCTGCGCGGCGCGGACGTCCCCGCGCATCAGGCTCTCGGCCACCAGCCTGGTCCGCAGCGGCACGGCCGTCGCCGACTGCGGGTCGGGGATCCGGCGCAGCTCGTCGAGCAGCACCGCCCGGGCCTCCTGGGGCCGGTCGAGCTGGCGCTCCATCAGGGCACAGAACCGGGCCGCCTTCGCCCGCCGGGCGTGGTCACCCAGCGGCAGCCGCCGCAGCACCTCGCGTGCCGTGTCACGGCCCTCGGCCAGCTGGCCGCTGACCGCGCGGAGCCCGGCCACCTCCAGCAGCAGCTCGACCTGGCGCCCGGGCCCGGCGGTCTCGGCGGGCGTGATGGCCAGCGCCGCCTCCAGCCAGTGCGCGGCCGTGGCGGGGGCCTGCGCGGCCACCTCACGGGCCGCCTCGAGCAGGGTGCCGGCCGCGGCCTGGTCACCGAAGGACGCGGACCGCTCCACGTGGTGCGCCCGCAGCGCCGCGGGGGCGGCCACCACGGCCAGGTGCGCGGCGATCCGGCCGTGCGCGCCGAGCCGCCAGCCCGCCGCCGCGCAGTCGTAGGCCGCCCGCCGCACCAGCGGGTGCCGGAACCGCAGCCGCCCCGGTGACGCGGGCCGGACGATGTCCCGGACCGCCATCTCGTTCAGCGCGGCCAGCGCCTCGTCCTCACTGACCTCGGCGGCCACCGCGGCCAGGGCCGGCTCGAACTCGTCCGCGGCCACCGCCGCCGCCTGCGCCACCCGCAGCGCGGCCGGGGACAGGCCCTCCAGCTCGAGCTGGAGCGCCGCCCGCACCGCGGGCGGCAGCTCAGTGCCGCCGGCGTCATCCGTGGCCAGCGGTGCGTGCTGCCCCATCCGGGCCAGCGCCTCCAGGTAGAACGGGTTGCCCCCGCTGGCCTGGTGCAGGGCCTGGCAGCGCGGCCGGCTCAGGCCCGGGCCCAGCAGCTCCTGGGTCTCGGCCAGCGTCAGCGGCCCGACCGTCACCTGACGGCCGTGGGCGGTGGCCGAGGCGAGCAGCGCGGCCAGCCGCGCCGACGCCTGCGCCGGGCGGTAGGCGATCGCCACCAGCACCCGGCCCCGGGGCGGGTGCCGGACCAGGTGATCCAGCAGCTCGATGGACGCGTTATCGGCCCAGTGCACGTCGTCGAGGATCAGCACCAGCCCGCGCGGGCCGGCCAGATGGTCCAGCAGGCGCCGCATGGCGCGGTAGATCCGGTACCGGCCGGTCAGGTCGCGGGCGGGACCGGGCCCGGCTGGCCCGTCCAGGCCCGGCGCCGCGGCCCGCAGTGACGGCAGGACGCTGGCCAGCAGCCCGCACGTGTCCGCGCCCAGCTGCGTGGCCAGCCCGGGCAGGGCCGCCTCCACCTGGTCGTCGAGGGCGTCGACCACGACCCCGAACGGCATCTCCTGCTCGAACTCGGCGGCCCGGCCCCACAGGGTGACCAGGCCCCGCCGTCCCGCGTCCGCGGCCAGCTCGCCGAGCAGCCGCGTCTTGCCCGCGCCCGGGTCACCGACCAGGCCCAGGAAGAAGCGGGACCCGTCGCCCGATGCGTCGAGCGCCTCCCCGAACGCGCGCAGCGCGTCGCGCCGCCCCACTAACGGGGCGGCGCCAGGCGGGGAACCCTGGGCGAATGCGTTACCTCGCGCCCCGGCTGGCCGGTCCGCGCCACCGTCCATCCCTGCGCTCCACAGCGCCACGCGCTCACATCCGGTGACCGCGTAAGGCGCTGAAGTTCTACGGACTGTATGCCACTCTACCGAGCTGGGCTGGCCCGGCAGGTGCACATACCGGCAGTAACGGCCCACAGCCGGGCCCGGCCGCCCGGCACCGGGTGAGCGCCGCTCACCCCGCACGGGTGAGGCAGCGGGCCAGCCCGCCAGGCAGGGTCAGGTGCAGGGGTGCTGTCCATGATGAGAGCCGTGCCGGGTGGTTGCTGACCTGCTCCTCATCGGCCTGGGCATCGCCCTTGAGCCCTTCCCGCTCATCGCGTTCCTGCTGATCCTGAGCTCCGAGAACGGCACCAGGAAAGGCCTGGCCTTCGTCCTGGGCTGGCTGGCCTGCCTGGTCGTGGTGATCGGCGGGGTGGTCCTGATCACCGGGGGCCAGCCGCCCGCGCCGGCCACGGCACCGTCGACCGCGGTCACGGCCCTCAAGCTGGCCCTGGGCGTCGTGCTGATCCTCTACGCCCTCCGGCAGTGGCGGCGCATGGGCCGCCCCCGCAAGACCCCGGCCTGGATGGGCCGGCTGGACCAGCTCTCAGGGTGGACCGCGGCCGGGCTGGCCGCCTTCCTCCAGCCGTGGACGCTCGTCGCGGCCGGCGCGGCGACGGTCAGCCAGGCCAAGGTCTCGGGCTTCGCGGAGTACCTGATCCTGCTGCTGTTCTGCCTGCTGGCCACCTCGACCTTCCTGTACCTGGAGCTGATGGCAGCCTTCCGGCCGGCCGCCGCCGCGGCCCGCGTCACGACGCTGCGGACCTGGCTGGACACCCATCAGGACCAGGTGATCATCATCATCTGCCTGCTGCTGGGGTTCTGGCTGGCCGGCAAGAGCCTGTACCTGCTCGTCTCATGACCAGCGATCAAGCCGTTGAGGAGGAGATGCGGTGACGACGCCATCCGACCCGCTGGCGCTGCTGCGGTCCCGGAGCTATGTCGCCTTGCTGGTGCTGGCCGCGATCATCGGGGCGCCCATCTCGGCGGTGGCTTACTTCTTCCTCGCGCTGGTCAGCAAGATGCAGGGCTGGGTCTTCACCGACCTGCCCAAGGGCCTGGGCTTCCACGCCGAGCCGCTGTGGTGGCCCCTGCTGCCGCTGGCGGTGGCGGGGATACTGGTCGCCCTCACCCTCCGGTACCTGCCCGGGACCGGCGGGCACTCCCCCGCCGACGGGTTCAAGATGGGCGGCGGGCCACCCAGCCCCATCGACCTTCCCGGCATCGTGCTCGCCGCCTTCGCGACCCTGAGCCTGGGCGTGGTCCTGGGCCCCGAGGCCCCGCTGATCGCTCTCGGCGGGGGGCTCGGGGTGATCGCCGTCCGGCTGGCCAAGCGGGACGCCCCGGCCCGCACCCAGACCGTGGTGGCCGCGGCAGGCAGCTTCGCCGCCATCGCCACCCTGCTCGGCTCCCCCCTGACCGGGGCCTTCCTGCTGATGGAGGCGACCGGGCTGGGCGGCGCCATGATGGAGCTCGTGCTGATCCCCGGCCTGCTGGCGGCGGGCGTCGGTTCCCTCGTCTTCATCGGCCTGGATGCATGGACGGGGCTGGGCACGTTCTCGCTGGCCATCCCCGGCCTTCCGCATATCGGATCACCGACCGCAGCCGAGTTCGCGTGGGCGCTGGCCATCGGCGTGCTCGCGGTCCCGCTCGGCAGCGCCATCCGCTGGCTGGGCCTGTTCCTGCGGCCTTATTCCGAGCGGCGGATCCTGCTGGTCACCCCGCTGATCGGGCTGGCCGTGGCGGGCCTGGCCATCGCGTTCGCGGCCGGGACCGGCAAGGGTTCCGGCGAGGTGCTGTTCTCCGGGCAGTCCGCGCTCGGCCCGTTCATCTCGAACAGTGCCAGCTACACCGTCGGGGCGTTGCTGCTGCTGCTGGCCTGCAAGGGACTCGCCTACGGCATCTCGCTGAGCAGCTTCCGCGGCGGCCCGACGTTCCCGGCCCTGTTCCTCGGCGGCGTGGGCGGCGTCCTGCTGTCGCACCTGCCCGGGCTGTCGCTGGTCGCCGGCGTGGCCATGGGCATCGGCGCGATGTCCGTGGTGATGCTCAGGCTCCCGCTGACCTCCGTCCTGCTCGCCTCGCTGCTGCTCGCGTCGGACGGCCTGGCCGTCATGCCGCTGGTGATCGTGTCCGTCGTGGTCGCCTACGTGCTCTCCGCGCGGCTGACCCCCAAACCGGCTCCGGCCCAGGCCAGCCAGGCGGAACCACAGCCCGTGGCGCAGGCCAGCACCCCGGGCCCGGGTGCCGCCGACCACTAACGTCAGTCCGGCTGCCGGGCCTGCCGTGCGGGCATATCGACGGTGAGGCCAGCGGCGGCGGCCGCAGCAGCGAGCCGCCTGTCGTAGGTCACGAACGAGGTCAGCTGATCACCCATGCGCAAGGCAGTGGCCAGGTGAATGGCATCCAGGCTGCGAACGGCTGGCGGCGGCACAGCCTGGGCGAGCATCCGGACCCCTGAATCCATCTCCACGAGAGACATGAGATCGAGAATCGGCGGGAGCCGGCTGATGGCGCCGGGCGCATGCCGGGCCAGGGCCCGGACCGTCTCCACCTCGGTCAGGACCGAACTGACCCAGCCAGCGCTGGAACGCTGCCCCAGCCAGTCACGCAGGGCCTGCGACTCTGCCTCGGCGTGGGCAAGCTTCACGACCGCGGCGGAATCCAGGTAGATCACTACCGCTCGTCCTCGCGGGACCGGGACAGCTCGGCCGCGATATTGACGCCATCGGGCTCTCCGAGATCCATCCGGAGAACGGCGCGGCGCATCTCGGCCGCCCGCTCCCGCCTGGCCGCCGCTTCCAGCACCGCCTGCCGGATCACGGCGGACCGGGAACTGCCGTCGCTGGTCAGGACCTCGAGCGCGTGCTCGGTGTCCGCGTCGGTCCGGATCGTAATGGTCTCGGTCATGCTTTCATCGTAAGACACATTGTCTTACGATGAAAGCGAGACCCCGGCGCAGCCCGTCAGGCGTCGGCGCTGTCCTCGGCGTTCTCCTCGTCGAGGTCGAACTCGCCGTCCTGGACGCCGAGGGTGAACGCCTTCCACTCGTCCGGGGTGAAGGTCAGCACCGGGCCGTCGGGGTCCTTGGAGTCGCGCATGGTGATGACGTAGTCGCTGCCCTCCTTGGAGCCGGGCACGACCGCCACCTCCACGCAGGCACCGCCGTTACCTCCGCTGTAGGAGGACTTGCGCCACGGAGCGCCGGTCAGGTCCATCTGTCGATCGCCTTCCTCGCCAGGTCTGCTGAAGCGCGCGGAGTCAGCGCCTCGGCCTTCAGTATGTCGTACAGGAGTGCGAGCCTGGCTACGTCTTCGCCACGCTCAGCGACCTGACCAGCCAGGGCATTGTCGGGATAAGCGACGTCGGCCGGACCGTCAAGAGTGGCGCTGGCGAACCGGCCATCCAGCCCGGCCCGCGCGTAGTCCCCGGTCTGCAGCAGCCCCGTGTTCCCGCAGGTGAAAGCCGGTCGCAAGGGTGTGCGGCCGGCCAGCCGGGGAACGAAACCGGACCAGGGGGATCAACGCGGCCACCACGGGGAGTGGCCGCCGGGGCCCGGCCCGGCCTAGGGGGAAGGAGCCAACCGATGTCAACCACAGCATGGCGGTTCAAGGGCACCGAGGGGGCCGACGCGGCCGTCCTCCGGCTCAAGCAGCTCGACGCCCAGGATCTCATCGAGGTGCAGGACGTCGCCGTGATCCGCTGGCCGCACTACGCCACCGCGCCCCAGGCGCAGGAGCACGTGACCGACGAGGGCAGCAGGGCCTCCTCGTTCGCCAAGAAGCTCACCAAGGCCGGCATCGAGGGCTCGATGCTGGACTCGGTGAAGGGGGACATGACGCCGGGGACCTCGGCGCTGGTGCTGCTGAGCGCCAACGCCGCGATCGACACGGTCGCCCAGGCCTTCGAGGGGCACGCGATGGAGCTGATGCGCTCCGACCTCTCCGTGCAGCAGGAGGACCAGCTGCGGGCCGCCTTCGCCGAATCGGCTCCCCCCAGCAACAACCCCTGACCCCCACTTTTCGTGATCATGACTTGGGTGTCGTTCCAACGACACCCAAGTCATGATCACGGCACCCGGCCTGGCGGCGGTCAGGCGTCCGGTGGCTCCGGGGCGGATAGGTACTCCTCGTCGGTCACGTGCTGCGACCACACGGTCTGCCCGCCGGTGGCGGGATCCGCCGCGGAGATCGCCACGTGCGACATGAGCTGGCCCGGCGCGGCGCCGTGCCAGTGCTGCTCCCCCGGCCCGGCCACCACCGTGTCACCGGGCCGGATCTGCCGGACCGGGCCGCCGGCCGCCTGCACCCGGCCCACCCCGTCCACGACGTGCAGGACCTGGCCGCCAGGGTGGGCGTGCCAGGCGGTCCGGGCGCCCGGCGAGAACGTCACCCGCAGCGCGCGGACCCCCGGCCCGGGCAGGGCCGCGAGCTCGTCCATCCAGACCTGCCCGGTGAACCACTCCGCCGGGCCATCCGAGATCACCCGGGACGCCGCTGGCTTCAGCTCCATCTGGTCTCCTGTTCGCTGGATACGCCGGCCATCCCGGCTTCGCCGGGCCGCCTGAGCCGGGCCAGGGCGGCCGGGGGGAGGCCGGCCAGCTCGCGGCTCTCCCGGGTCAGGTGCGCCTGGTCCGCGTAGCCCGCCTCGGCGGCCAGGCCGGCCAGGTCGCCGCAGGCCCCGCCGGTGTCGATGCGGGACACGAAGCGGCGGAAGCGGAGCACGCGGCGCAGCAGCACCGGCCCGTAGCCGACCGCGGCCACGCACCGGCGGTGCAGCTGCCGCTCGCTGAGGCCCAGGTCCGCGGCGACCTGGCCGACCTGGACCACGCTCTGGCTGACCTGGGCCACGCCGCCGGCCTGGGCCACGTGGCCGGCCTGGACCACGGGCCGGGTCCCGGTCTGGGCCAGCCGCCGGGCGGCGGCCGCGACCAGGGGGTCCGGCGGTGCGCCGGTCACCATCTCCCCCGCCAGCCGGATCAGGCGGCGCACGGCCTCGGCGGGCGCCAGCCCGCCGTGCACCTGGGTGACCAGGGCCGCGCCGCGGCCGCCGGGCAGCGCGGTCCGCAGGGCGGCCGGGTCCAGCTGCTGGTCGAGCAGGGCGCTGAGCGGCAGGCCCAGGGCCGGGCCGCCCGCTCCCGGCCGGAACCGGACCCCGGCGATCACCGAGCCGGGCGGCGACTCGGCCAGCACCGGCCCGGTGTCCGGCCCGGCCAGGGACAGCCCGGTGCCGCTGCGCCAGACCAGGTCGGTGCAGGCGTCGGGCAGGATCCGGGTGGGCGGCGCGCCCGCCGCCGGGGTCACCGACACCCAGACACAGGACAGAGCGTGGGACAACGCGGCCGGGGGCGCGTACTCGCGATACCCCGGCGACCAGTCCACGACACGAGTCTGGCACGCGCTGCGGCACCTGCGCCGGTCCGGCCCGGTCATCTGCCCCGGCTTTCCCGGGCCGCCCGCCGGTGGCGTGACCGATTCATTCAAGACGGGAGCCGATCCCGGGCGCCAGGATGGGCGCCATGACCTCACCTGACATCGACGCAGCCGCGCAGTTCCTGGCGGGCAGCGGCCGGATCCTGGACCAGCGCCGCTTCCAGCGGCTCTTCGGCCACGGGCAGGCCGGGTACGTGCGTGACGCGATCGCCGCCTACCGCAACCCGGACGGCGGGTTCGGCCACGCCCTGGAGCCCGACGGCCGGTGCCCGGGCAGCCAGCCGCTGGCCATCGAGTTCGCCCTCGAAACCCTGGACGAGGCGGATGCCTGGGACGACGACCTGGTCCGCGGGGCCCTCGAATGGCTCGAGGCCAACGCACCCCGGGAAGGGGGTGCGGTCTTCGTTGCGGAAAATATTCTGGGGTGGCCGCACGCGCCGTGGTGGGTGCCGGAAGAAGGCGGCCCCGCGTCCCTCATCACCACCGGGCTGCTGGCCGGCACGCTGCACGGGCGCGGGGTGCGGCACCCGTGGCTGGACCGCGCCACCGGGCTGATGTGGGACCGGATCGACGGGCTGGACAAGGCCGGCCCGTATGACCTGCGGGCCGTGGCGCACTTCCTGGACCACGTGCCCGACCGGGACCGGGCGGCCGCGGCCATCGGCACGCTCGCGCCGCTGATCACCAGCCCGGACGTGGTGACGCTGGATCCCGCGGTCCCCGGGGAGATCCACACGCCGCTGGAGTTCGCGCCGCGGCCCGGGTCACTGGCCCGGAGCCTGTTCGAGCCCGCGGTGATCGAGGACTGCCTGGACCACCTGGCCCGCGGGCAGCGAGAGGACGGCGGCTGGACGGTCAACTGGCTGGCCTGGTCCCCGGTGGCGGCGGCCGAGTGGCGCGGCGCGATGACCGTGGGCGCGCTGGCCCGGCTGCGGGCCAACGGCCGCTGAGTCACCCGGTGGACCTGGCCCGGCGGCGCAGGAGCCAGCCGCGGCGGGTCCAGGTGTGCCGGATGAGCACGGCGAGCAGGATGATGCTGGAGATCGCGTGCCAGCGGATCGTCGTGCGCCCGTCCAGCCAGTCCCAGAGTCCCGACGCGGTGACGACCATCGTGAGCACCAGCAGCAGGCTGGCCTGGGACAGGCTCCAGCGCAGCGCCCGCGACAGCGAGCGGCGCTGCCAGAGGCGGCGCACGGTGCCGCGGATCCAGGCCCGCCGGTTCCACAGGTGCGGGCCGACGAACCCGGCGAAGAGCAGTCCCAGGACGCTGTGCGCGGCGATCGACATGGGTTCGGTCAGCACCGACACCACGGCCGCCGCGAGCAGCACCAGGTCCACCGCCCAGCGCCAGAGCGGGCGGCGCCGGGTCCGGCCGGCAGGCAGGGGGGCGGCGCCCGTCCCCGGGTCAGCTAGGTTCACGCTCCCCACGATGACGGGCCGGCCCCGGCCGCCACATCGGGCGGGAAACCGATCCTGACCGTCCGACCACGGTAGGAGAGCGGCCCCCGCCTGGTACCGCGGGACCAGGCGGGGGCCGGGTGGGCTAGCCGTTCTGCAGGATGAGCGGGTTGAACGAGCCGCTGGTCCCGCTGTAGCCCGCCGCCCAGACGGTCGCGGCGCCGGGCACGGCGGACGCGGACGTCAGCTGGCTGGAGCTGCCCGCGTCGGGGCTGGCCACCGTGGACCAGGCCGAGCCGTTCCAGTTCAGGGTCAGGGTCTGCGGCGTGGTCGACCCGGACGGGTTGTCGTGGCCGACGGCCCACACGTCGCCCGCCGAGCTGGCCGAGACCCCGGTCAGGACGGGTGCGGTGCCCGGCGACGGGCTGGGGACAATGCTCCAGCTGGTGCCGTTGTAGTGCTCGATCAGGGTGCTGGCCGGGTTCACGGCTTCGCCGACGCTGGTCCCGCTGGCGCCCACCGCCCACACGTTGGTCGGGCTGATCGCGTCGATCGAGTTGAACTCGTACTGGAGCAGGTTGCTGGAGCCGGTGACCGCGGGCATGGGCACGATCGACCAGGCCGACCCGTTCCAGTGCAGCGAGTAGGTCTGGTACCGCTCGCTCGCCGCTGTGCTGCCGGTCAGTTCCACGCCGACCGCCCACACGTTGCTGGCCGACGAGGCGGACACCGCGTTCAGGTAGGTGTCCTGGCCGTGGTTCGGGTCCGGGAGCGTGGGCAGCGACCAGCTGGTGCCGTTCCACTGCTCGAGGAAGCCCTGGGCCGAGGCCGAGCTGTCGCCGACCGCGTAGGCGTCGGCAGGACTGATGTCGGCCACGCTGACCAGGATGTTCTCGACCCCGTAGCTGACCGCGGGGACCGTTGACCAGGCCGTGCCGTTCCAGTGCATGGTCAGTCCGTTGATGCTGGAGCGGTTGACCTGCGTTCGCCCTACCGCCCAGGCGTCCGTGGTGCTGCTCGCGCTGACCGCGGCCAGGCTGGCCGTGTTGCCCGCGGTCGGCGGGGCGGTCACCTGCGACCAGGCGCTGCCGTTCCAGTGGTCGAGAACTGGTTCGCCAGCCGGCGAACCTTTTACCTAGTTCAGCCAGGGTTCGGCGGCCGTTCAGGTCAGCCGTAGATTCAGGTCAGCCGTAGAAGAGGCGCTCCATCACCGAGCGGGCCCGGCGTGCGGTGCGCCGGTAGTCCTCGATCAGGTCCTGGCTGGCATCCGGGGAGTAGCCGAGGATCCGGGCCACCGCCGCCAGCTCGGCCTGCTTGGCCGGGAGGACGTCGGCGGACCGCCCGCGCAGCAGCACCACCGCGTTGCGGATCCGGGTCGCCAGCCGCCACGAGGCGGCCAGCTCGGCCGCGTCCTCCCGCCCGATCAGGCCCGCCGCCTGCGCGGCGCTCAGCGCGGTCAGGGTGCGCGTGGTACGCAGCGCGGGCACCTCGTGCGCGTGGGTCAGCTGGAGCAGCTGGACCACCCACTCCACGTCGGACAGCCCGCCCGGGCCCAGCTTCAGGTGCATGGCCGGGTCGGTGCCGCGGGGCATCCGCTCCGCTTCCATCCGGGCCTTGAGCCGCCTGATGTCCAGCACCGACGCGGCGCTGATCCCGCCGGCCGGGTACCGGAACTCGTCGGCCACGGCCTTGAACCGCTCCCCCAGCTCGCGGTCGCCGGCCGCCGGGTCCGCGCGCAGCAGCGCCTGCGCCTCCCAGGCCAGCGACCAGCGCTCGTAGTACGCGCGGTAGGAGGCGAGCGTGCGCACCAGCGGTCCCTGGCGGCCCTCGGGGCGCAGGCCCGGGTCGACCACCAGCGGCGGGTCGGGTGCGGGCTGGGCCAGCAGCCGGCGGAGCTCCTCGGCCACCGTGTGCGCGGCCCGGGCCGCCACCTGGTCTTCCGCGCCGGGCAGCGGGTCATGGACGAACATCACGTCGGCGTCGCTGCCGTAGCCGGTCTCCCGGCCGCCGAACCGGCCCATGCCCACCACGCAGATCCGGGTGGGCAGCGGCCCGGACTCCCGCTCGAACTGGCCGATCGCGGCGTCCAGCGCGCCGCCGATGGTGACCGCGGTGATCACGGTCAGCGCCTCCTCGGTCTCCTCGACCGTGGTCACCCCGAGCAGGTCGGCGGCGGCGGTGCGGAGCAGCTCCCGGCGGCGCAGCGCGCGGACCGCCTGCGCGGCCTCGTCGGCGCTGGTGTGCCGGCTCACTACCGCGGTGGCCTCGGTGTGCAGGGCGGTCGCGGGCCGCGGCACGAGCTGCTCATCCGAGCCGAGCAGGGCCACGGTCTCCGGGGCGCGCATCAGCAGGTCCGTCGCGTACCGGCTGGAGGCCAGCAGCCGGGCCATCCGGCGCGCCACGTTGGTGTCGTCCCGTAGCAGCCGCAGGTACCAGGGCGAGTCCCCGAGCGCGTCGCTGACCTGGCGGAAGGCGAGCAGCCCGGCGTCCGGCTGCGCCGCGTCGGCGAACCACTCCAGCATCACCGGCAGCAGCGTGCGCTGGATGGACGCCCGGCGGGACACCCCCGAGGTCAGCGCCTCGATGTGGCGCAGCGCGCCGGCCGGGTCGGCGTAGCCGAGGGCCTCCAGCCGGGCCCGGGCCTCCTCGCGGGTGAGCCGGACCGCGTCGGCGGGCAGCCGGGCCACGGCGTCCAGCAGCGGCCGGTAGAACAGCTTCTCGTGCAGGCGGCGGGCCTCCCGGGCGTGCTGGCGCCACTGGGCCATCAGCTCAGCCGCCGGGTCGGCCCGGGACGGCGGGGCCGGGGCCGCCGCGCCGCTGCGGGTCCTGGCCCGGCGCAGCGCACGGCCCAGCCGCCGCAGCGCCGCCGGGTCCTCGGGCAGGGTGTGGGTCCGGCGCAGCTGGCGGAGCTGGAGCAGGTGCTCCACGGTGCGCAGGAACCGGTAGGCGGCACCCATGCTGGCCGCGTCCTCCCGGCCCACGTAGCCGCCCCGGGCCAGCGCGGCCAGCGCGGGCAGCGTGCCCGTCTCGCGCAGCGAGTCGTCGGTCCGGCCGTGCACCAGCTGGAGCAGCTGCACCGCGAACTCGATGTCGCGCAGCCCGCCGGGGCCGAGCTTGAGCTGGCGGGGAGCCTCGCCCGGGGCCAGGTTGCCGATCACGCGGCGCCGCATGGCCTGCACGTCCGCGACGAAGTTGGGGCGCTGGGCCGCCTGCCAGACCATCGGGCTGAGCGCCTCGATGTAGGCCCGGCCCAGCTCCCGGTCGCCGGCCACCGGGCGGGCCTTGAGCAGCGCCTGGAACTCCCATGTCTTGGCCCAGCGCTGGTAGTAGGCGACGTGACTGGCCAGCGTGCGGACCAGCGGGCCGTCGCGGCCTTCCGGGCGGAGGTTGGGGTCCACGGGGAACAGCGCCCCCTCGGCGGTGCTCTGCGAGCAGGTCCGGACCAGGCCCGCGGCCAGCCGGGTCGCGGTCTGCAGCGCGGCCGCCTCGGCCTCCGCGGTGTGCCCGGTGCCTGCGGTGTCTGCGGTGTCCGGGCCGGGTGCGGCGGAGGCGCCGGGGGCAGCGGAGGCGGCGGGGGCAGCGGGTGCGGCGGGCGCGGCGACGAAGATCACGTCGACGTCGCTGGCGTAGTTGAGCTCGTGGCCGCCGCACTTGCCCATGGCGATCACGGCCAGCCGGGCGGGGGCTGACCCGGGGGGCAGCTCGGACCGGGCGATGGCCAGCGCCGCCTCCAGGGCCGCGGCGGCGAGGTCAGCCAGCTCGGCCGCGGTCTCGTCCACGGTGACCGCGCCGGTCAGGTCGCGGGCGGCCAGGTGCAGCAGCCGCCGCCGGTACGCGGCGGCCAGTGGTGTGACCGGCGCGACAGCGGGGTCCCCGCCCGGCGTGGCGGCCGGGCCGGCCACCGGCTCCGGGTCGTCTGGCTTGGCGCCCACCGCCATCAGCAGTTCCGCCCGCAGCTCGGCCGCGCCCGGCCCGCGCAGCGCGTCCGGGCCGCTCAGCACCCGCCAGTCCGCCGGATGGCGGACCAGGTGATCGCCGAGCGCGGCACTGGCGCCGAGCACCGCGGTGAGCCGGCTCCGCAGCCCGGCGTCGGCGCGCAGCGCCGCGAGCAGGTCCCCGCCGAGCGGCATCCGGGCCAGCGTGACCAGGGCCAGATCGGGGTCGGCCGCCGCGGCCAGCGAGGCCAGCAGGTCAGCGTCGGCACCCTCGGCATCGAGGGCCAGGTCCTCGCTGAGCAGCCGCTCCGCCCGGGCGGCGTCAGCGAATCCCATCCGGGCCAGTTCCCCGGCCGGTGTCGTTCTTCGGCGCGTACTCACCCCTGAACCGTAACGGCCGGGTGCGTCGCTGGCGTCTCCTGGCCGGGGTCAGGCCCGCCACGGGAGCGTGCGGAGACAGCCGGTGCAGTACCGGGGGAAGCGGGGCCGGCGCTCAGCGGCCCAGGGGGCTG
The DNA here is from genome assembly GCA_963851025.1 of uncultured Actinomycetes bacterium. Taxonomy (GTDB): domain Bacteria; phylum Actinomycetota; class Actinomycetes; order Streptosporangiales; family Streptosporangiaceae; genus RYN-230. Next base: position 106,802 of record CAWKOA010000008.1, read on the forward strand.
TGGACGGGAAGCCGGGGAGGGAGAGGGGCCGGAGGGCCCTCCGGCTTCCTGAGCGGAAGCCGGAGGCCCGGAAAAGTCCGGCGCCGGGGCCGTCCGGAGACGGCCCCGGCAGGGGGGTGCACCGGGGGGGGTAGGTGCACTCTTAAAGTATGCGACCGGCCGGTAACGTCCCGGTAGCGCGGTTTAGGGGACGGTATGTCAGGCGCCGACCGCGTGATCCTCACGCAGCCGGCCGCCGCCCAGCGCCGATTCGGCCGAGGCCGCGGGGATGCCGGGACCTGGCGGTTCCTGGCCGCGCAGCCTGGCCCGGACCTGGTCCGCATCTGAGTGGTTGAGGCCTTCCAGGATGTCCAGGGCTTCCTGCCACGACTGGCGGGCCAGGCCCACGTCCCCGGCGGCGTGGTAGGCATCGCCGAGGTGAACCAGCATGGTCGTCTCGTAGTACCCCATCCGCAGCCCGTCGATGATGCTCAGCGCGGTGCGCAGGCAGCTGATGGCCTCGTCCAGCCGGCCGAGATGCAGCAGGGCGTACCCCATGCTGTCCCAGGTCGCCGCCTCGTTGAGCGGGTCGCCGCGGCCCCGGTACATGCCCAGCGCCTGCTCGCAGAAGGCGAGCGCCTGCTCATAGTCGCCCAGCTGCGCGTGCATCCAGCCGACGCCGTTGAGCATCTTGGCCAGGCCCTGCTCGTGCCCTTCCTGGCGGTACAGGGTGAGGGCCAGCTGGGCGTGGCCGAGCGCCTCCGCGATCCGGCCCTGCTGCTCGGCCAGCATCGCGATCTCGTTGTGCGCGCGGGCCTCGCCGAGCCGGTCGCCGACCTGCCGGTGCAGGTCGAGAGCCTGGGTGCAGTAGTCGCGGGCCTCGGCGAGCTGGCCGAGGCGGCCGACGGCGGCCCCGAGGTCGCGGTACGCGTGGGCCTGCCGGGCCCGGTCACCCAGCCGCTTGGCGGCGTCGACCGCGGTGCGCTGGATGGCGACCTGGTCGTGCCAGTAACCCGCGCGGTCGAAGAACAGCCACGCCGCCCACGGCAGCTGCCACGCGTGCGTGTCGAAGCCGCCGTCACTGGCCTGCGCGATGGCGGCGAGCAGCACCTGGCGCTCGGCCTCGAACCAGGCCAGCGTCTCACTGGCGTAGCCGAGGAGTTCCGGGACGACCCCGGGCTGCGCTGGCTCCAGGGCGATGATCGGGCGAACCGGGTTGAGCACGCGGCTGCCGGCCGAGGCGGTGTGCAGGTAGTGATCCAGCACCCGGAGCACGGCCTCGCGGCGCTCCGCCTCACTGTCGGTGGTCCGGGCCAGGTAGGCCGCATAGGCCCGGAGCAGGTCATGGAACGCGTACCGGCCCGGCGCGTGCTCCGCGATCAGGTGGGCATCGGCCAGTTCCGCGACCGCTGCCGTCGCCTGCGCGCGGTCCACCCCGGCCAGGCTGGCGGCCGCCGCGATGGTCACATCCGGTCCCGCGTGCAGCCCCAGCAGCCGGAACATCCTCGCCGCCGGTCCGCTCAGCTGCTCACACGACCAGGAGAACACCGCCCGGATGCTGGCCATCGGGTCCCCGGCGTCCAGTGCCTCCAGCCGCCCCTGCGCATCGGCCAGCTCACGGGCCAGTTCAGCGAGCGGCAGGTAGGGCCGGGCTGCCACCCGGGCGGCCACGATGCTCAGCGCCAGCGGCAGCCGGGAACACGCCTCGGTCAGCTGCTGGGCCGCGTCGGCCTCGGCCCGGGCCCGCTCCCCCAGCCGGCTGGCCAGCAGCTCATGGGCCTCGCCGGCGGTCAGCACGTCCAGCGGGACCAGCCGGGCCCCTTCCGTCGCGGCCAGCCCGGGCAGCCGCGCCCGGCTGGTCACCAGGGCCAGGCAGGACCGGCTGCCCGGCAGCAACGGCCGCACCTGGCCCGCGTCGCGGGCGTTGTCCAGGATGACGAGGACCCGCTTGCCCGCCAGCACGCTGCGGTACAGGGCGGACTGAGCCTCGACGCTGTCCGGTATCTGCTCCTCGGTCACGCCGAAGGCACCGAGGAACCAGCGCAGCGCATCCCCCGGATCCACCGGCGTGCCCGACGGGTCGAAACCGCGCAGGTTCACGTAGAGCTGACCGTCCGGGAACTCCCCGGCGCTGTGATGGGCCCAGTGCACCGCCAGGGCGGTCTTGCCGGCCCCGGCCGTTCCCCCGATGACCAGGACTTTGGCCACCCCGTCCGCCAGGGACGCGTCGTGCCGCCAGGACTGCAGCTCGGCCAGCTCGGCGGTGCGCCCGGCGAAGTGCGCCACCCCGGCGGGCAGCTGCCGGGGCACCACGGTGGCCTGGCCGGCCGGGGCGGCCCCGGCCCGGCCGGGACGGGACGGGCCGCCGCTGACGGTCGGGGTGACCTTTGCTTCGGCGGCCCGGGCCGCCTGGCTGTCCTGGTTCGCCGCGCTGGCCGCGGTCGTCGCACCCGTCGCGCCTGCGGCGTGGCCGCGGCCAGCCTCGGCGCGGGCCACCCGCCCGCCGCCGGCGGTCCCGCCCGGGGTCCCGCTGCCGGCCACCGCGCCGCCGGCCACGGGACGTCCCGGGGCGTCACCGGCCGGGCCGGATTTCGCCCGGGTGGCTGGTGGCTGCGGCCGGCGGGGGTCCGGCTCGGCGGGGTCTGGCGGGCGGGGGCCTGGCCCGGGGCCGTGCTGGCCGGGGCCTGGCCCGGCAGGGCGGCCGGGGCCCGTCCCGCGGCCCGCTTCGTGCCGCCGGACGCGGGCGATGGCGCAGGCGGCGCTGGTGGCGCGGTCAGGAACCTGGCCAGCGCGGGACCCGGCGCGGCCAGGTCAGGGTCGGCGTCCAGGATCCCGGCCTGGAGGTCGCGCAGTTCCCGCCCGGGTTCCACGCCGAGCTCATCCACGAGCATCCGGCGGGTGCGCTGGTAGGCGGCCAGCGCCTCGGCTTGCCGGCCGCAGCGGTACAGCGCCAGCATGAGCTGGGCATGGAAGCGCTCACGCCAGGGGTGATCACGCGCCAGCTGGGTCAGCTCGCCGACCAGCTCGGCGTGCAGCCCGCGGGCCAGCCCGGCGTCCATCCGCCATTCCTGGGCCTGCATCCGCAGCGCGTCCAGCCGCGGTACCTCGGCCGTGATGAGCACGTTGGAGGGCACATCCACGAGCGGGTTCCCGCGCCACAGGCCGATCGCCTCGCCCAGCAGTTCCCACGCTCCCGGGCCGCTGCCCGGGGGCGCGTCATGGCGGACCGCCTCGCCGCCCTTGCCGCACAATGCGGTGAAGCGCAGCGCGTCCACCTCGTCGGGCTCCGCCTCGAGGGCGTAGCCCGGATCACGGGTGACGATCCGGCGGCCGGCCACCGGGCCGAGAATCTGCCGCAGCCGCTTCACGTAGTTCCGGATGGCCACCCGGGCCCCGGCCGGCGGCGCGCCGTCCCAGACGATCTCTTCCAGCTCGTCGTAGGACGCGACCTGGCCCGCGCGCAGCGCCAGGGTAGCCAGGATCACCCGCTGCTTCGGGGCGGGGACAGGCACCGGCTCGCCGCCGCTGCGGACCAGTAATGGCCCGAGTACGCCCACCCAGAACACTGTGCCCTGACCCCGATCCCTGGTCACGCTGCCCACCCCGGCCCTGCCCGCTGCCTCAGCGCTCGATGCCACGGCCCTGGCTCACACAGTCATAGCACGGGCAAGTAACGGTCCAGCTCAAACTGGGTGACCTGGTGCCGGTACTCGCGCCACTCGGCGCGCTTGTTGCGCAGGAAGAAGTCAAACACGTGCTCACCGAGAGCGCGAGCCACCAGTTCGCTGTCCTGCATCACCGTGATCGCCTCATCCAGGCTCTGCGGCAGCGGCGAGATGCCCAGCGCCCGCCGTTCGGCCGAGGTGAGCGCCCAGACGTCATCCTCCGCGCCGGGCGGCAGCTCGTAACCGGCCTCGATGCCCTTCAGGCCGGCTTCCAGGATCACCGCGAACGCAAGGTAGGGGTTACAGGCCGAGTCTACCGAGCGGAACTCGACCCGGGTGGCATTTCCCTTGTGCGGCTTGTACATCGGAATCCGCACCAGCGCCGACCTGTTGTTGTGCCCCCAGCAGATGTAGGCGGGAGCCTCCCCGCCGGCGCCCGCCGCGCTCTCCGCCGCACCCCACAGCCGCTTGTACGAGTTGACCCACTGGTTGCAGACCGCGGTGATCTCGGCCGCGTGCCGCAGCACGCCGGCGATGAACATCCGGCCGAGCTTGGACAGCTGGAATTCCGCGCCCGGCTCGTAGAAGACGTTGCGGTCGCCCTCGAACAGCGACATGTGGGTGTGCATGCCGGAGCCCGGGTACTCGGTGAACGGCTTGGGCATGAACGAGGCGTACACGCCCTGCTGGAGCGCGACCTCCTTCATGACCAGCCGGAACGACATGATGTTGTCCGCCGTGGTCAGCGCGTCCGCGTAGCGCAGGTCGATCTCCTGCTGGCCCGGCGCACCCTCGTGGTGGCTGAACTCCACCGAGATGCCCATGCTCTCCAGCATCTGGATCGACTCGTGCCGGAAGTCGTGCGCGACGCTGTGCGGGGTGTGGTCGAAGTAGCCGCCCGTGTCGATCGGCTGCGGCTTGGCCCCGGCTACGGGCTTCTCCTTCAGCAGGAAGAACTCCACCTCGGGATGGGTGTAGAAGGTGAAGCCCAGATCAGCCGCGTGACCAAGCGCCCGCTTCAGCACGTAGCGGGGGTCCGCGTAGGACGGCGAGCCATCAGGCATCCGGATGTCGCAGAACATCCGGCCCACCCCGGAGGCCTCACCACGCCAGGGCAGCAGCTGGAAGGTGGACGCGTCCGGCTTGGCGATCATGTCCGCCTCGTAGACGCGGGCGAACCCCTCGATCGCCGAGCCGTCGAACCCGATGCCCTCGGCGAACGCGCCCTCAAGCTCGGCAGGGGCCACCGCGACCGACTTCAGGTAGCCGAGAACGTCGGTGAACCACAGCCGGACGAAACGGATATCCCGCTCCTCCAGGGTACGGAGGACGAACTCTTCCTGCCTGTCCATGACGGCCTGTCCTTGCTGGTCAGCGGCGTTCACCTGCGGGAATGGCGGGCAGCACAGCATATCGGCTGACCGAGCCTGCCCTGGCCGACAGTCTCTCGCGAGCGTGTTACCAGGACGTTACAAACCTGCGGTGAGTCTACCGGCTGAACGCGGACAAGCCTGTCACGCCGGGCCGAAAGCTACCGCGCGTAGGTGGCGGCCCCGGCCCAGTCGAGCAGGACCGCCGGCTCGTCGCCCACGACCCACGCATCGTGACCCGGCGGCACGCTGCCCGCCATCCCCGGCCGCGCGTCGATCGTGGTCCCGTCGGCCAGCCGGATCCGCAGGACGCCGGATACCTGGAAGCCGAAGTGCGCCGTCTGGCACAGTTCGGTACCGGCGATGGGCTTGATGTCTTCGGACCACCGCCAGCCGGGCTCGAGCACCATCCGGCCCACGTCACCCGCGGCCAGGTGCAGCACCTCCAGCCGCCCGTGCGGGAACGTGCGCACCTCGTCAGGCTGGCCGAAGTCCTTGTACTCCGCGGCCGGGGCCTCGCGTGTCTCCGGGCCGGCATCCCAGGCCTGGAGCGCCTCCTGACGGGCGATGCGGCCGTCGTCGTCGATGTCGAGCACCGAGGAGAAGGTCACCCGGCTGCCGTCCGGATACCGGCACCGCTGCACGAAGGAGACCGTGTCCCCCGAGGCCACCACGTGATCGAGCGCGTGCGTCATCTCCCGGCCCATCACGTCCCCGAGGAACATCCCGATCTGGGCGCGCCCGTGCATCACCTTCGGCGCGCTCGGCGGGTGGTCCCGGTCGGTGATCACGATCTCGGCATCGTCCTCGTAGAGGCGCAGCATGGTCGCGACGTCGCGCTGCTCCACGCCCCGGCGCAGGGCCGCGAGATCGAACGCGGCCGCGGTGCTACTGGCTGTCATCGGGAGTCCCCCCTTGATCCGCTTCTTGCGGCCCATGATCCACTCGCTCCGTCAATTCGCCGTCAAAGCACCCGTGACCGGGACAAACAACTCTGGTCCCAGGCCGGGGAACGTGCGTACCCTGGCCGGGGGGACACGCGTCATGGTCGTGCACATCTGCCTGCTGGGCACGCTGGAGGTGTACCGGGAGGGCAGCAAGCTCACGCTCCCGCACGGGAACCGGCTGCGGGCCCTGCTGGCCTGGCTGGCGATCTATCCGGGGCCGCACCCGCGGGCCCGGCTGGCCGCCCGCTTCTGGCCCGACGTGCCGGACAGCAGCGCCCGGGCGAGCCTGCGCAGCGCTGTGTGGACGCTGCGCGGGACGCTGGGCCCGGCCTCGGCGTGCCTGGCGGCCGACCGGGCGTGCGTCGGCCTGCGCGAGGCCTGCGTGCGGGTCGACGTCCGTGAGTTCAGCGAGCTGGCCGCGGCGGGCCGGCTCTGCGAGGCGGTCTCGCTGTGCCGCGGCGAGCTGCTGCAGGAACTGGACGATGACTGGGTGTACGAGGAACGCGAGGCCCACGCCGACCGGCTGGCCGCGGTGCTGGGCCAGATGGCCGCGCAGGCCGGTGCGGCCGGGGACACCCGGGCGGCGGCGGCCTGGGCCCGGCGCCGCGCGTCGCTGCGGCCCCTTGACGAGCAGGCCGCCCGGGACCTGATCCGCTGGCTGGCCCGGTCCGGCGACGCTCCCGGCGCTCTTGTCGCCTACGGCCGGCTGCGCGCCCGGCTGCGGAGCGAGCTGGGCGTGCCGCCCTCCCCGCAGACCCGGCAGCTGGTCAGCCTGGTGCGGGCCGGGCAGGCGGGCCGCGCCCGGGGGAACGGCCTGGTGCCCGACTAAAATAACGGGGTGACCAGGCTGCGGATCGCCCTTGCCCAGGTGAACTCAACCGTCGGCGACCTGGCGGGAAACGCCGCGACGGTGGTGGAGTGGACCCGCCGGGCCGCGGACGCCGGTGCCGACCTCGTCGTGTTCCCCGAGATGATGCTGACCGGCTACCCGGTGGAAGACCTGGCGCTGCGGGACTCGTTCGTGGACGCCTCGATCGCCACCCTGGAGTCCACGGCGCAGCAACTGGCCGCGGACGGGCTCGGCGGCATCGCCGTCGTCACCGGGTACCTGGGCCGGCGGGCGGGCGGCACGCCGCGGGTCGGCGAGCCGGTCAGCTCGGCCCAGAACGCGGGCGCGCTGCTGCACGGCGGGGCGGTGGCGGTCACCACGGCCAAGCATCACCTGCCGAACTACGGAGTGTTCGACGAGTACCGCTACTTCGTGCCCGGGAACCGGCTGCCCGTGGTCCGGGTCCCGGCCCGCGCCAGCGCCAGCACCAGCACCAGCACGGGCACGGGCACGGGCGGCCCGGCGGAGGCGGTGGACGTGGCCATCGCCATCTGCGAGGACCTGTGGCAGGACGGCGGCCCGGTCGCGGTGACCCGGCAGGCCGGAGCGGGGCTGCTCGTGGTGCCGAACGCCTCCCCGTACGAGCGGGGCAAGGACCAGGCCCGGCTGGAACTGGTCGTCCGGCGGGCCCGCGAGGCGGGCGCGGCGCTGGCGTACGTGAACATGATGGGCGGCCAGGACGAGCTCGTCTTCGACGGGGACTCGATCATCGTCGACGCCGAGGGCGGCCTGATCGCCCGGGGACCCCAGTTCGGGGAGGCGCTGCTGGTCGCCGACCTCGACCTGCCCCCGGCGCCGCCGCTCGCGGGCAGCAGCCCGTCTCCCGACACCCCCGCCGAGGCCAGCGACGGCACCGTGATGACCATCCACCGGGTCACCCTGCCCGCCCACCCCGGGCCGGCCGTCCCGCTCCCCCCGCTCCCGGAGCCCGCCATCAGCCCGCGGCTGGCACCGCGGGCCGAGGTCTACTCCGCGCTGGTCACCGGGGTCCGCGACTACGTGCGCAAGAACGGCTTCCGCTCGGTCATCCTGGGCCTGTCCGGGGGCATCGATTCCGCGCTGGTCGCCACGATCGCGGCCGATGCGCTGGGGCCTGACCAGGTGCACGTGGTGCTGATGCCCAGCCGGTACTCCTCCGGTCACTCGGTGAGCGACGCGGAAGACCTGGCCAAGCGGCAGGGCCTGCACGCCCGCACGGTCCCGGTGGCCGCGATGGTCGGGGCGTTCGAGGACCAGCTGAGCCTGGCCGGGCTGGCCGCGGAGAACCTGCAGTCACGGGTCCGCGGCGTGATCCTGATGGGGCTGAGCAACGCCGAAGGGCATCTGGTCCTGACCACCGGCAACAAGAGCGAGCTGGCCACCGGGTACTCCACCCTCTACGGTGACTCGGCCGGCGGCTTCGGCCCGATCAAGGACGTGCTCAAGACGCTGGTCTGGGAGCTGGCCCGGTGGCGGAACGCGCAGGCGGTGGAGCGCGGCGAGACCCCGCCGATCCCGGAGAACTCGATCACCAAGCCGCCGAGCGCGGAACTGGCGCCGGGACAGCTCGACACCGACTCGCTGCCCGACTACGCGGTGCTCGACGCGGTGCTGGACGACTACGTGGAGAAGGACATGGGCGCGGCCGAGCTGATCGCGGCCGGGCACGATCCGGAGCTGGTGGACCGGGTCATCCTTCTGGTGGACCGGGCCGAGTACAAGCGGCGCCAGTACCCGCCGGGCCCGAAGATCACGCCGCGCAACTTCGGGCGCGACCGGCGCCTGCCGATCACGAACCGCTGGCGTGAGCCGCGCCCGGACCGCCGCCCGGGCTGATCCCCGCCGCCGTGCGCCGGTCAGCCGCCGGGGTGGCCGGCCGCTGGCCGGCCGCCGGGGTGGCCGGCCGCCGGAGGGTCAGCCGAGCATGAGCACGGCGTACCCGGCCAGCCAGTGCTCCAGCTGGTAGTCGCCGCCGAGCACGTACGGCAGCACCGCCTTGATGTGCTGCCGGGCTGCGGCCACCGCGGGCTCGGCCCGCGGGTCGCCCGGCGGCAGGGCGGCGGCGATCTGCCGCCAGCACCAGGCCCGGGTGGCGTTCAGGCCGTGCAGCCGGCTGCCCTGCTCCTGGTCCCCGCCGGGATCGCCGGCCACCGCCGGGGTGAACAAGGTGGCCGGGCGGCCCCATTCGAGCCCGGGCAGGAACATGGACAGCCAGTCGGCGAACTCGGCTCGCGGCAGGACGCGGGCCATCAGCTCCGCCTCGGTCAGGGCCGGCGAGACGCAGTCGTCGCCCGACGGCTCCCAGTCGGCCGGGTACATGCTGTCCGCGCTGAACCACGCGAGGGCCCGGGCCGCGATCGCGTCGCGCAGCGCCGGGTCGCCCGCGGCCGCCCTGGCCTCGGCGAAGGGCCAGGCCAGGGAGAGCCCGAAGGCGCTGCCCTGCTCGGTGCCGTAGCGGACCGGGTAGGACTGCCCGGGCAGCCAGCCCAGGAAGCCGCCGGCCAGGGCCTCGGCCAGCGGGGCCATGGCGACCGCCCACTTGCGGGCGTCCGGGTTGTCCCAGGTCTGCGTCTCGTGGACGAGGGCGAGCGCCCAGCCCCAGCCCTGCGGGCGCTCGGCCCGGGCGTCGGTGCTGCCCGCGAACTCGGCCTCGGCGGCCAGCGCCACCGGAGTGAACTGGGCGCCGAGCGCGGACCGGATCTCGGTCCCGGGTACCGCGCCGGGCACGGCGCGCAGCAGCCGCAGCAGCGTCCAGTGCATCTGGACCGAGGAGTGCCAGTCGAAGCTGCCGTAGAACACCGGCGTGCGGGCCCGGGGCCGGTAGGGAAAGTCACCGGGGGCGGTCATCGTGTGCTGCATCGCGGCCGGGAACTCGTGCCTGATGTTGGCCAGTGCCGCCGCCACGTACCCGGCCGCCTCGGTACGCAGCAGCTCGGCCGACTCCTGCGATAGGTCCACGGTCTGCAAACCCTCCTGCCGAGAGGTCCGGCGTGCCCCACGAGATGGATTCCCGGGACCAGGCTCTCCTACCCCCCTAGAGTTCGGCGTATCCCGACACGCAGGTAAGGGCGCCGCCGCCGACCCAGATCTGGCCGTCGGCCTCGCGGAAGATGTGCACCCGCCCGGACCGGCCCAGGGCCGTGCCCTGAGCCGCCACGTACGGCGCGCTCAGCCGCCCGGTGTCCAGCAGCCACTGCGCCAGCGAGGCATTCAGGCTGCCGGTCACCGGGTCCTCGATCGTCGCGTCGCCGCTGCGGAAGAACGCCCGCACCTCGATGGCCTCCGCTGAGCCGGCCGGGTGGAAGCCCGCCACCCCGATGTCCATGTCCACGGCCCCGGGGCGCAGCGCCAGCACGGCCTCCGCGCTGGGCAGCAGCACGGCCACCCACCCCGGCCCGTTGTCCGCCCAGGCCAGGTCGGTGATAGCGGCCCGGCTGATGCCCAGGAGCGCGGCGATGTGCTCCGCGAGCGGCTCGTCCACCGGCCCGGACCGGATCAGCGGCGGCGCGGCGAAGGCGAGCCCGGCCGGGACCTGGCGGATCTCGACCAGGCCCGCCCCGCATTCCTGCACGAACACCTCAGGGAGAGCCGGTTTCCCGCCGGCTTCCAGCCACGCGTGGCAGGTGCCCAGGGTCGGGTGGCCCGCGAACGGCAGCTCCCGGCTCGGGGTGAAGATCCGGACCCGGTAGTCCGCCTGCTCGCTGGCTGGCGGGAGCACGAACGTGGTCTCGGACAGGTTGGTCCAGTTGGCGAAGCGCTGCATGTCGCTGGTGCTCAGCCCGTCGCAGTCGAGCACGACCGCGACGGGATTGCCCCCGAAAGGCGTGGCGGTGAACACATCTACTTCGCGGAAGCGGCGCTGCATACTCCCGAGTCTCCCACCCCCCGCAAGCCCATTCCGCGCCCCCACAGCCCCGTGATCAACCGATTGGTGCCGCTGGAGCGGCAGCAATCGGTTGATCACGAACCGGGGCCGAAGGCTTCTGGGGTTAGTGGAGCTGGGGGGAGCTACGAGGCGTGTGGGTCAGCGGGGAGTGAGGCCGGCCAGGAGCTCGTCCACCACGCGCCGCGCGTACCCGGCCGAGACCCCCTCGGGCTGGTGCTTGCCCCGCCCGATGATCGCGCCCGTCAGCATGAACAGCGCCACCTCGACGTCGATGTCCGGCCGCAGGTCCCCGGACTCCACCCCGCGGCGCAGCACCGACCGGATGACCTCCCGGCGGGGCTCCACCACGGCCTCGGTGTACCTGGCCATGAGCCGCGGGAACTTCGCGCCCTCGCCGAGCAGCAGGGCGAACTCCCGGGCCCGGCGGGGGTCCGCGTAGTCGGCGGCCATGGTCTCCATCAGGTCGACCAGGTCGCCGCGGACCGACTCGCCGCGCGGCTCCGGCAGCGGGGCCTTCAGCGCGGCCAGCGCGTCCAGCAGCAGGTCTTCCTTGCCGGGCCAGCGGCGGTAGATGGTGGCCTTGCCCACGCCCGCCTTGGCCGCGACCTTCTCGATGCACAGGCCCTCGACGCCGTGCTCCGCGAACACGCAGAGCGCGGCGTCGATGATCGCCCGTTCGGCCTGCTCGCTGCGCGGGCGGCCCGGGCGGCGCGGCCGGGCCGCGGGGTCCGGGCGGTCCGGCCCGGTCCCCGCGGCCTGCTCAGCCACGGTCTGCTCAGCCGCGGCCTGCTCAACCACGGCAGTCTGCTCAACGACGGTGTTGGCATGTGATGCGGCCATGGTCCTAGCTTTCCACCCCGGCCTCGGCGGCGACAGCCGCCGGGACCTCCTCGGCCGCCGCAGCCGGGACAGCCGCGACAGCCGCCCTGGTCCCAGCCGTCTCAGCCTCAGCCGTCTCAGCCTGGGCCGCGGAAGCCTGGGCGGCCGGGCGGCCCGGCATCCAGACCAGCACGACCAGCGCGCCGATCAGCGTGATCACCGCGGAGATGGCCGTGGTGACGTGCATGGCGTGCACGAACGCGGTGTCACCGAACTGGTCCAGGCGCAGTCCCGCGTGACCCAGCCGGCTGGCCACGGCCTGGGTGGCCGAGATCGATCCGGTGGCGGCGTTCTTCGCCGCGGCGGGCACGCCGGTCAGGTGCGGGCTGAGCTGGCCACGGTAGACCTGGGCCAGGATCGAGCCCAGCACCGCTACGCCAAGCGCCCCTGCGACCTGGCGGGCGGTGTTCGTCAGCGCCGAGCCGGAGCCGGCCCGCTCCCGGGGCACCACGGACATGACGGCCTCGGTGGCCGGCGGCATCACGGTGCCCATGCCCGCGCCCTGGATGAAGAAGATCACGGCCAGGATCCAGATCGGCGTGCTCACGCCGAGCAGCAGGTAGCCGCCCAGCGCGATCGCCACGGTGATCAGCCCGGTCGCGGCGACGGCCTTGGTGCCGTGCCGCCTGACCAGCCGGGCGCTGCGGGGCGCCATCAGCATCTGGCCCGCCGCGAACGGCAGCGTCAGCACGCCCGCGTACAGCGGGCTGTAGCCACGCACGCTCTGCAGGTAGAAGCTGAGGAAGAAGAGCGCGCCCATCATGCCGAAGAAGACGAGGCCGAGCGCGCCGACCGCGGAGGACAGCCGCGGGTCGCGGAACAGCTTCACGTCCAGCGACGGGTGCGACAGCCGGGTCTCGTACCAGCCGAACAGGACCAGCACCGCGAGTCCTGCGACCGTGATGCCGAGCACGTCCCAGTGGATCCAGGAGCCCTTCTCACCGCCCTGGATGATGCCGTACACCACGAGCACCAGCCCGACGATGGACATCAGCACGCCCAGGTAGTCGATCCGGCCCGGGTTGGGGTTCCGGGACTCCGGGACCAGCAGCAGGATGGCCACCACGCCGGCCGCGGTGAGCGGGACGTTGATCAGGAAGACGCTGCCCCACCAGAAGTGGGCCAGCAGCAGGCCGCCCACGATCGGGCCGATGGCCACGCCGATGCCGACGGCGGTGGCCCAGATGCCGATGGCCTTGGCGCGCTCGCGGGGGTCGAACACGTTGGAGATGATGGACAGCGTCTGCGGCATGACGGCCGCCGCGCCGAGGCCCATGGCGGCCCGCGCGAAGATCAGCATGCTCCGGGCTGCGCGAGTACGCGGTGAGCAGGGAGAACAGGCCGAAGGCCGCCATGCCGAACATCAGCATCTTCTTGCGGCCGATCCGGTCGCCGATCACCCCGAAGGTGAACAGCAGGCCGGCGAAGACCAGCGTGTAGGAGTTGATGCCCCACTCCAGCTGGCTCTGGCTGGCGCCCAGGCCGACGGGCTTGGGCTCGGCGATGGTCTTGAGCGCCACGTTCAGCACCGTGTTGTCGAGCACGATGGCGATGAGGCTGACGACCAGCACGCCGAGGATGGCCCACCGGCGGCGGTAGATCCGGTCGGCGGCGGTGTCGGCGGCCCGGCTGAGGGCGGCCGGGGCGCCGGACTGGCCCGCGGCCGGCTGGCCCGCGGCGGGCCGTGCGTTGCGGTGATCCATAACGTCCTTCTGGTCAGGGGAAGGCCACCACGGACGGCGGCGTTACCCATGTTGCGTGTGATCCGGCAGGCGGCCCCGCCGGGATGGTTCCCGGTGACGCGGCCGCACACCGGGGAAGCTATCGATACGGAACTAGACCGTATCGTAAAAGATTCCCGGCCCCCAGAGATTTTTTCCGGGCCCGCCATCCCCCCGGCCCCGGGGCCTGCCCCCGCCGCCGCACGGCCGCGCCGGGCCCGAAACACCGGCGTAACAGGGGCTACCTCCACGGCCCCGCGCATGTCATGATCGAACCGTCCGGGGACGCCGCAACGGCGCCACGAGACTGGAGGAAACCAGGATGAATGATTTCCCTGGGGGCACCGGGCCGGCCGCGACCGAGACGCGGACCAGCGCACCAGCCCCCGCCGCCCCGCACGCGGCGGCCACCAGAACCCCAGAGCCCCTGTACGGCGGCCGCGCCACCCGCCGGGTAACCGTCAGCGACCTGGCCAAGGCCAAGGCCCGCGGCGAGAAGTGGCCCATGCTCACCGCGTACGACGCGCTGACCGCGCACGTCTTCGACGAGGCGGGCATCCCGGTGCTCCTGGTCGGCGACTCGGCCGGGATGGTCGTCTTCGGTCACGACACGACGATCCCGGTCACCCTGGACGAGCTCATCCCGCTGACCGCGGCGGTGGTCCGCGGCACCAGCCGGGCCCTCATCGTCGCCGACCTGCCGTTCGGCTCCTACCAGGCGTCGCCCGGGGCGGCGCTCGCGGCCGGGATCAGGTTCCTCAAGGAAGCCGGCGCGCACGCGGTCAAGCTGGAAGGCGGCCGCCGGGTGGTCCCGCAGGCCGAGGAACTGGTCGCGGCGGGCATCCCGGTCATGGGGCACCTGGGCCTTACCCCGCAGTCGGTCAACGTGTTCGGCGGCTACCGGGTGCAGGGCCGCGGCGAGGACGGCGAGCAGCTGCTGCAGGACGCCAAGGCGCTGGAGGCGGCGGGCGCGTTCGCGGTCGTGCTGGAGTGCGTGCCCGCGGAGCTCGCCGCCCGGGTCACCGGGGCGGTCTCGATCCCGACCATCGGCATCGGGCCGGCCCGGACTGCGACGCACAGGTGCTGGTCTGGCAGGACATGGCCGGCCTGTCCCCGCGGACGCCCAAGTTCGTCAAGCGCTACGCGGACGTGGCCGGCGTGCTCGGCCGGGCCGCCCAGTCCTTCGCCGAGGAGGTCACCGGCGGCACGTTCCCGACCGAGGAGTACTCCTATCGCTGACCCGGCCGCCCGCCCGCTGAGGCCCCCGCTGGCCCTGGCCGCCGGGGCCTCAGCCAGGCCCGGCCCCGAATGACCCATTCAGGCATATATATCCCTTCCCGCGACTTAGACTGCTGGCGCCAGCTTGGTGCGCGGAAATCCCCGGGGGGTCTGCGCGGCATCCCCCCGGAGGGTCATTTGATGAGGCGCAGACCGGTCCTGCTGCCGGTATCGGCGTTCGCGGCCGGCCTCGTCCTGGCCATCACCGGCTGCGCCACCGGGGGAAGCCGGTCCACCCAGGCGGAGCAGGCCATGTACGCCGCCGTGAGCAAGCCGGCCGTCACGGCCGCCGCACTCCCGGCCGGCCAGAAGTGGGCCGGCGGCCCGGCCCAGGGTGTGCGGCTGGCTATCCCCGGCCACTGGATCACGGTGCCCCAGGCGGGCCGCCCTGGCGCGCTGCACGCGGTCGGCCTCGGCCGGCTCAAGCCGTCCGTCCTGGATGCGGTCGTGCCAGGCTGGGACAGCCCCGGCGCGGTGACCCTGGCCGATCCCGGCTCCTCCGGCGACCAGGCCGTCATGTCGCTAATCTGCGCAGCTGCCCACCTGCCCCCGGGCACCAACGCGCTGACCGGCCTGAACACGCTGGCCGAGCAGGAGTTCACGGCCATCAACTCCAGCAACGCCCAGCTCGGCCAGACCAGCGTGGACGGGCACCCCGCGGTGCTGGTCTACAACCAGATGAGCGTGGGCACGGCCAACGTCACCGCGCTGCAGTACGCGATCGCGGCGCCGGGCGGGCGGACCTGCTACGTCACGCTGGCCACCGAGAAGCAGGTGCCCTTCGAGCCGGTCTTCTCCCGGCTGCGGCCGGGGATCCAGGTGCTAGGCGCCGCCTGAGCCGGACCGGCTGGCCGCGATCTCCGCGAACAGCACCGTGATCTGCTGGTGCGCCCCGGCCTTGGTGACGCCGAGGCCCTCCAGGGTGGCCGCGGTGGCGTCCTCGCCGTCCACCAGGCCGAGCAGGATGTGCTCAGTGCCGATGTAGTTGTGCCCCAGGTGCAGCGCCGACCGCAGCGCCCCCTTCAGCGTCGCGACCGCGCCGGGCCCGAGCGGCACCCGCGCGGCGGCCGGGCCGCCCTCGGCCGGCTTCCCGGCTGGCGCGTCCTGCGTCCCCGCCAGGTCCGGCAGCCCGAACGCGGAGCGCAGCTGCCCGGCGCTGACGCCGAGGCCGGCCAGGGCCTGGGCGGCGATCCCTTCCGGTTCCGCCAGCAACGCGACCGCGAGGTGCTCCGGGCCGATCACCGCGACGTCTGCGGCCTGCGCCAGGTCCTCGGCCGCGGCGAGCACGTTGCGGGCCCGCAGGGTGAACCGGGAGAAGTCGCCCGGAACGTGCGGCATCTGCGGGCCCTGGACCGGGCCGCGCGGCACGAACCGCTGCTGGGCGGCCTGCTTGCTGACGCCCATGCTGGCGCCGATCTGGCTCCACGACGCACCGGAGCGCCGGGCCTGGTCCACGAAATGGCCGATCAGCGAGTCAGCCTGGTCAGTGAGCTGGGCCGACACCGTGACCGCGTCGGACAGGTTCTCCAGCGGCGAGCCGCCGGGCCGCTGCACCTTGATGTAGGTGATCAGCGTGTCGAGGGAAACAGGCGAGGATGTCATGCGTCAATGCTAGATTGACGCCGCTGCGTTCGTCAACGCCAACTTGACGCTGCGGGCCGCGCAGCACCGCTTTTTCTCCGCAACGAGGACCGCACCAGCCCGGTGCCGCCCGCCAGGCCGGCCGGGCCGGGGCCAGCGCCGGGCAAGGCTAGATGTCGGTGATACGCAGCCCGGCGTGGGCCTTGTAACGGCGGTTGACCGAGACGAGGTTGCAGGTCAGCGCCTCGATCTGGCCGCAGTTGCGCAGCCGCCCGGCGTAGACCCCGCGGACCCCCGGGATGCGCGCGGCGAGCGCCTGGACGAGGTCGGTGGCCTCCCGGTCGTCGCCCAGCACCATGACGTCGAGATCGACCGTCTCGATCTCGGGGTCCAGCAGCACGACCGCCGACACGTGGTGGAATGCCCCCACCACGCGGCTGCCGGTGAGCACGGCCGCCGCCTGCTGCGCGGCGCTGCCCTCCTCGACCGGGAGCGGGTAGGCCCCGCGCTGGTCGAAGCCCATCGGGTTGACGCAGTCGATCACGATCTTGCCGGCCAGCAGGCCGGCCAGCGAGGCCAGCAGGTCCCGGTGGCCTTCCCAGGGCACCGCCACGATCACGACGTCGGCCTGGCCCGCCGCGTCGGCGTTCGCCATCCCGCGGATCCCGCCGCCACCCAGCTCGGCCGCGGCGCTCCGGGCGCGCTCCGCGCTCCGCGAGCCGATGATCACCGGGTTGCCTGCGGCGGCCAGCCGGTGCGCGAGACCGCGTCCCTGATCACCGGTGCCGCCCAGGACCCCCACGATCAGGTCGGCGACATCTTTGCCCATAGTGGTAGATCCTTGCTCCGCGGCCATGTGCCGATCCTGCCAGACCCCTGACGGGCGTGGCACGATGGCCCGGTGGACGCGGATCAGGTGGCTGCCCTGCGGGCCGTGCTCGCCCCGACCGGGTGGCTGGAGCGCACCACCGCGTTCGCCCGTGTCCTGCGCCGTTCCCGGACTCCCGGCGGGCTGCTGGTGGTCGGGACACCCGGGGACGAGCCGTGGCACCTCGCCGCGCACCTCGACGAGGAGAGCCGCCTGTCCGGCACCCCGGAGCTCTCCCCCACCCTGGTCCGCTGGGCACCCCCGCGGGACGCCCCGCCGCACCTGCGGGTGGGCCTGGCCCGCCTGGAGCGGGCGGAGCGTGGTGAGACGGTGCTGGTCGTCGGCACCGGCCTGGCCCCGGCGCCGCTGCTCGAGCGGGTCAGCGACGCCCGCAAGCGGGCCACGGTGCTCGCCCTCGACCAGGGCGACCCCGAACTGGAGCAGCTGGCCCACGAGGCGCTCACGGTCGCGCCCGGGACCGCCCCGGTGTCCTTCGACGGGGCGCAGCATCTGGTCAGCTCGGCGGCCGGGGAGCCGGCCGGGCTGACCCGGCGGGGGCTGCGGCAGTGGCTCAACCAGGTCCTGGAGACCGTGAGCGGCCCCGCGCCCGGCCGTCCCGGCGGGTAGCCAGATCACTCCCGGAACGCCTTCCCCGGCAGGCCTGCCCTTCATCTCGATTTTCCCTATTGACATTATAGGGATTCTCCTCCCACCATGGGGTCATGGCTGCTTTCCCTCACTGGTCTTGCCACGCCACGCCGATCTGCGCGGGAACCGTCGGGGGGGCTGGATGACGCTCACGTTCCACTGGTTCCTGCCGACCACCGGCGATGGCCGGTCGATCATGGGCCGGGGGCACAGCCTGCCCCCGGCCGGGACGGCGGGCGGCCCGGCCGGGCGCCCGGCCGCCCCGCACATCCGGGGCGCGGGCGCCCAGGAGCGCCCGCCGGGCATCGAGTACCTGGCCCAGGTGGCCCGCTCGGCCGAGCAGCTGGGCTTCGAGGCGGTGCTCACCCCGACCGGCACCTGGTGCGAGGACGCGTGGCTGGTCACTGCCGCACTGACCCGCGAGACCAGCCGGCTGAAGTTCCTGGTCGCGTTCCGGCCCGGGCTGACCTCCCCCACCCTGGCCGCCCAGATGGCCGCCACC
This sequence comes from uncultured Actinomycetes bacterium, assembly GCA_963851025.1. Classification (GTDB taxonomy): domain Bacteria; phylum Actinomycetota; class Actinomycetes; order Streptosporangiales; family Streptosporangiaceae; genus RYN-230. The sequence goes on from CAWKOA010000008.1 coordinate 124,994, forward strand.
TGCCAGCGGCTGTCCGGCGGGCGGCTGCTGCTGAACGTGGTGACCGGCGGGCAGGCCGACGAGCAGCGCCGGTTCGGCGACTATCTGTCCCACGACGAGCGGTACGCCCGGACCGCCGAGTTCCTGGCCATCGTCCGGGGCGCGTGGTCCGGCCAGCCGTTCGACTTCGACGGTGAACACTTCCAGGTGGAAGGGGCCGACTGTGCTGCGCCCGCCGGACCCGGTGCCCGGGGTCTACTTCGGCGGCTCGTCCGCCGCGGCGGGCGCCGTGGCGGCCTCGTCCGCGGACGTCTACCTGACCTGGGGCGAGCCCCCGGCGCAGGTGGCGGAGAAGCTCACCTGGATCCGGGAGCTGGCCGCGGCCCAGGGCCGCACGCTGCGCTTCGGCATCCGGCTGCACGTGATCACCCGGGACACCGAGGCGGACGCCTGGGCCGAGGCCAGCCGGCTGCTCGACTACATCGACCCGGCCGAGATCACCCAGGCCCAGCAGGTCCTCGGGGCCAGCGAGTCGGTTGGCCAGGACCGGATGCGGGCCCTGCACGCCGCCTACCGGCACGGCGGGTCCGCCCAGGACCTGGAGATCTACCCGAACCTGTGGGCCGGCGTCGGCCTGGTCCGCGGCGGGGCCGGCACCGCCCTGGTCGGCAGCCACGAGAAGGTGGCTGACCTCATCGAGGAGTACGCCTCCCTCGGCATCAGCGAGTTCATCCTGTCCGGCTACCCGCACCTGGAGGAGGCCTACTGGTTCGGCGAGGGCGTCCTGCCCGAGATCCGCCGCCGCGAGTCGGCCGCCCGCAACTCGGGCCGACCCCACCTGCGAGCCAGTGCCTAGGCCAGTGCCCAGACCTGATCACCCACCCGAGGAGGACGTGTTGAGCTTCGTCGTACTGGTCGCCAACCCCCGGCCGCAGTCCAGGACCCTGCAGATCGCGCGGCTGGCCGCCGAAGCTGTCAGCCGCACCGCCGCGCGGCCCGGCGAGCACCACGTCATCGACCTGTCCGGGCTGGCCCGGCGGCTGCTGCTGGATGAGCCGTCGCCGGCGGTCGAGGACGCGCTGGAGCAGGTCAGGCAGGCCGACCTGCTGCTGGTGGCCAGCCCCACCTACAAGGGCACCTACACCGGGCTGCTGAAGGTCTTCCTGGACCGGCTGGACTACCAGGCCCTGTCCTCGGTGATCGCCCTGCCCATGCTGGTCATGCGGGTCCCCCACCACGCGCTCGCCGTCGACCTGCATCTGCGGCCGCTGCTGCTGGAACTGGGCGCGTCCACCCCGGCGCCCGGGCTGGCCTTCCTCGAACCGGACCTGGCCGAGCCGGGCCCGGTGCTGGACGCGTGGGCGGGCCGGGTGGCCGCCGCGCTCGTCCGCTGCGCCGCGCTCACCACGCCGGAGGAAGTCCCGGCATGAGCAGCCCGCAGCTGACCACCGACTGAAGGCAGGACCTGTGACCCCTCCCCCCTCCGCCCTCCGCACCGTGTCCCCCTCCGCCGCTGCTGGCGCCCGCACCCTGCCCCTGGTCAACGCGGCGGTCTTCCGCCAGGCCCTGTCCCGCCATCCGGCCGGCGTGGCCATCGTGACCCTGCGCGGGCCGGCCGGCCTCACCGTGACGTCGTTCAGCTCGGCCAGCCTGGACCCGCCGCTGGTGTCCTTCTACATCGGTCACGGATCCTCCAACTGGCCCGCGGTCCGCGCGGCGGAGCATTTCGCGGTGAACCTGATGGATCACGGGCAGGAGGCGGTCGCGGCGCTGTTCGCCCGGAAGGGAGCGGACCGGTTCGGGCCGCAGACCGAGTGGTCCCCTGGTCCCGGGGACCTCCCGCTGCTGGCCGGGGCCACCACGCACCTGATCTGCGCCGTGCACGCGATGCTCACCGTGGGCGATCACGAGCTCGTGGTGGGCCGGGTCGAGCACGCCATCATCGGCTCCGGCGAGCCGCCGCTCCTGCACCACCAGGGCCGGTTCACCCGTCCCGAGCCCGGGGCCCGCGATGACGGCTAGGACGCACGGCCTGCCCGGCCCCGGCCGGGTGCCGGGGCGCGGGCCGGTGATCGCGATCATCGGCGGCGGGGCCAGCGGCACGCTGGCCGCCATCCACCTGCTCCGCGCGGCCGCGGCCCGGCAGTACCCGCTGCGCATCGCGCTGATCGACCGGCTGGGCCGGCACGGGCTGGGCGAGGCCTACTCGACAGCCAGCCCGGCGCACTTCCTGAACGCGCTCACGGACCGGATGAGCGGGGTGGCCGGGGATCCGGACCACCTGCTCCGCTGGGCCGCCGCGGCCGGGCTGGGCAGCCTGGAGTTCCTGCCCCGCCAGGCGTTCGGCCGCTACCTCCAGGACACGCTGGCGGACGCGCAGCGCCGCGCGGCGCCGCTGTCCCGGCTCAGCCCGATCACCTCGGACGTCCTGGGCATCCGGCCGGGCGCGGCAGGCCACCCGGTGCGCCTGCTGCTGAACGACGGCACCCTCGAGGCCGACCTGGCCATCCTGGCCACCGGCAACCGGCCGCCCGCTCCCCCGGTCCCGTTCCCGGACAGTCCCTGGTGCATCGCGAACCCGTGGGCACCGGGCGCCCTGGACGCGGTCCGGGACGGCCGTCCCGTCGTCGTCCTGGGCACCGGGCTGACCATGCTGGACGTGGCCACGGCGGTGACCGCCGACCCGCGCGCCACGGTCCGGGCCGTGTCGCGGCACGGGATGCTCCCCCAGGTGCACCGCGGCCGCGGCGGCCCGGCCGACGCCATCTGGCTGCCCGCCCTGTCGGACACCGGCGACCCGGTCCGGCTGCCGGAACTGCTCTGGCAGGTCCGGTCGGCCATGGCCAGCCGCCCCAACCACTGGCAGGACGTGGTGGACGCGGTGCGGCCGCACGTGCCCAGCCTGTGGCGGCGGCTGCCGGACCGGGACAAGCGGCTGTTCGTGCGGCACGTGGCCCGCTACTGGGAGGTGCACCGGCACCGGATGCCGCCCGCCACCGCCCGGCGGATCACCGAGCTGCGCTGTACCGGGCGGCTGTCCGTGCTGCGCGGCCGGGTCACCGGGATCACCGAGGTCCCCGGCGCCCGCGCGGCGGAGCGGCTGCGCATCCGGGTGGAACAGGACGCGTCCGCCACCGACCTGGCCGCGGGCTGGCTGATCAACGCGACCGGGCCGGGCACGGACGTGACCCGGACGTCCGACCCGCTGCTGCGGGACCTGCTCGGCCGCGGGCTGGCCCGGCCGGACCCGCTCCGGCTCGGCCTGGACGCGAGCCCGGACGGCGCCGTGCTCGACGCCGCGGGCACCCCAGCCACCACCCTGTTCACGCTCGGCCCGACGCTGCGCGGGGTCCGCTACGAGACGACCGCGATCCCGGAGATCCGGGACCAGGCGGCCGCGCTGGCCGGGCTCCTGATCGCGGCGCCCCAGGCCCGCCAGCACCCGGGCAGCGCCGCCTAAATCACCCGGCGGCCCCGCGTGAGCGCCCCTAGAGTGACGGCATGACGATGCCGCCGGCCCGTGCTGATCAGACCCAGTGCTGATCAGACCCGTGCTCAGACCGTGCAGACCAGTGCCGTCCAGGTCCAGGCCCAGCGGGCGCAGGCCTTCCGCGCCCTGCACGAGGGCCCCGGCCCGCTGCTGCTGCCGAACCCCTGGGACGCCGGGTCGGCCCGGCTGCTCGCCTCGCTGGGCTTCGCCGCGCTGGCCACCACGAGCGGCGGCTTCGCCGCCACGCTGGGGCGGCTGGACGGCGCGGTCACCCGGGACGAGGCGCTCGGCCACGCGGCCGCGATCGCCGCGGCGACTCACCTGCCGGTCTCGGCCGACCTGGAGAACGCGTTCGCCGACGAGCCGGCCGGGGTGGCCGAGACCATCGGGCTGGCCGCCGCGGCCGGGCTGGCCGGCTGCTCGGTCGAGGACTTCACCCGGCGGCCCGGCGAGCCCATCTACGACCTGGGGCTGGCCCGCGAGCGGGTGGCCGCGGCCGCGGCGGCGGCCGCGGCGGCCCCCGGGCCGCTGGTGCTCACCGCCCGCGCCGAGAACTACCTGCACGGCCGGCCGGACCTGGCCGACACCATCCGCCGCCTGCAGGCGTACCAGGAAGCCGGCGCCGACGTGCTGTACGCGCCCGGGCTGACCAGCCTGGCCGACATCCGGGCCGTGGTCAGCTCGGTGGACCGGCCGGTGAACGTGCTCACCTTCGCGGGCGCCCCGTCCGTGCCGCAGCTGGCCGCGGCGGGCGTGCGCCGGATCTCGGTGGGGTCGGCGTTCGCCAACGCCGCCCTGGGCGCGCTGGTGACCGCCGCCCGCGAACTGCGCGAGCAGGGCACCTACGGGTTCCTCGACCAGGCCGCGACCGGCCGCGCGGCGGCCTCCGCCGCCTTCCGCCCCTGACCTGGGGCCGACGCGGCTTAGCCGTCGAGGCTGAGGACCATGGTGGGCCGCTCGATGACGTGATCCTCGCGCAGCGGGCGGACGGCCGTGCCGATGGCGAAGAACTCCGTGGTGTGCGAGCCCCAGGTGTGGCTGTGCTGGCGCAGCTGCACGCCGACGATGCCCTCGGCGTGCAGCTCTTCGGCTTCCGCCTGCATCCGGCTCATGGCCAGCTCCCGCGCGTCGTACAGGGCCTGGGTGAACTGCTCCAGCTCCACGTTCCGGCCGATGTTGCCGATCTTCCCGCCGATCCGCTGGTGCGCGATGTGATAGACGCAGGAGCCCATCGTCATGCCGAGCGGCGCGTACCCGGCCCGGATCAGCGTCCAGAAGTCCTGCCCGGACAGGTCCGAGGTGAACGGCTGCCGCTTGTTGTTGCGCCAGTCCGACACACCCCCGCCGCCCGCGCCCGGCTCGGCCTTGACCGCGGTGCCGACCGCGATGAACTCGGCGATGTCGTTGCCGAACTCCTTCATCTCCACGTCCAGCCGGACCCCGACGATGCCGTCCGCGCCGAGCGCGTCCGCCTCCGCCTCCATCCGGGTCATGGCCAGCTCCCGGGCGTGGTACATGGCCTGGGAGAGCACGTCGAGTTCCTGGTTCTTGCCCCAGCGGCCGACCTGCAGTCCCACGTGGTAGATCGAGCTGCCCAGCACCAGGCCGAGCGGGCGGAACCCGGCCTCGCGGACGAGCAGGAACTCGTTCACCGACAGGTCAGAGGTGAAGATGCCGCCCGGACGGCCCGGGCGGAGCTCGGCCAGGCGGCGCAGGGCGTCCTGCGGGACACCCTCGACCCTCAGCTCAGCGCTCTGCTTATCCGTCAGCCCGGTGCCCTGCTGGTCGGTCATAGCTTCCCCTCATCCTGCTCATACTGCCAGTCCAGCCGAATACTGCCCGTCAAGGTCACAGCCGTACCCGGGCCGCCTGGCGGCGCTGCGGGTCGAGCGACATGATCGCCAGCGGTGGTGGCGGCTTGGCCACCGAGGCGAAGCGGACCATGGCGGTGCCCACGATCGTCGCCTCCACGATGTGGTCCTTACCGTGTTCCTGGATCGGGCACTCGCGCTCGTGGACGCGCATGTCCATCCGCCGGACCACGACGCCTTCCCCGCCGAGCCGGCGCACGTCCTTCTGCAGCTGCTGGCGCGCGTCGTGCCGGGTGTCGTTCACCAGCTCGGTGTAGCCGACCACCTCGGCGTTGCCCGCGCCCCAGCGGGTCTGGCCCACGGTCAGCCAGTCGTCGTGCCTGGCCCCCACCGAGATGCCCAGGGCCAGCCCGGCCGGCACCCAGCCCGACGACATCAGCTTGGCGAAGTCCTGCCCGGACAGGTCGGAGCTGAACGGCGTGGGCAGCGGCGCCGATCCCGGCGCGCGGACCGCGGTGCCGATCGCCTTGAACTCCAGGCCCCCGGCCGGGAAGGACCCGATGGTCAGGGACACCCCGACGATGCCGTGCCCGCCCAGCTCCGCGCACTCGGTCGACCATCCGGTTGATAGCCAGGTGCCGCGCGTCGTACATGGCCTGGGTGAGCGGGCCGAACGAGCCGTAGCCGCCCCGCCCGGACACCTGGGTCACGCTGCGGTACGCCTGGGCGTACGAGCCGAATCCGGACCACGCTCCCGGGCAGTTGTACCCGCCCGAGAAGCCGATGTTGTAGACGGCCGCGCCGAGCACCTGCCCGACCGGCTCGAAGCCGACCCCGCGGATCGCGGCGAACTCCTCGGTGCTGAGCGCTGAACCCCAGGTCCCGCTGGTGCGGATCTCCGCCATCCGGGCCCGGGCAGCCGTGGGGAGATCATCACCCGCGCGGTCATCCGCCACCGTGCGCCCCTTCCGGCATCGTCGCAGACCCCACGATACCTGCCGGGAGGCTGATCACCCCTGCCCGCGACGGTCAATCCTCGTCGCGCTTATCCCACTCCTCGTTGCGGCGCCGGACCGTGTCCAGCGCGTGGGCCGCTTCCTCCTGGGTGGCGAACGGGCCCAGCCGCTCCTTGTTCGGGCAGCCGGCCCCGTGCTCCACGGTCCGGTGCGTCAGGCAGTACCACCAGCTCTGGTCTTCGTCCATGCGCACTAGACTTCCAGACCATGGCGACCTTGCTCCATCCCGGCCGGATTTCACCGCAGCGGCAGGTGCCGGCCAGCATCCCGCGGCCGGAGTACGTCGGCCGCAAGTACCCGCGGACCGGCGAGCCGGACGTCAAGGACGCGGCGACGATCGAGCGGATGCGGGTGGCCGGGCGGCTGGCCGCCCAGGCGCTCGAGGAGGTCGGCCAGGCACGTCGCGCCCGGGGTGACCACGGACGAGCTGGACCGGGTCGGGCACGATTTCCTCGTCGATCACGGCGCCTACCCCAGCACGCTGGGCTACCGCGGCTACCCCAAGTCGCTGTGCACCTCGCTCAACGAGGTCATCTGCCACGGCATCCCGGACGACACGGTGGTCGCGGACGGCGACATCGTGAACGTGGACATCACCGCCTATATCAACGGCGTGCACGGCGACACCAACGCGACCTTCCTGGCCGGCGAGGTGGACGAGGAATCGCGGCTGCTGGTCGAGCGCACCCACGAGGCCATGATGCGGGGCATCCGGGCCGTCGCCCCGGGCCGCCCGCTCAACGCCATCGGCCGGGTGATCGAGTCCTACGCCCGCCGGTTCGGCTACGGCGTGGTCCGCGACTTCACCGGCCACGGGATCGGCACCACGTTCCACTCCGGCCTGATCGTGCCGCACTTCGATGACCCCGCGGTCAACGTGGTGATGGAAGAGGGCATGACGTTCACGATCGAGCCCATGCTGACCCTCGGCACCATCGCCTACGACGTCTGGGACGACGGCTGGACCGCGGTCACCAAGGACCACAAGCGCACCGCGCAGTTCGAGCACACGCTGCTGGTCACCGCCAGACGGTCACGAGATCCTGACCCTGCCGTAAGGCGTGTCTCGCCTTAGGCCGCCGGCCGGCGGCGGCGCCGCAGGCCGCGCACGGTAAGCACGGTGAGCATGGCCAGCGCGGCCAGGAACCCGGCCGCGCCGGCCGCCCCGATGCCGCCGAGCGTGGCGATCCGCGTCCCGTCGCGGTGGGTGACCTGGATCGGGCCGGGCGCCCGCCCGCCGAAGTGCCGTCCCGCCGCCAGCCCGGCCGCGGGCTGGTCCCGGGCGAGCCGTCCGGCGGCCCGCACCGCCGCGGCCGCGTCGACCTCACCGAATCCGGTGCCGGGACTGTACCCGCCCGCCGGGCGGCCCGCCGCCGAGCTGGTCATCGCCTGCTCCACCTGGGCCGGGGAGAGCCGCGGGTACGCCGACCGGATCAGGGCCGCGACCCCGGACACGAAGGCCGCCGCCGGGCTGGTCCCGCTGGCCTGCAGGTAGCTGCCGCCCGGCCCGGCGCCGATCACGCTGACGCCGGGCGCGGCGAGCACCACGGACGAGTTGCGGTCGGAGAACGGGGCCCGCACCCCGGAGTCGCTCACCGCCGCGACCGACACCACCCCGGTGAACGAGGCCGGGTAGGAGTACGGCGTGAAGGCCGGGCCGGGGGCCCCGCTGTTGCCGGCCGACGCCACCACCACGACGCCGCGGGACACGGCGTAGGCCAGGGCCGACTGCATGGCCTGGCTGGGCTCGGCGGAGCCCAGGGACATGTTGATGACCCCGGCCCCGTGGCTGGCCGCGTACCGGATGCCCCGGCCGATCGCGTCGGCGAACCGGGGATTGGTGTTGTACGGGCCGAGCCCGGGTTCCTGGTCGTCCAGGATGACCCGGACGGAGAGCACGCGGGCGGCGGGCGCGACGCCGATGATCCCGCCCGCCCGGCCCGGCCCGCTGCCGTGCCCGGCGATGAGCGAGGCGATGAACGTCCCGTGCAGATGCGGCGGCTGGTAGCCGGGCGGGTCGGCGCCCAGGGTGTAGTCCGGCCCGGTGCGGACCGACCCGGACAGGTCCGCCGCGCCGGGGTCCACGCCGGTGTCCAGGACCCCCACGGTCACCCCGCGGCCCCGGCTCAGCCGCCAGGCGGCCGCGGCGTCGATGGCCTTGAGCTGGGCCTGCTCGGCCGTGCGGACCTGGGCCCCGGGCCCCGGGCCGGGGCCGGCCCGGGTCACGCCGGCCGGCCCGGTGGCTGGCCCGGCGACCGGGCCGCGCTGGGGCCCGCCCAGCCACGGCAGGGAGACGGCGGCCGCGGCCGCCAGCGTGGCCCGCACCCAGACCGGCCCGGTCAGCACGACCACTGCCGGCGGGCGCAGTTGACCACGGCGGGCCGGTTGAGCGGGGCCAGGATCTCGCGGGCCAGCTGCCCGGCGGCGCTGAACGCCGCCGCGTCGAACTCGCCGGTGGCGGCGGCCGGCCGTCCGTCCGCGTAGCCGGCCACGGTGAGCAGGACGTAGGGACCGTCCTGCCGGGCGGTCGCGGTCTGGCGGGCCGCGGCGGTGAACCGCGCACTCGCCGTCCCCGGCAGGGCCAGGGCGCGGAGCGCGGCGGCCGGGGGCCGGGCCGACGGGAGCCGGCGGGCGAACGCGGCGGCCCGGGCCGGGTCGGGGAACGCGAGCACGCCCGTGGTGTAGACGACGCCGTCCAGTTCGTCGACGTAGCTGGCCCGGATCCCGGCCCGGCAGCGCTCCTGGCGGGCCGGGCGGGCCAGCGCGGCGTCCAGGGCCGCGGCGCAGCGGTCGTCCGGCGAGATGCCGGCCCGGCGCGCGGTCTCGCGGCCGTTCAGCGTGGTGGTGTACCCGAGCCCGGCCGGGAAGATCCGGCCCGCGGGCCAGGATCGCCAGCGGCGGGCCACCGCGGCCGCGGCGGCCGCGGCGCGTTCCGCCGGGGTCGGCGGGCGGGTCTTCGCGGCGATGGCCGCGCGGCCCGCGACCAGCGCCACCGCGAGGCAGCAGACCCCGGCCAGGGCCGTGAGCGTGATCAGCAGCACGCGGCGGCGCCGGCCGCCACCCGCGGGCGGCGGAGCCGGGGCGGTCACGCCGGCCGGGGTCCGGGGGCGGCCAGCACCTCAGGCTCGGGCGCGGGCGGCGGGACCAGCAGTGCCTCGAGCCCAGCCGGCGCCGGGCCGGGCCCGGCCGCCGCCGGGGACCCGGGCGCGGGCCCAGGCTCACCGGGCACAGGCTCACGGGGCACAGGCACACCGGGCACAGGCTCAGCAGGGACAGGCTCAGCCGCCACGGGCTCGGCAGGGACGCTTCAGGGGAAAGCCGGGGCGCTGCTACCGCAGGCGCCGCGGGGCCTGGCGCTGCGGCCGGGGCTGGCGCTAAAGCCGGGGCCGGGGATGACGGGGGGTCGTCAGGCCGCGCCCTCCCGGGACCCGGTTCGCTCACCCGCCAAGACTACCTCTGGCTCCGGCGGGGCGGGCGGAGCGACGGGCGCGCTGGTCAGCGCGGCCACGGGCGCACTGGCCAGCGGGTCCGGGCCGGGCGCCTCGAGCCGCCAGCCCGGCAGCCACTCCAGCCAGCGCGGGAAGTACCAGCTGCGCTCGCCCAGCAGGGCCAGCGCGGCGGGCACCAGGATGCCGCGCACGATCGTCGCGTCGATCAGCACCGCGGAGGCCAGGCCGACGCCGATCATCTTCAGCTCGATGAGCGACAGCGTGGCGAAGATCGAGAAGACGGCGACCATGATGACCGCGGCGCTGGTCACCACGCCGGAACACGCGGCCACCCCGCCGATCACGGCCTGCTCGTGAGTTCTGCCCCGGCCGCGCAGCTCGCGGATCCGGCTCAGGATGAACACGTGGTAGTCCATGCTCAGCCCGAACAGGAACACGAACATGAACAGCGGGACCCACGGGATGATCCCGCCGAACGAGGTGAAGCCCAGCGGCCCCTGCAGGTGCCCGTCCTGGAAGATGAGCGTGATCAGGCCGTACGCCGCCCCGACCGAGAGCAGGTTCAGCCCGATCGAGATCAGCGGGATGGCCAGCGACCGGAACGCCACCATGAGCAGGAGCAGCGCGAGGCCGGCGACCGCGGCGAACACCAGCGGCGTGCGGGAGTGCAGCGCCGCGTTGAAGTCGTAGCCGCTGGCCGTGTTCCCGGTGACGGCGTAGCTGGCTCCGGGCACGGTCCCGACCGTGGCGGGCAGGATCTGGTCGCGCAGGTCGAGCAGGGCGTGGCGGGACACCGAGTCGGTGCCGTCACCGGCCAGCGGGACGGAGATCACCAGCCCCCGGCCGTCGCCGACCACCTGGGCGGTGACCGGCCGGTGGATGACCCCGTGGGCCGACGCCCGGGCCTGGAGCGCGGTCACCGCGGCGCGCATCCGCGGCCCGGACACGTCGCCGCCCATGACCACCACCTGCGCGGGGGCGGGGCGGCCGGGGAAGGCGCGCTGGATCTGGTCGAGGGTCTGCACCACGGGGAGCTTGGCCGGCAGGTCGATGGCCGGGGTGCCGGTGCGCATGCCGAGCGCGGGCGCGGCCAGCGCCAGCAGGGCCAGCGCGGCGATCCCGCCCCACACCAGCGGCCGGCGCACCACCCGGCGCACCAGCGCGGCCCACAGCCGGGACGGCCGGGCCTGGGTCCGGTGCCGGCCCAGGAAGGGGATCCGGCCGCGGTCGGCCCACGGCCCCAGCAGGGACAGCAGGGCCGGCAGGAACGTGAGCGAGCCGATCACCGCCACGCCGACGACCAGGATGGTGCCGACCGCGATCCCGGTGAACAGGTCGATCCCGGTCAGCAGCAGCCCGGCCATCGAGACCATCACGGTCAGCCCGGAGACCAGGATGGCCCGGCCGGAGGTGTGCGCGGCCGTGGCCAGGGCGGCCGGGAAGGACGCGCCCGCGGCCCGTTCCTCCCGTTCCCGCCGCAGGTAGAACAGGGAGTAGTCGACGCCGACCGCCATCCCGATGATCAGCACCACCTCCGACGTGCTGGACCCGATGGGCAGCCACCGGCTGGGTACCGCGAGCAGCGACACCGCGACCATGACCGCGCTGCCGGCCAGCAGCACCGGGATGCCCGCCGCGATCAGCGCGCCGAACACCGCGAGCAGCAGGATCAGCGTGATCGGCACCGAGGTGAGCTCGGCCTTGTGGAAGTCCTTGCCCATCATCGTGCTGGCGGCCTGGTCGGTGCTCGCGTCACCCGCCTCGGCCACGATCAGGCCGGGGTGGGCGGCCTGCACCCGGGCCACCGCGGCCTGGTCCGCGCGGACGGTGGCATCCGCGCTGGCGTGCGGGCCGGCCACGTTGAACGTGACCAGCGCGCTGCGGCCGTCCGCCGAGACCAGGGCCTGGCCGCCGGGGCTCAGCGGGGACCGGATGTCGCGGGCCGCCCCGGGCCGCGCCTGCAGCGCGCGGACCACGTCGGCGACCGCCCCGCGCAGCTGCGGGCTCCGCCCGTAGGTGTCCGCCGGCGCGCTGCCGCGGGCCTGGATGAGCACGCTTTCCTGGGGCGGGCTGACCACGTGGAGCTGGTGCAGCATCTGCTCGGCCCGGCCGGCCTGCCCCGGGTCGTACTGCTGCTGGCTCTGCGTGCCCAGCAGCTGCCCGGCGAGCAGCGCGGCCCCGGCCAGCACCAGCCAGCCCACCACCACCGCGATCCGGTGCCGCGCACTCCAGCAGGCGATCCGCTCGACCATCGGTGCCCGGGGCCGGCGCTCAGCCGGCTGGGGGCCGGCTGGGAAACCGGCGCGGGAGCGTCCGGCGCCGGGCGGCGCACCTCCGGCAGCGGCGTCCGTACCTCGGGCAGGGCTGGGTTGAGCGTGTCGCGCATCAGGCCTCGCGGGGTCGGGGGATGCGCGGCAGGCTTAACTGACGCGCGTGTCATGGATCCCGACCAGCATGCCAGACTTTTGTGACACTGACGTCAGTGTCCAGTGATTATGCGCAACCTCTCAGCCAACCTCCAGGAACCGCCACCCCTCCTGACCAGCCGGCTTTTCCCGCGCGGCGTGCCCCCGAACCGGGCAAAACGCCTGCCGGCCCGCACGTCGCGCGGGAAAAGTCGCGGCCGCCGCCCGCCCGGCCGCCCCGGTCCGGCCGGGTGGCCGGGCCGGGCGGCGCGGACGGCCGGACCGGGGCTGGGCGGGGCTCAGCGCGCGGGCCAGGCCTCCTCCCCGGCGGGGACGGCTGGCACGCGGGCCGGGGCCGCCGGGCCCGCCGCCCCGGCGCCGGTCACCGGGCGCTCTCCCCCGGCGGCGGTCACCGGGCCGGGACACTCTCCCCGCCCGGGCAGCCAGCCCAGCCAGCGCGGCAGGTACCAGCTGCGCTCGCCCAGCAGGGCCAGGCAGGCGGGCAGCAGGATGCCGCGCACCACGGTGGCATCGATCAGGATCGCCACCGCGAGGCCCACGCCGAGCATCTTCAGCTGGATCAGGGACAGCGTCGCGAAGATCGAGAACACCGCGACCATGATGACCGCGGCGCTGGTCACCACCCCGGCGCTGCTGGCGATGCCGCCGACCACCGCGTCCTGCGTGCGGGCGCCGCCCGCGCGCAGTTCCCGGATCCGGCTGAGGATGAACACGTGGTAGTCCATGCTCAGCCCGAACAGGAACACGAAGATGAACAGCGGGATCCAGGGCACGACCGCGCCGTACCCGGTGAAGCCGAGCGGGCCTTCCAGCCGCCCGTCCTGGAAGATCAGCGCGATCACGCCGTACGCCGCGCCCACCGACAGCAGGTTCAGCGAGATCGAGACCAGCGGGATCGTCACCGACCGGAACGCCACCAGGAGCAGGACGAACGCCAGCAGGGCCACGGCCGCCAGGACCAGCGGGGTCCGGCTGCGCAGGATCGCGATGTCGTCGTGGCTGGCGGCCGTGTTCCCGGTCACCGCGTAGCTGATGCCGGGCACCGCGCCGAGCGTCTGCGGCAGCACCCGCTCGCGCAGGACGAGCAGGGCATGATCCGCCACGGAACCGTACTGGGCGCCGGCCAGCGGCACGCTGACCACGAGCGCGCGGCCGTGAGCCACCGGGGCGGCCGTGACCGGCCCGCGGATCGGCCCGCGGGCCGAGGCCCGGTCCCGCAGCGCGGCCAGCGCCGCCGCCACCGGGCGGCCGTTCAGGTCCTGGCCGGTCACCACGACCTCGGCCGGCCCGGGCCGGCCGGGGAACGCCTGGTCGATCCGGTCCATGGCCGCCACTACCGGCACCCGGGCGGAGAAGCCGCCGTTGGGCGGGTTACCCAGGCGCAGGCCCAGGCCGGGCACCGCGAGCGCGATCATGGCCAGCGCGGCCACCGTGCCCCAGGCCGCGGGGTGGGCCACCACGCGGCGGACCAGCGCGGCCCACAGCCGGGACGGGCGGGCGGCGGTGCGCCTGCGGCCCAGGAACGGGATCCGGCCCCGGTCGGCCCACCGGCCCAGCCAGGACAGCAGCGCGGGCAGGGCGGTGAGCGACCCGGCCACGGCCACGCCGACCACGGCGATGGTGCCGATCGCCACGCCGGTGAACACCGCGTACCCGGTGAGGAACAGCCCGGCCAGCGCGATCATGACGGTCAGCCCGGACACCACGATGGCCCGCCCCGAGGTGGCCGCGGCGCGGCGCAGCGCCTCCGCGGTACCCGCGCCGCGGGCCCGCTCCTCCCGCTCACGGCGCAGGTAGAACAGGGAGTAGTCCACCCCGACGGCCATCCCGATGATCAGCACCACCTCCGACGTGCTGGACCCGACCGGCAGCCACTGGCCGGGGATGGCCAGCAGCGAGATCGCGGTGGTCACCGCGGTGGCGGCCAGCAGCAGCGGGATGCCCGCCGCGATCAGCGCGCCGAACACGATCACCAGCAGGACCAGCGTGACCGGCACCGAGGTCACCTCCGCCTTGCGGAAGTCCTGGCTGATCAGGGCGTTCGCGGCCCGGTCGGTGCTCGCGTCCCCGGCCTCCTCGATCCGCAGCCCCGGATGGCGGGCCTGGATCCCGGCCACCGCGCGCAAGGCCGGTGCCACGGACTGGTCTTCGTTGCTGGCCTTTCCGGGGATCTGGAAGGTGACCAGAGCGCTGCGGCCATCCCCGGCCACGAGCCCAGCGTGGCCGGGGCTGAAGGGCGAGGCGATGTCCCGCGCGGAATGCGGGAGGGCGGACAGCGCGGTCACCACCTGCGCCGCGGCCTGGCGCATCTGCGGGTCCGAGCCGAGCCGGCCCGTCCCCCGCGACTGGATCAGCACGTTCTCCTGCGGCGGGGTGACCACCCCGAGCCGCTGCAGGGTCTGCTCGGCCTGGCCGGACTGGCCGGCGTCGTAGGACGGCACGTTCTTGGCGGGCAGCATGTGCCCGGCCATGAACACCGCGGCGACCAGGACGAGCCAGCCGAGCACGGCGGTCTTGCGGTGCCGGATGCTCCACCCCGCGACCCGCTCGACGACGGGGGCGCGGGACCGGCGGGGCTGCTCGCGGCCCGGCCTGGTTTCGGGCAATACTGAACTGGACGGCTGGCGCATCATGGCCTTCTCTCGAGGACGGTGCGTGGGTCTGTCGTGGGCCCCCGCCTGCGAGCTGATCCCTCGCGGGCGGGGGCGCGGCCCTCTCTGGCCGCTCTTACCGGACTGGTCTTAGCGAGCTGGTCTTAGCCGGGCTGGTCTTAGCGGGCTGCGTGCAGGGGGCCCAGCGGGCCCGGGCGGGTGAGCACCTCCTTCACCTCGGCCAGCGGGTCCCCCGGGGCCCGCAGCAGGGCGCGCCCGATCCGGGCGTGCGCCTGCGCGGTCAGCACGAGCACGTAGTTGAACAGCAGGAACGCCACCAGGAAGCAGGCCGCGGCGAGGCAGGCCTTGGGCAGCGTGTCCACGTAGATACCCCAGGAGCCGGGCCCGTGCGGGCCGTCAGGGAAGTAGCCGAGCTGGATCCCGTGCGCGGTCTGGCCGTTGCCGAACGTCTGCGGGGGCGCCCAGTACCAGGCCGGCATGGTCACCCCGGCGAGCAGCGTGATCCAGACGGCGAGCACGGTCGTGTCCAGGGCGAACAGCAGCGGCCACAGCCCGATGAGGTAAGCCACCTCCCGCCAGGTGGCCGGGTCCCGCCACCGGGTCCCGACCTGCGCCAGGATGCCCGGCCTGGTCACCGGGCGGTAGCCGCCGCGGACCGGCCCGGCCAGCACCGGCCGCAGCCGGGCACGCTCGGCGCTGGCGCAGCCGCGCAGCACGGCCGAGGCCGCGACCAGGAGCGGGATCCCGGCCAGCGTGATCATGAAGACGGCGGCGGTCACCGTCGCGGTGAAGGCGACGGCGAACAGCAGCCAGCCCGCGACGAAGACATAACCGGCCAGGAAGCCGGCCGCGCGCCAGGTGCTGCCGGACACGGCCAGCCGCAGCGGGTTCCGGTACAACGGCAGCCGGCTGCTCATCCCACGTCCCGCATCAGCTGCTCGACCGCGCGGACGTGCTCGGTCAGCTTGGCCAGCTCGGTCCGCAGCTCCTGCTGGTTGGCCACGGCCTCCTCGGCCAGCTTGCGGTACTCGGCCATCGCCACCGCGTCGGCGCGGTGTGCCTGGAGCCGGAAATAGGCCCAGACGATGATCGCGGCCGCCGCGCAGATGCAGAACGGGATGCCCAGGCCGATCAGGATCCCTGCTTCCGCGCTGCTGGTCAGCGCGGCTAGGTGGTGGGCGGCCAGATGCGTCGCGGTCATCTCGGGTGTCCTTCCGGGCCGGTCTCTTGGGTGTCCACGTCGTCCCCTTCCGCGCCGCTGCCGTCACGCAGCGCCGAGATGATCGTTTCCGCGTTGAGGTGCAGGTCGAACGGGGCCAGCTCGAAGTACTTCATGGCCTTGCCGTCCTGCGACAGCTCCAGCTGGCCGGCCACCAGGCCCGCCTTCTCCAGCTTGTCCAGGTGCATGTACAGCAGGGGCCGGGACATGCCGAGCCGCCGGGCCAGCTCGCTGACGTGCACCCGGCCGTCCCGCAGCTCGGCGACGATCCGCATCCGGTGCGGGTTCGCCACCGCCGTGAGCACGGTAAGCAGCTCGTCACTGGTCAGCGTCACTCCCCGGTCGCCTTCTTTCACCTGTCAGGAAAAACTTACATGTGGAAGGCGGCCGGGTCAAGCCGTGACGCGACAGCCTGATCGGGCGGCGGGTGCCCGGCCGGCGGCCGGGTCAGCCAAGATGGGGCCCATGGGAGAACTGATCCTGCTCCGGCACGGCGAGACCGAGTGGAGCAAGGCCGGGCGGCACACCGGGCGGACGGACATCCCGCTCACGCCGGACGGCGAGGCCGCCGCCAAGTCGCTGGCCCCGGCGCTGGCCGCACGCCAGATCCAGGCCGCGCTCACCAGCCCGGCGCAGCGCGCGGTGCGGACCGCGGAGCTGGCCGGGCTGAGCGCCGCACCCGACCCTGATCTGCAGGAGTGGGACTACGGCGGGTACGAGGGCATGACCACGGCCCAGATCAGGGAGCAGCGCCCCGGCTGGTACCTGTGGCGGGACGGGGTGATTCCCGGCGGCGCCGGCCACCCCGGGGAAACCGTGCAGCAGGTCGGGGCCCGCGCGGACGCGGTGCTGGACCGGGTGCGGCCGCTGCTGCCCGGGGGGAACGTGGTGCTCGTGTCGCACGCGCACATGCTGCGGGTGCTGGCCGCCCGCTGGCTCGGCCTGGAGCCCGCCGGCGGCCGCCTGCTGCGGCTGGACACCGGGACACTGTCCACCCTGGGCACCGAGCACGGCCAGCCGGTCGTGCTGACCTGGAACGCCCCGCCGGTTCCGGAGCGCTGAACCCCGCGGTCAGCGCGGCTGGGTTACCTCGTCCATCCAGCTGAGGTAGGCCGCGGATCCCGCCACGATCGGCGTGGCGACGATCTCGGGCTCGTCGTAGCTGTGCCGCTGGCTGAGGAAGTCCGCGAGCTCCTGGTAGCGCGCGGCCGGCAGCTTCAGCAGCAGCGTCCACTCCTCGGCCCGCTCGAGATCGCCTTCCCACCAGTAGCTGCTCAGCACCGGGCCGCTCACCTGGGCGCAGGCGGCCAGCCGGGCCGCCACCGCGTCGCGGCCCAGCTCGACCGCCTCGGCCCGGGAGTCGGTGGTCGTCTGCACCTGGAGGAACCGCGGGGCGGACCACTCCGCAGCTGAGCCGCCGGTGACTGTGCCGCCGGTGGCTGTCTCGCCCGGGCCCGGGTGATCCGGGCCGCCGTGATCCGCCATGTCAACCGATGCTACGCCCAGAAGGCCGCGGAGAGCCTGGTCACGTCAGGCGTCCCCGGACGGCGCGGCCGCGGCACCCCGGCCGCCGAGGAAGGACTCCACGAAGTCGGGGCGCCCGGACAGCTCGGCCGGGGTGCCCTCCATCCGCACCTCGCCGCCGCCGAGCACGTACGAGCGGTCCGAGATGGCCAGCACCGCCTTGGCCCGCTGCTCGACGATGAGCACCGCGGCCCCGCTGACGGCCAGGTGGCGGACATGCTCGTTGAGCAGTTCCCCGGCGACGATCGGGGCCAGGTTCGCGGTCGGCTCGTCCAGCAGGAACAGGCCCGGGTCGAGCATCAGCACCCGGCCCATGGCCAGCATCTTGCGCTCGCCGCCGCTGAGCTTCCCGGCGCTGCGCCCGAGCATGCCGCCGAGCCGGGGGAAGATGGCCAGCACCCGCTCGACGCGCTCGGCTATCTGCTGGCGCCGCAGCAGGTAGCCGCCCATCTCGAGGTTCTCCTTGACGCTGAGCGGGCTGAACACGTCGTCCACCTGGGGCACGTAGCCGACCGCGGCCCGGGCGATCTCCTCGGGCGCCAGGTTGGTCAGGTCCCGTTCGCCGACCTTCACCGTGCCGGACGACAGGCGCACCACGCCGGCCAGGCTCTTGAGCAGCGTGCTCTTGCCTGACCCGTTGGGGCCGACCAGGGAGACCACCTCCCCCGGGTCCGCGCTCAGGGTGATGTCCCGGATCACCGGGTCGCCGCCGTAGCCGGCGGTGACCTTCTCGGCCCGCAGCGGGAGGCCGGTCAGGGCCAGCTCAGCCGACAAGGTAGGCCTCCACGACCTCGCTGCGGCCCCGGAGCTGTTCCATGGTCCCCTCGGCCAGGACCGCCCCCTCGGCCATCACCACCACCGGATCGCAGAACTCGTCCATGATGGCCAGCTCGTGCTCGACCATGAGGATCGTCATCCCCTCCTCGCACAGCGAGACTAGCTCGCGGCCGATCCGCCGGGCCAGGTTCGGGTGCACGCCCGCCATCGGCTCATCGAGGAGCAGCGTGGCCGGCTCGGCCATCAGCGCCCGCATGATCTCGACCAGCCTGCGCTGGCCGCCGCTCAGGTCACCGGCGTAGTGGTTGGCGAACTGCTCCAGGCCGAACCGCTCGAGGACCGCCTCGGCCCGGGCGATCGCCGCCGACTCGTCCGCCTGCCAGTAGCGTTTCCCGAGCAGGGAGCCGCGGAAGGTGTCCCCCCGGTTGCCGGGGACCGCGGACAGCAGGTTCTCCATGACGGTCAGCCGCTTGAACTCGCTGGCCAGCTGGAAGGTCCGGACCAGCCCCAGCCGGGCCCGCCGGAAGGCCGCCATCCCGGTGATGTCGCGGCCCTCGTACAGGATGGTGCCGGACGTCACCGGCAGGGTCCCGGCCAGCATGGCCAGCAGCGTCGATTTCCCGGCCCCGTTCGGCCCGATCAGCCCGGTCAGCGTGCCCTTCCGGACCTGGAACGACACCCCGGCCACCGCATGCACCCCGCCGAACTCCCGGACCACGTCCACGGTTTCGAGCATGACGGGCCGGTCCTCCGCAGGCGCCGGCGGCTGTACTGGCGCCCGGGGCGCCGGTGCCGCCGGGACCGCGCCCGCCTTGGCTGCACCTGCCTTGGCTGCACCTGCCTTGGCGCACCTGCGCTGGCCGCGCCTGCCTTGGCTGCGGGCACCGTGATGACGCGTTTGCGCTCCGGGAGGATGCCCTGTGGTCGCAGCCACAGGAAGAGCACGATGAGCAGCCCGATCGCGACCCACTGCAGCGAGGGGATCAGGTTCGGCGGCAGGCTGTTCGAGGTGGGGATGAACCGGGTGATCTCCTCGAAACCCACCGGGACCAGGATGGCGCCGAGGACCGCGCCGACGTGGTTGCCGGCCCCGCCGATGATCACCGCGGCGAACAGCACCACGGTCTCGGCGTAGCCCCACGCGGCCGGGGACCAGGTGGTGATGTAGGTGACCAGGATCCCGCCGCTCAGCCCGGCGATGGCGCCGCCGGTCACCAGCATCACGGTGCGCAGCGAGAGCAGGTTCTTGCCCAGCGAGTCCGCGACCACGTCGTTGTCCCGCATGGCCCGCAGGCTGCGGCCGTACGGGGAGGCCGTGATCCGGCGCACCAGCAGGAAGACGGCCACCGCCAGCAGGATGGCGGCCAGTGCGAAGACCCACTGGTAGCCGAGCGACTGCACGCTGAACACGTTGTCGCCGTGCAGCGGGGTGGGGATGAGCGACAGGCCCGCATCGCCGTTCAGCAGCGGCCGGTAGTTCGTCACCAGCAGGTTGAGCAGGACCGCGGTGACCAGGAGCCCGACCGCGGCGAAGTCACCGCGCAGCCTGCGGCCCACCAGGAAGGTGAACGGCAGCGAGATCAGGCCGCCGACCACGGCCGCGCCGATCCACGGCACCGGGAACGGCAGGTTCCACCCGGCGATGTAGGACTGGAAGCCGCCGTTGGCGGCGTCGTGCGGCAGGGCCAGGACCGCCGCCGCGTAGCCGCCCGCGGCCTGGAAGATGATGAAGCCGAAGTTGGTGACGCCCGCCACCCCGAACTGCTGGCTGAGGCCCAGGCAGGCCATGGCGTCCACCGCGGCGTAGACCAGCAGGTTGATGAGATAGAAGGCGTTCATCCGGCTCCCCGCCTGATTCTCATGTCCGGGCCCCGAGCAGGCCGGTCGGGCGCACCCCGAGCATGATGAGCAGCGCCACGAAGGCGACGACGTACTTGTAGTCGGCGGTGATGTAGGCGGCGCTGATCTCGGTGGCCAGGCCGATGATCAGGGCGCCGAGCATGGCGCCGTACGCCTGGCCGGGGCCGCCCAGGAACACCGCGGCCAGGATGAGCACCAGGAACAGGTCGGTCGCGGTGGCGTCGAAGCTGCCCGAGTCCATCGCGAACACCACGCCGGCCAGCCCGCACAGCGCGCCGGTCAGCGCCCAGGTGACGGTGATGACCCGGTCGGTCCGGATGCCGCAGTTGCGGGCCAGCGACCGGTTGGCCGCGGTGGCGCGCATGGCCTTGCCCAGCCGGGTGTAGCGCAGCAGGCCGTGCACGCCGATCATGACCAGCAGGCTGAGCCCGATGACGACCACCTGGACGACGCTCAGGATCAGGCCGCCCAGGTGCAGCGTCGGGCCCTGGCTCATGGTGTAGGAGACCGCGGTCCCGCCCGCCAGCGCCTGGACGCCGAACTCGATGATGAGGGTGATCCCGAGCGACACGATCACCATCGTGATCGGCGACGTGCCCCGCCGCTGGAACGGCGTGTACACGCCCGAGTTGAGCACCACCGAGCCGAGCGAGCAGACGATCACCGCCGCGACCAGGCCGATCCAGACCGACAGCCCGGCCGCGTTCACCACGTACGCCACGAAGGCCCCGGCGATCATGATGGCGCCGAAGGCCAGGTTGAGCACATCGGTGACGCCGAACTGGAGCGTGAAGCCGACCGACGCGATGGCCAGCACCGAGGCGGTGACCAGCCCGAAGCCGACCGCGGAAAGGAAGATCGTCACGAGCCACCGGTCCCTGAACCGGCCCGGCCCCGGGGACCGCCCGGCGGGCCGCCCCCTGGGCGGCCCGCCGGGCTTTCCCCCGGGCCGCCCAGGCTCCCCCGGGGGGGCGGCGGAGCCTGGGCAGCGCGGTGCATGGTGCCTGCGGTCATCCGGCCAGTGCCCTGAGCTGGGCAGCGGTCAGGTTGCCCACCACCTTCACCTGGCCGGAGGGGGTGTAGGTATCGACCTGGAAGATGCCGGTCGAGTCGTGGAAACTGTCGAAGTTGGTCGGCCCGCCCGGCCCTTCGTACCTGATCGCCTTCCCCGCCTTGAGCAAGGTGGCGCACTGGGCGAAGGAGTAGCAGAGCGTGGCGCCGGGCACCCCGTTCCCGATCTTGATGATGTCCGGGCCGTAGACGCTCGGGGAGGTGCTCTTCGACATGATCATGGCCAGCGAGGCCAGGTTGATCCCGTCGTAGAGGTGCACGCCGCCCGGGGCGCTGAGGTAGGTGGTGAAGTCACCGGTGGCTCCCGGCACCTTGCCCTGCTGGGACAGCAGCGCCTTGGAGAAGGCCTGGTAGGCGGGCCCGCTGGACTCGACGACCAGGTTGTCCGCGTGGAATCCGGACGTGAAGGCCGAGGCGCCGACCGCGGCCGCCGCGGACTTGAAGAACGCCGGGGAGATGGCGGCCGAGGTGCCGATGACCGGGATCATCTTCCCGCCGTTGAGCTGCTTGATCTCGGAGAAGAGGGTGGGGTCCGCGGCGCCCAGCGCTTCGGTCATGATCGCGTCGGGGTGGGAATGGACGATCGCCTCGGCCTCGCTGCGGAACGTGGTCGCCTTCAGGTCCAGCGTCTGGTTGGTCGTCATCGTGATCCCGGCCTTCTTCAGCGCGCTGATCGCGGGCTGGATGAAGGTCTGCGACCCGATGTCGTTGCCGAACGCCAGGGCGATCCGCTTGTAGTGCAGTTGCTGGGCGATGGCCACCATGGCGTAGGACTCCTCCAGGTCGGGAGGAACCAGCCGGTAGAAGTACTGGTAGTGGACGCTGTCGAACTCGGACTGCCCGGTCATGCAGAACATGGCCATCTTGTGCGCGTTGATGACCGGCGCCACCGAGGCCGCCTCGTCCGAGGTGCAGCCGATGACCAGGGCCAGGCCCGGGGTGGAGGCGAACATCTGGTTCACCGCCGGGACCGCGTCCGCCGGGTCACCGCGGGTGTCCACGCTCTTGCAGGTCAGCGTGTGCCCCAGCACGCCGCCGGCCTGGTTGATGGCCGCGGTCGCGCCGTAGCAGGACGCGAGGTACGTCGGGCCGAGGGCGGCGTCGGCGCCGCTGAACGGGGCGACGTCGGCCACGGTGAGCTTGCTGCCGGAGGCGCCGCCGGAGCTGCTGCCCCCGGCTGAGCTGCCGCCGCTGGAACTGCTGCCGCAGGCGGCCAGGCCGACGGCCAGGGCACCGGCGGCGAATATGGTTGCGGCGCGCATCGGCCCGGACCGGGTGCCCGCAGCCGGACGGCTATGGTTCCCGGTGGCCGAGGCCACGCGCCTGAGGGTCGTGAACTTCATTGTCCCCCTCCGTACCTGGGTGGAGTGACGTGGCTCAGAAGCCGGATTTGAGCGGGGTACCAGGACGCCAGCGCCAGTCCTGCGGGGCGTCTTCCTCGGCCACCACCCGGTTGCGGATGGTGCCGAGTCCTTCCACGGAGACCTCGATGACGTCCCCGGGGTGCATCCAGACGGGTGGCGTGCGGGCGAACCCGACGCCGCCCGGCGTGCCGGTGGCGATGACGTCGCCGGGCATCAGCCGGGTGAAAGAGGAAAAGAACTCGACGGCGCTGGGTACGTCGACGAGCATCAGCGAGGTCCGGGCCGACTGCATGACCTGCCCGTTCAGCGTGGAGCTGATGGCCAGGTCGGAAACGTCCAGCTCGTCGGTGGTCACCACCTCAGGGCCGAGGGGCATGCTGCCCTCGAAGTTCTTGCCGGCCGTCCACTGGCTGGCGGCCCGCTGCCAGTCGCGGGCGGACGCGTCGTTCAGGACGGTGAAGCCCGCGATGGCGTCCAGGGCCTTGTCGGCGGTGATGTAGCGGCCGCCCGCGCCGATCACGATGCCGAGCTCGGCCTCGTAGTCGAAGCGCTCGGTCAGGGCGGGCTTGACCAGGTCGGCGTACGGGCCCAGGACGCTGTCGGCGCCCCGCACGAACGCATCGGGCCAGGTGGGGACCTCACGGCCGCCCTCCAGGGCGTGCTCGCTGTAGTTCAGGCCCAGGCAGAGGATGCGCGGCGGGGCCGGCACGGCCGGGCCGAAGTCAGCGTCCGCCACCTCGCGGCCGTCCCGCTCGGCCAGCGCCCGGATCGCGTCCATGGCCGGGAGGCCTGCCTCCAGGACGTGGTGCAGCGAGGCGAACCGTGGATCGCCCGTGGCCTCAGCGACGTCAACGTAGCCGGAGCGGCCCCGCACATGCAGTCGCAGCCCGTCCGGGGTGGCAATGGTGGCGAGCCTCACGTACCCGATCTCCTTCGATGGGATGGCTGTCGCGGTCTTCGGGCGCAGGCCGTCAGGCCGCTCGGATTGGTTGCAGAGGTTCCGATTGGTTGTCTACAAGAGGATTGGTTGGAGCATAGGTCGCTTGTCGGGAACAGGTCAATAGGGTTAAGTGGAAATTAACGCCCCTCAGGCATCACGTTCTGGTATCGATTGGTAGCATTGGTTGAGCAGTTGGGGACGACTGCCGGTGCGGCGCGGCGCAGCCAGGCGGCGGGCAGGCGGCACGGGCAGCAGGGCGGAGAGAGCAGCGGGGATGCAGAATTCAGCAGGGACCAGGACCGCGATACCGGCCGAGCTGAGGTACCGGCTGGCCGAGCTGATCCTGGCCGAGTCGGCGCGGGCCGGCCTGGGCCCGGGTTCCCGGCTGCCCACCGAGCGCAAGCTCGCGGCGGACATGGGGGCGACCCGTACCTCGATCCGGCACGCGCTCGCCGTGCTGCAGGCGCAGGGGCACATCTCCCGCGAGGTCGGGCGCGGCACCTTCCTGCGGCCGGACCCGGACGCGGGCGAGCCCGCCAACGGCCAGGCCGGGACGCGCCCGGACGGACGCGCCCGGACGGGCGGGCGCGCGGCGCTGGCCCTGGTGCGCCCGGTAACGGCCAGATGCCCGGCCCGGCCGCCGAGGCGCCGGGCGGCTACGCGCCGGCCGACGTCATGACGATCCGCAGGCTGCTCGAGCCCCTGGCCATGCCGCTCGTCGTAGCCTGGGCGACCGCCAGCGACTTCCGGGAGATGGACCGCTGCCTGGCGGGCGGGGACCGGGCGGCCAGCTACGACGAGTTCGAGAACTGGGACCTGGCGCTGCACCGCACGATCATGGCGGCCAGCCACAGCCCGCTGCTCGGGCAGCTCTACGCGGTCATCGAGAACGCCCGGCACGGCCATTCCTGGGGCGACCTCAAGCGGCGCAGCGCGTCACGGGAACGCCGCGAGAAGTACCAGGCTGACCACACCGAGCTGGTCGCCGCGCTCCGGGCCCGGGACAGCGAGCGCGCGACCGAGGCAATGCGCACGCACCTCTCCCGCGTCAATAACGATCTGTTCGGCGAGACCGCGTAGCCCGGCCGGCCGCCGGGCGGCCCGGGGCCGCCGGCCGGGCTACGGCGGGCTCAGTACCCGCCGCCACCCCCGTAGCCGCTCCCGTAGCCGCTGCTCGATGCGGACGCGGACGGGGCTGGCGAGCTGGAGGACATCGCCGCGCTGGGCGCCATGGCCCCGATCGGGTTGACCTTGAGCACGTGCCAGACCCCGCCGAGCCCGTTGCCCTTGGTCTGGCCCGGAGCGCTGTCACCGGCGTAGGTGTACAGCGGGTGCCCCTTGTAGGTGGCCTGGAGCACGCCGTTGGCCCGGGTGATCGTGCCGAACTTGCCGACCAGCCGCACGCCCATGACCGCCGTGGGCTTGCCGGTGACGGGCGGCCAGGCGGTCGCGCAGGACCCGGTGCAGGCCGAGCTCATCCGGGTGTCCTTGGCGTACCAGTAGACGGTGAAGCCCTTGGCGTCGGCCAGCACCGGCCCGACACCCGTCTTGATCTTCTCCAGCGCGGCCTGGCCCGCGGAGCTCATCCCGGATCCGCCCATCGAGCTGGACTTGGTGGGCATGGACTTGGTGGACATGGCCGAGGCGGACGTGCCGCTTGCGGTGCTGGGTGAGGTGCTGCTGCCGCACGCGGCGACCAGCAGGGCGGGAATGGCGAGGACCGCCGGCGCCCATCTGCGGTAACGCATAGTGTCTCTCCGCTCATGAGGAGGGGCGGACATATAAACCCGAGCACGTACTATCCCGCGCCCTCGTTCATGAGCGGACCCACATTACGGATTACGACTTTATTACCGCGCCGGCCGACCGTATCTGGCCTGGGCATCTGTGCGCCGCGGCTAGACCGCGATGCGCGCGGCCAGCCACGCCAGCGACTGCGGATACCGGTAGTCGATGCTCATGTGCGTGCCCTCGAACAGCTCGAAGTGGATCGCCTCGGCCGGGACGCCGGCCTGGCCCAGGGCCGCCCGGAAGGCCTCCGCGCCGAGATCGAGGAACCACTCGTCACGCTTCCCGGCGTCGATCCAGATCCCGCGCAGCCCGCGGAGCGCCTCCGCGTACTGCGGCACCATCCGGACCGGGTCCCAGTCCAGCCAGCGCTGCCACACGTCCGGCCGGAGCCTGCCGGTCTGCGGCTCGAACGGCAGCTCCACCCGGCCATCGGGGGTCGCGGAGAAGCAGGCCGACACGCCCAGCAGCATGAGCAGCTCATGATCGGCTTCCTGGGTGAAGGAGACCCGGGACCGGAAGTCGTCCCACCACCGCCAGATGTCCCCGCCGTAGTCCCGCAGGTGCCGCGCGGACTTGCCGAACTCGGGGATGTAGCACAGCTCGTACAGTGCATCCCCGGCGTGCGTGGCCAGCGCCCCGAAGAGGTCGGGCCGCAGCATCGGGGTGATCATCGCGCCGAACCCGCCGCTGGACTTGCCCATGATGGCCCGGTGCGCCGCGGCCGGCTGCGTGCGGTAGTGCGCGTCCACCCAGGGCACCACCTCCTCGCACAGGTAGGAGTGGTACCGGCCGGTGCCCGGGGAGTCCACGAACTGGCTGCCGCCGTAAGCGGTCCAGGCGTCCACGTAGACCACGATGGTCCCGGGCGCCTGCCCGGACGCGAACACCGCGTCGGCCGTCTCGGGGAACGGCTGCCGGTAGGGCGAGCGGTTCCGCCACATGGCCAGGTGCCCGGTGTAGCCCTGGATCACGTACACGGCCGCGTAGCGCCGGCCCGGCTCATCGTCGTAGCCGGGCGGCACGTAGACCCACAGCGGCCGCTCGTGCGGGTCACCCAGCGGGTTGCCGCGCAGCAGTTCGCTGGTGATCACGTGCTCGTCGATCCGGCCGGCCAGGTCAGCGGACCAGGGCAGCATCAGGCCTCCTCGGATGTCAGCAACGGTGCCGCACCTACCGTAGGGCAACCGGCCCTACCGTAGAGAAATGAGCCCTGGTCAGGCGGAACGAGAGCAGGCCGGACGAGACCCTGTGGAGCGCCATTTCGGCGAGGTGGTCGCCGCGCTGGACGGCCATCCCCCTGACGGTCCCCGGGGGCGCCCGGCTGGCCAGGACCCGGTCCGGGACGGCTCGGGGCTGACCGGGCAGCGCTGCCTGGAGCTCTTCGACGCCCAGCTGGCCAGCCGCCATCTCGATCTGGCCGCGCGCTGGCTGCGGGCCCAGGGTGCCGGGTACTACACGATCGGGTCGTCCGGCCACGAGGGCAACGCCGGCCTGGCCGCCGCGCTGCGGGTCACCGACCCGGCCCTGCTCCACTACCGCTCGGGCGCGTTCTACCTGGCCCGGTGCCAGCAGGCCAGGCCGCCCAGGGACGGGATCCGCGATGTCCTGCTCGGCCTGGTGGCCGCGGTGGACGAGCCCATCGCCGGCGGCCGCCACAAGGTGTTCGGCCACCCCCGGCTGCACGTCATCCCGCAGACGTCGACGATCGCGTCGCACCTGCCCCGCGCCCTCGGCCTGGCCTTCGCCCTGGACCGGGCGGCCCGGCTGGGCCGGCCCGCGCAGTGGCCCGCGGACGCGATCGTGGCCGCCAGCCTCGGTGACGCGTCGCTGAACCACTCCACCGCGGCCGGGGCCATCAACGCCGCCGCCTACTGTGCCTACCAGCATCTGCCGCTGCCGCTGCTGCTGGTGGTCGAGGACAACGGGATCGGCATCAGCGTGCGCACCCCGCCCGGCTGGGTCCGGGCCGCCACCCGGGCGGTCCCGGGCTTCGGATACTTCCACGCGGACGGGTCAGACCTGGCCGCCGTGTACGACGCGGCGCTCGCCGCCTCGGCCTGGGTCCGCGAACGGCGCTCCCCCGCGTTCCTGCACCTGGCCGTGGTGCGGTTCGGCGGGCACGCGGGCTCGGACGTGGAAACCAGCTACCGCGGGGCGGCTGCGGTCGCCGCGGACCTGGCCGCCGACCCGCTGCTCGGCACGGCCCGGCTGCTGGTGACCGCGGGCATCCTGACCCCGGCCGAGGTGGCCGCACGCTACGAGGAGTCCCGGGCCCGGATCCTCGGCCTCGCCGCCGAGGTGGCCGGGAGCCCCCGGCTGGCCACCGCCGCGCAGGTGATGGCCCCCCTCGCGCCGCATCATCCCGAGCAGGTGTGGGCCGGGGCCAGCCTGGCGGCGGAACCGCCGCGCCGGGACGAGGCGTTCGCCGGGCGGCTCCCCGAGTCGGCCGGCGGGCTCACGCTGGCGCAGTCGATCAACGCCGCGCTGGCCGACGCGCTGGCCGCCCGGCCCGGCATGCTGGTCTTCGGCGAGGACGTGGCGCGCAAGGGCGGCGTGTACGGGGTGACCCGCGGGCTGGCCCAGCGGTTCGGGGCCGCGCGGGTGTTCGACACCCTCCTGGACGAGCAGTCCATCCTGGGCCTGGCCCTGGGGGCGGGCCTGGCCGGGCTGCTGCCGGTCCCGGAGATCCAGTACCTGGCCTACCTGCACAACGCCGCCGACCAGATCCGCGGCGAGGCCGCGACCCTCTCCTTCTTCTCCCAGGCCCAGTACCGCAATCCGCTGGTGCTGCGCATCGCTTCCCTCGCCTACCAGGAGGGTTTCGGCGGTCATTTCCACAACGACAACGCGCTGGCCAGCCTGCGGGATATCCCCGGCCTCATCGTCGCCTGCCCGGCCCGGCCCGACGATGCCGCCGCCATGCTCCGGACCTGCCTCGCGGCGGCCGAGGCGGACGGCCGCGTCTGTGTCTTCCTGGAACCCATCGCGCTCTACCACACCAGGGACCTGCACCAGGCCGGCGACGGCGGCTGGCTGGCCCGCTACGACCCGCCCGGGCTGTGGCCGGCCTCCGTCCCGGTCGGCAGCGCACGCGGCTACGGCAACGGGCGCGACATCACCATCATCACGTTCGGCAACGGGCTGCGGATGAGCCTGCGGGCGGCGGCCCGGCTCGCGGCGGACGGGATCGGCTGCCGGGTGCTGGACCTGCGCTGGATCGCCCCGCTGCCGGTGGCGGACATCCTGCGCGAGGCCACGGTCACCGGGCGGGTCCTGGTCGCCGACGAGACCAGGCGCACCGGCGGGGTGTCCGAGGCCATCATCGCGACGCTGATCGACGCCGGGTTCACCGGGAGGATCACCCGCGTTAACAGCGAAGACAGCTTCATTCCGCTGGGTGACGCCGCCCAGGCCGTGCTGCTGTCCGAGGCGGCCATCGAATCCGGGGCACGGTCCCTGTTGCCCCAATAATCCAGGCTGGCCCTGTCTATGCTGCTCCCGTGGGGATTCCGGGAATACCCAGGGGACTTCTCGCTTTCCGGCCGTGGCCCGCGGTGGGCCTGGGCCCCCGGCCGGAACTCGCCGACGTGGCCCGGCTGGCCGGGCGCGTACTCAGCGTGGCCGTGGCCGCGGCCCGCGGACAGGACGCTCCTGTTCAGCGTGCCCTGGCCGCCCACCTCGGCCCGCGGGCCGCCGGCTGGCCGGTGGTCACCGCGTCGTGGCCCGCGTACGACCAGGTGAACGTGCAGGCCGGCCTGGACGCGTGGCTGGCCGGTCCCGGCCTGCGGCACGAGCTGCTCGGCCTGACCGGCGTCCGCCACGGCCATGCCGACCTGGCCGACCTGACCGCGGCCGACCCGCCCCGCTCGCCAGCAGGTGTCCCGGGTATCGGCAGCGTCACCACCGCGGCCCGCCCGGCCGGGCCGGGCGGGATCACCCGCGGGTGCGTGACCTGCGGCCTCTACCTGGTGGACTCCGGCGGCCAGCGGTCGGCCGTGCTGCTGCGCGGCCCGGCCGGGGACGACCCGCGCGAGACGGTCAGTGTCCAGGTCACGGCGGCGGATCAGGCGACGGCCGGGCAGATCGCAGACCAGATCCGCGCGCTGGCGACCAGGCACAACGTCTACCGCGGGCAGGTGATCTCGTTCGGCGCGGACGCCAGCGGGCCGGCCGGTGGCAGCGTGCTGGGGTTCCTGGACCGGCCGCGGCTCGACCGGGCCACCGTGATCCTCCCCCCGGACGTGCTGGACGGCATCGAGCGTCAGGTCCTGGGCATCGCCCGGCACTCCGGCCAGCTCAGCGCGAGCGGCCAGCACCTGCGGCGCGGCGTCCTGCTGCACGGGCCCCCCGGGACCGGCAAGACGCACACCGTCCGCTACCTGATCGGCCAGCTGCCGCACGTCACGGCGATCGTGATTTCCGGTGCCGGGCTGCGGTTCATCAGCGAGGCCTGCGCGATCGCGCGCACCCTGCAGCCCTCGATCGTGGTGGTGGAGGACGTGGAGCTGGCCGCCGAGCCGCGCGGCCCGCACGCCCCGCTGCACCCGGCGCTGCTGCGGCTGCTCAGCGAGATGGAGGGGACCGGCGACGACGCCGACGTGACCTTCCTGCTGACCACGAACCGGGCGGACCTCCTGGAGGAGGTCCTGGCCGCGCGGCCGGGCCAGGTCGACCACACGGCCCGGCTCCCGCTCCCGGACGCCAGGGCCCGGCGCCGGCTGCTCCGCCTCTACCAGGGCAGCCTGCGGATCAGCCGGTCCAGCGTGAGCACGGTGGTCGCCCGGACAGAAGGGGTGAACGCCTCCTTCATCAGGGAACTGCTGCGCCGGGCGGCGGTGTACGCCGCCGACGGCCGGGCGGCCCGGGCGGCGGCACCGGCGGTGGCCAGCGCCCTGGCGGCGGCCGTGGCCAGCGGCTCCCACCCGGGCCGGGGCGGCGGCGCAGCCCGGCCCAGCGGGTCCGCCCCGGCGGGGGTGAGCGGCGCAGCCGCGGCAGGGATCAGCGGGTCCGCCCCGGCTAACGGGGCCGCCCGGGCCAACGGGCGCCGCCCCGGCGGGGGTCAACGGGTCCACCCCGGCCAGCGGCCCCGCCCGGGACCAGGAAGCGGCGCTGCGGGTCGGCGCCCGGCACCTGAACCTGGCCCTGGACGAGCTGCTGGACAGCCGGCACGACCTGACCCGGGTGCTGCTCGGCAGCCGCCCCATGCGCGGGTCGGACGCCGTCATCCGCCCGGTCCTCCCCCACCTCCGCCCCACCCGCTGATCCCCGGCCAGCCCCGGCCCGGTCGCGGCACCGGCGCTGATGCCCCTTCCCGACCCTGTCGGTGCGCTCTAAATCCCATAGGTGGTGCCTGAGTACGCCAATATATGGTGCCCTGGATATACAGATCCTGGTGTATCATGCGTGTTATGGCACGCATCACTGTGGACGTCAACGACGGGTGGCTGGAGGCGGCGCGCGTGGTGCTTGGCACGGACACCAAGGTGGCGACGATCAACGAGGCGCTGCGGATCCAGGCGCTGAAGGCGGAGGCGGCCGAGATCCTGGCCGCGCTGGACAGCGTCGAGATGGACTACAGCGGGAGCGCCGGCAGCTTCCGCTACGGCGGCGGCCGGGACCTGGGCCGGCCCGGGGAACTGGCCCGGCAGGACGCGGCGGCCGGGCCGGACACCGGGTCCGGCGGCTGATGGCCGGGCCGGTCTACCTGGCCGACACCTCGGCGTATGTGGTGCAGGCCCGGGACCCTGATGCGCGGGCCAGGTTCGCCGGGCTGCTCACCGAGGGACGGCTGGCCGTCTGCCAGATGACCGCGCTGGAGTACTTCAACAACGCCCCGGACCCCGGGGCGTACGAGGTGCTGTGGGCGGCCCTGCACGGGCAGCGCTGGATGGACGTGACGGCCACGGCGATGAGCCGGGCCCTGGAGGTGCACCGGATGCTGGCGGAACGCAGCCAGCACCGCCACTTCCGGCTGCCCGATCTGATCATCGCGGCCACGGCCGAGGAGCACGGCGCCACGGTCCTGCACTATGACGCGGACTACGACCGCATCGCCGCGGTGACCGGGCAGCCGGCGGAATGGATAGCGGCCCGGGGCTCGCTCTGAGCACTCAGCCCCAGCCGGGCGGGGCGGACGCGAGCAGGTGCGCACCCAGCGCGGCGGTCACCTCGGCGGGAGCAGACACGCTGGCCAGGTGCGAGGCGCCGCGGATGACGGCCAGCCGGGAGCGTTCGATCCCCCGGGCGATGACGGCCCCGTGCCACGGCGGGGTGGCCGGGTCTTCCGACCCGGAGATCACCAGCGTGGGCGCGGAGATCCCGGCCAGGGCGGGCCGCAGGTCCATCCCGGCGATGGCGTCGCAGCAGCCTGCGTAGCCTTCGGGGTCGACGCCGTCCAGGGTGGCGGCAAACGCGGCCGGGACCGACGGGAAGCGCGCCGCGAACGCGGGCGTGAACCAGCGGCTCACCACCTGGGCGGAGATGGACGGCAAACCGTCCGCCCGCACGGCTGCCGCGCGCCGCACCCACAGATCGGTGTCCGGGAAGCGGGCTGACGTGCAGCACAGCCCGAGGGCGTCGATCCGCCCGGGTGCGTTCGCGGCCAGCCACATGCCGACCATCCCGCCCAGCGACACGCCACAGTACGACGCGTGCTCGATCCCGAAGTCGTCGAGCAGGCGCAGCACGTCCGCGCCCAGGTCGGCCAGCGTGTACGGACCTGGCGGGGCGGGCGAGCCGCCATGCCCGCGGTGCTCGTAGCGGAGCAGCCGGAAGTGCTCCCCCAGCGCCCCGATCTGCGGTTCCCACAGCTCACGGGTGGTGCCGAGGGAGTTGCCGAGCACCAGGACCGGCGCGTCCCGCGGGCCGTCCAGCCAGGCCGCCAGGCGCACCGAGCGGCTCGCGCCCGGCGTGCCCCGCCCGCCCGGGTGCGCCGGGCGGGCCTCCCCCGGTGCCGCCGGAGCCCGCGGGTCAGACATCGAAGAAGACGGTCTCGTGCTCGCCCTGCAGGTGAATGTGGAACTGGAACCGGGACTTGTCGCCGGTGTCCGCGGTGGCGATGAGGGTCTCCCGGCGGGCCGGGTCGGTGATGGCGGACAGCACCGGGTCGTCCGCGTTGGCCTCCGCCTCGTCGGGGAAGTAGATGCGGGTCACCACCCGGTCCAGCAGGCCGCGGGCGAAGACCGACACGTCCAGGTGCGGCGCCTCTGAGCCGCCGTCCGGGCTGGGCAGCGCGCCGGGCCGCAGCGTGACGATGCGGTAGCTGCCGTCGAGGCCGGTCGGGCAGCGGCCGAAGCCCCGGAATACCGGCCCGGGCCCCGGCGCGCCGCGCGGGTCGTCCGGATGATCGAACCGGCCGTCCGGGCCGGCCTGCCACGTCTCGATCAGCCCGTCCGGGATCGGCGCGCCCTCCCCGTCCAGCAGCCGCCCGGTGATCGTGATCGCCCCGGGCGTGTCCTCGGGCACCACGGTCGGGCCGTCCGGCCACGGCAGCCCGATCGCCAGGTAGGGCCCGACGGTCTGCGAGGGGGTCAGCGGCAGCCCGGTCACCGCTGCTCCTCGAATACGGTCCCGGCGCTGCCGCGCAGCACGACGTCCCATTCGTAGCCGAGCGCCCAGTCCGGTTCCGTCAGGTTCAGGTCGAACCGCGAGATCAGCCGCTGGCGGGCCTTCGGGTCCGGGATCGAGTTGAAGATCGGGTCGTACTCGAACAGCGGGTCGTCGGGGAAGTACATCTGCGTCACCAGGCGCTGTGTGAACGCCCGCCCGAACAGCGAGAAGTGGATGTGCGCGGGCCGCCAGGCGTTGGGGTGGTTGCGCCAGGGGTAGGCGCCGGGCTTGATGGTCACGAACCGGTACCGGCCCTCGGAGTCAGTCACGCAGCGGCCCACGCCGGAGAAGTTCGGGTCCAGCGGGGCCGGGTGGTTGTCCACCGAATGCTGGTACCGGCCGGCCGAGTTGGCCTGCCAGATCTCCACCAGCGTGTCCGGGATGGGCCGCCCGTCGCTGTCCAGCACCCGCCCGGTCACGATGATCCGCTCGCCGAGCGGCTCACCCGCGTGCTGGGTGGTCAGGTCGGCGTCGGCCGGGGCCACCCGGCCCTCCCCCAGCAACGGCCCGGTGATCTCGGTCAGGCGCTGCGGGATCATCACCGGCGGCCGGCCAGGCGCCCGCAGCGCGGTGGACCGGTAGCCCGGCGAGTCCAGCGGCGGGTGCAGCCCCCGGGGCCGCTCGTAGGTGGGCAGGATCAGCCCGGCTGGCAGGGACGGGGGGTGCGAGGTCATCGGGCTGCTGCTCCTCCTGCGTCGGCTTGACGAGTTATTCTGCCTGCCGCAGCTGGCGCAGTGCGGCCAGCTCGGCCGGGGTGGGCGGGTCGAGCACGGCCAGCGAATCCGACACCGCGAGGTCCCAGCCGGTCTTGGCCGCCACATCCGCCACCGTCACCCCGGGGTACAGCCCGGTCAGCGTGAGCTCGCACGTCACCGGGTCCGGCTCGAGGATGCCCAGATCGGTGATGACCTTCCGGGGGCCCGCACCGGCCAGCCCCAGGCGCTCCCGGTACCCGGCCCCGTCACCGAATCCGACGGAGGTGACGAAGTCGACCCGGTCCACGAACGACCGGCGGCTCTGCCGGACCACCACGATCACCTCGCGGCACGACGCGGCGATCTCCGGGGCCCCGCCAGCCCCGGGCAGCCGGACCGCCGGCTGGGCGTAATCGGGGCCGACGACCGTGGTGTTGATGTTCGCGAACCGGTCGATCTGTGCCGCGCCCAGGAAACCGATCCCGATCCGGCCCGGCTGGAGCCAGTAGTTGAAGATCTCCGGAACGCTCACGACCGCGTCGGCGGTCTCGGCGAGGATCCCGTCACCGATCGACAGCGGCAGCCGGCCCGGCTTGGCCCCGATCGTGCCCGACTCGTAGATGAGCACGAGGTTCGGCGCGTGCGTGGCCCGGGCCAGGTTGGCCGCGGCACTGGGCAGCCCGATGCCGACGAAGCAGGTCATGCCGTCGTGCAAGGCGCGGGCGGCACAGGCCGTCATCATCTCGTCGGCGGTGAAGGCGGCGGGGTCCCTGGTCGCCGGTACCGGTGCCCCGGTGGCGTTCATGCCCCACATCCTCCCTCGCCGGCTCCGGCGCCGGCCAGGCTCCCGGCCTCGCCGTACACCTCCTCGGCGAGCCACCGGCTGAACCGGTCCCGGTCCCGGCTGATCGCGTCCCAGGCCTGGTAGTAGTCGTTGTCGCGGGAGGAGTACCCCAGGGCGTAGGAGGGATGCGACCCGCCGGGCGCGGTGGCCACGTAGTCGACGACCCACGAGGGCAGCACGATCGCGCCCGGCTCGGGCCGCAGCTCGTCCACGATCTCCTCGACCGTGACCACCGACCGCTGGGCGCTGAGCACGGCTTCCTTCTGGACCCCGGTGATCCCCCACAGCTGGACGTTCCCGGCCCGGTCGGCGCGCTGGGCGTGGATGATCGCCACGTCCGGGTTCAGCGCGGCCACGGCCGTCAGCTGCTCGCCGGTGAACGGGCAGGTGACCGACCGGATCGCGGGCTGCCCGTCCAGCCCCGGCAGGCCCTCCAGGCCGGTGCCGCTGTAGCCGCGCAAGATCGCGAACGGCACGCCCGAGGCGCCGGCCACGTACCGGTTCGCCATCCCCGCATGGCTGTGCTCCTCCAGCCGGAGCGGGCCCGGCCAGGCATTTTCCACCGCGTCGCGGAACCGGTGCAGCGAGCCCACGCCGGGGTTGCCACCCCAGGAAAAGATGAGCCGGCTGGCGCAGCCCGCCCCGATGAGCTGGTCGTAGAGCACGTCCGGGGTCATCCGGATCAGGGTCAGGTCACGGCGCCGCTGCCGGATCACCTCACGACCGGCCGCGAACGGGATGAGGTGGGTGAACCCTTCCATCGCGACCGAGTCCCCGTCGTGGACGGCCCGCGCGACGGCATCGGCCAGTGAAACGATCTCCGCCATATCCTCCTGCCCAGCACAGCAACCACCTGCCCAGCGAACACCCCTTCGGCGAGCACCTGCGCGCACCCGAAACCATAATGACGAGGTGGTCGCGATAAGTACAGCCGTTCGTCATACGGACAATACGGCATGGCCGGCCCGGGGCGCGGCGGGCCAGCTCACCCGGTTTCGGCCAGCACCTGGCGGGCCACCGCGAACGCGCGGTTGGCCGCGGGAACCCCCGCATACACCGCCGTGTGCAGCAGGATCTCGCTGATCTGATCGGGGGTCAGGCCGTTGCGCAGCGCGGCCCGCAGGTGCATGGCCAGCTCCTCCTCCTGGCGGAGCACGACGAGCGCGGTAAGCGTGATCATGCTCCGCTCGGTGCGGGACAGTCCCGGCCGGGACCAGATCTCGCCCCACGCGTAGCGGGTGATGAAGTCCTGGAACGGCTCGGTCAGCGGCGTCGTCGCGGCGACCGCCCGGTCAACGTGCTCGTCACCCAGGACCTCACGGCGGACGGTCATCCCCTGCGCGGCGCGCCCAGCATCGTCCATGGTTCCGCCTTTCAACGGCTCCGGGCAGCGACGCCGCTGCCGGCCTGGAAGGTTACCCACTCCCGCCGTACCGGGGTCAGCGGCGCGGCCCGGGCCGGCCGCACCCGGGCCCGGCCCGCGCCCGCAGCCGGACCGCTAGGAGGCGGCCTGGGCGTGCGCGGTCAGGGCCGCGTCCACGAACTCCGCGGCCGCGCCCAGGTACCCGGCCGGGTCCAGGGCCGCGGTGACCTGCTCCGGAGTGATCCCGGTCTCCGCGAGCCGGCCGGCGTCCAGGCGGTCTAGCAGCGCATCGCCCAGGGCCGGCCCTCCGCCACGGCCGCGGCGGAGGCCCCGGCCAGCAGGTCGTGCGCGGCGGTCCGGCCCAGAGCGGGCGTGAGCAGCGCGGCGGCCCGCTCGGCCATCGGGAAACCGCCGGCCGCGCTGAGGTTGCGCCGCATCCGGGCCGGATCGGGTTCCAGCCCGCTGAGCAGGTCCGCGGCCCAGGACGCGGCCGAGCCGGTCAGCCGGAGCAGGTCGGCCAGCGGCTCCCACTCCGCGTGCCAGGCCCCGGCGGCCCGCTGGTACTCCTGCTCCGCGGCGGCGGCGAGGGTGGCGACCAGCCCCGGGACCTGCCGGGTGCAGCCGAGGACGGCGATGGACGCGGCCGGGTTCCGTTTGTGCGGCATGGCCGACGATCCACCGCGCCCGCCCCCGCCTCCCTCGGTGACCTCCCCGACCTCGGACTGGGCCAGCAGGGTGACATCACGGGCGATCTTGCCGAGCACCCCCGCCGCCCCGGCGCAGGCCCCGGCGATCTCGATGATCCGCAGCCGGTCGGTGTGCCAGGGCAGGGCGGGGGCCTGCAGGCCGAGTTCCGCGGCCAGCAGCGCCGCCACCTCGGGCCCGCGGTCACCGAGCGCGGACAGGGTGCCCGCGGCCCCGCCGAACTGGACCGCCAGGCGGCTGGCCGCGACCCGGTCCAGCCCGGCCGCGGCCTCATCCAGCCCGGTCAGCCAGCCCGCCGCGACCAGGCCGAAGGTCACCGGCACGGCCTGCTGGAGCAGGGTCCGGCCGATCATGATGGTGTCCCGGTGCCCGGTCGCCAGGCGGGCCGCGGCGGCGGCGGCCGCGGCCAGGTCGTCGGAGATCACCCCCAGCGACTGCCGGGCCAGCAGCATCGCCGCCGTGTCGATGATGTCCTGGCTGGTCGCGCCCTGGTGCACCGCCCCGGCGGGGCCGGACGGCAGGATCCGGGTCAGCTCCCGGGCCAGCGCGGGCACCGGGTTGCCGGTCAGCGCGGCCTGCCGGCCCAGTTCCGCGGCGTCGAACGCCTCGGCCCGGGCCGCCGCGGTGACCGCCTCGCCCGCCCCGGGCGCGGCCAGCCCGGCCCGCTCGAGGGCCCGGGCCAGGGCGGCCTCGGTATCCAGCATCGCCTGGAGCCAGGCCTGGTCTGAGGTGTCGACGGCACCACGGCCGAAGACCCCGTCGAAGAGCCCCTGCGAAGTGTGCACCGGCTGCTCCTGCGAGAGTGCGCGAGTCATCGGGCTGCCTGCCGGCCCACCCTAATCCCTGGCGCCCCGGGCTCAGCGGGAGCACATCTCGTCGAGGAAGTCGTCCAGGATCTCCAGATAGGCATCGATGTCGCTGGCTTCGTGGGAGAAACCAGGATGCGGGCCGGAGCTGGAGATAGCGTCCCACACCCCGCGGTTGGCGAAGAACACCCGGCGGGTGTCGGTGAACAGCGGGTCGCGGCTGGCGTACGCCTGCCGCGCCGTCCGCGGGAGTTCCGGGCGAAGGCAATATCCGGTCCGCGCCCCGAATCGGTCCGCCCGCCAGCTGAGTCCACGTGACCACGCCGCCGCCTCGATGCCATCGGCCAGGCGGCCGCCGAGCCCGGCCATCCGGTCGTGGTCCGCGGGCGTCATCAGTTCCGTCAGGACTACTTCGGTACACGCGAGCGACAGGGCGTTGGCGAACAGGGTGCCGCCCAGGGCGATCCCCGGCACGTCGCCGGCTTCGTCCGCGCAATTCGCGCCGACCAGGGTGGCCAGGTCGCTGGTCATGCCGTAGGCGCCGATGGGGATGCCACCCCCGATGCCCTTGCCGCCGGTGACGATGTCGGGACTGATGCCGTAGCAGGAGACGGCGCCGCCGTAGAGGTCGAACTGGGTGTGCGTTTCGTCCATCACCAGCAACGTCCCGTACCGCGTGCATGCCTCGCGCAGCCCGGGCAGGAAGCCGGGCTCGGGCAGCACCGTGCCGCAGTTGGTCAGCACCCCCTCGACCAGGACAGCTGCGGTCCGGCCTGGCCTGAGCACCCGCTCGGCCGCCTCGAGGTCGTTGAAATCGACCACCGCGAGGTCAGGGGGCGCGACGGTGCCCAGACCCATTTCCTCCGGCACGAGCCCGGCGCCGTCGTCGGACCACAGCGTCTCATCGAGCATCCCGTGATACTTGCCGCCGAACAGCAGCACCCCCTGGCGGCCGGTGGCCACCCGGGCGATCCGGAGAGCCTCGGTGTTGGCGGTCGACGCCGAGAGCGTGAACTGCCACATCGGGAGCCCGAATCGCAGCCTGAGCTGCTCGCACACCGCCAGGGCGGACTCGGCGGGCAGGAACATCTGCACGCCCCGCGCGGCCTGCTCAGCGATCACCTGGGTCAGGCGGGGATGCGCGTAGCCGAGTATCGCCGACATGTCGCCGACGTTGAAGTCGAGGTACTGGTGGCCATCGACGTCCGTGAACGTCGCCCCGCGGCCGCGGGTGACCCACAGGGGCGGGGTCCGGTAGTACCCGGCCATCCACGGCGTCGGCACACCGCCCGGCATGGCCGTGCGGGCTCGCGCTCCCAGCGCCAGCGACCTGGGAACGCGGGCCCGGAACGCATCATCCTCGCGCTGCCGGATCCGCGTGAGGCTGTCGTGCTGCTGTCCGGTCAGCAATGCCGAGGCGTCCATGGCCCACCGCCCTCCCTGCACCGGGGCTGCGATCCCCGGCCCTGACCTGCCCTACCGGCCGTCCTACCCGCGGATACAGCGGCAGTCACCGTCCGGCGGCCGCCAGGGCCGGTCCTGCGGCTGGCCGGCCGGGGCGGGGAACCGGCCAAGATCCGGGGAATTCCTGGCCGCACACATGCAACGCTGCGTAGGCGAGTGGTGCTCGTATGTGATGTGACTCGGGAGGCGGCCATTCTGGATGCGACGGCAGATGCGGTGGATACGACCCGGCAGGACGAGTTCGGCCAGTTCATGGCCGCCCGGTGGCCCGGGCTGGTGCGGCTGGCCTACGGCCTGACCGGCGACCGGTGGCTGGCGGAGGACGTCGCCCAGGCTGCGCTGGCCAGCGCGTACGCCGCCTGGTGGCGGGTGCGCCGGGCCGACGACCCGGACGCCTACGTGCGCCGGATCCTGGTCAACACCAGCCACCGCCGGTTCCGCCGCCGCCGGGTCACCGAGCACGCCCGGGAGCCGGCCGACCTGCCGGACACCGCGGTCGCTGACCCCTCCGACCTGATCGGCCAGCGCTCCGCGCTGCTGTCCGCGCTGCGTGAACTGCCGGCCCGGCAGCGGGCGATCGTGGTGCTCCGGTACTGGGAGGACCTCAGCGACGCCCAGGTGGCCACCGCGCTCGGCTGCACCGAGGGCACGGTGCGCAGCCAGGCCTCGCGCGCGCTGGCCAAGCTGCGCGCCAGCGCCGCGCTGGCCGACGGGGTGCCGGGGCGGGGCGCACCGTGAAAGACAAGCAGAGTCCAGATGGACAGGGCACCGGGGAACGGAGCAGGAAGCCAGTGAGCATCCTCGACGAGCAGGTCCTCAGCCAGCGGCTGCACGAGGACCTCGACACCCTGACGGCCCCGCCCGCGCCGGTCGGCGCGGTGCGCCGCCGCGGCCGGGCGATCCGGACGCGGCGCTGGGCCGCGGCCGCGTCCGGGCTGATGGCGGGGGCCGCCGCGGCCGCCATCGCGGTGTCCGCCCAGACCGGCAGCCCGGCCGCCCGCCCGGCCGCCGCCCGCACCCCGGCCGCACCGGGCACAGCGGGAACGTCCTCCGCGCCGCCCCCGGCGGGGGTGCTGAACTCCGCCCGCCCGCCGGGCGGGAGCGCGTTCGCCGCCGGCACGGCCGGCGGGGCCGCCTGGCGGCTGTCGGTGCGCAACATCGCCGGCCACGGGTCCGGCTGCCTGCCCGCGGTCATGCTCGACGGCACCGACGGCGACCTGCTGGCCGGCACGGCGCTGACCCAGGGCATCACCAGCACCGCGTTCCTCGACAACGCGCCGGGTCACCCGGGCGCCGGCTTTGCGGCCGTGCAGGTCGCGCCCGCCGTCAACCGCCTCACCGCGATTTTCCGCAACGGAACCACCCTGACCCTGCATCCCGTGACCCTGCGTGCGTGCGGCCAGGAACTGCACCTGGCCGGCTTCGCCTACCCGGCCTCCGGCGTCACCCAGATCAGCGCGTACTCCGGCGGGCCGTTCGCGTCGACGTCGCGGGAGGCACCACCAGCCAGCCTGTTCCACGGGGCGGGTGCGGCCAGCGGCCCCGCCACCTCGCAGCCGCGGCTGCGGCTGGTGCCGGGGGTCTGGGAGCACATGGGCGCCATTCCCCCGGACACGGCGGCCGCCGCGATCGGCTCCGGGCGGCTCGGGGCGGGACACTGGCGGGTCACCGTGACCCTGGGCGCCACGGGTGAGTGCTTCGCCGGGGCCTGGTACGGCACCGGCGGCTACACCGGCAGCACCGCCTGCCAGCCGATCGGGCTGCCGCCGGCCGCGGTCGTGCTGCACCCCCTGGCCTTCGCGGCCCAGCCCCGGCTGGACGGCTACGGCGCCCTGGTCAGCTCCCGGGCGGCCACCGTGGCCGCCACCCTGTCCGACGGCACGACCGATCGGCTCACCCCGGTCACCGTCGGCGGCCGCGGCTACCTGGCGCTGGCCCTGCCGTCCGGGACCACGCTGACCCGGCTGACGCTGCGGGACCGCGCGGGGCACGCGTTCGCCACCGTGACGTCCATCCCGCCGGCCGGCTGAGACGGCCGGCCGGAACCCGGCGCGGGGAAATCCGCTGCCCACAGCGGGCGCTTCGTGGCCTATCGTCAGCTGTATGACCGTGCAATCGTCTCTCCCGGGCGGACCTGGCCTGGCCCAGGTGCGCCGTCTCGTCACCGAGATCCCCGGCCCTTGCTCACGTGAGCTGCTAGCCCGCCGCGAGGCCACCGTGGCCCGCGGGGTCAGCCATGTCTTCCCGGTGTTCATCAGCGCCGCGGGCGGCGGCGTGCTCATCGATGTTGACGGCAACTCCCTGATCGACTTCGGCTCCGGGATCGCCGTGACGTCGGTCGGCAACAGCGCGCCCCGCGTCACCGCCGCCATCCGCGAGCAGGCCGAGCGGTTCACCCACACCTGCTTCATGGTCACCCCGTACGAGGAGTACGTGGCCGTCTGCGAGGAACTCGCCCGGCGGACCCCCGGGGACCACGACAAGCGCTCCGCGCTGCTCAACTCCGGGGCCGAGGCGGTGGAGAATGCAGTCAAGATCGCCCGGCACGCCACCGGACGGCCGGCCATCGTCGCGTTCGACCACGCCTATCACGGCCGGACCAACCTGACCATGGCGCTGACCGCGAAGAACATGCCGTACAAGGACAAGTTCGGCCCGTTCGCCGGGGAGATCTACCGGATGCCCATGGCCTACCCGCTGCGCTGGCCGGGCGGCCCGGAGGCGTGCGCCGCGAACGCGCTCGACGTGATCACCGGCCTGATCCACACCCAGGTGGGCGAGGACAACGTGGCGGCGGTCCTGATCGAGCCGATCCAGGGTGAGGGCGGCTTCATCGTGCCGCCGGACGGTTTCCTGCCCGGGCTGGCCGAGTTCTGCCGGGAGCACGGCATCCTGCTCATCGCCGACGAGATCCAGACCGGGTTCTGCCGGACCGGCGACTGGTTCGCCTGCGACCACGAGGGCGTGCTGCCCGACCTGGTCACCACGGCCAAGGGGATCGCCGGCGGGATGCCGCTGGCCGCGGTCACCGGGCGGGCCGAGATCATGGACTCGGTCCATGTGGGCGGCCTCGGCGGTACCTACGGCGGGAACCCGGTGGCCTGCGCGGCCGCCCTGGGGGCCATCGAGACCATGGCGGCCGAGGACCTGCCCGGCCGGGCCCGCCGGATCGGCGAGATCATGCTGCCCCGGCTGCACAAGCTGGCCGAGGCCTACCCGGTCATCGGCGACGTGCGCGGCCGCGGCGCGATGATCGCCATCGAGCTGGTCCGGCCGGGGACCCTGGAGCCGGCCGCGGACATCGCGTCGCAGGTGGCCCGGGCCTGCCACAGCGCGGGCCTGGTCGTGCTGACCTGCGGGACGTTCGGGAACGTGCTCCGGTTCCTGCCCCCGCTGGTGATCGGGGAGCAGTTGCTGGAGGAGGGCCTGTCCATCCTGGAGGACGCCTTCGCCGCCGTCTGACCCGCCCAGCCCGGACGATCAAGCTCTCAGCGATCAAGCCACCCGATCAGGCCACCCGGCCTGGCCAGGTGGCTTGATCGCTATATGACCATTCCTTGACGCGCCCAATTCCCAGGGTTACCGGTGAGTAGATCACCATGGCGCTGTCAAGGAGGACCCGTGCGCCCTCGAGCCCCCCGCCCCCGTTCCGCCGTCCTCGCTCTCCTCACCGGCGCCGCCGCGCTCACCGCGGCGGCGCTGCCCATGCTGGCCCCCGCTGCGGCCAGCGCCCAGTCCGCCGCGGCGTACGTCGCGCTCGGCGACTCCTACTCCTCCGGCGTCGGAGCCGGGAGCTACATCGGCTCCAGCGGGTCGTGTGACCAGAGCACCAACGCCTACCCGGCCCTCTGGGACACCGCGCACCAGCCCGCCTCGTACGTGTCCGAGGCCTGCTCCGGCGCGACCACGGCGACCGTGCTCAGCTCCCAGCTGTCCCCGCTCAGCGCGGCCACCACGCTGGTGTCGATCACGGTCGGGGGGAACGACGTCGGCTTCAGCTCGGTAATGGAGACCTGCGTGCTGCTGCCCACCAGCAGCTGCGTCAGCGCCGTGCAGCACGCCGAGTCCCTGACCGCCACGCAGCTGCCGGGCGAGCTCGACTCGGTGCTGAGCGCCATCCACGCGGACGCCCCGAACGCCCGGGTGGTGGTGCTCGATTACCCGGAGCTCTACGACCTGTCCCGCTCCTCGTCCTGCATCGGCCTGAGCACGACCGACCGGACCGACCTCAACCAGGGCGCGGACCAGCTGGACAGCCAGATCCAGGCGGCCGCGGCCCGGCACGGTGACGTGTTCGCCGACGTGCGCGGCGCGTTCAGCGGCCACGAGATCTGCGACTCCAGCAGCTGGCTGCATTCGGTCAACATCCTGGACGTCACCGAGTCCTACCATCCCACGGCGGCCGGCCAGTCCGGCGCCTACGACCCGGTGTTCAGCGCCGCCGCCGGCTGACCACGAACGGCGCGGGCGGGCGCCTCGCACCCGCCCGCGCCGGGCTATCCAGCTCACCAGGTCGGTAACGGCGGAGTCAGGGAGATCTCACCGACCCCGGGAGTGCGGGTGGGACTCAGCCCGGCCTTCCGGGCCAGCGCCGCGAACTCGGCCGAGTTCACGACCGCGGCCCCGCCTGGGTCGTTGTTGAAGTACACGTACACATCGGCCCTGGACTAGGTGGGCCTCGCGGATCCGGTCCACCCAGGCCTGAAGGGCGTCCTCCCCGTAGCGGGGCCACGGGTCCGCCGCCCCTTCGTGGAAGCGCAGGAAACCCCAGCTCGCCGTCCGCCACAGCGGCGTAACCGGCCGCCCGAGCCGGTCCGCCCAGCACAACGCGGCGTCGTGCCCGGCCAGGATCTCCCGCACCTCGTCCGTCCACCACGTCTCGTGCCGCGGCTCCACCGCGATCCGCAGCACCTCCGGCCCATCCCCCCGGACCGCGGGCCAGGCAGCCCGGAACTCCCTCAGGCACCTATCAAGCAGGGCAGGCTCGGCGGTCATGGTCGGCGGCAGCTGCAGCAAGATCGGACCCAGCTTCGGGCCCCAGACCCGCCGCGGCACCCAGCAGCCGGGCCACCGGCTCAGCCGGGTCCCGCAGCCGCCGCACGTGAGTCAGGTACCGGCTGGCCTTGACCGCCATCACGAAGTCGTCCGGCGTCCTGCGCCGCCACCCCTCGAACGTCTCCCGCGACGGCAGCCGGTAGAACGTGCCGTTATTTTCCACGGTCATGTACTGCGTGGCGTAGTGCTCCAGCCAGAGCCGCTGCGGCACGCCCTTCGGGTAGAGCCCGTCCCGCCAGTCGCGGTACTGCCACCCAGAGGTCCCCACCAGAACGGTCATGCTGTGCCTGTACCCGCCGCCCGCAGGACATGCGCCAGCCCAGCCAGCGGTGGCGTTGCGAGCCTGGTTTTGCGGCGTTTAGGTGTGCCGCAAAACCAGGCCGCCGCCACCGCGACCAGGGGGTGATGGTTATGACCAGGGGGTGATGGTTATTTATTGACCGGGAACCCCAGATTCACGCCGCCATGACTCGGATCCAGCCAGCGGGAAGTGACCGCCTTCCCCCTGGTATAGAAGTGCACGCCCTCGGTCCCGTGCACGTGGGTGTCCCCGAACAGCGAAGCCTTCCAGCCGCCGAACGAGTAGTACGCCATCGGCACCGGGATCGGCACGTTCACCCCGACCATGCCGGCCTCGACGTCGAACACGAACCGCCGGGCCGCTCCCCCGTCGTTGGTGAAGATCGCGGTCCCGTTCCCGTACGGGTTCTCGCTGACCAGCTGGACCGCCTCGGCGTAGGTCGTGGCGCGGACCACGGAGAGCACCGGGCCGAAGATCTCGTCGGTGTAGCAGCCCATCGACGGGGTGACGTGGTCGAGCACGCTGGGCCCGAGCCAGAACCCGCCCTCGCGGCCGCCGATGACGGGGTGCACCCGCCCGTCCACGGCCAGCGTGGCTCCCTCACGGACCCCGGAGTCCAGGTACGAGGCGACCTTGTCCCGGTGCGCCCCGGTGACCAGCGGGCCCATCTCCGAGTGCTCGTCGGTGCCCGGCCCGACCCGCAGCCGCGCCACCCGCTCGGTGATCTTGGCGACCAGCTCGTCGCCCACCGAGCCCACCG
The DNA here is from genome assembly GCA_963851025.1 of uncultured Actinomycetes bacterium. Lineage (GTDB taxonomy): Bacteria > Actinomycetota > Actinomycetes > Streptosporangiales > Streptosporangiaceae > RYN-230. The sequence continues at coordinate 169,924 of CAWKOA010000008.1, forward strand.
CCACCAGCACGGACACGGCCATGCAGCGCTCGCCGGCGGAGCCGAACCCGGCGGATACCGCGGCGTCCGCGGCGAGGTCGAGGTCCGCGTCCGGCAGCACGACCATGTGGTTCTTGGCCCCGCCCAGCGCCTGGACGCGCTTGCCCGCCGCCGTCCCGGTCTCGTAGACGTAGCGTGCGATCGGGGTTGACCCGACGAAGCTCACGGCCCGCACGTCAGGGTGCCCCAGCAGTGCGTCCACGGCTTCCTTGTCGCCCTGGACCACGTTGAACACGCCCTCGGGCAGGCCTGCCTCGGCCCACAGCCGGGCCAGCAGCAGCGACGCTGAGGGGTCCTTTTCCGAGGGCTTGAGCACGAAGGCGTTCCCGCAGGCGATCGCGATGGGGAACATCCACATGGGCACCATGGCCGGGAAGTTGAAGGGGGTGATGCCGGCCACCACGCCCAGCGGCTGCCGGATCGAGTAGGCATCGACGCCGGTCGAAACGTTCTCGGAAAAACCGCCCTTGAGCAGGTGCGGGATCCCGCAGGCGAACTCGACTACCTCCAGGCCGCGGGCCACCTCCCCGGCCGCGTCCCCGGTCACCTTGCCGTGCTCGGAGCTGATCAGCGCGGCCAGCTCATCGGTGCGCTTGGCCAGCGCCTCACGGAACGCGAACATCACGCTGGCCCGCTTGGCCAGCGACGCGGCCCGCCAGCCCGGGAAGGCCTTGGCCGCCGCGGCGACCGCGTCACCCACGACGGCCGTGGAGGCGAAGTCGACGGTCCCGGTCACCTCGCCGGTCGCCGGGTCGTAGATGTCACCGTGCCGCTCGGCCACGCCGCCCCAGGGCTGCCCGCCGATCCAGTGGCTGACGTGCTTGGCCGTCATCGGCTGGCCTCCTCACTCACCGCGCGCAGCGCGTCGGCCAGGATGCCCAGGCCCTCCTTGGCGTCGGCCTCGGACAGGTTCATCGGCGGGGCCATCCGGAGCGTGTGCCCGTACAGGCCGCCCTTGCCGATCAGCAGGCCGCGCTCCCGGGTCTCCTCCAGCATCCGGGTGGCCAGCGCCGGGCTCGGCGCCCCGGTCGCCGGGTCGACCAGGTCGACGGCGAACATCAGGCCCTTGCCGCGGACCTCGCCTACCGCGCGCAGCGGCTCGGCCGCCTCGCGCAGCCCGCTGATGATCATGCCGCCCAGCTCGGCCGCGTTCCGCTGCAGGTCGTGGGAGAGGACGTAGTCGAGGGTGGCGTTGGCGGCGGCGGTGGAGAGCGGGTTGCCGCCGAAGGTGGAGATGCCGTTGCCGGGCAGCCCGTCCATCAGGTCGCCGCGGGCGATCACGCCGCCGATGGCCATCCCGTTGCCCAGGCCCTTGGCGAACGTGATGATGTCGGGGGTCACGCCGTGCGCGCCGATGCCCCAGAAGTGCTCGCCGGTCCGGCCCCAGGCCGTCTGCACCTCGTCGGAGATGAGCAGCGCGCCGCGCTCCCGGAGCACCGCGGCGTACTCGCCGAGGAGCCCGTCCGGCGGCATGGTGAACCCGCCGACGCCCTGCACCGGCTCGGCGATCAGGCAGGCCACGTCGCCCGCGGTCGCGGTGGTCAGCACGTGCCGCAGGTCCTGGACGCAGGCGGCGGTGTACTCGGCGTCGCCCAGCCCGGCGAAGGCGGGCAGCTGGCGGTCCGTGCCGTGCAGGTAGTGCACGGCGAACGGGGCCAGCGGCGAGCTCTTCCACGCGCCGTTGCCGGTGATGGCGACCGCGCCGAAGGACCGGCCGTGGTAGCTGTTGCGCAGCGCGAGCACCTGGTTGGACCGGCGCGCGGCGGTGGCCAGCATCAGCGCGGTCTCGTTGGCCTCGGTGCCGGAGTTGGTGAAGAACACCTTGGCGTTCTCGATCCCCGACAGGCGGGCCAGCTTCTCGGCCAGCTCCACCTGGTTACGGATCAGGTACAGGGTGGACGTGTGCACCACGCCGGTGTCCAGCTGGCGCTGGATCGCCTCGCGGACCTCAGGCACGTCGTAGCCCAGCATGTTAGTCAGGATGCCGCAGAAGAAATCCAGGTAGCTGCGGCCGTCAGCGTCGGTGACGCGGCTGCCGCTGCCGCTGGTGAGTTCCAGCGGCTCCGAGTAGTAGAGCCCGAGCCAGTTCGGGAGGACGCGGCGGTGCCGCTCGTGGAGTTCCGACATGCCCCCCAGTCTGGCCGGCGGCCCTCGCTCCGGCCTCCGACACACTGTTACTAATAGCCCCCCGATCCTGACACTATGACCGGCGCTCGTACGCTGGGGGCATGCCGACGGTCGCGGAGGTGCTCCGGCTGGATCCGGTGCGGCGCGGGGACCCGCAGGTGGTCGCGGGGGCCAGCGGGCTGGGTGCGCCGGTCCGCTGGGCGCACGCGATCGAGTTCGCCGACGCAGCGCGGCTGCTGCGGGGCGGCGAGCTGGTGCTCACCACCGGGATAGCCCTGCCGGACGAGGAGCCGCTGCTGGCCGGCTACGTGGCGGGCCTGGCCGGGGTGGGAGTGAGCGCGCTCGCGGTCGAACTCGGCCGCAAGTACACCGGCGGGCTGCCCGCCGCGTTCACCGCCGCCGCCGAGGACCGTGGGCTGCCGCTGATCGTGTTCGCCCGCGAGGTCCCGTTCGTCGAGATCACCGAGGCCGTGCACGCCCTGATCCTGGACGACCAGCTGGCCCAGCTGCGGGCCTCGGCCCGGCTGCACGAGGTGTTCACCGACCTGGCCGTGGCCGGCGCCGGGCCGGCCGACATTCTCCGGGAGGCCGCGCTGCTGGCCGGGCGGCCGCTGATCCTGGAAGACCTGTCGCATCACGTACTGGCCTGCGAGCCCGCCGGGACCGACCCGGCCACCCTGCTGGCTGACTTCAGCGTCCGCTCCGCCGCGGTGCCGGCCTCGCCGCGGACCGCCTACCACCCGGGCCCGGGCTGGCTGGTCACCACCGTGGGCGCGCGCGGTGAGGACTGGGGCCGGGTCGTCCTGGTCTGCGGCGGGCCGCCCGCCCCGGCGGACACGGCGCTGGTGGAACGCGCGGCCACCACGCTCGCCCTGGGACGGCTGCTGGCCCGCCAGCAGGAAAGCCTGGAACGGCAGGCGCACCGGACCCTGATCAGCATCCTGCTGGCCCAGCCCGGCGCGGACACCGGCGAGATGGCCGCCCAGTGCCGGGCGCTGGGCGTGCCGGTCACCGGCCGGCAGCTGATCACCGCGGTCATCAGGTCACCGGACGGCGGCGCCGGCCTGCTGGCCCAGGCCCGGGTGCTGGACCTGGCCGAGGCGCTCGCGGACGCCTGCCGCGCCGAGCGGATTCCCGCGCTGGTCGGCTCCCTGGACGACGTGCGGGCCGCCGCGCTGCTGTCGGCCGACGCCGGGGCCGACGCCGAGCGGGTGCTGGCCGGCGTGTGCGCGGCCACCCGGCAGGCGCTGGCCCGCCGGGCCCGGCGGCCCTACGGCATGCCCAGCGGGGAGCCGGTCATCGGGGTGGGCACGCCCGCCAGCAGCCTGCGGGAGGCCCGGCGCTCGCTGCTGGAGGCGCGGCAGGTCGCGGACGCGGCCGCGGAGTCCCCGGGCCCGCAGGACGGCCGCCCCTTCTACCGCCTGGCCGACCTGCGGCTGCGGGGCCTGCTCTCGCTGCTCGGCGGGGACACCAGGCTGGCCACGTTCGTGGACCGGGAACTGGGCCCGCTGCGCGAGTACGACACCGCGCACGGCACCGACCTGACCGGCGTGCTGGCCGCCTACCTGGCCGCGGGGGGTAACAAGGCCGAGGCCGCCGCCCGGGCGCACCTGGCCCGGCCCACCCTGTACGAACGGCTGCGGCACATCGAGCGCATCCTCGGGGTCAGCCTCGACGCGGCCGAATCACGCACCTCGCTGCACGTCGCCCTGCTGATCGTGCAGCGGGCGGCTCAGACCCAGGAAGACTAAGGCACAGGAAGGCTGAGGCATGGGAAGGCCGGGCGGTACCGGATACGTGAGCCTTACCTTCCGGACATTCGGCCGTCTTCCTGACAACCGGCACGCCCGGCTGGCCGTCCACTCCGTGGATCATGTGAGCACGCGACATGGCTGAGGCCGCCCCGCTCAGGCCATTCGGGAGAGGGGAGCCCAGCACCCATGATTAGTGCGACCGGATGCAGGCGAGCACGGGCGGGAACGGGGCCGTGTACCAAATGCAGCTGCTCCCGGTTCGAGGGGCGGGGCAGCGTCTGCGAGAACTGCAAGCACCATTACAACGAGCACAACATCGCCTGGCCCCGGGGCCTGGACCGGCCCGGCGCCTCGCTGCGACTGCGCATTAAGATCACTCACTCAGTGAGCCAGATTGACCTCAGCCCGGCCATCGCGGCGCGCCCGTGCCGGGCGGGCGTGCCTGGCGCAGCCTAACCTGCGAGAAGGACGCCTCCACCAGCTAAAGGCCGCTGTGGCAGGCTCTCTGCTACTGAATGCGGGAGATGTTTGCCGGAAAGGCGCGTTGCATGAGTGAAGACGCACCGGAGCTAACCGCGGAGCTGGTGGTGGACGGGGCCGTGCCGTCGCAGCCGGTGATCTCGCCAGATGGGTGCTGGGTTGCGTATGTCGTCGCTCCGGTCGGCCGCGGCGGAGAACGTTGTATGTGCGCGCTCTGGGTGGCCGCTGCTGACGGCAGCTCACCGCCGTGGAAGCTGACCGCGGGTATGGCGGCAGATTCTGATCCGCGCTGGGCGCCGGATTCGGCGTCGGTGTTTTTCTTGTCAGATCGCACCGGCTCCCGTCAGCTGTACCGGGTCCGGGTCGGTGGCGGGGAGGCCGAGGTCCTGACGGACTGGCGCGGCGAGATCTCTGATGCCTGGCCGCTTGCGGATGCCCGGCTGGTCGCCGTGGTGGCCACGGACGAGCCGACCGAGGAGGACCAGCGCAGGCGCGCCGAGCGCGACGACGCGTTCGTCTGGGGACAGCAGCTGCGCTGCGGCAGGCTGCGGGTGCTTGACCTAGCCACAGGCGAGCTGCGTACGGTGGACGGCCTCGGCCACCGCCACGTCGCGGAACTGGCGGCGCGGCCGGACGGGGGCGCGCTGGCGGCGATCAGCTGGGCGGGTCCGGAGAAGGATCCGGGCGCGACCACCAGCGAGTTGCATGTGGTCGATCTGGAGACAGGGACGGCCCGTGATCTGGGCCGGATCGGGACCGAGGCGCGGTCGCCGGTCTGGTGGCAGGCCGGCGGCTGCTGGCACCTGGCCTACCTGGCCATGCCAGAACCGTACGGGGGCGACGCCGTCTACGATGTCGCCGTCTCCGCGGCTGCCGCTGTGCATCGTGACCTGACCGCGGGCATGGCTGTCTGCCCGACGGAGCTGGCGCAGGTCGCGGACGGCCCGCCGCTGGCCTTGTTCGCGGACGGGCTCGACACCGCGATCTTCCGGCTCGACCCTGACCTGCTGCGGTTCGGGCGCGTGTCCGCCCGGGACGGCCTGGCCGACTCGCTCACCGCGTGTCGTTCCGGCGAGGTGATCGCGGCGCTGGCCAGCACCTCCTATGAGCCGGTGAACGTCCATGCCGGACCGCCCGGAGGCCAGCTCATCCGGCTCAGTGACACCCAGCCTCCCCTGCGCGCGATTAGATGGGGAAGTCAAGAACGCCTGTCCTATCAGGCATCGGACGGCCTCGGCCTCGACGGCCTGCTCGTATTGCCGCCCGGCCGCGACCGCGCGGACGGCCCGTTCCCGCTCATCACCTTGGTGCACGGCGGCCCTGATGCCCGGTATGCCGACCAGTTCATGCTCGCCCCGCATTCCCCCGGACAGTGGCTCGCGACCGCGGGATACGCCGTGTTCCTGCCTAACCCGCGGGGCGGGGTGGGTCATGGCCGTGATTTCGCGGCGACGGTCGCGCGCTCGGTCGGCGGCAGCGAATGGAGCGACATCATCAGCGGGATCGACCTGCTGATTGCCGAGGGCGTCGCGGACCCGGACCGGCTCGGAATCGGCGGTGCCAGCCATGGCGGGTTCATGGCCGCCTGGGCGATCGGGCAGACCGACCGGTTCAAGGCCGCCACGATGGCCGCCGGGATCAGTGACTGGGGGATGCTCGTCGCGACCGGCGAAGGGGGAACCCTGGAAGCTGAGCTCAGCGGCAGTTGCGGCTGGGAGGGCACCGGCCCGCACCCCCACGACCAAGTCAGCCCGATCTCGTTTGCGTCGAAGATCCGCACCCCGGTGCTGATCGTGCACGGCGAGGACGACACCAACGTGCCGGTCAGCCAGGCGATCTACTTCCACCGTGCGCTCAGCTGGTACGGGGCCGAGCACGAACTCGTCATCTACCCGCGTGAGGGACACGGGTTCGTGGAGCGCAATCACCAGCTCGACCTGCTCTGGCGCACGCGTGCATGGTTCGACCGGTGGCTTCGCGATGAAGCGTCCGAAGGCCGAGGATCACCGGCTTGACCAGCGGGCGCCCTGGCTGTCGATCACAACCCGGGGTAGCCGGGGAAGGTACAGGACGGCACGCTGCCGCTGCCGCTGACCGGGGTGACCGTCACGTCCGTGCCCGAGGCGGTGATGTTGCTGTCGAAGGTGGCGATGCTGGCGTACTCGGCCGAGGTGCTGGTCGCGTCGAGGCTGACGTTCTCCAGGGTCAGGCCGAGCAGGTGGGAGGAGTTGTAGCCCTCCAGCACGGACTGGGCGCTGGAGGCCGAACTGACCGCCTTGAGCCCGTTGACCACGATGTTCTCGAAGTACGGGGTCGTCGACCCGTTGCCGGAGGCATAGAACGGGTTGAACTCCAGGGCGTGCTTGACCCCGGTCAGGCAGTTGCTGTCGTAGGTCACCTGGCTGACGGTGCCACCCTCGCTGGACGTGGTCTTGATCCGCAGGCCGTTGTTGTCGCTGCTTACGTTCCCGGCGCTGTCCGTCCCGCTGACCGTGTTGTTCTCGACCAGGACGTTGGTCACGCCGTACTGGGTCTGGCTGCCGACCGATATCCCGTGCGTGCCGTAGAAGTGGCTGTTCTCGATGGTCATGCTGGACGCCGCGGCCGAGTTGGTCTTGATCGCGATACCGTCGTCGCCGTCTTGGATGTAAGAGTCATTGACGGTCACGTTGGTGGCGCTGTCCGGGTCGATGCCGTCGGTGTTCCGCGCGGTGGCCGGGGTCTTGATCCGCACGCCCCAGACCGTCAGCCCGTTGCCGCCCTCGAAGTAGAGGTGGAACAGCGGCGCGTTGACTAGATCGACGTCGTAGACGGTGAAGCTGTTCACGTCGTGCGCCTCGATCAGCCGGGGGTTGTTCTGGTCGTCGCCGGCCGTCTTCGCGGTGCTGGACAGCGTCCACCAGCTGCCGCTGGTGCCCAGGATGTCCTGGTCACCCCGGCCGTTGATGGCGCCCTGCCCTCCTCCCGGACCCTGCGTGCCCATGATCGCGGCGCTGGATCCGGTGACGTTGATGAACGGCTTGCAGCCGTTCCCGGTGGAGGCCGTGGTGCCGCAGGTGGCCTGGCCGGACACCTGGTAATTGGCCGGGTTGCGGGAGGCGTAGAGCGTGGCACCGTCGTCAATGAGCAGCGTGACGCGGGCGGGCAGGGACAGCGGGCCGGACAGGAACGCGTTGTCGCTGCCGCCAGGGGCCAGCACGACCGCCTGGCCCGTGCCGCTGCAGCTGTTCAGCGCGGCCTGGATGCGGGCGGTGTCCGGGGGCGAGGACTCGGCGCCGCTGCTGAACTGCTCGTTGCTGGTGGCCAGCTGGGCGCTCAGCGTCGTGCAGGTCGCGGGCACGCTGGGCTGGGTAACGTGGCGGCTGTCCCCGGTGGCCAGGGTTACCGCGGCGGCCGCCCGCGCCGCGCCGGCCGCCTGGGCGGCGGGAGTGGCGGCCGCGCCGGTCCCGGCGATGAGAGCGCTCACACCTAACAGGGTCACCAGAGGGCGGGGGATCCGGAATCGCACGGCAGTTCCTCCTCAGGTCCCCGCCTCCATACGTCTGCGACACGCTAAGCCCGGCGCCGCCGCCTGCCAACTCCCTGGCCTGCCCCCGGCGGCCCGCCCAGCTCAGGTGCGGGCCGCTGATGAAAACAGCTGAAACAGGCGGCCGGCTCCCGCCCCGGGCTCAGGCCGCCGGCTGGCCGTCGAGGAAGCCGGTGAAGGCGGTCTCGAACTGCGGCGTGGCGATAGCGGTGCCGTGATTGCCGGGCAGCATGACGTACCGGCCGTTCCCCAGGGCGCGGGCCAGTGCCTCGGCCGTGTCGTTGTGGCCGTCCTCGGCCCCGGTCAGGACGAGCGTGGGCACCGTGATGCGGGCGAGCGCTTCGGGTGGTGTGTCGGCGAACGAGTCGAGCACGTGGACCAGCGCGACCGGGTCGCCGCCGCTGTCCTTCACCCAGTCTTCCATCGCCTGTTCCTGGGAGCCGGGCTCGAAGGTGCCGAAGTGGGTGAGGACGTGACGGAACCGGCCGCCGCGCCCGACCGTGTGGATGATCGCCTCCAGTCCCTGCCCACCCACGATGGCCCGGCCGGGGCTGGCTCCACGCGCCAGCAGCCGGATGACTGTGCGTCCGCCCAGCGAGTAGCCGGCCAGGTCATAGTCGGTGAGCCCGAGCTGTTCGATCAGCGCGAGGCCGTCGTCGGCCAGCACGTCCGGCGGGTAGGCGGCGGGGTCGTGTGGCCTGGCGCTCGCGCCGTGGCCGCGCAGGTCCGGCATGATCACGCGGTAGCCACGCGCCGCGAGCTTCGCAGGGAGCCCGGCCTGCACCATGGTCAGGGCGCTGCCGAGATAGCCGTGGATCAGGACCAGAGGCCGGCCCTCACCGAGCTCACGGTAGGCAAGCTGGACGCCATCGGGGCCCTGGAAGAAGCGGACGGGAATCTCCGTCATGCGAGTCGCTGCGGAGGCAGTTGCGTGTTGCGCCGTGAGCTGCGCACCTGGGCTCCGATGAGGAACGCGGACACGAAAGCGCTGCCGAGCCCGCCCAGGGCCAGCAAGCCCCCCACCGCACCCCCGGTCAGCAGGGCCACGACGAGTACCAGTGCCGCCAGCAGGCCCGTGGCCATGATCGCGCGCTCGCCCGGCGTCAGGTTCGGCTGGGCCGGAGAGCTGGCCTGGGCGGGTCCGGGCCTTAGCGGCGGCGGCGCTGCGGTCAGCCCGGCCGGGATGTCGGCGGTAATCAGGGCCAGTTCGGCGTAGGTGCGCGAAGCGAACGTCTGGCTGACCCTCGCGTCGAACTCATCCTTGGTCACCAGGCCGTGCACGTACGCGGCCTTGAGCGTGCCGACCACGCGCTCGCGGTCGGCGTGGGACGCCCGCAGGCGGCCACGGCCGCTGCCTGCTGCCATCTCGTTCTCTAGCCCGGCCATCGCTGACCATCGTAGGCTCCCTTCACTTCGAGGGGAGCCGGCCCAGTAGCGAGGACGGCTAGAACATCGGGTCGGGCGCACCGGGAGTGTCGTCCCCTATTGCCTCTTGCGAGCGCAGCGCCTGCCGCTGCCGCCAGGCCGCCATGAACCGCAGGCCGATTCCCCAGCCGAGCACATAGCCGGCAATCGTCAGTACGGCGTCTGGCCAGCTGTCGTGGTTGTGGCCCCAGCCTGTGAGCCGGTCGAGCACGTAGAGGAGGACACCGAACACGAGGGACGGCACCACCAGCCGGGCCTGGCCCGCCGCGCGTGGCGCCCGTACGTCAACGCCCTGGCGCCTGGCCGTCCACCCGGCGTAGGCGGTGGCTGCGAACGCGATCGCGAAGAACACCGTCACGCACGGCGCATACCGGCTGGAGTCGATGGTATGAAAGATGAAGCCGGCGGCGGCGTTCACCATGACCACCAGGTACAGGGTCCGTGCGGACACCTGGCCCCACACCGCCACCTGCCGCTCGTCGCCCCACGCCGCACCGTCCTGTTCACCGCGGCCCGGACCGGCGGCGTGCGCCTGGTCCCGGGCCGCTAATTCCGCGTCCCGCCCGCGCCAGCGGGCCGGGATCTGCCTGATCCGCATCACGAAAACTCCTTCACCTGGTACGCGGGAGTGCTTGCTGTGCCCGCAGACCGAACAGCTCCTCGACGGTTACGCCCAGGCGATCACAGATCGCCAGGGCCAGGTACACGGACGGCGCGTAGTCGCCGGCCTCGATCGCCACGATGGTCTGCCGGGTCACCCCGACAGCCTCGGCGAGCTGAGCCTGGGTCAGTTCCGCGAGCAGCCGCGCTCGCCGTACCCCGTTGCGCCGTCCTGCGGCTGATGTCCTGCCCACAGCCGGAACCGTAAGGGCTACTCGACATTATGTCAAACTTACCAGACATAACGTCGGGTAGGCCCGACATGTTAGCCGCTCCCCTCCAGGGACCACGCGGCAGTCGGCAGCCGGCCAATCGCCAAGCCGACCAGCGATGATGGCGCAGCAAGGCGCGGCCCCCCGGCAGGTGCAGGAACCGGCCACGCACGTCACGGCGGGGCCGGGGTCGCTAGCCGCTGAGCGCTTCGGACTGGCAGAGGGTCGCGATGGCGGCCAGGTCGGCGGGGGCGGCGAGGCCCGCATGGTAGACGCGGAGTTCGGTGGCGCCGGCGGCCCGGACCGCCTCGGCCTGCGCCGCCAGGGTCGCGGGCTGGCCGCCCAGGCCGGCCACGGCCTGCAAGACGGCGGCGATCCGTGCGCCGGGAGGAGCGGCCGCCGCGGTGCGGGCGACCAGCTCCGGGGCCCGCACCGGATCACCGCAGGCCAGCACGATCCCGTCGGCGCCGCCCGGGCCGCACAGGGCAGCCGGGTCGTAGCCGGGGTTGGCGCCCACGGCCCGGGGGTCGGGGCTGGAGTGGACCAGGACAGGCTGACCCGGGGCCGCCGACCGGACCGCATCGAGCACCGCGGTCAGCAGCCGCCCGGAGGCGGCCGCGCGGACCCCGTCGACCAGCGCGCAGACGTCTCCGGGCAGCGCGGGACCGCCGTCGGCGGCCGCGCGGACCAGGCCAGCCAGCGAAGCCGGGTCGGCCCCGGCCGCCCGGTACGCCGAGCGCGCACGCCCCGCAGAAGCACAGCGAGAGTAGCCACTCCCCCGCGCCCCCGGCCGGAACCGCCACGTCGCCGGTCTTGTCGTGCGCGCTGCCGTGCTCGAAGCCGTACCAGCCGCACGCCTCCAGCTCGAGGGCGCCACCCCGGCTAGCGCGGCGACCTCCGCGGCCAGCGGCCGCCGCGTACTCGCGGACGGCGGCCGGAGCCAGCGCACAGGGCCCAGGGGTACACGTCACCGAACGCGTTGCGGACCAGCGCACTCCCCCGCGCTCGCGGCGAGCCCGGAGTTGTGCGTGACCACCACCCAGGCGGTGACGCGGAAGCCTGCGGCGCGCAGCGTGGCCGCGGCCCGCTCGAACGAGCCCGGCCCAGCGTCCCCGGGCCCACCGCCCACCGGCCCGCTTCCACTGGGCGGCAGCCGCGGCGTCGCGCCAGCGTGCCGGGTCCGGGCGGTAGTACATGCCGGCGTCCCGGGTGACGATCCGGTGCCGCGGGTGGATGCGGGGTCACCGCCCGCACCGCGTGGTACGCGGCGGCCAGCGTGACCCCGGTCAGCCCGAGCCCGGCGATGCGGTCCGCGGCGGCCGGGTCGCCGTCCACGTCCCAGGGATAGAGGTAGGCCCCGGTCTGCACTATCGGACGGCCGCCCTATCCGACGCCCCGCAAAGCCTGGGGCAGCAGCTCGTCCGGGAAGTCCTGGTAGGTCACCGGGATCAGCCAGCGGCGGATCGCGGTCGCGCCGACCGACGTGTAGTGCGGGCTCGTGGTGGCGGGGAACGGGCCGCCGTGGTGCTGGGCCCAGGTCACGGCCACGCCGGTGGGCCACCCGTTCCAGATCACCCGCCCCGCGGTGCGGCTGAGCACGTCGGCCACGGGCGCCGCGGCGCTCAGGTCGGCGGCGGACCCCGGGTCGGCGTGGATGCTGCCGGCCAGGTTGCCGCCGAGGCGGGCCAGCACCGGCAGCAGCGCGTCCACGGACGGGTAGGTGATGACCAGCCCGGCCGGGCCGAACCGTTCCTCGGCCAGCTCGGGCAGCCCGGCCGCGAACGCGTCCAGGCTGGTCAGGAACACCTGCGGGGTGGCGGCCCACGGGCCGTCACCGGGCTGCCCGGTGGCCAGCGGGGTGACCGCGGAGTCCCTGGCCAGCGCCGCGGCCGCCGTCTCGTAGGACGCGTGGATCCGCTCGGACAGCATCGGGGCGCCGGTGGCGGCCTGGACCGCTGCGCCGATCGCGGTGCGCAGGCCTGCGTCGTCGGGGATGAACAGCAGCCCCGGGTTGGTGCAGAACTGCCCGGCGCCCAGGGTGAGCGACGCGGCGTAGCCGGCCGCGGTCTCGGCGGCGCGGGCCGCGGCCGCGCCGGGCAGGACCACGGCCGGGTTGACCGAGCCCAGCTCGCCGTAGAACGGGATCGGGACGTCCCGTCCGGCGCAGATCTGCTGCAGCGCGAGGCCGCCCCGGGCCGACCCGGTGAAGCCGGCCGCGGTGATCGCCGGGTGACGGAGCAGCCTGACCCCCGCGGGCACGCCAAAGATCACCGCGAACGTTCCGTCCGGCGCCCCGGCTCGCGCCAGCGCGTCCTTCACGATGCGGGCGGTCGCCACCGAGGTCTGCGGATGGCCCTCGTGGGCCTTCACCACGACCGGGCAGCCGGCCGCCAGCGCCGAGGCGGTGTCGCCGCCCGCGACCGAGAACGCGAACGGGAAGTTCGACGCCGAGAACACCGCGACCGGGCCGACCGGCCGGACCATCCGGCGCAGCCCGGGGACGCCCTGGGCCGGCGGGCTGGTGATCACGTCCAGGTAGCCGCCGTCCTCCAGGACGCTGGCGAACATCCGCAGCTGCCCGGTGGTGCGCGCCACCTCGCCGGTCAGCCGGGTGCTGCCCAGCGCCGTCTCGCTGTCGGCCACCGCGGCCAGCCCGGCGGCCTGGGCGTCCAGCGCATCCGCCACCGCCCGCAGCGCGGCCGCCCGGCCCGCCGGGCCCATGGCCTCCCAGCCGGGCCGGGCCGCGGCCGCCGCGTCGGCGATCGCGTCCACGGCGCTGTCGGTGGTCTCGGCGACCGGCTCCCCGGCCGGCTTGCCGGTGCGCGGGTCATATCCCTGGATCATGAGCCATCCGTTCTCTGCTGGTACGTCAGGCGTTCCGCGGCTACTTCAGGTGCTCCGCGTCGTAGTCGGGGCGGGTGAACTCGCCGCCCAGGTAGGCGAACACCGGATCGTCCGGATCCGGGGCCCCGTGCTCTGCGATGACCTCGCCCGCATGATCCTCCGCGTCGTCGCGGGGCTCGTAGCCCAGGGCCCGCGCCTCGTCCAGGCTCACCCAGCCGCCGCGGGTGTTGGCCGACACGCCGTAGGCCACCCGGAACCCGGGCCGCTCCACGGTCAGGCACGCCTCGAACAGCCGCCCGGCGTCGTCCGGGGACAGCCAGGTGGACAGCATGCGCGTGGTCAGCGGCCGCTCGAAGCAGGACAGGATGCGCAGGCAGATCGTGTCCAGGCGGTAGCGGTCGTGGTACATCGACGCCAGCGCCTCCCCGGTCACCTTGGACACCCCGTAGTAGGTGTCCGGCGCGGGGAACGCGTAGTCCGCGGCGGGGAACGCCGCGCGCGGGGTGAACCCCACCGCGTGGTTGGACGAGGCGAAGATGACCCGGGGCACGCCAGCCCGGCGGGCAGCCTCGAACACGGTGTAGGTGCCCTGGATGTTGATCTCGATGATCTTGTCCCAGGGACCTTCGCCGGACACCCCGCCCAGGTGGATCACGGCGTCCGCGCCAGCGCAGGCCCTGGTCATCGCGGCCATGTCGGTCACGGACGCCACGACCACCTCCTCATCGGGCCCGGGCGAGGCAGGCGGGGTGATGTCCAGGAGGCGCAGGATCCGGCCCGGCCGGGCCAGCCGCTGCCGCAGCATGGACCCGATGCGGCCGGAACCGCCAGTAATGACGATGATGGGCACGGCAGTCGACCTTACGCGGCCGGTCCCCCGCTCCGCTCTGCCGCCCAGAGTCCGGCGACACACTCGGGTGAGCCGCAGGTCTCCCGGATGGCCGGGGCGCCGCACGCGCACTTGCGGATCCGGGAACGTTGCCAGGCATCGTAAAGGACCAGTTCGGTGCCCACGGTCACCACACGCCGGATACGGCCGTCCGACATGAGCAGCCACTCGGCGGGACGCATCTCCAGATCAGGCATAGCTAGCTCCCGGAACTAGCCTAGCTGAGCGGCTCGACGCTGAGGACCGCCTGGTCGGCGGCCCGCTGGCGCACCTGGACCGCGCTCCCCACCGGGAACCGCCTGATGGAGGGGACGGCCATGGTGCTCCCGATCACCGCGCTGCTGACGCCACGTTCAACGCTGGTGATCCGGACCAGCACCGTGCCCGGCTCGTTGCCGGTCACGGCCCCGGTTAACGTGTGGACGGCGTGGCGCGTCTGGGCCCGGGCCCGGCCGGCGCCCCGGCCGGAACGGGACGAGCCGATGCGGAACGGGCCGATGCGGAACCCGAATCTCAATGTTCCCCCACTCCTGCGGGCAGGCCCGCGGAACTGCGCGATCACTCCCATTTCGATAGAGACGGCCAGCAGCATCAAGACGATTACCCGCGCGGGAGGGCTCCCGTCCCCGGGACGGGAGCCCTCGCGCGCCTCCTCGCCCGGCTACCCGGGCTGGCCGCGCTGGCCACCCAGGCGGGGCCGCCAATCCCCCAGGTAGCTGGCCACCGTGTACTGCCCAGCCTGGGCGGGGGTGAGCTGCGGGACATCGGCGGCGGCCGCCGACCCCGGCCCGGTGTTCTGGTACTCGTAGAAGCGGGCGTCCTGCCACGGGAACGGCGGGCTGGACCAGTTCTGCCACTGCCCGGCGTTGATCGCCGCGGGCAGGTAGGTGCCGCGGATGGTGATCTGCCCCACCGGGCTGGTCACCCCGGTGTGCTGCCATGGCCGCCCCAGGTAGTAGCTGCCCGCCGCCAGGGTGCCGCTGGAGTTCACGATGCGGCTGCCGGTGACCAGGTAGCCGTAGGGCTGCTCCAGGCCGGTGTCAGGGGCGCTCACGGTGCCGCCCGGATGGCCGAGGATGTCGATCGTGTCCCGGTCGAACACGGCGGTGCCGGACCCGCACAGGAAGTCAACGTCGCCGCTGATGTAGTCGTCGTAGTAGAGCTGCCGGGCGGGCGGCGGCGTGGCGGAGCCCGGCGGCGAGCTGGCGGGTGGCCCGCCGGGGCCGAAGCATTCCGCGGGCGTGAACGGGTCGGCGTAGGAGCTGGCGAACACCGTGTCCTGGATCCCGAGCAGCCGGTCGTGGGCGAACACCACCCGGTCGGCGACGGTCTTCACCGCCACCGCCTGCGGCGAGGTGATCTGCGGGCTGGCCGCGGGATCGAAGGAGTTCGCCACCGTGATGCCGTAGGCGGAGAACCCGTCGCCCGCGACCGACAGGGTGGCACTGCAGTCGGTCCCGTACTGGTTGCCGTTCGGGGCGATCGTGCCGTGCGCGATGTCGTCCACCAGGGTGACCGACTGCGGGTTCCCGGTGGCTCCGGCCAGGGTGATGCCCGGCTTGGAGGCCGGCACGTACACCTGCCCCCAGTAGGTGCCCGGCTCGATCAGGATGGTCACCGGGGCGCCTGCAGGCGCTGCGTCCACGGCCGCCTGCACGCTGGCGAAATGCCCCGGCCGGCCGTCCTGGGCGACGACGAGGACCGGTTCCCCCGCGCCCGGGTGACCCCCGGTCCTGGCCGACGCCGCGGCCGGCCGCGGGAAAATCATGGCCCCTAACGCCACCACGGCGAACGCAGCCGCCACGGCCCGGGGAACCGGGCGCCTCATGACGTCACCGGCGTGCCGCCGACGGTCACGTCCTGGACCACCAGGCTGGACACGTACTGCGCGGAGTTGGCTGCGGTCGAGGTGGTGATGGTGAGGTCGTCCAGGGTGACGGTGCCGGCCGGGTCGGCCGCGGACGCGCCGATCAGCGACCAGATTCCCGCGCAGCTGCCCACCGTCCAGTCAGCCAGCGTGATGCCGGTAATGTCGGGCGGGAAGTCTCCGGTCTGGCCGCTGTAGTTGCCCTGGATCAGCAGCAGCGGGCCGCCAACTGTCCCGGCCGTGATCCGGTAGACGTTGCTGTTCACGGCGTAGCCGCCGCGCAGGGTGTTGGTCTTGATCCGGTGCCCGGCCTGCAGGTTGGCGCTGTTCATGGTGAGGTCCCGGGCGTAGACGTTCTTCACCCCGCCGGTCATCTCGCTGCCGATGGTGATGCCACCGTGCCCGTTGGCGAAGGTGCAGTTCTGGATGACCAGGTTCTGGCTGGGCACGCCGACACGGCGGCCGTCGGCGTCCCGGCCGGACTTGATCGCGATGCAGTCGTCGCCGGTGTCGAACGTGACCCCGTCGATGACCACGCCGTGGCAGGATTCCGGGTCACAGCCGTCGGTGTTCGGGCCGGAGGAGCTGATCGAGACGCCCTCGACCGTGACGTTGTTACACAGGTTCGGGTTCAGGTGCCAGAACGGCGAGTTGATGATGGTGACGCCCTGGATGAGCACCGTGTCGGTGAGGAAGGGCTGGATCATCGGCGGCGGCAGGAAGTGCCCCGGGCCGAACACCCGCTGGCTGACCGGCACGTTGTCGTCGGCCATGGTCTCCAGCAGCGTGAAGTCGGGAGTCTCCAGCGTCTTCCAGTTCCACCAGTGACTGGCGTCGGCCTGGCCGTTCAGCGTGCCCGAGCCGGTGATCGCGATGTTGCGCTGGCCGTAGGAGTAGATGGGCGGGGAGTAGTTCATCAGCTCGATGCCCTGCCAGCGGGTGAAGACCACCGGCAGGTAGGCATCGGGATCCTGGCTGAACAGGATCGTCGAGTCCGCCTCCAGGTGCAGGTCGACGTCGCTGAGCAGGTGGATCGCGCCGGTGAAGAACTGGCCGGCGGGCACGATCACATGCCCGCCGCCGGACCGGTTGCAGGCCGCGATGGCCGCAGCGAAGGCCTGGGTGCAGTCGGTGGTGCCGTCGCCCACGGCACCGAACTGGGTGACCGGGAAGAACCGCCGGGGGAAGAAGGGCCGCCGGACCGAGGCCACGATGCGGTCGGCGGCCAGATCCGCGGGGTTGAACCGGCCACGCCTGGTGGAGGCCGCGCTGGCCGGTAAGGCGCCGGACCAGAGCGGGCTGGTTAAGGCACCGGCCCCGGCGAGCGCCGAGTAGCGGAGCAGGGCACGGCGGGTAAACTCGTTCGACATTGAACTACCTCCGGGTGAGTGGGGTTACTCCGGTGGTGAGGGTGCCTGGCCCGGACGGGCCAGCGTCAGTGGGGGTCGGGCTCGGGGTTGCGGCCCGGGCGGGCCAGGAACTCGAAATCACAGCCCTTGTCCGCCTGGGTGACGTTCTCGCTGTACAGCGCGCCGTAGCCGCGCTCGAACCGGCGGGGCGGCGGCTGCCAGGCGGCGCGGCGCCGGGCCAGCTCGGCGTCGTCCACCTCGACCCGCAGCGACCGTTCCGCGACGTCCAGGGTGATCAGGTCGCCGGTGCGGACCAGGGCCAGCGGGCCGCCCACGTAGGACTCGGGGGCGACGTGCAGCACGCAGGCGCCGTAGCTGGTCCCGCTCATCCGCGCGTCGGAGATCCGGACCATGTCCCGCACCCCCTGGGCCAGCAGGTAGTCCGGGATGGGCAGCATCCCGTACTCGGGCATGCCCGGCCCGCCGAGCGGGCCCGCGTTGCGCAGCACGAGCACGGAATCGGCGGTCACGCCCAGCGCCGGGTCGTTGATCTGCCGCTGCATCTCGCGGTAGCTGTCGAACACGACCGCCGGGCCGGTGTGCTTGAGCAGGGCGGGCTCGGCCGCGATGTGCTTGATCACCGCCCCGTCGGGGGCCAGGTTGCCGCGCAGCACGGCCAGTCCGGCCTCGGCGGACAGCGCGGTACCCGGGTCGCGGATGACGTCGTCGTTGTAGACCTGGGCCCCGGCCAGCTGGTCGGCCAGGGGCCGGCCGGTGACCGTGATCCGGTCCGTGTGCAGCACGCCGGGCACCCCGGCCAGCCGGGCCAGCAGCGCGGGCAGTCCCCCCGCGTAGTAGAAGTCCTCCATCAGGTACTTCCCGCCGGGCCGGACGTTGGCCAGGACCGGGACCCGGCGCGAGATCTCGTCGAAGTCGTCGAGGCTGAGCGGCACGCCGCAGCGGCCGGCCATCGCGATCAGATGGATCACGGCGTTGGTGGAGCCGCCGAGGGCCAGCACGGTGGCCACGGCGTCCTCGAACGCCTCGGCGGTGAGGATCCGGTCCGGGGTGAGGCCCTCCCAGGCCATGTCCACGATCCGGCGGCCGGTCGCGGTGGCCATCCGGTAGTGCGCGGAATCGACCGCCGGGATGGACGCCGCGCCGGGCAGCGTCATGCCCAGTGCCTCGGCCGCGGAGGTCATGGTGGACGCGGTGCCCATCGTCATGCAGTGGCCGGGTGAGCGGGCGATGCCGGCGGCCAGGTCGGCCATCTCGCAGTCGCCGATCACCCCCGCCCGCTTGTCGTCCCAGTACTTCCACAGGTCGGTGCCGCTGCCCAGGGTGGTGCCGCGGTAGTTGCCGCGCAGCATCGGCCCGGCGGGCAGGTAGATGGCCGGGATCCCGGCGCTGGCCGCGCCCATGATCAGCGCGGGCGTGGTCTTGTCACAGCCGCCCATCAGCACCGCGCCGTCGGCCGGATAGGACCGGAGCAGTTCCTCGGTGTCCATGGCCAGCAGGTTCCGGTACAGCATCGGGGTCGGCTTCTGGAACGTCTCCGAGAGGCTGGCCACCCCGAACTCGGCCGGGAACCCGCCTGCCTCCCAGATGCCCCGCTTGACCTGCTCGGCCCGCTCCCGCAGGTGCATGTGGCAGGGGTTCAGCTCGGACCAGGTGTTCACGATCGCGATGACCGGCTTACCCAGGTAGTCCTCGGGGCTGGCGCCGAGCTGGCGCATCCGGGTGCCGTGGCTGAACGCGCGCATCCCGTCCCCGCCGAACCAGCCGTAACTGCGCAGCTGCTCGGGGGCGAGGCGGGGCGCGCCGGAGGCGTGTCCCCTCCGAGCCTCCGACGCTCGGGGGGTTCCGGGGGGTCGCCCCCCCGGGCTAGCGCTGCGGAGGCGCTGGGGATCCCGCCCGGCCGGGGCCGGGATCTCTGGGCTGGGGGTGCTCACTGGTCGCCGTCCTGGGACTCCAGGCCCCAGCCGGCCAGGATCTTGCCGATCTCGGCGCGGATCTCCTCCGGCAGCAGGCGGCTGGGCGGGCGGACGTCCCGGCGGGCCAGCCCCAGCTGGGCCAGGGCCTCCTTGACCACGCTCACGTTGTCCGCGGACGAATCCGCGGCCCGCAGTTCCTCGAAGGCACGGCACTCGGCCCACAGGCGCAGCGCCCCCGCGTGGTCGCCGGCCTGCAGCGCCTCGAGCATGCCGACCGAGATGCGGGGGGCGACGTTGGCCAGCCCGGACGTGAAGCCGCGCGCCCCGTACGCCCAGCAGCCCGGCGCGGTCAGCTCGGCCAGCCCGGCCAGCCAGGTGAACCGGGCCAGCCCGGCGTCGCGGGCCACCCCGGCGAAGCCCACCAGGTCGCGTACCCCGTACTTGACCCCCACCACGTTCGGGCACTGCTTGCCGAGCTGGCGGATGTGCCGGCCGCCGATCTTCGCGTCGCGGATATACAGCACCACGCCCATGTCGGGCACGGCCTCGGCGATGGCCGCGTTGTAGCCGACCCAGCCGTCGGCGGACAGGTACGGGCTGACCGGCTGGTGGATCATGATCATGCGGGCCCCGGCCGCGCGGGCGTGGGTCGCGGCACCGACCGCGGTGGCGACGTCGTGGCCCACGCCGGCCAGCACTTCGGCGCGTCCCCGGACGGCCCGGATGGCGGACTCGGTGGCCGCCCGGGTCTCCTCCTCCGTCAGCGTGTAGAACTCCCCGGTGTTGCCGTTGGGCGTGACCAGGGTGATCCCGTTATCGACCAGGCGGCCGATGAGCCGCCCGTGGCCGTCCCAGTCAGGGGCGCCGTCCGGGCCGAACGGGGTGACCGGGACGGCGGCCACGGTCGCGAGGATCTCCAGGAACTCGTCGGTGACGGCCGGGTCAATCTGCATCGGTACTCCATTCGGTAGCGGGCGCCGTGGCGCGGACAGGCTCAGGGAAATGCCGGCCCGCGAAACCGGCGATGTGCGCGTGCAGCAGGGCCGCCGCCTCGCCGGCCGCGCCGCTGCGGGCCGCGGCCAGGATGGCCTGGTGCTCGGCCGCCTCCTGCTGCCATGACGCGCCCTGCGCCCAGGACAGCACGGACACCAGCGCGGTCTGGTCGCGCAGGTCGTCGAGGGTCTTCACCAGCAGGGGGTTGCCGCAGGCCAGGTACAGGGCGCGGTGGAACTCCCGGTTGGCCAGGCTGCGCTGGGCCTGGTCGGCGGCGGCGTCCGAGGCGGCCAGGGCGGCCTGGGCGGCCGCCCAGGGACCGGCGGCCGGCCCGGCCGGGCCGCCCGGTCCGGCCTGATCCGCGCCCGCCTGCACGGCGCGGCGGACGCCTTCCGGCTCCAGCAGCAGCCGCAGGTCGTAGATGGCCGCCGCGCTGGCCGGGTCGATGGCCCGGACCGTGGCGCCCCGGTACGGGCTCATCGTGACCAGGCCCGCACCCGCCAGGGTCTTCAGCGCCTCGCGGACCGGGGTCTTGGACACGCCGAGCATCTGGGCCAGTTCCGTTTCCACCAGGCCCTGCCCGGGGCGCAGCTCACCGGCCAGGATCGCGTGCTTGATCGCATCCAGGACGGCCTCGGTACGCGAGGGAGCCGCCCCGGTCGAACCGTTAAGGAAACTGCGGGCCGGCGGGACCATGGCGGTGCTCACGGCGCTAGCTCAGGAGCTCGCGAGACCCAGAAGAACCCCGCACCGACCGCTCGCCCGGGCCTGACGGCCCAGGCTCGCTCGCCGGTCTGGGTCACGCTCACGGGCCAGCTCATATCGCATCCGGTCCGCATATGACTCATACGTGAGCCAGGGCCGGGCCGCAGCGTCAACGCCGGCCCCGGCCCGCCCGGGCCCGGCGGCCCGGGCGTCAGCCGTTCTTGCGGGCCACGCCGCCCCACATGGCGGCTTTCCGGGCCCCTTCGACCTCGGAATCCTGCCGCCAGTGCTGCACGGGGACGACCCCGGGCGGCACCAGCTCGAGCCCGGCGAAGAAGCCCGTGACCTCGGCCTGGCTGCGGTAGTAGCCCTTCTGGGCGAGCAGCCGGTTGAGCCGCTTGCCCATCTCGGCCATCTTCTCCGGCTCGATGTCCGAGGCCACGTGCGAGAGCAGCAGGTAGCTGCCCGGCGGCACCGCGTCCATCAGCTGGCTGACGATGCTGTACGGGTGGTCCTCCGGGCCGATCAGGTGCAGCACCGCGACCAGCATGACCGCCACCGGCTGGGAGAAGTCGAGCTGCCCGCGGGCGTGGTCGAGGATCTTCTCGGTCTCGCGCAGGTCGGCGTCGAGGTAGTCGGTCGCCCCCTCCGGGCCCCCGACCAGCAGGGCACGGGCGTGGGCCAGCACGATCGGGTCGTTGTCCACGTAGACGACCCGGCTGGCCGGCGCGACGTCCTGGGCCACCTCGTGCGTGTTGTTGGCGCTGGGGATGCCGGTCCCGATGTCGAGGAACTGGCGGATCCCGGCTTCCGCGGCCAGGAAGCGCACGCCACGGGCCAGGAACGCGCGGTTGGCCCGCACCGAGGAGACCAGGTCGGGATAGGCCGTGAGCGCTTCCTCGCCGGCCTGCCGGTCGGCCTCGAAATTGTCCTTGCCGCCCAGCCAGTAGTCGTACACCCGGGCGATATGCGCCACGCTGGTGTCGAAGTTGACCCGCTCCTCGTCGTCCGCGGGAAGAGGCGCGCCGAGCCATTCGCTTGCCATCAGTGCCGCCTTCCGGAGCGCATCCTCATGCCTATCTTGGCGCAGCAGACTTTATCGTGTCCGCCTGAATCAGGAATCAAAGCCCAGCCCGAGACGGTCCAGGGTGCGCAGCCACAGATCCCGGCGTCCTTCATGGCGGTCGGCGCGGGCCAGCGAGGCGCGGGTGAGCTGGACCACCGCGGAGCGCAGCGGCTCGGGCGGGAACGGCACCGGCTTGCCCGCCACCATGCCCAGCCCGGTCCGCTCGGTCTGCTGCCCGCTGAGCAGGTCGAGCAGCACGTTCCCGCCGAACCGCGAGGCACCGACGCCCAGCCCGGTGTACCCGGCGGCGTAGGCCAGCCGGCCCCGGTGGGCGGTGCCGAAGAACACGCAGAACCGGGCGCAGGTGTCGATCACGCCGCCCCAGGTGTGCGTGAACCGGAGCCCTTCGAGCTGCGGGAAGGTCTCGAAGAACTGCCCGGCCAGCCGGGCGAAGGTGGCCGGGCGCTGATCCTGGCCGGCCGTGATCAGGCCGCCGTTGTAGTAGACCGCGTCGTACCCGCCCCACAGGATCCGGCCGTCCCCGGTGAGCCGGTAGTAGTGGAACTGGTTGCCCAGGCCGCCGACGCCCTGCCGGTGCTCGCCAGCCGATGCTGGCCCGCTGGGCGGCGGACAGCGGCTCGGTCATCATCGCGTAGTCATACACCGGCACCAGGTACAGCCGCAGGCGCCGCAGCAGCGGGGCGTAGGCGCCGGTGCCCAGGGCGGCACGCGGCGCGCGCACGCTCCCGTGCGGGGCAGACAGCCGCAGGCCGGGGCCTTCCGGCTGGATCGCCTGGACCGGGGTCTGCTCGTAGATCCTGACGCCCGAGTCCAGGCAGGCCCGGCGCAGCCCCCAGGCCAGCCGGGCCGGGTCGACCATGGCGCAGCCGTCGCGGTCCCACAGCCCGCCGTAGTAGGCCGGCGAGGCGATCTCGGCCCGGACCGCCTCCGCGTCCAGCAGTTCCGCGGGCCGCGCCGGGAGCTCCGGAGGCCTCAGCCAGGCGGCGCGCGGCGGCGGCGTGTTCCCACAGGCCGGGCAGGTGCCAGGGCTCGGTCGCGACGGCCAGCTCCCCGGTCCGCTCGAAATCGCAGTCGATGCCGCGGCGGGCCACGGTGGCCGCGATCTCGTCCAGGTTGCGCCGGCCGAGCCGGTCCAGCAGGGGCATGTCCGGCCCGAACCGCTCCAGGCCGTTGGCCAGGCCGTGGGTGAGGCTGGCCGAGCAGAAACCGCCGTTGCGGCCGGACGCGGCCCAGCCGGCCGTCCGGCCTTCCAGCAGCACCACGTCGGCCGCCGGGTCGCGCTCCTTGGCCAGCAGCGCGGTCCACAGGCCGGTGAACCCCGCGCCGACCACCGCCAGGTCGGCGGTGGTCGCCTCGCGCAGCGGCGGGGCGGGCTCCGGGGCGTCCGGCCGGTCCAGCCAGAAGCAGGCCGGCCGGGCGTCCCGGAGCGCGGCCTCGCCGGGGAGGCCACTCACCCGTGGATCACCGGGTTGAACGCGGCCTCATACTGCGCCTGCAGCTTGCCGCTCACGTCGGCGTAGTTGAACAGCCGCTTGTAGTCGGCGGGGGTCGGCCAGACCAGCTCGCTGGTGGCCACCTCGTGCAGCAGCCGCCGGCTGCTGCCGGTGGCCCGGGCCGCGTCCCGGGCGATGACCGGCTGGGCGGCCGGGACCGCGCTGATGTAGTTGATGGACTCGGTGAGCTGGGCGGCGATCTGCGGCCGGTAGTACCAGTCCATCAGCATCATGGCGTCCACGGGGTTCTGGGCGTACTTGGGGATCATCATGTTGTCGGTCCACAGCGTGCCGCCCTCGTCCGGGATGACGAACCTCAGGTCCGTCCCCGAGCTCAGGTTCTGCTGGAAGATGTCCCCGGACCAGGCCATCGAGATCCAGGTGTTCCCGCTGGTCAGCTCGTCGATGTAGGACTGCTGGTAGTAGCCGCGGACCAGGCCGGCGTCGCGCTGCGCCGTGAGCGTCCGCGCCGCGGCCTGCCAGTCCGCCGGGGTGGACGTCTCGGGGTCCACGCCCAGCTTGAGCAGGCCGAAGTTGCCCAGGTCCTGGATGTCGGACATCATCCCGACCCGGCCCTTGTACGCCGGGTTCCACAGCTCCTTGAGGCTGGTCACCGGGGTCTGGATGAACTTCGGGTTCCACGCGATGCCGGTGGTACCGGACGCCCACGGGACGCTGTAGGTGTTGCCCGGGTCGAACGAGCGGTGCTGGAACTTGGCCCCCGCGTACTTGCGGAAGTTCGGCAGCATGCTCTGGTCCAGCGGGATCAGCCCGCCCATGGTGAGCAGCTCGGAGAACCAGAACCCGTTGGTGACGACCATGAGGTCGTAGCCGATCGACTCGCCCGCGCGCAGGATGGGGGCGATCTTGTTGACCCAGTAGTCGTCTTCCTGGATGACCTCGGCGTAGCTGACCGTGATCCCGGTCGTGGCGGTGAACTCCTGCAGCGTCTTGCGGCCGGTGTCGATGTACAGCGGCCAGTTGGCGAAGTTCACGTGCCCGTGCTGTTTCTGGGCCGCCCAGAACCGGGCCACCGCGTTCTGCGCGCGCACCGGGCGCGGCGGCCGGCTCGCGCCGCCGCCGCTGCACCCGGCCAGGGCGAGCCCGGCGGCGGCCAGGCCGCCCAGGCCCAGCACGTCGCGCCGGCGAGGCTCCGCTATCCCACGCCGGCGAGGCTGGGTCATCCCGCGCGCCAGCACGGGATCATTGCGACGTTCCTCGTCAGTCATCGCTCACCGCCAGGTCAGGTCTGCCTTCTGGCTACCACGATGCTGGTCAGCGCGCACAGGATACCGACCGCGAAGATGGCACTGCCGAACACGAAGACCTGCGGCGGGATGCCGATCCGGGTCGCCCCGTACACCCAGACCGGGAACGGGACCGCGGATCCGCTGACGAAGTTCGAGGTGACGAAGTCGTCGATGGACAGCGCGAACGCCATCAGCGCGCCGGCCAGGATGCCCGGCATGATGAGCGGGAAGGTGATCTTCCGGAACGTGACCCAGGCGTTCGCTCCCAGGTCCGCGGCGGCCTCCTCCAGCGTCCGGTCGAAGCCCGCCATCCGGGCCCGGACGGTCACGGTGACGTAGGCAATGCTGAACGCCACGTGGGCCAGCAGCAGCGTGATGAAGCCGCGGGCCACGTTGATGGTGACGAACAGGCCCAGCAGCGAGGCGCCGAGCACGATCTCAGGCGCGGCGATGTTAAGGAACATGATCTGCTCCACCAGGCCCCGGCCGCGGAAGCGGGGCGGCCGGTAGCGGACCAGGGCCAGCGCGAGCAGGGTGCCCAGCACCGTGGCCACCAGCGTGGAGACGATCGCGAGCCGGATGGACAGCCAGAACGCCGAGGTGAGCTGCGGGATGTCCTTCCACTGCTGGTACCACTGGGTGGTGAACCCGTTCCAGGCGAAGCTGACCTGCGGCAGGCCGGTCGTGACCTTGTTGAAGCTGTAGAGAACCATCACCGCGATCGGGAAGACCAGGTACGCGATGATGAGCCAGGAATAGGCGGGCAGGATGAACCGGGTCCAGCGGCGCCGCCGCGGGGCCCGCGGGCGGGCCTGCCCCGTCTCCGCGCCCGCCGGCGCCGTCACCACCGCGCTCATATGTAGTCCTCGATGGTCCGCGAGCCCAGCAGGCGGGCGTAGGCGAAGATGCCGACCAGCGCGATGGCCATCAGCACGGCCGACAGCGCCGAACCCCCCGCGTAGTCCAGGTTCACCAGGAACGCGTTCTGGATGACGGTTCCTATCATCGTGTTGCTGGTCCCGCCGAGGATCTGCTGGTTGACATAGTCCCCGAGGGCCGGGATGAACGTCAGCAGGAACGCTGCGAAGATGCCCGGGACCGTGAGCGGCAGGATGACCCGGAGGAACGCCTCCCGCCTGGTGGCATACAGATCGCGGGCCGCCTCCAGGACCCGCTTGTCGATCCGCTCGATCGCGACATACAACGGCAGCGCGGTGAACGGCAGGTAGTTGTAGGCCAGCCCGGCGACCACCGCGTACCCGGTGGCGAGCACGTGGAAGTTCTGCGGCAGCAGGTGGGCGTTTTTCAGGCTGCCCAGGATGATGCCCTGGTCGGACAGGATGAACTCCCACACCACCGTGCGGATCACGAACGAGACGAAGAACGGGACCAGCAGCATGAGCAGGAAGAAGTTCTTCTTGTTCCCGCCGTGGAAGGCGATCCAGTAGGCGATCGGGAACGACACCGCCAGGTCGATGATGGTCGCCGCGCCCGCGAAGTAGAAGCTGGTCACGAACTGGGCGTGGTACAGGCTGAGCTGCTGGCCGAACTCGCCCCAGTGCCAGGTCATCACGCAGGCGCCGGTCGCCGTGTTGCACGACTGCAGCGACAGCGACAGCATCACGACCAGCGGGACCAGGAACAGCACCAGCAGCCACAGCCCGGCCGGCAGGCTCAGCAGGTACGGCGCGAGCGCCTTGCCGAGCCTGGGCCGGGGGCGGCGGGTTACGCGCCCTGGGTGATCGGCAAGAACAGGTTGTTCCACGCGGTCAGCTCTTCCTGGCTCTTGTACTGGTAGTAACTGCGCGAGTTCTTGATGTACTGCGCGGTCGGGAACACGGTGGGGGCGTTGGCCGTGGTGGAGGTGGGCAGGCCGATCTCCGGCTTCATCGCGGTCAGGGCCGTCTTGGCCCAGCCGGCCGGGTTCAGCAGCACCTGCTTGGCCGCGGGCACCGGGCACACGTAGTCGTCGTAGTACTCCACCAGGGCCTCGACGTCCGGCTGGTAGAAGTAGTCCATCAGCGTCATCGCGTCCTTGGGGTTCTGGGCGTACATCGGGATGCACATGTTGTCGGTCCAGAACATGCCGCCCTCGGTGGGGATGAGCAGCTTCAGGTCGCGGTACTTGCTGTTCAGGTCGGCCTGGAAGATGTCCCCGGACCAGGCCTGGGACACGACGATGTCGCCGTTCTTCAGGTGGTCGATGTAGCTCTGGTCGTAGTAGGAGCGGACCAGCCCGTCGCTCTTCTGCTGCTGCAGCTTCTTGGCCGCCTTGGCCCAGTCGGATTCCTTCGACGTGGCCGGGTCCACCCCGATGGCCAGCAGCCCGATGCTGCCCAGTTCCTGCGGGTCGGACATCATGCCGATCTTGCCCGAGTACTTCTTGTCGAACAGGATGTCCACGCTGGTGCCGGGGTCCTTGATCGACCGAGGAGTTGTACCCGATCGCGGTCCAGCCCGACTGCCAGGCCATCGTGTGCTTGTTCCCCGGGTCCCAGGACGGGTTCTTGATCAGCGGGCCCGCGTACTTGTCGAAGTTGGTCATCATGCTGCGGTCCAGCGGGACCAGCCAGCCGAAGTCGATCAGGTAGCCCAGCGGCGGGCTGCTGTTCGTCATCACGATGATGTCGTAGCCGGTGGGCTGCTTGGCCGTCAGCGACGGCCGGATCTTGGCGTAGAAGGGCAGGTTGTCGTTGATCGGCTCGGTGTAGGTGACGGCGATCCCGGTCGTCTGGGTGAAGTGCTCCAGGGACAGGTGCTTGCCCTTGAGCACGTCGATGTAATACGGCCAGTTGGCGAAGTTCACCGTGTGGTGCAGCTTCTGCTTGGCCCACCAGGCGGCGGTGCCGACGCCCCCGGCCGGGGCGGATCCGGTGCTGGTCGTGGCGCCCTTGACGCCGCAGGCGGCCAGGAACGCGCCGATGCCCAGCGCGCCCGCGCCGGTGCCGGCCGTCCGCAGCAGCTGCCGCCGGGACATGCCCTGCTGGGAGAGGCGGGGCTGGGTCAGCCCCCGCACCAGGGACGGGTCGGGACCGGCCGGCCGCCCGCGATCACGGGCGGGGCCGCTGCCATGCTGCTCATCCATCGGAACCTCCTGTCCAGCGCCTCGCGCTGCCGGGGCGGGCGGGGCGCACCGCCGGGCGCGGGCGGTCAGCCAATCGGGTAAGAGTGCTGGGGATCCCAGGTCAGCCAGACGTCGTCACCCCGGCTGACCGGGGTGGCCGCCGAGGCTGAGTTCTGCTGGAAGACGACGACGTCCGCCCCGGTCGTGGTGTGGACCGAGAAACTGGTGGAGGTGCCCAGGTAGACAACCTCGGTGACGGTGCCGCGCAGCGCGCAGCCGCCCGCCGGCGGCCGGCCCGGCGCTGAGCTCGATCTTCTCCGGCCGCACGGTGAGCTCGACGTCCTGGCCGGCGGCCAGCGCGGACCGCCCTTCCGGGACGATGATCCGCTCGTCCGGGCTCACCTCGATGACGCCCTGGCCGCCGGTGACCCGGGCCAGGGACCCGGTCAGCAGGTTCGACGTCCCGATAAATCCCGCCACGAAGCGCGTCGCGGGGTGCTCGTAGATCTCCCGCGGCGGCCCCAGGTGCTCGATCACGCCGTCGTTCATCACCGCGATGCGGTCGGACATGGTGAGGGCCTCGTTCTGGTCGTGCGTCACGTAGACGAACGTGATGCCGACCTCCCGCTGGATGCGCTTGAGCTCGACCTGCATGGCCTGGCGGAGCTTGAGGTCCAGGGCCCCGAGGGGCTCGTCCAGCAGCAGGGCCTTGGGGTGGTTGACCAGGGCCCGGGCCAGCGCGACGCGCTGCTGCTGGCCGCCGGACAGCTCCCGGGGCCGGCGCTGCTCGCGCCCGGTGAGGTCGACGATCTCCAGCATCTCGCCGACCTGGCGGGTGATCTGGTCCTTGGGCACGCTCTTGCGCCGCAGCCCGAAGGCCACGTTCTCGAACACGCTCATGTGCGGGAACAGCGCGTAGGACTGGAACACCATGTTCACGTCCCGCTTGTTCGGCGGGGCCATGGTGACGTCACGGCCGTCCAGCCGCACGGTGCCGCGGGTGGGCTCCTCGAAGCCCGCGATCATCCGCATCGTGGTGGTCTTGCCGCATCCCGAGGGGCCCAGCATGGAAAAGAACTCGCCCGGCCGGATGGCCAGGTCGATGCCCCGCACGGCGGTGACCACCTCGCCCCGGGAGTGGAATTCCTTGGCCACCCCGTCGAGCCCGATGGCGGGCACGCCGGGCGCCCCGGCCTGATCCTCCGGGCCGGCCGCCGGCACGTCCTGCGCGGACGCGTCAGTGTCGGTCATCTGGAGTGTGGGTCATATCAGGAGCAATCCCTCGTCTCGGGTCCCTGGGTAACACGCTCCCAGCGCTTCTGCATGGGCGGTGCGCGGCGTCGCGCTCCGGCCGGCCAGCAGGCCGCATACCAGGTCAAAAGGTATCTATGCGGCGAGTGGACCCGATCCTGGCAGAGAGATTGCCCAAAATCAACCGAATCAGTCGTCGCGAATCTCAATCGCAACCGATTCGGTTTACACCCCGTAACAGGGGTTACTCGCCCAGGTAGCTCATCACGTGCTTGATCCGGGTGTAGTCCTCGAACCCGTACATCGACAGGTCCTTGCCGTACCCCGAATGCTTGAAGCCGCCGTGCGGCATCTCGGACGCGAACGGGATGTGCGTGTTGATCCAGACCGCGCCGAAGTCCAGCAGCCGGGCCAGCCGCATCGCCCGCCCGTGGTCCCGCGTCCACACGCTCGCGGCCAGCCCGTACTTGACCCCGTTGGCCCAGCGGACCGCCTCGTCCTCGTCGCTGAACTGCTGGACGGTGATCACCGGGCCGAAGATCTCTTCCTGGATCATCTCGTCGTCCTGGCGCAGCCCGCTGACCACGGTGGGCTCGAAGCAGTAGCCCCGCTCCCCCACCCGGTGGCCGCCGGTGACCACGTCCGCGTGCGCCGGGCCGCGGCTCAGGAAGCCCTCGACCCGGGCCAGCTGCGCCGGGTTGTTCAGCGGGCCGAAGTCGGCGTCGGGCACGTCCAGGCCGCCGACCTTGGTCCCCCGGGCCTGCTCGGCCAGGGCGTCGGTCAGGTCGGCGGCGATCCGCGGGCCGGCCAGCACCCGCGTCGCCGCGGTGCAGTCCTGGCCCGCGTTGTAGTACCCGGCCCCGGCGATGCCCGCCGCGGCCTGGGCCACGTCCGCGTCGTCGAACACCACGACCGGCGCCTTCCCGCCCAGCTCGAGGTGGACCCGCTTGAGCCCGGCCGCCGCGGCCTGGGCCACCTGGATGCCGGCCCGGACCGAGCCGGTGATCGACACCATCTGCGGGATGTCGTGGCTGACCAGGGCCCGGCCGGTGCCGGCGTCGCCGCAGATCACGTTGAGCACCCCCGGGGGCAGGAACGCGGCGGCGATCTCGGCCAGCATCAGGGTGGACACCGGGGTGGTGTCCGAGGGCTTGAGCACCACGGTGTTGCCCGCGGCCAGGGCCGGCGCGATCTTCCAGATCGCCATCATCAGGGGGTAATTCCAGGGCGTCACCTGGGCGCAGACGCCCACCGGCTCACGCCGGATCATCGAGGTGTGCCCGGCCATGTACTCGCCCGCCGCGCTGCCCTGCAGCAGGCGCGCGGCGCCGGCGAAGAACCGGAGCTCGTCCACGCACGGGGGCAGCTCCTCGGCCAGGGTCATGGCGACCGGCTTCCCGGTGTTCCGGCACTCGGCCTCCACCAGGTCGGCGGCCCGCTCCTCGACCGCGTCGGCGATCTTGAGCAGGGCCAGGCTGCGCTGCGCGGGCGTGGCGTCCCGCCAGGCCTCGCGGGCCGCCTCGGCGCTGCGCAGCGCCGCGTCCACGTCCTCCGGCCCGGACACCGGCGCGAGCGCGTACGGCTCACCGGTGCTGGGGTCGACGACCTCGCTGGTGCGGCCCGCCGCGGCCGTCACGAACTCGCCGTTCACGAAGTTCTTCAGGTCCGCCACGCTGGCGCCGGGCTGCACGGTCGCTGTCAAGGTCCGCCTCCTCAGGGCGAGGTTCCTGGCCACGGTGCCGGCGCCCGCGACGTCTCCAGCCGCCGCTACTGGGTCCGACACTCGCAGAAAAATGTTTCAGTGAACAAGTGAATCCGTTGCATATACCATGCATTGCAACGAAATCAGTTGACAAGCGGGCCGAGCGTGACACCATTGCTTGCGAAGGAGGACCGCATGGCGCACACCCCGGCTACGCCCGCGATCCCGGGCAGTCTGAGCGGGGAGCCAGCCCCGGCCAGCCGGAACGGCCGCTCCGCCGCCCGCGGCCCCGCGGGTACCGTGCTGGACCACCTCTCCAAGCAGATTATCGAGCAGCTCCAGGAGGACGGCCGCCGCTCCTACGCCGCCATCGGCAAGGCGGTCGGCCTGTCCGAGGCCGCGGTCCGGCAGCGGGTCCAGCGGCTGGTGGACGCCGGGGATCATGCAGATCGTCGCGGTCACCGACCCGCTGATGCTCGGCTTCAGCCGGCAGACCATGATCGGCATCAAGTGCGGCGGGGACCTGGAGCAGGTCGCCGACCAGCTGGCGGCCATGGATGAGATCGACTACGTGGTGATCACCTCGGGATCCTTCGACCTGCTGGTCGAGGTGGTCTGCGAGGACGACAGCCACCTGCTGGAGATCCTGAGCCGGGTGCGCGGGGTGCCCAGCGTGACCAGCACCGAGACGTTCGTGTACCTGAAGCTCCGCAAGCAGACCTACGGCTGGGGGACCAGATGACCACGCCACACGACCTGGACCTGCAGGAGGCCGCGCGGCGGCACCTGTGGCTGCACTTCACCCGGATGTCCTCCTACGCCGACGGCGAGGTCCCGGTGATCGTCCGCGGCTCCGGGCAGTACGTGTACGACCAGAGGGCAAGCGCTACCTGGACGGGCTGTCCGGCCTGTTCGTCAGCCAGATCGGGCACGGCCGCAAGGAAGTGGCCGAGGCCGGCGCGCAGCAGGGCAGCGAGCTGGCCTACTTCCCGCTCTGGTCCTACGCCCACCCGCGGGCCATCGAGCTCGCCGAGCGGCTGGCCGATCTGGCTCCGGGCGACCTGAACCGGGTGTTCTTCACCACCAGCGGCTCGGAGGCGGTCGAATCGGCCTGGAAGCTGGCCAAGCAGTACTTCAAGGCCGTCGGCGAGCCGGGCCGGTACAAGGTGCTCAGCCGCGACATCGCCTACCACGGCACGTCGATGGGCGCGCTGGCCATCACCGGGCTGCCCCCGATCAAGGAGCCGTTCGAGCCGCTCCCGCCGGGCGGCGTCCGGGTGCCGAACACCAACTTCTACCGGGCCCCCGGCTTCGTCGCCGACGACCTGGCCGGGTTCGGCCGGTGGGCGGCCGACGAGATCGAGCGCGCCATCCTGCGCGAGGGCCCGGAGTCGGTGGCCGCCGTGTTCCTGGAGCCGGTGCAGAACTCGGGCGGGTGCTTCCCGCCGCCGCCCGGCTACTTCGCCCGGGTCCGCGAGATCTGCGACCGCTACGGCGTGATCCTCGTGTCCGACGAGGTCATCTGCGCGTTCGGCCGGCTCGGCTACTACTTCGGCTCGCAGCGCTACGGCTACCAGCCGGACATCATCACCTTCGCCAAGGGCGTCACCTCCGGGTACGCGCCGCTCGGCGGCATGCTGGTCAGCGACCGGCTGATGGAGCCGTTCAGCAGCGGCGCGGCCACCTTCCTGCACGGGGTGACGTTCGCCGGCCACCCGGTCTCCTCGGCCGTCGCGCTGGCCAACCTCGACGTGTTCGAGCAGGAGGACCTGCTCGGCAACGTGCGGGCCAACGAGGCGGAGTTCCGCGCCACCCTGGAGAAGCTGCACGACCTGCCGATCGTCGGCGACGTGCGGGGCGACGGCTACTTCTACGGCATCGAGATGGTCAAGGACAAGTCCACCCGGGAGACGTTCAGCGACGACGAGTCCGAGCGGCTGCTCCGCGGCTTCCTGTCCCAGGCCCTGTTCGACGCCGGGCCTGATCTGCCGCGCCGACGACCGCGGCGACCCGGTGATCCAGCTCGCCCCGCCGCTCACCTGCGGCCCCGAGCACTTCGCCGAGATGGAGCAGATCCTGCGCAGCGTGCTGACGCGAGGCCTGGTCGCGGATCTGAGCCGGCGCGCGGCTCTGGGCTGTGGCCAGATCGTGGCCGTATCCTCGGATGAACTCAAGCTGACGGGGGTAGTCCGCGGCCCGTGTGGTACTTCATCGGCCTAGTCGCAGCCGTGCTGCTCGGCGCCGGTTTCGTGCTGCAGCAGGACGCGGCCCAGCGGGTACCGCAGTCCGATTTCCTGCGCCTGCGGCTGGTAGCCGACCTGCTCCGGCAGCCACGCTGGCTGGCCGGCCTGGGCATCATGATCGCGGGCCAGCTGCTGGCGTGCCTGGGTCATCGGGCACATGGTGCTCGCGCTCTCCGAGCCCCTGCTGGCCACCAACCTGCTCTTCGCCCTGATCATCGCCGGGCGGGTGTCCGGCCAGCCGGCCCGGCTGCGCGAGCTGATCGGGGCGGTCATCCTGCTGGGCGGGGTGAGCGCCCTGTCGGTGGCCCGGTCCGTGACGTCGGTGCAGGATTCGGTGGGCTCCCCCGCGTACTGGCCCTACGTGGGGGCGGCGATCGGCGCCACCGCGGCGTGCTTCGCCATCGCCGGGCGCCGCCGCCAGGGCGAGCTGCGGGCCCTGCTGACCGGGATCGCCGCCGGGCTGGTGCTGGGCATCCAGGACGCGCTGACCCGGGTCACCGTCCGGCACCTGGGCAGCGTGCACGACGCGGCCGCGCTGCTCATCAGCTGGCCGGCCTACTCCCTGGTCGCCGTGGGAGTCATCGCCCTGTGGCTGATGCAGAGCGCGTTCAACTCGGCCCCGCTCCACGCGTCGCTGCCCGGGGTCACGGCCGCGGAGCCGGTGTCCGGGATCGTGCTGGGCATCGTGGCCTTCCGGGAGAAGGTCCCCGCCTCCCCGCTGCTCATCGCGGTCCAGGTCGCGGGGCTGCATCGCGCTGGTCGCCGGGGTGATCCTGGTGGCCCGGGCGCCGGCGCTGGCCAGCCTCCGCCAGTACCACGGGCCCGGCGAGCACCTGCTGCACCGCGACCGGGACCGCGGCCGGAACCGGGACCGCGACCTGGCAGGACCGGACCGCGACCGGGACCCTGAGCAGCAGCGGCCACGGCCCGGGGCAGCCCCGGACACCTCTCCCGGGCTGATCAGGCCGGGCCTGATCAACCCCGGGCCGGCCAGCCCGGGTCCGGGCCGCGGCCCGGGCCCGGCCCGCGGGCCGGACCTGGCCCCGCCGCCGGGTTCGTTACGGCGGCGGCGCGGCGGCGGCTGGGGCGCCCCGCCGCCAGGACCCGGCGTGCCTGGCAGATAACTGTTTTATTACTTAACGTAACTGGATAGCTTCGCTGGGCAAGCTGGTGTCATGCGCTTAGCTCACGCCGGCCGCCACCCGGGCCCGCGCCAGCCCCGGAACGGCAACCGCATCTGGCTCGTCACCTGCGTCGTCACGGTCGTCGTGGTGGTTTTCGTTGCGGTGAAGCTGACGGGAAGCGGCTGCCCGGCTGCGCCGCGTGCGGGCGGGGCCGCGGCGGCCGCGGGCGCGGGCGGGCCCGCCGGCCCCGCCGGCCGGGGCGGCCCGGCCGGCCCCGCGGGGACCGGGCCGCTGGCCGCCCGGCCCGCGCTGGCCAGGTCCGTGATCGAGGGCCATGCCGTGTTCTACGATCCCGGCCAGGCCTCGGGCAGCTGCGGGCTG
Organism: uncultured Actinomycetes bacterium; assembly: GCA_963851025.1. GTDB lineage: Bacteria > Actinomycetota > Actinomycetes > Streptosporangiales > Streptosporangiaceae > RYN-230. Next base: position 204,323 of record CAWKOA010000008.1, read on the forward strand.
GGACCGTTCCCGGCCGGGGGGTGGTACGCCAGCCTGCCGCCGCGCGGCTACGCGTCCGGCCGGGCCTGCGGCAGCTACCTCGACGTCTACGGGCCCGCCGGCACGGTGCGGGCCGAGGTCGTGGACGTGTGCACGGACTGCGCGGCGGGCACGGTCAACCTGAGCCGCGCGGCCTTCGCGCGGATCGCCAGCCCGCGCAGGGGCACGGTCGCGGTCAGCTACCAGGCCGCCGTGAACCCGCCGCTGCCGGGACCGCTGACGCTGCGGATCACCGCGGCGGGCCGGACCGGCACGCTGGCCGTGCAGGTCATCAACCACGGGAACCGGCTGTCGTCGGTCGCGGCCAGCCGGCCGGGCGGCCGGTGGGAGACCCTCGTCCCGAGCGCCGACGGCTACTGGACCGGGCCGCTGCGACCGGGACGGCCCGGGGCCAGCCCGGCCGCGGGCGGGACGGCGGCCGCCCTGGCCGGCGGCGGGACCGGCCCGGCGCCCCGCGGCCGCATCAGCGTCCGGGTCACCGACGTGGCGGGTCACCGGGTGCTGCTCACCGGGATATCCCTGCGCCGCACCGTGCTGCACGCCTCCGCCTGGATGTACCGGGCCCGGAGCCAGCCGGCCGGCCGGGACACCCGCGCACCGGCCCCGGCGCCGGCCAGCCGCGACGGGACGGCCGCGAGCGCGGGCAGCTGCTGACCGGGCTGTTAACCAGGGCCTGGCCTGCCAGGCACCAGCGGGCCGCCGGGGCATACCCTGTCCAGAGCCGCGGGCCGGCCGGGCCACGCCGTGCTCGAGCGAGGAGGGGCCGTGGCCGCCATGACGCCCGCGCAGACCTGGGACTTCCTGATGGAGGGGACCCGGACCGGGCACCTGGCCACGGTGCGGGCCGACGGGCGCCCGCACCTCAAGCCGGTATGGTTCCTGCTGGCCGGGGAGCCCGGCGACTTCCAGGTGATCTTCACGACGGCCGCGGACACGGTCGCCGGGCGGAACCTGCGCCGGGACGGCCGGGTGATGATCTCCGTGGACGACCCGGTCCCCCCGTTCTCGTTCGTGCTCATCGAGGGCACCGCCGGGCTCAGCGAGGATCCGGCCGAGCTGCTGGACGTGGCGACCAGGCTGGGTGGCCGGTACATGGGCGCCGGCCGCGCGGCGGAGTACGGGGCCCGCAACGGCGTGCCCGGTGAGCTGATCGTCCGGGTGACCCCCACCCGCGTCCTGGCCCAGCGCGACATCGCGGACTGACCGCTGACCGCGGGCCGGCCGCGGGCGGCGCGGCGGGGCATCGCGGGCGGGCCACGATCACGCACATTCCGGGCCATCAGGTGCCATATCCGGGTAATACCGGTAACCGGCCCGAACTGGGCAACAGTTTTGTGCCGCGCCGAAGCGGGAAAGTACCGCGTATGCCAACGGACAGGTCAGCGGGCCGGATCCGCGCATTTGCCTTTGGTGCCGCCACGCTTTTCGATATCACTGGCGCCGTCATCTACCGGGCTCTCCGGGCCGAGATGCCGGACCCCGGGGCAGTTCCCGCAGAAGGCCCGTTCCAGCTCGCCACGAAAACAATTGAGGACGCGCATTCGGAGGCGGTTATGCGCGCCACCAAGACGAATGGCGTGGACGTTTCCGCGTGACTGACGACGACGGCACCACCGAGTCCGGCCACCCTTCCGATCCGGGAGCCGGCCTGGGCAGCACGCCCGATCCCGGGCCAGGCCTGGGCGGCACGCCCGATCCCGGGCCGGTCCCGGGCCGCACGCCCGGGCCGCCGCCGGGTGGCCGCGGCGCCCGGGGCCCGCGCCATCCGCGCCTCACGCTGCCCGGATTCGGGGTGGCACACCCCGGCGCGCCTGGCCCGGCCGCCGCGCCTGCCGCGCCCGCGGATCCTCCGCCGGCCGTCCCGCTGGTACCGGCCGCGGCGGCCGCTACCGCACCGCCCGGACCGGGGGTCCCGGCCCCGCCCCCGGCGACGGCCCCGGCCGCGGGCCGGACGGCCCACCCGGGCACCACCGGCCCACCCGACGGCACCGCTCCCCCGCTGGACATCGACCAGCTCGCCAGCCAGGTGTACGAACGGATCGGTGACAAGATGGACCACCGCCCGGATACGGCCCAGGACACGCCCCCGGCGGAGCAGGCGATCATGCTCCGGGACAAGGCACCCGAGCTGTATGACCTGTGGCTCAAGATTGCCCAGGAAAAGGCGGCGACCAGCAACTACGTGCAGCGCGCCCCGTATGAGGTGCCGGAGCGGCTGGCCCAGAGCGGCCGGCCGCGGGCGCTGAGCGCCATGATCGTGGTCCTGGCCTTCTGCGGGTACCTGGCCTCGCTGGGCGGCCCCGGACCCTACATCGGGGGCCTGATCGCGATCCTCGACCTGCTGGTCATGCTGGCCCTGTTCTTCGGGCTGCGGCCCGACCACCTGACCGACTCCAGCCGCCCGCGCAAGCGCCGGTTAATCCGGGCGGCCCCTTAACCCGGGCGGCCCGGACGTACTGAGCCCCCCGGGCGCCGGACGCGCCCGGGGGGCTCAGCGGTTACCGCCGGGTCTCGGCCCGGCCGTCCCGCGCGATCAGCACCAGCGCCTGGTCTGCGGGTTGGCGATCACGGGACTGGCCAGCGTCCCGCCGTACCGGGCGATGTCCGCCGTGCCGTACTGCGCGTCCTTGCCGAACGTCTTCGACGTCTGGCCGGCAATGACGTTGCCGAAGTGCCACACGCAGCCGAGCTTGCCACCGTGGCCCAGCGTCCAGAACGGGTAGAACTTCGCTCCGGTGGGCGGCGCGGTGCAGCCCGCCCCGGTGGTGACGTTGCAGTTAGCCTCGGACCCGGCGACATCCGTCTCGAACTGGATCTTCGGATAACTCTTCCCGTGCGAGAACGGCCCTATATAGGCGAACGAGGTCGGGTGGTTGGGTGAACCGTCCGGCCAGTCCTTGATATAGGAACTCCCGTCGAAGTCGAGGTCACCATTCTGGAAGTAGTTATCCTGGCAGCCTGCTATAGGCCAGGATACTGTCTCCGCGGCGCCATTGACGTTGATCGGGCGCGGGCCCGCGGGGGCACACGTCATGTCCGAGTACTCGCACAGAGTTCCCAGAGGCGAAGTTGTCACTCGGGCAGGCCGCGCCGCCCTGGGTGGTCGCGTTCTGGCACACTCCGGTGCTGGCGTTGCACGGCCCCTCACCGACCTTCCCCGCCCCTTCGGTACCGCCGACGCAGGTCTGCGCGGTCTTCGGGTCGCTGAACGTCTGGCCGTCGGAGTAGCTGGCCGTGTACGGGTAGCTGTGGGTGACCGAGGAGCAGGTCTCGAAGTGCCCGATCTCCTGCTGCATCAGCACCCCGCCCTCCAGCGCGGCCCAGGGCACCTGGTTCTGCTGCCTGGCCGTGTTGTACTCCGGGTGGAAGTTGAACGGCGTGCCAGCACAGGTCTTGTAGTTCGTGTTCATGAACCCGTTCTTGCCGCTGGCCACGACGTACCCGGTCTGGTGCGTCGTGAGGTCAGCGACGCTGGCCAGCAGGCCCTGGGGCGTGTCACGGAGGGTCGTTGCCACCGTGTCACCCTGGTTCATCATGAGCGTCTCGTGGTTCGGCGTGAACGTGCTCACGTCGGCCAGCTGCGGGCTGGGCGGGCCGGCGGGCACGCCGTTGCGCTGCAGGAAGGCGAAGTTCACCGGCTCTTCGCAGGCCGTGTTGATGTTGGCGAAGTTGAACTCCGACTCGAGGCTGTCGATGGTCAGCGCCGCGCACCAGTGCGTGGAATCACAGCTCGGCGCGTCCACGAACGGCTGGTAGCCCGGCGGGTAGAACTGCAGCTCCAGGAAGGCCGACCCCGCGGCGTTGGGGTCGTTGATCGCCCCGCTGTTGGAGTCGCTGTCCGGCTTGCAGGGGTTCTGCGGGTAGGACCCGGGGTCGCAGATCGGCAGGCCGAACCAGGGCGCGGGGCTCAGCTCCGCATAGTCGCTGACCGTCTTCCCGTTCGGGGACACGGTCGGCTTGCCCTTGGGGTCTACCCCGAGCTTATTCACGTAGGTCATGTTGTTGCCGGAGCCGGGAGCGCTGGAGATGAACTTGATCGACGGCTCGTCGTGCCCGACATACGTGCCGTTGTCTTCGAAACGGCCGTTCCAGGTCCCGCGCGGGTCAGTGCAGCCGCCCACCATGTCCTGCCGGACCTCGTGGTACTTGGGGCTGTGCCCGTTGCAGTCCATCATGCTGGTCGACTTGGGGGCGATGCCTTTGCTGGCGCTCGCCGCTGCTGTCCTGGTGGAAGCCGCGCTGGCGCTCAGCCCGCTCGCTGCCACGGTTCCGATGATGACGATTAATGATCCTGCCAGCGCACACAGTCGCGCCCACCGCTTGCCCATCGACGTCCTTCCGGGAGGTTCGCCAGAACGCACAACGACACGCGGGCGCCTGCCCGGAGCCCAGGTGATGGCCCCCGCGCAACCGCCCAGAGCTCCTTCTTGCCGGGCTCTGCAGACGTCTTATTGCCTCGCTGAGGTTTTTGTCAACCTTTATGCAGCTCGTACCGGGTTTCGCCGGAGACTTTTTGGTTTTCCGGCCCGGCCCTATCGGGCCTGCGCGGGCCGGCCCAGGCCAGCCCCGGGGCCGTTAAAGTAAAGAGAATGCAAAAAAATGCGCGGGCAGCCCCTCTCGGGACTGCCCGCGCACAGCAGAATGCCGGCCGTAGGCGGTCTCACCGCCTGAGCAACCGGGTCCGGTCAGACCGGGCGGACCTGCTCAGCCTGCGGACCCTTCGGGCCCTGGCCTGCGGTGAACTCGACGCGCTGGTTCTCCTGCAGGCTGCGGAAACCGTCAGTCTGGATGGCGGTGTGGTGTACGAAGACGTCGGCGGTGCCGTCATCAGGGGCGATGAAACCATAGCCCTTGTCAGCGTTGAACCACTTCACGGTGCCCTGAGCCACGTGCTCTTCTCCTACGGGAACGATTATCGGGATCCACGGACGTGTCTCCCGGGTTGCTGCGACAGTCTGCCCTACAACGGCGGGGCACTGTGTGATCCACGACCCCGGGCAACGAATTGACCGGCGCCGACACGCTCACGAACTTCGGCTACAACCAACGACCATTGAACACCATCACGCCACGTGGCGCTGACGGCTCGCCCAGTTGTCAGCATCTGCCCTGGTCAGCAGCACAGGGCCGGACGGCGGGCCACCCGTTGACCCAGCCCCCCGCAGTGCGGAAAACTGCCCCCTAGGTCGCTGTTCACGCGGAAATAGTCGATTACCTGCTCATCGGCAACGGAAAGAGTTGTGATGACCCACCAGACTTCCCCGATCGACCGCGGCTGGCTCGCCGAGCTGACCGACCGTGAGCTGCGCCGTTTCGCCGACGGGCACCCGGTCTCGGCGGACCTGTTCGCCCGGGGGCAGCAATCGCTCATCGGCGGGGTGCCGATGCCCTGGATGATGCGCTGGGCCAGCGGGATCCCGCCCTTCGCGGCCCGCGCGGCGGGCGCCACCATCACCGACGTGGACGGGCATGAGTACGCCGACCTGTGCCTGGGTGACACCGGCGCGATGACCGGGCACGGGCCGCCGTCCGTGCTGGCGGCCCTGGCCGAGCAGGGCAAGCGCGGCATCACCACGATGCTGCCCACAGAGGACTCGCTGTGGGTGGCCGGGGAACTGGCCCGGCGGTTCGGGGTGGCGCGGTGGCTGTTCACGCTCAGCGCGACCGACGCGAACCGCGCCGCGCTGCGCATCGCGCGGCAGATCACCGGCCGCCCCAAGGTCCTGGTGTTCAGCTACTGCTACCACGGCTCGGTCGACGAGACCTTCGCCGTCCGGGACGCCAGCGGCGCGACGGTGTCCCGGGAAGGCAACGTGGGCCCGCCGGTCAACCCGGCGGCGACTACGGTCGCCGTGGAGTTCAACGACCTGGACGCCCTGCAGAAGGCGCTGGCCGACGGGACCGTGGCCTGCGTGCTCGCCGAGCCGGCCATGACCAACATGGGCATCATCCTTCCCGACCCCGGCTACCACGAGGCACTGCGGGAACTCACCCGGGCGGCGGGCACGCTGCTGATCATCGATGAGACGCACACGCTCTCGGCCGGGCCCGGGGGCTGTACCGCCGCGTGGGGCCTCGACCCGGACCTGGTGACGCTGGGCAAGGCCATCGGCAGCGGCGTCGCGTGCGGGGCCCTGGGCATCAGCGGCGAGGCCGTGGGCCAGATGCTGGCCCAGGTCGACGCGGACTACGAGGACACCGGCGGGATCGGCGGCACGCTGGCCGGCAACGCGCTGTCCATGGCCGCGATGCGGGCCACGCTGAGCACCGTGCTCACCCCGGAGGCCTGGGACCGGATGATCCCGCTGGCCACCAGGTTCCGCGACGGCGTGCGGGATGCCGTGCACGAGTCCGGCCTGGGCTGGCACGTGACCCAGCTCGGGTGCCGGGCCGAGTACCGCTTCCAGCCGGGCCCGCCGCGCAACGGCACCGAGGCCTACGAGGCCGCCGACTCGGAGCTGGAGCGCTATTTCCATCTGCACGCGATGAACCGCGGCGTGCTGATCACGCCGTTCCACAACATGGCGCTCATGTCACCCGTCACCCAGGAGGCCGACGTGGACCGGCACACCGCGGTCTTCCGCGAGGCCATCGCCGATCTCCTGGCGGCCCCCTGACGCCCGTTTCCTGACGGGGCCGGGGCGCGGGATCATTTTCCGGGCCGGCCCGGGTCAGGTCAGGTCAGCGGGGCTCGAAGCGGGCCCGCATGGCGCGCGTCACCGGCTGGAACCGGGGCTGGATCCGCGGCGGCGCCGCTAAGGCGGCCCGCACACCCGCCCAGGCCTGCTGCCCCGCTGGCCGGGCCGATCGCGGGCCCGGCCGGGGGCCGGCCCGGCGGCCGGTGACTCCGTGGCGCCCGCGGCTGCGCGTGCGGGCCAGCTGCGCCGTCGCCCGGGCCACGTCCAGCAGCTGGGCGAGGTCGGCCGGCGACTCGGCGGTGAGCAGCCGCCTGGCTCCCGGCTCGTCCGGACGGCCGATCAGGGCCCACCACTGCATGGTGGAGCGGCCGAACCAGATGCCGGCCTCCGGGTAGCGGGCCGCCATCACCGCCCGGATGTCCCGCAACGAGGCCTCATAACCATCCGGGAAATCCGGCTCGGCGGCTCCGTCCGTGACCCACCGGATCTCGGCCCAGACCAGCCGGCCCCGGTGATCCCCGCACATCCCGGTGCGTTCCGCCAGGGCCCGCACCACGCGCAGGCCCCGGCCGTGCTCGCTGAGCTGGTCGCTGCCGAGCTGATCGACGCTGAGGGAGCCGAGGCCGGGTGACCCCATGCCGAGCGGGCCGGGGCCCAGCGGATCAGTGCCAGGCGCCAGGTGCGGGGTGGTGCGCGCGCCGCCGTCGGCTACCGCGACGCGGACCGTCACGGGGCGGGTCTGCCAGGTGAGTTCCACGGCGAAGAAGCCCTGCGCGCCGCTGGCCGTGTGCCGGACCGCGTTGGCGGCCAGCTCGATCGCGACCGTGACGACGTCTTCGCGGGCGGGGCCGCTGGGGAGCAGCTCAGCCAGCCAGTACCGGACGCGCCGCAGTTCCGCTTCCTGCCCGGGAAAGACGCGCCGCCAGCGCTGGACAGGTGCGGGCGGGGCCGGCGCTGGCAGCGCTGCGGCCGGGGCGGGCGCTGCGGTCGGGGCTGGTGCTGGTGCTGGTGCTGCCCGGACGGGCGGCGTCGCCAGCCCGGCTGGCACGCCCGGTGCCAGTGGCGGTGGCGGTGGCGGGGCGGGAGGTGCGACCGGAGCCGGGGCGAGGATCGGTACGGGGGGCGCGGGGGGCGCGGACGGTGCAGGAGCCATGGGCTGCACGTAGACCGGGGGCGGCTGGTACGCGCGGGCCGGCTCGTAGGCAGGGGCCGGCGATACGCAGGGGCCGACTCATAGCCCGGAGCGGGCCTATAGGCAGGGGCCGGCTCATAGCCCGGAGCGGACCTATAGGCGGGGGCGGCTCATACGCAGGGGCCGACTCATAAACCGGGGCGGGCCTGTAGGCAGGGGCCGGCTCATAGACCGGGGCCGGCTCGTACGCCGGGAGGGGCCCATACCCCCGAGGCAACTCCTGCCCCCGGGCCGGCTCCTGCACCCGCGCCGGCTCGTAGACAGGGACAGGCTCGTACGCCTCGGACGGTTCGTAGATCCGGGAGGGTTCGTAAACCCGGGGCGCCTCGTAGGAGGGGGCCGCGCGGTAGGCGGGATCCTCCCGGTAGGCGGATCCTCCCGGTAGGCAGGACTCCCCGGATACCCGGGAGCCGCCGGGTAGCCCGGAGGTGGCGCGTGGCCATCCTCCGCCGGATAGCCACCGCCCGCCGCATAGCCACCTTCTGCCGGATAGCCACCGCCCGCCGGATAGCCACCCTCTGCCGGAAAGCCACCCTCCGCCGGACGGCCCGCGCCCGCGGGCTGCGCGGGATAGGCCGGCACTGGCTGGTGCGGCGGTACGGGCTGATACGGCGCCGGTACGGGCTGATACGGCGGAGCCGGCTGGTACGGCGGACCCGACGCGTCCGCGGGAACGGCGGGGAGGGGCCCGGAGATCGGCGGCGGCCCAGCCTGGTGGAAGGGCCAGGCCAGCGCGGGGACGGGATCGGCTGGGCTCGTCTGCGGCTGCGCGTACATGCCCGGGGCGGCGAACGTGCCCGGGTGCGGCACCATCACGGGCGGCCCATCCATTCCTGGCTGCGGAAACACCGGTCCCGCCCCCCGGCGCGGCAGCTCCTGCCACCCAGGTGACCGACGGTCCATCGATCCGCGAATGGCTGCCTCCCTCTCAGGTCAGGATGCTGGCAGGCCGGCGGCCCAGCTGAGCGCGGGAGGGACAGACCGTAAGGAATCAGTAAGGGATACCGTTCCGTGGTCGCCATTGACAGCGCTTACATCCATTCCTAGCATCTCTGGTACCAACCGGATGTAACCGCTTACAAAGAGCCGTTCCTGGCAGCCCCCTGGTAGGCCAATCACGCGCTGGCGGTCAATGATGATCACAACCCGCACCGGGCACCCGCCCCAGCCCGCACACCACGCCCCAGCCCCCCACGCCTTGGCCCCCCGCGCCCCGTCCCCCACGCCCCGGGCCGGCCCGGCTTCGTGATCATGGGATTGGTGTCGTCCCAACGACACCAATCCCATGATCACGAAGCCCGCACCCGCCTGCACGACCCCCGCACCTGCCTCCGGGCGCCCGGCACCCGCCAGCGCGCCCCCCGCACCCGCCCGCGTACCCCCGGCGGCACCCGCCGCCGACCCCCGGCACCCGCCGACGCGCCCCGGGAGTCTCCTGGTGAGCACCGTCTACGAGGTGGCGGACCGGGCCGGGGTGTCCACGGCGACCGTGTCGCGGGTCATTCACGGCTCCAACCTCGTCCACCCGGACACCAGGGAGCGTGTCCTGGCCGTCATCGAGGAACTGGGTTACGTGCCGGACGGCTCGGCCCAGGGCCTGAGCCGCCGCCGCAAAGACATCATCGGCCTGGCCGCCCTGGAACGCGGCGTGACCGAGGTCGGCATCGAGAAGAACAGCCCGCTGTTCATGGACGAGCTGGTGCACGCGGTCGAGTCCGTGCTGCGCGGCACGGACTGCTCGCTGCTGCTCACGTTCGGCCCGGCCGGCGAGCCGTTCCAGCGGCGGATCAGGTCGCTGTCCGGCAAGGTTGACGGGCTGCTGGTGGCGGAGGAAGTGATGCCGCCCGGCCAGCTGCGGGCACTGGCCCGGCGTATCCCGGTGGTCGCCATCGCGGGCCGCCGGGACGAGACGGGACTGGACGTCGTGGCCGTGGACAACGCCGCCGGGATGCGGGCGCTGGCCCGGCACCTGATCGGGGATCACGGCTACCGGCGCCTCGGGTTCCTGGCCGGCCCGGCCGACTCCCCCGACGCGCGGGAACGGCTGGAAGTGTTCCGGCAGGCCGTGGCGGAGCATCCGGGCTGCGTGCTGGACCCGGTGCTGGAAGGCGACTTCTCGGAGGCGAGCGGCGCGGCCGCGGCCCGCACGTTGCGCGCGCTGAACCCCGCCCCGGAGGTCGTGGCCTGCGCCAACGACCAGATGGCCATCGGCGTGCTGCTGCAGCTCCAGGAGTCCGGCGCGGCCATCCCCGGCGACATGGCCGTGACCGGGTTCGACGACATCTACGCCAGCCGGGTGGTGGCCCCGCCGCTGACCACCGTGGGGCAGCCGTTCCGCGAGCTCGGCCACCGGGCCGCCCAGCGGCTGCGGGCCCGGATCGAGGACCGGGACCTGCCCGCGCTCACGGAGATCCTGCCCACCAGATGCGTGATCCGGGCCAGCTGCGGCTGCCCGCCCGCGGGGACGCGTTAAGCGGCCCGCCCCCACCGACCCCGACGTCCACGGCCGGACATACCGGCCCAGGCGGGCCCCCGCCGCCCGCCGAACAGAAGGGAGAACCGGATGCAACCAACCCCCCGGATGCGACGAGGCCTCCGGATCCGACCACCCCGGCGCGCGGTCCTGGCCGCGGGAGCGGCGGCCACCGCGTTACTGGCCGCCACGCTGACCAGCCTGACCTTCGCGGCCAGCAGCTCGGCGACGACCGTCCCGGGGCCGCCTGCCGGCTGGACCACCACCTACAGCGACTCGTTCTCCGGGGCCGCGGGCAGCGGTGTCGACTCCGGCTGGACGTACGACACCGGCACCCAGTACAACGGCACCGGCTGCACGGCCCAGTACGGGACGGGCGAGGTGGAGAACAACACCAGCTCGACCGCGAACGTCTCCGAGGACGGCAGCGGGCACCTGAACATCACCGCGGTCAACTCGGGCGGCTCGTGGACCTCGGGCCGGATCGAGACGACCAGCGACAGCTTCGCGGCCCCGGCGGGCGGCGAGATGGAGGTCACCGCCTCCATCAAGCAGCCCAACCCGTCCAGCGGCGTCGGCTACTGGCCCGCGTTCTGGATGCTCGGTGCTGGCTTCCGGTCCAGCGGCGCGGGCACGTCCGGGACCATGAACTGCGCGAACTGGCCTTCCACCGGCGAGATCGACATCATGGAGGACGTCAACGGGCTGTCCGAGCACTCCGGCACCTTCCACTGCGGCGTCGATCCGGGTGGCGCGTGCAACGAGACCACCGGGCTGGGCAGCGGCCTGCAGTCCTGCTCCGGCTGCCAGAGCGGGTACAACACCTACTCGGCCATCGTGAACCGCACCAACACCAGCAACGAGTCGATCACCTTCTACCTGAACGGGACCGCCTACTACACGGTCACGGAGAGCCAGGTCGGCACCGCGACCTGGCAGGCCGCCGTGGATCACGGGTTCTTCCTGATCCTGGACCTGGCCATGGGCGGCGCCTACCCGAACGCCATCTGCGGCTGCGGCTCACCGACGTCCGCGACCAGTTCCGGCGCGGCGATGAGCGTCGGCTACGTGGCCGTGTACCAGACCAGCGGCTCCGGCGCCTCGCCCACGCCCACCCCGACACCGACCCCCACACCGACCGCGACCAGCACGTCGGGCAGCGGGGGCGGCACGTCCTGCTCCACGACCGCGACCGCGGACATCTCGGCCGACTGTTACAAGGGCTCGTCCGGCACCGTCTCGGTCACCGCGGCCAGCGGCGACAGCAACCCGTCAGGCGTCGATGGGAATCAGGCGGCCCAGCTCAAGACCGGCCAGTACCTGGAGTATCCGGGGATCAATTTCGGCTCGGGATCCAGCCAGTTCGATGCCCGGGTGGCCTCCGGCGCGGCCGGCGGGGTGAGCGGCCTGGTCGAGGTGGTGCTCGACAATCCGTCGAATGCGCCGGTGGGCAGCTTCGCGGTCGGTAATACCGGCGGCTGGAGCAGCTGGAAGACCGTCCCGGCCAATATCTCCAAGGTGACCGGGACCCACACGGTCTACCTGGAGTTCTCCTCGGGCGCGTCGGGCAGTCCGCCCTTCGTGAGCCTGCACTACTTCAGCTTCCCGACGTCCTGACCGGGCGCGGGCCTGGTCACTCGCTGGCCAGGCCCGCCCCGCACTCCTGGCGCGGGTCCGCGATCCCTCCCGCGGGCCCGCGCCACCCCACCGGCGCGAGCCCGGGCCGCGGGTCTTACCAGATGGCCTTGCCCGTGCCCGGCACCCGCCAGGCACCCTCGGCCACGACCAGCGCCTCGCCGCCCAGCAGCACGTCGTTCCCGTCGAGGGCCACCCGGACCAGCCCGCCGCGCGCGGACAGCTGCCGGCCGGTCAGCGGCTGCCGGCCCAGCCGGGCGATCCAGTACGGCCCCAGCGCGCAGTGCGCGGATCCCGTCACGGCATCTTCCGCCCCGGTCGCCACGTGGAAGAAACGGGACACGAAGTCGGCCGTGTCGTCCGCGGTGAGATCGGCCTCCCCGGCCAGGTCCTCGCGCACCGCGGTGACGATCACGCCGCGCACCGGCAGTTCCCGCAGCGCCCCCAGGTCCAGCTCGAGGTCGCGCACGGTGGCCGGGGCATCGAGCACCGCCATCACGTCCAGGTCGTTGCGGAGCATCCCGGTCACCGGGACCGGCAGCAGCGCCCGCACCGCCTCGGCCAGCCCCTCGTCCGCCAGCGGCTCGGGGGCCAGGCTGGGGAAGCGCAGCTGCACGAACTCCCCCGCGTCCACGGCCTCGAGCGGCCCGTACCGGGTGTCGAACCGGATCCGGTCCCCCACGGCGTGCCCGTCGTCGAGCAGCACCCGGGCCGCGGCCAGCGTGCCGTGACCGCACAGGTCCAGCTCGCCGTGGGCGGTGAACCAGCGCAGCCCGAACCGGCCCGGCTCGCCCGCCGGCCAGACCACCGCGGTCGCGGGCTGGTTCAGCTCGGTCCCGATCGCCGCCCCGAACTCGTCGTCCGGCTCGCCCTCCAGCACCAGGACCGCTGCGGAATTCCCGGCGAACGGAACCGACGTGAACGCATCCACCTGGAACAGCCGCGCAGTCGTCACCGTCCCATCATCGCGCACCCGTCCCCGCGCGCACGGCAGGCCGGCGGCTGCCGCGATCCGGTCCGCCCCGTTTTTTCCGCAACGAGAACCTGGCCCGGGTATCCCGCCGCCCCCCGCGTGACAGACTTGCGGGGTGGGCGTCTACGGGGATCAGGTGCTGCCCCGTGCCCTTGATCTGTGCATGCGCGGCGCGGACGTCCGCCAGGTGCGGGCCCGGGTCACCGCCGGGATGGCCGGCGTGGTGCTCGAGATCGGCTTCGGGTCCGGGCTGAACGTGCCGCACTACCCGGCAGGGGTGACCCAGGTCCTGGCCGTGGACCCGGCGACCGTCGGCCGGCGCCTGGCCGCCACCCGGATCGCCGCCCACGCCGTGCCGGTCGAGTTCATCGGGACCGACGCCCAGGCGCTGGCCGCCGGCGACGAGAGCGCCGACTTCGTGCTCAGCACGTGGACGCTGTGCACGATCCCGGACCCGGGCCGGGCGCTCGCCGAGGCGTACCGGGTGCTGCGGCCCGGCGGTGAGCTGCACTTCGTGGAGCACGGCCTGTCCCCCGACCCGGGGGTGGCCCGGGTCCAGCGCCGGCTCACCCCCGTGCACCGGCGAGTCGTGGGCGGCTGCCACCTGGACCGGCCGATCGCGGACCTGCTGGCAGGCGCCGGGTTCCGGCTGACCCGGCTGGAGAACTACTACTTCCACCGGCCGCGCGCCGTGGGCTACACCTTCGAGGGCGTCGCGGCCAAACCGCTGGAGGCGGCGTAGCGCGCCCAGCCGCGCCAGCGCATCTTGCTGTTATCAGCAGTCCGGGCCGGGCCCGACCGGCCCGGCCGGGCCCTCAGCGCGGATCCTGACCGTGTGTGTGCTCCCTCAGTAGCACGATCATGTTGCTGTTATCACGCACAGCGTGCCCTCAGGGCGACACCCCGCGCACAGGCACCCCCTCATCGGCGTCCAGTGCTTGTTGCTGTTATCAGCTGTTCTGGCTCGTTGCTGTTATCAGCTTTTCTGGCTTGGCCGTCCGCGCCGCACCCGCCTCCCCCGAACGCCGTTCTGTGGATAACCATCAGCAGTTACGATCCGACCCCCCAGAGGGGGTCTAAATCGAACTGGGAATCGAGTGCGGTGGCCCGTGGGGCCAGCGGGGCGCCGCCGAGAGGCCGGCAACTCGAGGGGCCAGCGGCCGGGGGTGGGGGGCGGCGGGGAGGGCTGAGGCTTCCCATGTCCGGCCGTCCGGGGTGGGCCGGGGTTCCTCACGGTGGGTTCTTGCTGTTATCAGGGAGGGGCCGGGCGGAGGCACGCCGACCTGGCCAGCGCATCTTGCTGTTATCACGTCCGGGCCGGTCTGGCTCGCGCCCCTCCGTGGGGACCCGGCCAGCGCATGGTGTTCTGTCAGCCGTTCCGGCCCGTCTCTCAGCGCGGGCGCCGCCCGATGAACAGGTGCGCGGGCATTCCTTCACCGGCGCCGCTCCCGGCCTGGTTCTCGCCGGCGAACCGTGCCTCGGGCTCGAACCCGGCGTCCGCCAGCAGCCGCAGCCACAGATCGCGGCGGAAGGCACCCAGCCGGTGGGCCTCGCGGACGACCTGGACCGTGCCGTCCGCCTGCCGCAGGGTGAACTCGTATTCCACCCGGATCCAGTCGTCGGCGGGATCCGGGTCCCAGGTCCACTCACGAAAGCTGCCCTGGCGCCCCGTGGCGTCGGTGCTCCCGCCGCCGCCCGACCCGGCCTGGAACGTCTCGGCGGTGTAATCCGGCACGAACACCGCCATCCCGCCCGGCCGGCAGTGCGCGAACGCCGTCGCGATGAGCTGCCGCAGGTCATCCGCGTCGGTCACGTAGTCCACCGCGTCGTGCACCAGGACGGCGTCGAACATCCGGCCCAGCCGGATCGTGCGCATGTCTCCCTGACGGTGCGCGCACCCGGGATTGAGCCTTCGCGACACGGCCAGCATCCCGGCCGACAGGTTGACGAGCGTGAGGTCCAGCCGGTCTTTCAGGTGCACCGCGACGTGACCGCCGCCGCTGCCCAGATCGAGCACCTCGCGGACCTCGATGGCCGCCGAGGTGAACAGCTCGGCCAGATAGGCGGCCTCCGCCGCGTACTCGCCCGGCGGTGAGATCAGCGGCCACCAGTCCGCCAGCTCCTGGTAGAGGCGGTACTCCCCCGGCATGCCAGCCATCATGCCGTACCTGGGCGACGGTGCTGCGGACGGCGGTGCTGCGGACGACGGTGCTGCGGACGGCTGCGCTACCAGAGGCCGAGCAGGCTGCCGAGGACCCGGGCGGCCTGGCCCCCGCTGTCCTCCGCGACGCGCAGGGCCGCAGGCACATCCAGGTCCCTGGCCAGTGCCTCGTGCACGGCTTCCAGCGCCGGGCTGTCCGGGCCCGCCCCGCCGGATGATCCGGCCGGGGTGCGTTCTGGCCGCCCGGCCGCCTCCTGCAGCCGTTCCAGCCGGGCGGCCGCGGCGTCCAGGCCGGCCCGGTCGTAGTCCCAGTCCGCGTCCCACCGGCGGTCCAGGATCAGCAGCCGGATCGCGGCGGCCGGGTAGTCCTTGAGCAGGTCGCCCGCCAGGACCAGGTTCCCCGACGATTTGGCCATCTTGGCCCCGCCCACCCGGACCACGCCGACGTTCATCCGGGCGCGCGCGAACGGGGTCACCCCGGTGAACGTCTCGGCCAGGGCCGCCTGGTAGGCGTGGTGCGGGAAGCGGAGATCGCCGCCGCCCGCGTGGACGTCGATCGCCGGGCCGAACGCGTGCAGTGCCATCGCCGCGCACTCCGCGTGCCAGCCGGGCCGGCCCGGGCCCCAGGGGCTTTCCCAGGCGGGCTGCTCCCCGGCCGACGCCTGCCAGACGGCCACGTCGAACGGGTCGTCCTTGCGCGGGTCCTCCGGGTGGTCACCGAACTCCGCGGCGAGACGCTGGGCCTCACCGTGGCCCAGACCGCCCTCCCCGGCCGCGGCGCGGGCGGCCGACGCGCCCCGGAAGTACACGTGGCCGTCCCGCTCGTAAGCGGCGCCGCGGGCCAGCAGCCCGGCGGCCAGCGCGATGACCTGGCCGATGTAGACGTGCGCCCGGGGCTGCAGGGCCGGCGGCCGGACCCCGAGCGCGGCCATGTCCTGATCGAAATAGAACTGCTGGATGGCGGCGAACCGCCCGACCGGGGCCCCCGCCCGGCCCGCGGCGGCCAGCAGCACGTCGTCGACGTCGGTCACGTTGCGGCACACGATCACCTCGGTGCCGTCCGCGCCCAGCACCCGGGCCAGCGTGTCGACCCAGATGAACGTGGCCGCGTGACCGAGGTGCGTGACGTCGTAGGGCGTGATCCCGCAGGCGTACACGCGGGCCCGCCCGGCCAGCGGAAGCGCGGTACCGCCTAGCTGCGCGACCCTCGGCCGCCCTGCGGCCAGCACCTGTCCCATTGAACGGCCCCCTGGAGGTGACGACAATCCCGAGCCTGAGCATATGCGGGCCGCTTCCAGGCCGTTCGCCGCTGATCGTCCTGCAGCGGCGGGACCAACGGCTCTGACGGCTGGCCGCCTCCCGCCGCAGGCTGATCATGTGAAGCGCATCGTGATCCTGGGCGGCGGCACCGGCGGGACCCTGGCCGCCAACCGGCTGCGGCGGGCGTACGCCCCGCAGGACGCGGACATCGTGGTGGTCGACCAGGACAGTGAGCACGTCTACCAGCCCGGCCTGCTGTTCGTGCCGTTCGGCCGGGCCGACCTGCCTCACCTGGCCCGGCCGCGGCAGAAGCAGCTGCGGGCCGGCGTCGTCTTCCGCGAGGCCGGGATCGACCACGTCGACCTGGCCGGCAACCGCGTGCACCTCGACGGCGGGCAGGCGCTGGACTACGACGTCCTCGTGGTGGCCACCGGCGCCCGGCTGCTGCCGGAGGAAACCGAGGGACTGACCGGCCCGGGCTGGATGAAGGACGTGTTCACGTTCTACACGCCCGACGGCGCGGTCGCGCTGCACGAGGCGCTGGAGCGGTTCACCGGCGGCCGGATCGTGGTCAACGTCATCGACATGCCGATCAAGTGCCCGGTCGCGCCGCTGGAGTTCTGCTTCCTGGCCGACGACTACTTCCGGCGGCGCGGCCTGCGGGACCGGGTCGGGCTCAGCTACGTCACACCGCTGGACGGCGCCTTCACCAAGCCGGTCTGCAACCAGGAACTGAGCGGGCTGTTCACCGCCAAGGGCATCGATCTGGTCACGGAGTTCAACACCGGCACCGTCGAGACAGGCACCGCTGAGGAAGGCACCGCAGAGGCAGGCACGGGCCGGGCGGGCCGCCTGATCTCCTATGACGACCGCGAGGTCCCGTTCGACCTGGCCGTGGTCATCCCGCTGCACGGGGGCGCCGCCTACGTCGGGCGCTCCCCCGGCCTCGGCGATGAGCTCGGCTTCATCCCCGTCGACCCGGGCACGCTCCAGGCGAAGGCCGCACCCAACGTGTTCGCCCTCGGCGACGCTACCGACGTCCCGACGTCCAAGGCGGGATCTGTGGCCCACTTCGAGGGCGACATCCTGGCCGCCAACGTGCGCCGTTTCCTGGCCGGCCAGCCGCTGAGCGGCCGCTTCGACGGGCACACCAACTGCTTCATCGAGACCGGCGCCGGCAAGGCCCTGCTCATCGACTTCAACTACGACACCGAGCCGCTCACCGGGCACTACCCGGGCCGCCTCGGCCTGCCCCTGCTCCGCGAGTCCCGCCTGAACCACCTGGGCAAGCTGGCCTTCCAGCAGTTCTACTGGCACAGCCTGCTGCCCGGTTACGACGTCCCCGGCGTCAGCTCCGCGATGCCCGCCCGGGGCAAGAGCCACCCGCCGGCCCGGGCAGCCGGAACCAGCGGTCACCGATGATCACATCCAGGAGGTGCTGACCGTGCCTACCGCGACCTATGCGGGCTGCAGCGTCGACGTCAACGAGGAGGGTTTCCTCGCCGATCCAGCCCAGTGGACCGAGGACATGGCCCCCCAGATCGCCAAGGCTGCAGGCATCGACGAGCTGACCCCCCTGCACTGGCAGGTCATCAGGTTCATGCGGGCCGAGTACGAGTCCAAGGGAACCGGGCCCACGGTCCGGGTCCTGGGCAAGACCTCCGGGGTCAGCATCAAGGAGCTCTACCAGCTGTTCCCCAAGGGGCCAGCCAAGACCGCCGCCCGGATCGCTGGCATACCGAAGCCGCGCGGCTGCATCTAGGCCGCAGCCACAGCAGACCGGTTTCCCTGCGCACCGGCCGGAAGGAGGAGTGCGATGAGCACCACTATCGACAAGGTGTCGATCATCGTCTCGAAGGGGTCCCTGGAAGGCATCTACCCGGCCCTGATCATGGCCAACGGCGCCCGCGCCGAGGGCATCGAGGCCAACCTGTTCTTCACCTTCTTCGGCCTCGACGCGATCAGCCGCAAGCGTCTCGGCCACATCAAGGTGGCCACCGTCGGCAACCCCGGCCTGCACCTGCCGACCCTCATCGGCGCCCTCCCCGGCATGTCCGCGCTGATGACCCGGTACTTCGGCCGGAAGATGGGCCAGCTGGACATCCCGCCGGTCCCCGAGTTCATCGAGATGATCGCGGACACCGGCGCCGGCCTGTACGGCTGCAAGGCGTCCTGCGACCTGTTCGGCCTGACCCAGGGCGACCTGGTCAGTCAGGTCAAGGACATCATCACGGTGGGCGAGTTCTACGACCTCGCCGCCGGGGGCCAGATCATCTTCACCTGACCCGCCGTCCACCCCCTGATCTCCATGGGGATACCCATGGGGGTATAGAGTGGACGCCATGACCGCTGACACGGACGGGACAGGGCCGGCAGGCACGGCGATGATCGAGGTCACCGGCATCGACACCCCGGCCCTGGGTGACCGGAGCTACCTGGCCACCGACGGGCGGGTGGCCATGGTGGTGGATCCGCAGCGCGACATCGACCGCGTGCTCGCGGCCGCCGCCAGCCGCGGGGTCCGGATCACCCATGTCCTCGAGACGCATATCCATAACGACTACGTGAGCGGCGGCCTGGCCCTGGCCCGGGTGACCGGCGCCGCGTACCACGTGAACGCGGCCGATGCCGTGACCTTCGACCGGGTGCCGGTCCGTGACGGCGACCTCCTCGGCGTCGGGGACGCGATGACGGTCCGGGTCCTCGCCACGCCAGGGCACACGTTCACCCACCTGTCCTACGTGCTGGAGGACGCGGCGGCCGGCCGGGTGGCCGCGGTATTCACCGGCGGGTCGCTGCTGTACGGCTCGACCGGGCGGCCCGACCTGCTCGGCCCGGCCCACCGGGCCACGCTGGCCGCCGCACAGTACGCCTCGGCCGGGCGGCTGGCTGGCGAGCTGCCCGACGACACGCCGGTCTGGCCCACGCACGGGTTCGGCAGCTTCTGCACCGCCTCCCCGGGAACCGCCGCCCCGGGCCCGGGACAGGCGTCCACGATCGGCCAGGAGAAACTGGCCAACCCGGTGCTGCGGCTCGGCGAGCACGAGTACGTGACGGAACTGCTGGCCGGCCTGGACGCCTATCCGGCGTACTACGCCCACATGGCCCCGGCCAACGCGGCCGGCGCGGGCCCCATCGGCCTGGCGCCGCCCGCCGTGGCCAGTCCCGCCGAGCTGGCGGCACGCATCGGGGCGGGCGAATGGGTCGTGGACCTGCGCAGCCGCCGCGCGTTCGCGGCCGGGCACGTGACCGGGTCACTCTGCTTCGAGCACGGCACCGACTTCACCAACTATCTCGGCTGGCTGATCCCGTGGGGCACGCCGCTGACCGTGCTGGGTGACAGCCCCGGCCAGGTCGCCGCGGCCCAGCGGGACCTGGCCCGGATCGGCATCGACCGGCTGGCCGGCGCGGCCACCGGGGATCCGCGGGAGTGGGCGGGCGGCCAGCCGCTGTCATCGTTCCCGGTCGCGACCTTCGCCGGGCTGGCCGCCGCCCGGCAGCACCGTCCCGTCACCGTCCTGGACGTGCGGCGCAGGCTGGAGTGGGCGGACGGCCACCTCGACGGTGCGCTGCACATCCCGCTGCCGGACCTGCCTGGCCGCCTCGGCGAGGTCCCCCCGGGCGAGGTCTGGGTGCACTGCCGCTCCGGGTACCGGGCCGCGATCGCGGCGTCGCTGCTCCAGGCGGCCGGGCGCCCGGTGGTGAGCGTGGACGACGACTTCGCCCAGGCCGGGCGCGCAGGCCTGCCGGTCGTCACGGGCCCGGCCGGGCGGGGCGCATAAGCTCCCGGGCGCAGGCCGTGCGGCGGGCCCGCGGGATATCCCTGCATACCCTCGCGGGTATCCTGGGGTGAACCGCCAGGGAGGCAGCTGATGAAGATCGACGACGACGCGGTGAGCCAGGTGCTCAACCGGCTCCGCCGCGCCCAGGGCCAGCTGGCCGGGGTCATTTCCATGATCGAGACCGGGCGGGACTGCACCGAGGTGGTCACCCAGCTCGCGGCGGTGTCCCGGGCACTGGACCGGGCCGGCTTCAAGATCGTGGCCAGCGGCATGCGCCAGTGCCTGTCCGCCGAGGACGGCACCGCCCCGATGACCGAGGAGCAGATGGAGAAGATGTTCCTCACCCTCGCCTGACGGAACCCGGCCGCGCCGGCCGCCACGGGCGCCGGTTCCCAGGGCATGGACAGTCCGGGAACAGAAGGCCAGGGCCCTGGCGAGGCGCCCGGTGCCGCTGGCAGGCTTACGGTATGGCCACCACGGCTGACCCGCCCCGGCAGGCCCTGCTGCGCCGCGGCCTGGCCCTGGAGTACATCACCCTGTCCTGGAACGTGGCCGGCATCGTGGTGCTGGCCCTCGCCGCCATCGCGGCCCGGTCGGTGGCCCTGGCCGGGTTCGGCCTCGACTCGCTGATCGAGATCGGCGCCTCGACGGTCGTTATCTGGGAATTGTCCGGAAGCGGCGCAGAGCGGCAGCGGCGCGGCCTGCGGCTGATCGGCTACGCGTTCGCCGCCCTGGCCGCGTACCTGCTGGTCCAGTCCAGCGGTGGTGCTGGCCACCGGGTACCGCCCGGGCCACTCGCTGCCCGGGATCGCCTGGACCGCACTGACCGCGGCGGTCATGTTCCTGCTGGCGGCCGGCAAGGCCCGGACCGGCCGGGCCCTGGGCAACCCGGTCCTGCGGACCGAGGGCCGGGTCACCATGATCGACGGGATCCTCGCCTGCGCGGTCCTGCTGGGACTGACGCTCAACGCCGGGTTCGGCTGGTGGTGGGCCGACCCGGCCGCCGGTTACGTGCTGGTCTTCTACGCGGCCCGCGAGGTGCGTGAGATCTTCTCCGGCCAACCCTGAGCGGCAGGCTCTAGCCTTGATAGCCGCCGCCTACCGGAAGGAGCTGGGCCAGGGATGCTGGCACCGCGGGACAGCCGCAGCCGGGACTGCCGCCGCCTCGACGGACTCTGGCGGTTCCGGTTCGACGCGGGGGGCGAGGGCACGGCCGGGCGCTGGTGGCAGGGGCCGCTGCCGGGCGCCCGGGAGATGGCCGTCCCGGCGAGCTACAACGACCTGGTGACCGAGGCGGCGGAGCGCGAGCACGTAGGCGACGTGTGGTACCAGCGTGACATCCGGGTGCCGGCGACCTGGCGGGACCGGCGCATCGTGCTGCGCTGCGACGCCGCCACCCATCACGCCGCGATGTGGGCCGGGGACACCCAGGTCGCCGAGCACTCCGGCGGGTACACGCCGTTCGAGGCCGAGGTGACCGGCCTGGCCCGGTGCGGCGAGCTGCTGCGGCTGACCGTGCGGGTCGGCAGCGAGCTCAGCATGGCCACGATCCCGCCCGGCGTGGTGACCCGCACCGCCGCCGGGCCCCCGAGGATGCGGTACTTCCACGACTTCTTCAACTACGCGGGACTGCACCGCTCGGTGTGGCTCTACTGCACCCCGCGCGCCTACATCGCGGGCCTGACCGTCAACACCGATTACGATCCGCCCGCGGCAGCCGGCCAGGTCACCTACCACGTCGCCGTGGCCGGGCCCGGTTCCACGTCGGTGCAGCTCAGAGACGCGGCCGGGACCCTGGTGGCCGAGGGCACCGGCCCGGACGGCGTGCTGGCCGTGCCCGCGGCCCGGCCGTGGAGCCCCGGCGACCCGGACCTGTACCGGCTGGACGCGCGGCACGGCGACGACGAGTACTCGCTGCCGGTCGGCATCAGGACGGTCCAGGTGGACGGGGCCCGGCTGCTGCTGAACGGGGAGCCGGTCCGGCTCCGCGGCTTCGGCATGCACGAGGACGGCGTGCTGCACGGCAAGGGCCACGACGACGCGAGGATGGTGCGTGACTTCGCGCTGCTGCGCTGGATCGGCGCCAACTCGTTCCGGACCTCGCACTACCCGTACGCCGAGGAGGTCCTCGACTACGCCGACCGGCAGGGCCTGCTGGTGATCGACGAGACCCCGGCCGTCGGGCTGCACATGAGCCTGGGGAACATGGGCGATCCCGGGGCGCGCACGTTCGGACCCGGCGTCATCGGCGAGGAGGCCGCTGCCGCGCACCTGGCCGCCATCCGCGAGCTGATCGCCCGGGACCGTAACCATCCGAGCGTCATCGCCTGGTCCATCGCGAACGAGCCGGATACGGCCGAGCCGGCCGCCCGGGCGTACTTCGCGCCGCTGGCCGCCGCGGCACGGGAGCTGGACGCGAGCCGCCCGGTCTGCTTCGCCAACGTCGCGACCGCGCCCCCCGACGCCGATGTGGTCACTGACCTGTTCGACCTCATCTGCGTGAACCGCTACTACGGCTGGTACGCCGGCAGCGGGGACCTGGAGTCGGCCGAGCGGGACCTGGAGGCCGAGCTGCGGGCCTGGGCCCGGCACGGCAAGCCCATCGTGGTGACCGAGTTCGGGGCCGACGCCCTGGCCGGACTGCACGCGCTGCCGCCGGTCATGTGGTCCGAGGACTACCAGACCGCGCTCATCGCGCTGTCCGCGCGGGTGTTCCGGCGGATTCCCGAGGTGATCGGCGAGCACGTGTGGAACTTCGCCGACTTCGCCACCGCGCAGGCGGTGCACCGGCCGGGCGGCAACCACAAGGGCGTCTTCACCCGGGACCGGCAGCCCAAAGCCGCGGCCTGGCTGCTGCGTGACCTCTGGAATCAGCCCGCACCGGAGTGACCCACATCGCGATTACGTAGCCGCTAGGCTACTTTTCGTGACAACACACTTTCAGTCGGACGGCGGCATCAACGGCGCGTACCTGGTCAACCAGCTGGCCGGCAACGGCCAGTCGATCGCCAACCTGGCCTTCATCACCTCGGTGGCCAGCGGCAACCTCGAGCTGCTGGCCCGCGGCGGCGCGGGCACCTTCGTCAAGCTCAACTACCTGGACGGCGGCGGCACCGAACGCACCGGGCTCGCGGTCACCACCGGGACGAGCAGCCCGATCATCTCGGTCGCGCCGGAGGCGAACGGCGCCGCGACCCTGGACCTGGAGAACAACACCCTGACCGGCGTGGAGACCGTGGTGCCGTCACCGGACAATGACGGCCAGCTGGAGCTGGACGGGCTGCTGGCCCTCACTCCCCAGGCCGAGCCGGCCACGCCCGCCCACGGGGGCGTCCTGTACGTGGACTCAGCCGATGGGGCGCTGAAGTTCAAGGGCAGCGCGGGCACCGTCACCACCCTCGCCCCCGCCTGAGACCTCCCGGCCCGCTCATCGCCCCGGCCTCCGGCGCAGAACGGGTGGGGCAGAACTGGTGGGGCGGGTGGGGCTCGAACCCACGACCGACGGATTATGAGTCCGCTGCTCTGACCGGCTGAGCTACCGCCCCGGCACCGCCAGAACCTTACCGCAGCGCGGGCCGGCGGACGCCGGGCCCCGGGCGGCCCGCAGCCGGCCCCGCTGGGACGGGCCGTGCTAGCTGGGCCCGCGCCTACCTGGGCCTGCCTACCTGGGGCTGAGCTGCATGGTCATGGCGTGCTCCACCAGTGCGATGAGCGCCGCCTTGGTGGACTTCCGGCCCCGGGCGTCACACTGCACGACCGGGACGTTCGGGCTGACCGACAGGGCCTCCGCGACGTCCTGCACACCGTGCGGGAACTCGCCGTGGAAACCGTTGATCGCCACGATGAACGGCAGGCCCGCCGTCTCGAAGTAGTCAACGGCGGGGAACGAGTCCGCCAGCCGGCGCGTGTCCACCAGGACGACCGCACCGATCGCACCCTGGATCAGGTCGTCCCACATGAACCAGAACCGGTGCTGGCCAGGCGTGCCGAACAGGTACAGGATCAGCCCGGCATCCAGCGTCACCCGGCCGAAGTCCATGGCCACCGTGGTGGTGGTCTTGTCGGGGACCGCCGACAGGTCGTCAACCCCGGCACTGGCCGACGTCATGACCGCCTCTGTGGTCAGCGGGGTGATCTCGGACACCGATCCGACGAAGGTGGTCTTGCCGACACCGAAACCACCCGCCACGACAATCTTCACCGATGTCATGGCGGCGGTATCCCCAGCCGCACCGCGCACGGGACTAGAGCTTGCGAAGTCCACTGAGCACCCTTTCGAGCAGGTTGAGATCTGGGCGGCCATGTGCATGGTCCAGCTGGTGAACCCTGACCAGCCCTTCCACCGCCATATCAGCGACCAGGACACGAGCCACGCCCAGGGGCATCCTGAGCACGGCGGATATCTCCGCCACTGAACGCCAATCACGGCAGAACCCGAGAATGGCCTGGCATTCCGGGCTGAGGCTGGAAAGATCGCGCGCCTCGTAGTGAGACGCAGCCACCATCGCCTCGATCTGGAGCTGGTACCGGGGCTTAGTCCTGCCCCCGGTCACCGCATATGGCCGGACCAGCCCGCTCCCAGCGGGTTCCGCCCCACGTGAACGCTTTCCTCCGCCGGACCCGGTGCCGCGTTGGCCACCTGTCGGCGGCCAGTCATCCAGGCCTGGGCCGGACAACGGTCTCTCCTGTCACTATCTGCCATCCTCCGACCGCAGAGCCCCACGCATATCCGGCGTGAGAGCCCGTCCCACCCGCTCAACGAGGAGCGCCATCTCGTAGGCCACCAGGCCCATGTCACAATCAGCGGACGCGAGCACGGCCAGGCTCGATCCGTCGCTGATCGCCATCACCAGCAGCAAGCCGCGCTGCATTTCCACGACCGTCTGAGTCACCGGGCCGCCTTCGAAGACCCGGGAAGCGCCCTGCGTCAGGCTGGTCAGCCCGGAAGTCACGGCCGCCAGCTGATCGACCCGGTCCGGCGGAAAGCCGTTCGAGTAGGCCAGGGGCAGTCCGTCGGACGAGACCACAATGGCATGCGCGACGGACGCGACCCTCTCCACGAAGTTCGTGATCAGCCAGTTCAGGTCCTGGACCGGACGGGTTAGCGGACTCACGAACCCTCCTTTCTCGGCGACCCCACCATAAGCATCAGCATGTACGGCAATCCCGCTCGACCCCTCATGTCACATCGTCTCCCTCACCGCCAGCATCATCATCGCTGTTAGCGGCGGCCCGCGCTTCGCGAACGCCTCGCTGGAAGCTGGCGAAACGCTGTCTGGTCACCGCAGGCGAGCGAACTGGAGGAGGCGTTGACGGCTCGGCGCTGGCCCCCACGGTCCCGGGCACCAGGTTGGCCTTGGGCACGCGCTTCGGGAGGCCGGACAGGGTCACCCCGCCGGACGCTGGCTTGCTGACCGCCTCGGCGGCCCGCCAGCCCTCGTCCGCGGCGGAGGCGGCCCAGCCGCCCGTGTTGTTGTTGTTGCCGTTGCTGGTTTCCGGTGCGGGGGCACCAGAGTTCGGCCGGTCGGCGCTGTGCCGGCCACGGCGGAACCAGTCCGACTCGACCGATTCAAAGATGGGCAGCCGGTTGCCCTGGCCGTCCGGGCCGGCGGGCGGCACGACGACCTCCCGCCGGGCCTGGCCGGGATCGCTGCTGCCGAGGCTCCGGACGGGCCGGGTCGGCAGCCGGGGCGGCTGGCTGGCACCGTCACCGCTCAGCGACGTACCGAACGATCGACGTGCCGTTGCTGGGCACCGACGGGGACCTGGGGCTGAGCTGCATGGTCATGGCGTGCTCCACCAGCGCGATGAGCGTCGCCTTGGTGGACTTCCGGCCCCGGGCGTCACACTGGACCACCGGCACGTTCGGGCTGACCGACAGGGCCTCCTGCGACGTCCTGGACGCCGTGCGGGAACTCGCCGTGGAACCGTTGATCGCCACGATGAACGGCAGCCCTGCGGTCTCGAAGTAGTCCACCGCGGGGAACGAGTCGGCCAGGCGGCGGGTGTCCACCAGCACCACCGCACCGATCGCGCCCTGGATCAGGTCGTCCCACATGAACCAGAACCGGTGCTGCCCGGGCGTGCCGAACAGGTACAGGATCAGTCCGGCGTCCAGCGTCACCCGGCCGAAGTCCATGGCCACCGTGGTCGTGGTCTTGTCCGGCACCGCCGACAGGTCGTCAACCCCGGCACTGGCCGAGGTCATGACCGCCTCGGTGGTCAGCGGAGTGATCTCCGACACTGATCCGACGAAGGTGGTCTTGCCGACGCCGAAGCCGCCCGCCACGACGATCTTCACCGACGTCATCGGCGGTATCCCCAGCCGTGCCCCGCACGGGACTAGAGCTTGCGAAGTCCACTGAGCACCCTTTCGAGCAGGTTGAGATCTGGGCGGCCATGTGCATGGTCCAGCTGGTGAACCCTGACCAGCCCTTCCACCGCCATGTCAGCGACCAGGACACGGCCACGCCCAGGGGCATCCTGAGCACGGCGGAAATCTCCGCCACTGAACGCCAATCACGGCAGAACCCGAGAATGGCCTGGCATTCCGGGCTGAGGCTCGAAAGATCGCGCGCCTCGTAGTGAGACGCAGCCACCATCGCCTCGATCTGGAGCTGGTACCGGGGCTTGGTCCTGCCCCCGGTCACCGCATATGGCCGGACCAGCCCGCTCCCAGCGGGTTCGGCCCCACGTGAACGCTTTCCTCCGCCGGACCCGGTGCCGCGTTGGCCACCTGTCGGCGGCCAGTCATCCAGGCCTGGGCCGGACAACGGTCTCTCCTGTCACTATCTGCCATCCTCCGACCGCAGAGCCCCGCGCATATCCGGCGTGAGGGCCCGTCCCACCCGCTCGACGAGGAGCGCCATCTCGTAGGCCACCAGGCCCATGTCGCAATCGGCGGACGCGAGCACGGCCAGGCTCGATCCGTCGCTGATCGCCATCACCAGCAGCAGGCCGCGCTGCATTTCCACGACCGTCTGAGTCACCGGGCCGCCTTCGAAGACCCGCGAAGCGCCCTGCGTCAGGCTGGTCAGCCCGGAAGTCACGGCCGCCAGCTGATCCACCCGGTCGGCCGGGAAGCCGTTCGAGAACGCCAGGGGCAGCCCGTCAGACGAGACCACGATGGCATGCGCGACGGACGGGACCCTCTCCACGAAGTTCGTGATCAGCCAGTTCAGGTCCTGGACCGGACGGGTTAGCGGACTCACGAACCCTCCTTTCTCGGCGACCTCACCATAAGCATCAGCACTGTACAGGCAATCCCGCTCGACCCCTCATGTCACATCGTCTCCCTCACCGCCAGCATCCTCATCGCTGTTAGCGGCGGCCCGCGCTTCGCGGACGCCTCGCTGGAAGCTGGCGAAGCGCTGCCTGGTCACCGCAGCCGAGCGAACCGGAGGCGGCGTTGCCGGCCTCGGCGCTCGCGCCCACGGTCCCGGGCACCAGGTTGGCCTTGGGCACGCGCTTCGGGAGGCCGGACAGGGTCACCCCGCCGGAGGCCGGCTTGCTCACCGCCTCGGCGGCCCGCCAGCCCTCGTCCGCGGCGGAGGCGGTCCAGCCGCCCGTGTTGTCTGCTGCCGTGCTGGTTCCGGTGCGGCCGCACCCGAGTTCGGCCGGTCGGCGCTGTGCCGGCCACGGCGGAACCAGTCCGACTCCACCGACTCGAAGATGGGCAGCCGGTTGCCCTCGCCGAGCCGGGCCGGCCGGCGGCACGACCACCTCCCGCCGGGCCGGCCGGGCTCGCTGCTGCCGAGGCTCCGCACGGGCCGGGTCGGCAGCCGGGGCGGCTGGCTGGCACCGTCGCCGCTCAGCGACGTACCGAACGACGACGTGCCGTTGCTGGGCACCGACGGGAGCGGGCCGGTGCTCGCCGCGGGCGGCGGCGCGGACGCGGCCGGCGTTGCTCAGCGGCGGGTCATCCCAGGACGAGACGGACGGCTGGGACGCTGGGCTCTCCCAGGACGGCGTGTCCGGCTGGGACGGGGCATCGTCCCAGGCGGGCCCGGCGGCGTGGCGCTGGGCGACGACGGGCCGGGATCATCCCAGGACGGGGTGGACGGGGTGGACCGTCGCGGGGAAGCCGGCCGTGGCCGCCGAATCACCGTTCTCGGCGTGCAGCGGGGTGAACCGCGGCGCGCGGGCCGCGTTGACCGCCTCCTCGGCGGCGGTGCGGCCGCGGCGCGGGCCCCACTCCCCGCCGCCCCTTGCCGTTCCGTTGCCGGACAGGGCCTCCATGGGGTCGGCGCTGCCGGAGCCGTTCCGCTCGAAGCGGCGCAGCCCGGCCGGGGAGCCGTTGCCCTCGTGGGTCACCGTCTCGTCCGGCAGCCAGACCAGCGCGGTCAGGCCGCCGGTCGTGGCCGGGCGCAGCCGGACCCGGATGCCGTGCCGCGCGGCCAGCCGGGCGACCACGAACAGGCCCATGCGGCGGGACACGGCCACGTCCACCACCGGCGGGTTGTCCAGCCGCCAGTTGGCGTGGGCCATCTCCTCGGCGCCCATGCCGACACCCTGGTCGCTGATGTCGAGCAGGACTCCCCCGCTGTTCAGCAGGTGCCCGGACACGGTCACCGGCGTCTCCGCGGACGAGAACGAGGTGGCGTTCTCCACCAGCTCGGCGACCAGGTGCACCACGTCGTTGACGGCCTGGCCGCGGACCGAGATGCCGGGCTGCACGTTCATCGAGACCCGCTCGTACTGCTCGATCTCGGAGACCGCCGCACGGAGCACGTCCACCAGGGCCACCGGCTGGTTCCACCGCCGGGACACCTCATGGCCCGCGAGGACCAGGAGGTTCTCCGAGTTGCGGCGCATGCGGGTGGCCAGGTGGTCCATCTGGAACAGGTTGGACAGCCGCTCCGGGTCCTGCTCGCCCTGCTCGAGATCGTCGATCAGCCGGATCTGGCGTTCGACCAGGGACTGGCTGCGCCGGGACAGGTTCACGAACATCGCGTTGACGTTCCCGCGCAGCGCGGCCTCGTTGGCGGCCAGCCGGAGCGCTTCCCGGTGGACCTGGTCGAACGCCCGCGCGACTTCACCGATCTCGTCGGAGGAGTCCACGTCGATGGGGGCGACGTCGAAGGAGCCGCCGCCGTCGGCCTCGCTCATCCGCCGGACCATCTCGGGCAGCCGCACGCCCGCCACTTCCAGGGCGCCCGCCCGCAGCCGCCGCAGCGGGCGGACCATCGAGCGGCCGATGACCACGGTCAGGAACAGGGAGAGCGCGAGCACGAGCAGGACCGCCGCGCCGACCACGATGGCCGCGGTCAGGGCCGACTTGTGCAGCGACGCCGCCCGGGAGCTGATCTGCGCGGACAGCGCCTGCTCGACCGAGCCCATCTGGGCGTCGATCTCGTTCGACATGGCGCCGTACCAGTCGTCCACCGTGGTGGTGATCGGTCGTCAGCTTGCCGGTCTGCGCCTGCGATGGCGATCGCCTGGGTCTCCTCGGCGTTGGCCTCGAACACGAAGGACCTGGCCACGCTGTTGTCCCACAGGTTGCGCTGCGCGATGCTGGCCGTGGTGTTGAACGAGGTCAGGTTGCTCTGCTGCTCCGACAGCGCCGAGTTGAGCGCGGTCAGCTCGTTCGGGCGTGAGCTGGCCGACCAGCAGGCCGTCGGTGAGGATCGCGCGCTGCTCGGAGGCCTGCTCCTTCATCCTGGACACCAGGCCGAGCACCCGGATGGCCTGGGCCAGCGTCGCGTCACTGGCGCCCTGGCCGGTCACGTCGATGAGCGCGATCAGCTGCTGGATGATCGTGGTGTACTTCTGCACCACGACCAGGGCGGGCAGCGTCGGTCCCGGTCGCCGCCGCCCGCAGCTGCTGCAGGTTCTGCAGCGCGGTGCGGCGCCGTCGCCGCCTCCTGCTGGGCCTGGGCCGAGAACGAGCCGTTGATCTGGTCCAGCTCGGACCGCACCGCGGCTGCGGCTCTGATTGGTCAGGGCCTGCTGCTGTTTCACCACCGCCAGCTCGGTGGGCGCCGGCGTTACCGGCGGATCCGCGGCCGCTGCCCTGGCCCGGGTTCCCGAGCCCGATGTACCGGACCGTCTGGTCCCGCTCGTCCTCCAGGCGCTGGGCGAGGACGGTGACGTCGGCGCTGAGCGCGGCGAGCTGCTGGACCCGCCCGTCGGCGGTGGCGCTGCGCGCGTAGGACAGGATCGCGATGCCGCCCAGCACGACCGCGGTCAGCGTGGGGATGGCGATCAGCAGGACCAGGCGGGAGCGCACCCGCCAGTTCTTGAGCGCCCGGCGTGAGCTGGCTGCCCGGGCGCCTGGCCTGGCCTGCTCCCCCGGCCTCGGCACTGTCGTCCCGGCCGTCGAGGTCCGCGGGCGCGCGGGACGCTGGGCCGGCCTCGGTAGACGGCTGAACTGACGCTGAGTCGCCAGCCAGCCCGTTACCGGTCATCTTGCTGCGGGACCGCACAGCCTCTGCACCTCTCACCTGGCTTGTGTGGCGAGCCAGCAGGCCCGCGGTACTTGCGGCGGAACTGACATGACGCACCCCTTCCCGGGTGACGATTCTGCGTGCCCGCCGCGCGGGCGCGGCCAAGGGGCTAACCCTAACGTCTCACCATCGGCAGTGATCAATACCTTATGCCAGGAAAGCGCTGCTCTAGCGTGATGTTTGCCGGATAGCTCGACGTGAGTAGGGTACTCTCCGGCGCTCCGATCGTGGCTCGTTCTGTACTAACTAAGCCGTGTATGTGCGAAGAGCGCTAAGAGTACCCAGGTACGGGGGGTACAGGGTGATCCGGGGACAGCCGTCCTCGCGGCCCCCCGCCGCTCCCGGCGCCGCTGGTGACCTCCTGCGGGACGGCTCCGGGGCCCCGTCGCCCGGCCGGGCCGCACCCCTGCGCGCCTGAGCGGGCTATCACGCCGCCGCGCGTTCCGCTTACGTCCGGATGCAGCGGGCCGGCCACCGGCGGGCCGCGCCCATCGCCGGGACCGGGCCGGCCATTCCCGCGCGGAAACAGGGATGGGCGGGACCGGGATACCCCATTGATGCCGCCGCGGCCGCCGCGGCCGCCGGCCGCCACCGCGAGCCGGTTATAGGGCGGCCGGGCCTTTCGGCCATAACTGCCCGGCCGGGCCCCTACTCCGGGACCCCGAGTTCCCGGGCGATGATCATCCGCTGCACCTCGGAGGTGCCCTCCCCGATCTCCAGCACCTTGGCGTCGCGGTAGAACCGCGCGACCGGGAACTCGTTCATGAACCCGTAGCCGCCGAAGATCTGGGTGGCGTCCCGCGCGTTGTCCATGGCCGCGTTGGCCGCGACCAGCTTGGCGATGGCCGCCTGCCGCTTGACCGGCTGCCCCGCCACCAGCCGGGCCGCGGCGTCGTACCAGGCCAGCCGCGCGCTGTGGGTGCGCGCCTCCATGTCGGCGAGCTTGAACCGGATGGCCTGGTAATGGCCGAGCCGGTGGCCGAACGCCGCCCGCTCGCCGGCGTAGCGCAGGCATTCGTCCACGCAGCCCTGGGCCAGGCCGGCCGCCAGCGCGGCGATGGCGATCCGGCCCTCGTCCAGGATCTCCAGGAACTGGGCGTAGCCGCGGCCGCGGGCGCCGAGCAGATGGTCCGCCGGGACCCGGCAGGAGGCGAACGCCAGTTCCCTGGTGTCCGAGGCGCACCAGCCGACCTTCGAGTACTCCTGCGCCGACGGTCAGGCCGGGGGTGCCGGCCGGCACCACGATGGACGAGATCTCCCGGGGCCCGCCGGGATCGCCCCCGGTGATGGCCAGCACCGTCACCAGGGAGGTGATCGCGGTCCCGGAGTTGGTGATGAACGACTTGGTCCCGTCGATGACCCACTCCCCGCCGCCCTCCCCCGTGCTCCAGCCGGGCCGTGGTCCGCATCCCGCCGGGGATGTCGGACCCGCCGCCCGCCTCGGTCAGGCCGAACGCGGCCAGGCGCTCCCCGGAGCACAGGTCGGGCAGCCAGCGGCGGCGCTGGGCCTCGCGTGCCGAACCGGTAGATAGGCATGGCGCCGAGGGCCACCGCGGCCTCCAGCGTGATGGCCACCGAGGAGTCCACCCGGGCCAGTTCCTCCAGGGCCAGGCAGAGCGCGAACAGGTCGCCGCCCATGCCGCCGTACTCCGCCGGGAACGGCAGCCCGAACAGGCCGAGCTTGGCCATCCTGGCGACCAGGTCGTAGGGGAACTCGCCGCGCTCGTAGTAGCCGCCGATCACCGGCCGCACCACGTCGCGGGCGAACGCGGCGACGGTCTGGCGCAGTTCCTCATGCTCATCGCTCAGCGCATAACTGATCATCGGTGCCCCTCACCACTGGTGACGCCGCATGACCGCGATGCTACTGGCCGCCGCGCACCAGGCCGGGCACGCGCGCCGTCCCGCGGACGTTAGGCTCTCGTGAACACGTCCCTGCCGCCGTCCCGGAGGACGACATGGCGACCCTGACCTGTCCTGCCTGTGCCGCTGAGGTCCAGCAGGACGATCTCATCTGCTTCACCTGCGGCGCCAACCTGCCCAGGCGCAAGACGGCCGACGAGCCCGCCTCGCCGACCGTCATGCAGGAGTACCCGAAACGGGAGGGTGCGGCGGCCCCGGCCGCCGGGTCGTCCTGCCCGCACTGCGGCGCGGCCATCCGGGAGCCCGCGGCCGTGTTCTGCGCAGGTGTGCCGCGAGCCGCTGCCGCCCCGGAAGGGCATCATCTCGCCGGTGGTGCTGCGCCTGGTGTTCCCCACCGGCAACGTGGAGGTGCCCGCGGGCACCTCGCTGGTGCTCGGCCGTGACCCGGAAGAGTCCCTGGTCGCCGCGGCCTTCGCCAGCTACGACAACGTCTCGCGGCGGCACGCCACGGTGACCGTCAGCGACACCGGCCAGGCCACGATCCGGGACGAGCACTCCACCAACGGGACGTTCGTCAACGGGGACCGGGTGCTGCCCGGCACCGAGGTCCGCCTGGTCGACGGGGACAGCGTCCGGCTGGCCGCCGACGTGACCGGCGAGGTGTCGCTGCCCCGGCAGGGCATCCCGGGGCGTTCAGCACGCAACGGGCACCGCGACCCGGCCTGACCCGCGCGTCTGACCCTCGCGGCCTGACTCCCGGCGGGCCTGGCCCGGGCTTCGTTTGGGCCTGTCGAGGCGGCAGCGCGCCGTGAGACCATCGCGGCATCGGCACCATGATCCGCGGAGGTGGCCATGGCCGTCCGGGAATCTGCCACTACGGCGCTGGGCCTCCGGCGGGACGCCATCGGCCTGCGCGAGGTCCTGTTCCAGAGCATCACGGACATGGCCCCCGGCGCGGCCATCGCCGCCTCGATCCCGGCCGGGGTCGCGTTCGCGGGCGGCTCGCTGCCCGCTGGCCGTGGTCTTCGCCCTGGTCGCCTGCCTGTTCTGCGCGGTCAGCATCGGCCTGCTGGCCCGGGAGATGCCGTCGGCCGGGTCGCTGGCCACCTACGCCGCCCGCGGCCTGCACCCGGCCATCGGCTTCCTGGTCGCCTGGGGCTACGTGCTGGTCGGGTTCCTGATCCCGCCGCTGGTCCTGCTCCAGCTCGGCTTCACCACCGCCGCCACCCTCAACGCCGAGTTCCACGGTTACCCGGCGAACCTGTGGTGGCCGTGGGCGCTGGCCGGGGCGGTGATCGTGCTCGCGGCCGGCTTCTACGGCATCCGCACCTCCGCCCGGCTCGGCACCGTCCTCGGCCTGTTCGAGATCGGCGTGTTCCTGGTGCTCGCCGTGTTCTTCGTGGTCCACGCGGGCAGCCACAACACGCTGAGCGTGTTCACCACGAAGTACACCCCGCCCGGGTTCCGCGGCATCGCCGGGGTGATCGGCGGCTCGGTGTACACGATCCTGGCCTTCGGCGGGTTCGAGGGGGCCGCGCCGCTGGCCGAGGAGGCCAGGAACCCGCGGCGGACCATCCCGCGGGCGGTGCTGCTGGCCACCCTGCTGATCGGGGCGCTGTACGTGTTCACCACCTACGCGGTGGACGTCGCGTACGGCCCGGCCAGGTTCCACAACTTCACCACCGGGACCGGGGCCGCGTCCTGGGAGGGCATGGCCCGGTCGCTGTACGGGCTGTTCTGGTTCTTCGTCTTCCTCGCCATCGTGAACTCCACCATCGCCAACGCCAACGCGGGGGTGAACGTCTCCAGCCGGACGGCCTACGCGATGGGCCGGATCGGCGCGTTCCCGCGCTTCCTGGCCCAGGTGCACCCGAAGCACCACTCCCCCGCGCTGGCCATCGTGACCGGCTTCGTGATCACCGTCGCGGTGACCCTCGGCCTCGGCCTGGGCTACGACCCGGTCACCGCGTTCGTGATGGTGGCCACCGCCCTGGTCATCGTGCTGGCCGCGATCTACATCGTGATGAACGCGGCCTGCATCGGCTACTTCGCCCGGGCGCGGCCGGCAGGCTCAACCCGCTGCTGCACCTGGTCATCCCGGTGCTGGGGATCATGACGTTCGTCCCGGCCTGGCTGACCGCCGCGGGGATCAAGGTGTTCTCGTTCGTGGCCCCGCT
The DNA here is from genome assembly GCA_963851025.1 of uncultured Actinomycetes bacterium. Lineage (GTDB taxonomy): Bacteria > Actinomycetota > Actinomycetes > Streptosporangiales > Streptosporangiaceae > RYN-230. The sequence continues at coordinate 238,961 of CAWKOA010000008.1, forward strand.
GTCCCCGCCGTACTCCTACATGGGCCCCGGGGTGGCCGGCTTGATGGTCGTGGGCGTGATCTACCTTGTCTACCTGTACCGGCATGACCCGCGCCGGGTGGTCGAGGTCGGGCTGGTGCACCTGGACCCGCTGGAGGAGTACGAACCATGAGCGACCCGCAGGTGATCACCTTCCGGCCGTCCGCGGACCAGTACGCGTGGACGTTCGGCGGCGCCGCGCCGGTGGCCCGGGTCCGCCCGCCCGCGGTGCTCGAGGTGTTCACCGAGGACTGCTTCGCCGGCCGGGTCCGCAGCGAGACCGACCTGGTCTCGGAGGTCTGCGAGTTCCCTTACCTCAACCCGCAGACCGGCCCGTTCTGGATCGAGGGCGCCGAGCCCGGCGACACCCTGGCCGTCCACTTCATCTCGATCGAGCCGGCCCGGGACTGGGGCGCGTCCACCACCGTGCCGCTGTTCGGCGCGCTGAGCGCGACCCACGCCACCGCGCTGCTGCACGACCCGCTCCCCGAGCTGGTCTGGCTGTGGCAGTTCGACACGGCCAAGGGCCTGTGCCGGTTCACCGCCCGGCGCGGCGACTTCACCGCGGACCTGCCGATCGAGCCGATGCACGGGACCGTGGGGGTGGCCCCGGCCAACCTGGAGGTGCGCAGCGCCCTGGTGCCGGACGCGTTCGGCGGCAACATGGACACCCCGGAGATGCGCGCCGGGGTCACCTGCTACCTGGGGGTGAACGTCGAGGGGGCGCTGTTCTCGCTGGGCGACGGGCACGCCCGCCAGGGCGAGGGCGAGACCTGCGGGGTCGCGGTGGAGTGCGCGATGAACACGGTGCTGGCGGTGGACCTGATCAAGGGCCGCCCGTGCGCCTGGCCGCGGCTGGAGTCGGACACGCACCTGATGTCCGCGGGCTCGGCCCGGCCGCTGGAGGACGCGTTCCGGATCGCGGCGCTGGACCTGGTGCAGTGGCTGGCCGCCGACTACGGGCTGGACCAGCTGGACGCCTACCAGCTGGCCACCCAGGCCATCGAGGCGCCGCTGGCCAACGTCTGCGACCCCAACTACACCAGCGTGGTCAAGATGCCCAAGCAGTACCTGCCCGCCGCCGATCCCATGCGGGGCGCGCACGCCCGGCTCCGCGAGCTGGCCCGGGCCTACCGGGGCGGCTGACGCGCCGCCGGCGCGTTGACACCTAGCATTCCTAGGCATAGAGTTCCGAGGTATGAATCGGGAACGCCTCAAGGGACACCTGGACCTGCTCCTGCTGTCCGTGCTCACCGCCGGGCCGGCGCACGGCTACGCGGTCATCTCCGAGCTGCGCCGCCGCAGTGAGGGCACCTTCGACCTGCCCGAGGGCACGGTCTACCCCGCCCTGCACCGGCTCGAGGACGCCGGGCTGCTGAGCAGCTCCTGGGCCCTGGCCGACGGCCGGCGGCGCCGGGTCTACGCGCTGACCGCCCCGGGCGCGGCCGCGCTGAGCGCGGAGCGGACCGAGTACCGGCAGTTCACCCACGGGATGCAGGCCGTGCTGGGGTGGTCGGCATGAGCGCCCCCGACGGCGACCTGGTCGAGCAGTACCTGGACCAGCTCTACGTCGCGCTGCGCACCCGCCCCCGCGAGGCCCGCCGGGTGCTCGCCGAGGCCGAGGACCACCTGCGTGAATCGGTGACCGAGGGCCTGGCCGCCGGGCTCAGCGAGCGCGAGGCGCAGGAGCACGCGGTGTCCAGCTTCGGGTCCGTGCGGGCCGTGGTCCGGGCGCACGACGCGCGGCTGCGCCGGCTGCCCACGCTCGCCGTGCTCCGCGACGTGTTCATGGCCGCCTGGCGGCTGGGTGCGATCGGCCTGGTCGCGGTCGGGGTAAGCGGCCTGATCGCGTGGGTGATGAACGCGGCGTTCGGCCGCGGGTTCGTCGGCGGCACCCCCGGCGCGATCCGCTACTCCGCGGCCGACTGCCACCACTGGCTCAGCATCTGGACCCACGCGCACAGTTGCGCGCAGGCCGCGGTGCTGGAGAACAGCAGCGACGCGGTCTCGCTGCGGCTGGCCGCGGGCGTCATCGGCCTGGTCGCGCTGGCCTGCTACCAGCTGGCCCGGCGCCGGTCCCGCGACCTGCTGCCGGACAGCTTCACGCCCACGGTGGCCATGACGCTGTTCGGTGCGGCCGGGCTGACCCTGGCCGGGATCTCCGTCGATGACACGGTCCTGGGCATGCGCTCGGGGCTCGGCACCGCGGCCGGGACCGGCTTCTACCTGAGCGGGGCGATCGTGGCCCTGGTCCTGGCCTTCCGCTACGCCCGGGACCTGCACCACAGCATCCTGCGGCAGGCCCGTGGCTGAGCTTCCTCAAGGCCCGCAACGAGCCTCTCACCGGCGGGCGCCCCGCTGCCCGTGACCCGCCCCGCGCTTCCCGGGCCGGTCCTGGTCATCCTGGCCGGTCAGACCGTTAGGAAAGCTATTAGTTCTCGCTGTCCAGGGCGCCCATCTGCGCGGCGTCGTACCGGGTGCCGGCCACCTGCGCGGCGGGCACGGCGGCCTCGATGGCGGCCAGCTCCTGCGGGGTGAGCCGGAGGTCGAGCGCGGCCAGCGCCTCGGCCAGCCGGTCCCGCCGCTTGGTCCCGATCAGCGGGATGATGTCCTCGCCCTGGGCGGCCACCCAGGCGATGGCCAGCTGCGCGGTGCTCACCCCGCGCTCCCCCGCGATCTTCTCCAGGGCGTCCAGCAGCTCGAGGTTGCGCTCCAGGTTGGCGCCCTGGAACCGGGGGAACCGGGCCCGCGGGTCACCCTCGGCGAGCCGGGCCGTGTCCCGGTTCAGCAGGCCGCGGGACATGATCCCGTACGCGGTCACGCTGATCCCGAGTTCCCGCACGACGGGCAGGATCTCCGCCTCGATACCCCGGCTCATCAGCGAGTACTCGATCTGGAGCTGCCGGACCGGGTGGACGGCGTGCGCCCGCCGGATGGTGTCCGCGCCCACCTCGGACAGGCCCAGGTGGCGCACGTACCCGGCCTCGATCATCTCCGCGATCGCGCCGGCCGTGTCCTCGATCGGCACGTGCGGGTCGAGCCGGGCGGGCTGGTACAGGTCCACGTGGTCGGTGCCGAGCCGGGTCAGCGAGTAGGACAGGTAGTTCTTGACCCCGGCCGGGCTGGCGTCGTGCCCGATGAACCGGCCGGACGGGTCACGCTGCCCGCCGAACTTGACCTGGACGAACACGCTGTCCCTGGGCACCTCGCGCAGGACACGGGACAGCAGCAGCTCGTTGTGCCCCATGCCGTAGAAGTCGCCGGTGTCCAGCAGGGTGATCCCGGCGTCGAGCGCGGCCCGGATGGTGGCCACGCTCTCCTCGTCGTCGGCCGGCCCGTAGATCCCGGACATGCCCATCAGGCCCAGCCCGGCCCGGGACACCGCGGGCCCGCCCCGGCCCAGCGTGGTCATCTGCACCGCTGACCCTTCCTCCCGGCCTCGACGCCCTGCGATTACAAGATTACGCAGAGGGTGCCGCGTACACCTGCTCGCCCTCCACGTAGGTGAGCGCGACCGTGGCCGCGGCGATCTCCCCGGGCGGCGCCGGCGAACGGGTCGCGGTCCAGGACCACCAGGTCAGCCAGGTAGCCGGCGGCGATCGCGCCGGTCTCGTCGAGGTGGTTCACGTAGGCCGAGCCCGGCCGTGTACGCGGCCATGGCCTCGGCCAGGGTCGAGCGCCTGGCCGGGCAGCAGCGGCTCCGCGGCCGGCTCCCCGCTCCGCCGGGACAGGCCCGGTTCACCGCGACGTGGATGCCCTCCAGCGGGTTGGCGCTGCTCACCGCCCAGTCGCTGCCCGCGGCCAGCCGGGCGCCGGCCCGCAGCAGGGCCCCGAACGGGTACTGCCGGGCGGCCCGCTCCGGGCCGAGGAACGGGATGGTCAGGTCGTCCATCTGCGGCTCGTGCGCGGCCCACAGCGCCTGCATGTTCGCGGTCACGCTGAGCTGCGCGAAGCGCGGGATGTCGTCGGGGTGCAGCACCTGCAGGTGCGCGATGTGATGCCGGCCCGGGCTGACCAGGTTGGCGGCCCGGGCGGCCGCGAAGGCGTCCAGCGCCTCGCGCACCGCCCGGTCCCCGATGGCGTGCACGTGCACCCCGAAGCCGGCCGCGTCGAGCCGGGTCACCTGCTCGGCCAGGTCGGCCGGATCCACGTAGGACAGCCCGCGGTTGCCGGTCTGGCAGCCGCAGGCGTCCAGGTAGGGGTCGATCATCCCGGCGGTGAAGTTCTCCGCGACCCCGTCCTGCATGATCTTGACCATGCCCGCGCGGAACCGGCCCGCCTGGCCGGCCTGCCGCCGGTCGAGCAGGTCATCGAGCTGCTCCGCGCCGCGGGCCCGGTCCCACCACAGGGCGCCGGCGACCCGGGCGGTGAGCGTGCCGTCCCGGGCGGCGGCCAGGTAGGCGGGCAGCGGGTCGGGGTAGCCGAGGTACTCGCCCACGATGGCGTCCTGCCAGGCGGTGATGCCCAGCGAGTGCAGGTGCTGCTGGGCCAGCAGCAGCCCGCGGAGCTGCTCGGCCGCGTCCGGCCCGGGCACCAGCCGGCCGACCAGCAGCGCCGCGCCCTCGTGCAGGGTGCCCTGCGGCTCACCGTCCGCGGCGCCGCTCGATCCGGCCGTCCGCGGGGTCGGGGGTGGCGGCGGTCAGGCCGGCCAGCTCCAGCGCCCGGGAGTTGACCCAGGCGCCGTGCCCGTCCCGGTTGGTCAGGTAGGCCGGCCGGTCCGGGACCACGCTGTCCAGCAGCTCGCGGGACGGGGTGCCGCCGTCGAACCACTCCATCCGCCAGCCGCTGCCGTCGATCCACTCCCGGTCCGGCTGGGCCCCGGCGTAGGCCCGGATCCGGGCCAGCGCGCCGTCCAGGTCCGCCGGCGCCGTCCAGGTCGCAGCGCAGCATGGTGATCCCGGCGAAGGCCGGGTGCACGTGGGCGTCCTGGAAGCCGGGCAGCAGGGGCCGGCCGCGCAGCGGCACCGTCTCCGTCTGGCGGCCCGCCAGGTCGCGGATCTCGTCGTCGGTGCCGACGGCGACGATCCGGCCGCCGCGCACCGCCACCGCGGTCGCGGGCGGCCCGTCCGCGGTCCCGACGCCTGCCCCGTCGCTGGTGTCCCCGCTGCTGGCCGCCTCGCCGTGGGCCGTGGCCGGGACCATCCGGCGCCCGTCGGGAAGCACGGTGTAGATCCGGCCGCCGGTGAAGATCAGGTCTGCTGCCATGCGCGGCATCCTATTTCCAGATGCCGGTGATCAGGCGGGCCGTGGCGGCGTGACCCAGCAGCGGCAGCCGGTACAGGGCCTCCAGGGTCCGCAGCACGCTGTAGTGGGTGATGGGCTGGCCGTACCGGCCGGGCCGGACCGGCTGGCCCGCGAGGATCGTGGGGATCTGGTTGCCCGGCGCTGCCGTCGTTCTCGTCCCAGGTCACGATGAGCAGGCTGTGGTGGGTCATGGCCCAGGCGGCGTAGCCGCTGAGGTGGGCCCGGAGCCAGGCGTCCCCGGTGGCCACCGGGCAGTCGTGCATGTCGTGGCACAGGTTCGGGATGACGAAGGACACGGTGGGCAGCCGCTGGTAGTCCCCGGCCGGGAAGCTGGTCCACGGCTGGCTGTCGGCGGCGGGCACGTTGCGGAAGTCGGTCCAGGGCACGTGCTTGCGGGCGTACTCGCCGCTCACGCAGGCGTACGAGCCGGGCGCGGGCAGGCCCTCGGAGTACCCGGCGAAGGTCCGGCCCGCGGCGATCAGCTCGGAGCCCAGGCTGGGCGCGGGGAACTGGTGCGGGCAGCTGTCGTCGCTGACACCCTGGGTGCTGCCGGAGAACAGGGCCAGGTAGTTCGGCTCACTGGGGTGGGTGATGGCCCGCGAGTCGGTGAACAGCGCTCCCTGCCGGGCGAGCCCGTTGAGGTACGGCGCCTGCGGGCTGCCGATGACCTCGCCGTAGCCGTGGTTCTCCAGGACCACGATGACCGTGTGCGCCGGGGACGCCGGCAGGCTGGCCGCCTGGCCCCCGGCGGTGCCGCCCGGCGATGCGCTGGCGGTGCCCGGCTCCCGGGCCGTGGCCGACGGGCTGGGCCCAGACGTGTGGGGCGCCGAAGAGGCCGGTGGCGTCGCCGGGGCCGGGGAACCGCACCCGGCCAGGGTGAGCAGGCCGGCCAGGGCCGCCAGAATGCGCAGCCTCATGCCGGCGGACCGCTCACCACACGCTCCTCGCTGGCCCGGCCGGGGCGTGCGGCATGGCCGCCTGCCCCGGGACTACGGAATTGTGGCCCATGCGATAGCCGGGCCCCTGCGTTGGCTGTGATCAGCCAGACCAGCGGCCCGCGCCGGCCGCTGCCGAATCCCCCCGCTCCATACCCTGCGTACTACGCCGCGCCCATGCCCTGGCACAGCTCAATACTCTGCATACTCACTGACCCGCCTGAGTGGGCGGCCTGAGATTCTCAGGCCGCGCACTCACGGCAGACCGGCTGGCCGCCTCGGTCCTCAGCCAGCTGACTCCGGTGATGCACCAGGAAGCACCGCGAGCAGGTGAACTCGTCCGCCTGCCGCGGAATGACTCGGAACGACAGTTCCTCGTTGGACAGATCCGCTCCGGGCAGCTCCAGCGACTCCGCGACATCATCTGGGTCGATGTCGATCGTGCTGGAAGACTTGTCCATCCGGCGAGCCTGCAGCTCCTGCAGGCTGTCTTCAGTGAGCTCGTCGTCTGTCTTACGCGGGCTGTCATAGTCAGTTGCCATCTGGGTACTCCACCCCCTCCTTCGTTATGCGCCTCGTCGCGCGGGTGTAACGCTCGGCAGGCCGTGATTTGTGCCCGAATCCGGCGGGGAATTCTGTCACGTCCGCCTGCCGCGCACACGGAGGGTACGGGCTATAGCGCGTCGTGTCCGTGTCTTCACCGACCTAGGCGCCCGATCCGCGGTGACCGGGCCGGGCACAAAGCTCCCAACACGTGCTTGCGACGGTAACTTCCCCCGATCTGCGCACGCCAAGCACGGAAGAGTGCGTATCGTACGAAACTGACCTCCCATCCCGCAGGATTAGCGGAGCTGCCGCATGCCCCTCGTCACGCCGTTGCGGCCCGATGACCTCCGGCGGGTCGGCCGTTACCGGCTGTCCGGCCGGGTCGCGGACGGCCGGGAGGACCCGAATTCGGCCGGGACCTTCCTGTCCCGCCTCCCGGACGGGACCCCGGTCGCGGTCACCCTGCTGGCCCGGGCGGCGGCGCCCGACTCGGCCTCCCGGGACCGGTTCACCGCCGAGGCCACGGTGGCCCGGCGGGTGGCGCCGTTCTGCGCCGCGCGGATCCTCGACGCCGGGTTCGACGGCGAGCAGCCTTTCCTGGTCAGTGAGTTCATCGAAGGGCCGTCCCTGGCCGAGACCGTCGCGGTCGAGGGGCCGCTGGACGGCCCGGTGCTGGCCGCGCTGGCCATCGGCGCGGCCACCGGGCTGACCTCGATCCACCAGGCGGGCCTGGTGCACGGGGATTTCGGGCCGGATCACGTGGTGCTGGGCGCCGAAGGGCCGCGGGTCGTGCACTTCAGCACCACGCCGCCGTACGGTCCCGCGACCCCGTCAGCGGACCTGCTCGCCTGGGCCCAGACGATCCTGTTCGCCGCGGGGCGCCCGGACGTCGCCAGCCTGCCCGAGCCGCTGCGCAACACGGTGGCCGCCTGCCTGTCCCCGGACCCGGCCAGCCGGCCCCCGGCACGCAGCCTGGTGACCGCGCTGCTCGGCCACAACGACCCGGCGGCCGGGCTGCTCGCCGAGGGCACCCGGCGGGCCCGGATCGCGGGCCGCGGCCTGGTCGCCGCGGACTCCGACATCCCGCCCGAGACCTCCACCGCGTCCCGGCCGCGCCGGGTGGCGTGGGCCGCGGCCTGCGTGGCCTGCGTCGGGGTCATCATCGTGGCGGCCACCCTGATCGCCACCCACCGCGACAGCCCGCCCAGCCCGGCCCGGCCGGTCGCGGCGGATCCCACCACCGCCTCGGCGCACACGTCGTCCGCCGCGCCCGCCGCGACCCCCACGATCCCGGCTAACCTGGCGGGCACCTGGACCGGCACAGTCCGGCAGACCCAGCCGGCCCTGGCGGTGACCGTCCGGATCAGCCTGGCCGCGGGGTCCCCCTCCGGGAGCATCTCCTACCCGCAGCTCGGCTGCTCGGGCCGTCTCCGGCTGGTCTCGGTGCTGGCTGGCACCTTCACCCTGGAACAGGGCATCACCAGGGGCCAGCAGAGCTGCGAGAGCGGCGTGGTGCTGCTCAGCCCGCAGGGTGCCTCGTCCATGGCCTACAAGTTCCGCCGCAGCGGCGCCCCGAGCCCGGCCGGGGTGCTGACCAAGACCGGCTCCTGAGCGGCCCGCCCCAGGCCGCTCAGCCCTGGCCCGGGCCGGCCTGGCCTTGGCGCTGGCGCTCGTCAGTCGCCGGTGCTGGCTTCCTCGCTGGCTTCCTCGGCGTCCCGCTCCGGATCGAGGCTGCGCAGCAGGTCGTGCAGCTCCTGGAACAGGCCGGGCCCGGCCGCGATGGTCAGGTCCGGGCTGGGTGGCCGGCCGTCCAGCCCGGCCACCCGGGCGCCGGCCTCGGCCGCGATCAGGCCGCCCGCGGCCCAGTCCCAGTAGTTGACCCCCCGCTCGTAGTAGGCGTCCACCCGGCCGGTGGCGAGCGAGCACAGGTCCACGGCGCAGGAACCGCCCCGGCGGATGTCACGGACCTGGGGCAGCACAGCCGCCACGACCTCGCCCTGCACCACCCGCCGGGCCCGCTCGTACCCGAAGCCGGTGGAGACCAGCGCGCTGCTCAGCGGAACCCTGGCGTTGCACCGCAGCGGGACGGCCGGCGCCCCCTCGGGGTGCAGCCAGCTGCCCTGCCCGGCGACGGCGGTGAACACCTCACGGTGCCGCGGGACCGCCACCACGCCCGCCACGACCCGGCCGTCCACCTCGGCGGCGATGCTCACCGCCCAGTCCGGCAGGCCGTACAGGTAGTTGATGGTGCCATCCAGCGGGTCGACGATCCAGCGGACCCGGCCGTGACCGGACTCGCCGCCCTCCTCACCGAGCATGGCGTCGCCGGGCCGTTCGGCCAGGATCCGTTCCGCGATCATGGCCTCGGCCGCGCGGTCCATCTCGGTGACCACGTCGGTCGGGCTGGACTTGGTGCTGGCCACCGCCGGGCGGCCCTGCGGGCCGGCCGGCCGGCGGGCTGCCAGCATCGCGGCTGCCGCCTGGGCGGCGGACAGGGCCAGGGTGAGCAGGGCCTCCGGATCCGGCGGAGCGGCCGCGGGGGCGCTCACCGTGCCCCGCTCATGAGGCCGCAGCCGGGCGGCCAGGGCGGCCCGCCGGGGCCGGCGGGCGGCAGCACCCGGCCGAGCCGCAGCCCGGGGAGCCCAGGGCGGCCGGGGAGAGCGGGTCGTCCAGCCGTTCGCGGACCAGCTCGGTGATCATGGATACGAAGCGCGGATCGGTCCCGGGGGTGGCCGCCCGGGCCAGCGGCAGCCCGAGGCGCCCGGCCAGCTGGGCCGCCTCGACGTCGAGATCGTGCACGACCTCCATGTGGTCGGTGATGAACCCGACCGGGACCAGGACCACGCCCGGCGCCCCGTCCCGGGCCAGTTCCTCCAGGGCGTCGCAGACGTCAGGGCCGAGCCAGGGCTGCGCGGGCGGCCCGCTGCGGCTCTGGTAGACCAGCCGCCAGGGGTGACCGCGGCCCCCGCCGTGAGCGGCGTTGACCCGGTCCGCGATGAGCCCGGCCGCCTCGGCCAGCTGCGCCGGGTAGCGGCCGCCGGGCGGCGGGCCGCTGGCCGCGGCCATGGCCTCCGGCACGCTGTGCGCCGTGAACAGCAGGGGGACGTCCGCGCGGAGGCCGGCCGGCAGCGTCTCGATGGCCCGCAGGGTCGCGTCCGCGAAGGGCCCGGTGAAACCGGGGTGGCTGAAGAAGTGCCGGATCTTGTCGATCCGGGGTGCGCCCGGGCCGGCCTCGGCCCGGGCCCGCTCGATGTCGTCCAGGTACTGCCGGCAGCTGGAGTAGGACCCGTACGCCGAGGTGACGAAGGCCAGCGCGCGCCGCACGCCGGCGGCGGTCATCTCGGCCACGGTCGTGGTCAGGTAGGGATCCCAGTTCCGGTTGCCCCAGTAGACCGGCAGGTCCACCCCGGCCGCGGCGAAGTCCTTGCCGATCGCGGCGATCAGGTCCCGGCACTGCTGGTTGATCGGGCTGACCCCGCCCACCGCGTAGTAGTGCTCGGCCACCGCTCCCAGCCGCTCCGCGGGGATGCCACGGCCGCGGGTCACGTTCTGCAGGAACGGCATGACTTCATCCGGGCCCTCCGGGCCGCCGAAGGACACCAGCAGGAACGCGTCGTAGTCCGCCATGTCTCCATCCAACCAGGCGCGGGCCGGGCCCTGGTCAGCCGTAGTCGCGGGCGTACTCCTGGGCCAGCGCGAGCACCTCGTTGACGTACCAGGTGGCGTGGTTGTAGGCGAAGACGGCCCCGTGCAGCCCGCTGGGTGAGCCCGCCCCGGCCGCGCACAGCAGCCGGGCGGCCGCCGGGACCGCGTCGAACGGGTCCATGATGTCCGGCGTCCCGGTCTCGCCGAACGCCGTGATCCCCCATTCCCGCCAGGTCGAGGGCAGGAACTGCATGGGGCCCAGCGCCCCGGCGCTGGACGGGCCCATATTGCTCCCGTCACCGCTCTCGATCTGCCCGATGGCGGCCAGCACCGTCCAGGACAGGCCCGGGCAGTACCGGGTGGCCGACGCCTGGAACAGCTGCAGGTACGTCGAGGGGCGGCTGCTGCCCGCGGCGGTGTCCACCGGCAGCCGCTGCTGCGCGGGCCGCAGGCTGACCACGGTGGCGGAGCGGCCCGCGATGGCGCGCACCGCCTTCATCAGCCGGGCCGTGCTGACCCCCGGCGCGCTGACCAGGGCCAGCACCCCGGGCACCAGGCCGAGCTGGGCCGAGGCCTGGTTACTGACCAGCGCGCCGATACCCGAGATGCCCAGCGGCGCCGACCCGCCGAAGATCAGCTGTTCCCGGGTGGCCCCGGTGATCAGGTACTTCGCGCCGGGATGCAGCTTCCGGCGGGCGGCCAGCGGCCCCGAGGTCACGAAGCGGCCGTTCTCCAGCGCCGTCCACACCCGCTGGTTCGTCGCGGTGGCCAGCGGGGTCCAGGTCCGGAACTGCGCCGGGTCCACGCCGAGCACGTTCACCGCGTGGCCGCCGAGCTTGAGCGCGGCCCCGTCCGCGGTGACCACCTGCCGCACCCCGGCCATGGCCGACAGCCTGGCCAGCTGCCTCTTGCCCAGGCCGGACGGCTCGATCACGAGCAGGTCCGGTGAAATGATCTTGCGGTAGCTGCCCGCGGTACTGGCGGGCGCCGTGGCCGACGGGCTGGCGGCCGGGGCCGGATCGCGCCCGGGGGGCGCGGGACGCATGGCCGTGGTGCTGGCCAGCAGCGCGACGAGAGCCCCGCTGGACGCCAGGGCCCGCGCTGCGGGCCTTCTGACGGCGGTGTGCGGCGCTCTGCGCCGTTGCGGGCGTCTCATCGCGTCCTTAACCATATAAGCCACACCAGGCCCGGCTGAAGGCCGGACGCCGTCGGGCCGGAAAAAACTAGGTGACTACAGCTTTGCGGTAAGAGATTACTTATGGGGCCTCTGAGCTGCCTGTCCCGGCTTCCGCTCGGATAAGGTCCCGGCATGGTCCTCGCCGCTCCCCGCTGGCAGAACTGGGCGGGAAATCAGGCCGCCGCACCGCAGCGGGTGATCACTCCGCGCTCCGCCGAGGAGGTCGCCGAGGCGGTCACGCTGGCCACGCTGGACGGGCTTCCCGTGCGGATGACGGGATCCGGTCACTCCTTCACCCCGGTCGCCCTGACCACCGGGGTGATGCTGCGTCCCGGCGGGCTGCGGGCCGTCCGGGCGGTGGACGCGGCAGCCGGGGAGGTCACGGCCGAGGCCGGCTGCCGCCTCCGGGACCTCAACGAGCAGCTGCACGCCCGCGGGCTGGCCCTCGCGAACATGGGGGACATCCAGGAGCAGACGGTCGCCGGGGCCATCCAGACCGGCACCCACGGCACCGGCCGGGACCTGGGCGGCATCGCCATGCAGGTGACCGCGCTGGAGATGGTGCTGGCCGACGGCAGCATCGTGTCCTGCTCCGCGGACCAGTCGGCTGACCTGTTCCAGGCGGCCCGGATCGGCCTGGGAGCCCTCGGCGTGCTGACCGCGGTGACCTTCCGCGTCGTCCCGGCCTTCCTGCTCACCGCGCGCGAGGAGCCGATGAGCTGGGCCGAGGTCATCGCCCGGCTGGACGAGCTGGCCAGCGACAACGAGCACTTCGAGTTCTACTGGTTCCCGCACACGGACGGCTGCCTGACCAAGCGGAACAACCGCAGCGACGGCCCGGCCCGGCCGCTGCCCCGGTGGCGGCACCAGCTCGACGACGAGTTCCTCTCCAACACCCTGTTCGGTGCGACCTGCCGTCTCGGCCAGCGCTATCCCGCCGTCATCCCGGCCATCAACGGCCTCGCCGGCCGGGCGCTGGGCGCGCGGACCTACACCGACGCCGCCTACCGGGTGTTCACCAGCCCCCGGCGGGTGCGGTTCAAGGAGCAGGAGTACGCGATCCCGCGCGAGCACCTGGCCGGGGCGCTCACCGCGATCCGCGGCCTGTTCGCCCGGCATGACTGGCGGGTCAGCTTCCCCATCGAGGTCCGGGTCGCCCCGGCCGACGATGTCTGGCTGTCCACCGCGTACGGCCGGCCCACCGCCTACATCGCCATCCACGTCTTCCACGCCGCGCCGCACGAGGAGTACTTCCGCGAGGTCGAGGCGGTGCTGACGGGCATGGGCGGCCGGCCGCACTGGGGCAAGCTGCACACCCGGGACGCGGCCTACCTGCGCGACGCCTACCCGCGGTTCGCGGATTTCGTCGCGCTGCGGAACGAACTCGACCCCGCCCGCCGGTTCGGCAACCCCTACCTGGAACAGGTCCTGGGCTCCTAGCCCGCCCTGATCTGGGAATACGGCCCGGGCCGGGCGGGCGGGCACTTCTTGCCGCGGGGGAATGCAGCGAACCGATCCGGGGCAGGCTACCCTCCGAACATGAGTCGGGAAGCCTGCCCCGGCACTGCTCCAAGGGGATCTGTGCCAGAAGGAAAAGCTCGAAAGCCACCCAACACCCATAGCGGCGCCTCGTCCGGCCTGAGGGCCGGCGCCGGTCAGTCCCGGCGGCCCTCGCTCGGCGGGGGGGCGCCCGCCCAGGATCGTGAGCTGCGCGCCCAGGGCCGCCAGACAGTGCAGAAGCTGCTCGACGCGGGCCTGGCCGAGTTCGACGAGCGGGGCTTCCAGGCCGTCCGGGTCGACGACGTGGTGCGCCGGGCGAAGATCTCGCACGGCACCTTCTACCTGTACTTCGCCAACAAGGAAGACCTGTTCAAGGCGCTGCTGTCGGACGCGCTGGTGGACATGGCCGCGCTCACGGACGAGTTCCCGGTGGTCACCAGGAACGAGGCCGGGCAGGCCGCGCTGCGCCGCTGGGTCAGCGCCTTCTGCGACACCTACGCCGCCCACGCGTCGGTGATCCGGATCCTGAGCCAGGCGGAGATCGTCGGCGAGGAAGTCTGGGGCGACGGGCTGCAGGTCATGTTCAAGCTGTCCGAGGCCATCACCCAGGGCATGACGGCCGCGGCCGACGCCGCCGGGCAGGAGACCCCCGCCGGGCACGCCGAGCTGACCGCGCTGGCCCTGCTCATGATGATCGAGCGGATCAACTACCTGCTCACGGTCGAGGTCCGGCTGCCCAGGGAAGAGATGGTGGACCGGCTGACCGCTATCATCTTCGCGGCCTTCCACTACTCCTGACCGCGCCGCGATGACGGCGACGCAGGCGCTGGCGCTGCTGCTGCTCATCGTGGGTTCCTGCGCGATCGCGGCCGTGGCCCGCAGGCGTGGCGTGGCCGCGCCGATCCTCCTGGTGCTCACCGGGCTCGCCGCGTCCTACATCCCGGGCGTGCCGGAGTTCCGGCTCAGCCCCGACCTGGTCCTGTTCGCGGTGCTGCCGCCGCTCGTCTACACCACCGCGCTGGAGAGCTCGTACCTCAACCTGCGCGACAACGTGCGGACCCTCGCCCTGCTGTCGGTCGGCCTGGTCCTGTTCACCGCCGTGGTGGTGGGCGGCGCGGCCCGGCTCGACGTGCCCGGGCTGCCGCTGGCCGCCGCGATCACCCTGGGCGCGATCCTGGCCCCGACCGACGCGGTCACCACGGCCAGCATCGGCCGGCGGCTGCACCTGCCGAGACGGCTGCTGACCGTCCTCACCGGCGAGAGCATGCTCAACGACGGCACCGCGCTCACCGTGTACGCGGTGGCGGTGAGCGCGGCGTCGGTCAGCGTGGCTACCCCGTCCCCGCTCAGCGCGGCCGGCAGCCTGATCCTGATCAGCGCGGGCGGGGTGGCCGTGGGCCTGGTCCTCGGCGTCCTCATCCACCGCCTCCGGATGCGGCTGCGCGACCCGCTGGTGGAGAGCGTGCTGTCGCTCCTCACCCCGTTCGCCGCGTACCTGGCCGCCGACTCGCTGCACGTGTCCGGGGTGCTGGCCGTCGTGGTCACCGGCCTGTACCTCGGCCATCACGCCGGCCAGGCGCACTTCGCCACCCGGCTGCAGGACATGGCCCTGTGGCGGGTGGCCACGTTCGTGCTCGAGTCGGTGGCGTTCGCGCTGATCGGCCTGCAGCTGCGGCCGGTGCTGCAGGACCTGGGCAGCCGGGACCCGGCCCGGCTGGCCGCCGAGGCCGGCGTCGTGCTCGGCGCGGTCATCGTGGCCCGGATCGTCTGGGTGTTCCCGTCCATCTACCTGCCCCGGTGGCTGGTGCCCCGGATCAGGGTCCAGGATCCGGCGCCCCGCTGGCAGGCCACCTTCGTGCTGTCCTGGGCCGGCCTGCGCGGCGTCATCTCGCTGGCGGCCGCGGCCGCCCTGTCCACCGATGTGCCCCAGCGCAACCTGCTGGTCTTCCTGACCTTCACCACGGTGCTCGGCACGCTGCTGGTGCAGGGCCTGACGCTGCCGTGGCTGATCCGCTGGCTCGGGGTGCGGGCCGGGCCGGACGAGGAGCGGGCCGACGTGGTGGCCCAGGCCCATGCCCAGCAGGCCGCCTCCGAGGCGGGGCTGCGGCGGCTGGACGAGCTGGCCGCCGAGGACCCCGCCGGGGCGCCCGCCGAGGTGGTCGAGCGGCTGCGGCGGCTCGCCGAATACCGGCAGGCGGGGGCCTGGGAGCGGCTGCCGGAGGGCCAGCCCCGCGGGGCGGGCGGGCCGGCCCCGTCCGCCGCCTTCCGGCGGCTGCGGCGCGAGATGACCACCGCCGAGCGGGCCGAGTTCATCCGGCAGCGCGACGAGCGCCAGATCGACGACGAGGTGCTCGACGAGGTCCTGCACCACCTGGACCTGGAGGAGGCCATGCTGTCCCGGGACGAATGGGACGCGGCCGGCGGCGATCCCGGGCCCGGAACCGCCGTCACCGGCTGACCCCCGGCCGGGCCCGGGCCCGGCCGGCCCGGGCCCGGCGGGGCCCAGCCGGGCGGGGCACAGCGGGCCAGCGGGCAGAATCGAAGGGTGCGATTCCTTACCGAGAACGTCCCGGCCCATGACCTGACCTACAGCGACGTGTTCCTCGTCCCCGGCCGGTCGGCGGTGACGTCCCGGCTCGACGTGAACCTCGCGACCCGCGACGGCAGCGGCACGACGATCCCGCTCGTGGTGGCCAACATGACCGCGGTGTCCGGGCGCCGGATGGCCGAGACCGCGGCCCGGCGCGGGGGCCTGGCCATCCTGCCCCAGGACATCCCGGCTGACGTGGTCGCGGACGTGGTGGCCTGGGTGAAGAGCCGGGACCTGGTCCACGACACGCCGATCACGCTGGCCCCCGGGGACACGGCCGGCGAGGCGCTCGGCCTGCTGCCCAAGCGGGCGCACGGCGGCGTGATCGTGGTCGAGGACGGGCGCCCGGTAGGCGTCGTGACCGAGTCGGACTGCACCGGCGTGGACCGGTTCACCCAGCTGCGCGACGTGATGTCCACCGAGCTGCTCACCCTCCCGGCGGGCACCGACCCGCAGCGCGCGTTCAGCCTGCTGCACGACGGGCGGCACCGGCTGGCCCCGGTGGTGGACGCCGACGGCCGCTGCGTGGGCATCCTGACCCGGACCGGCGCGCTCCGCGCGACCCTGTACGACCCGGCCACCGACGCGAGCGGGCGGCTGCGCATCGGCGCCGCCCTGGGCATCAACGGCGACGTGGCGGCCAAGGCCAAGCTGCTGCTCGACGCCGGGGTGGACGTCCTGGTGGTGGACACCGCGCACGGCCACCAGGAGAAGATGATCAGCGCGCTGCGCGCGGTCCGCGGGAGTCAGCCCGGACGTGCCGGTCGCCGCCGGGAACGTGGTCACCGCGGCCGGCGTCGCCGACCTGGTCGGGGCGGGCGCGGACATCGTGAAGGTCGGGGTCGGGCCGGGCGCGATGTGCACCACCCGGATGATGACCGGGGTCGGCCGGCCCCAGTTCAGCGCGGTCCTGGAGTGCGCGGCGCAGGCCCGGGAGCTGGGCGCGCACGTCTGGGCCGACGGCGGCATCCGCCACCCCCGGGACGTGGCGCTGGCGCTGGCCGCCGGGGCGTCCAACGTGATGATCGGGTCCTGGTTCGCGGGCACCTACGAGTCGCCGGGCGACGTGTTCCGTGACCCGGACGGCCGCCTGTACAAGGAAAGCTTCGGGATGGCCTCGGCCCGGGCGGTGCGGCTGCGCAGCGCCGGGGATTCCTCGTTCGACCGGGCCAGGAAGGCCCTGTTCGAGGAGGGCATCTCCACCGCGCGGATGTACCTGGACCCGCAGCGCCCGGGGGTGGAAGACCTCATCGACGCGATCACGGCCGGGCTGCGCAGCGCGTGTACCTACGCGGGGGCCGCCGACCTGGACGAGCTGCACGAGCGGGCCACGGTCGGGGTGCAGAGCGCGGCCGGCTACAGCGAGGGAATGCCGCTGCCCACGAGCTGGTAAAGCCCGGGGCGGCCGCAGCCGGGAGGCAGCGGCGTCCCGGCGATAGTGGGTAATCTCGGGCGGGCCCGGGTGATGGGCCGGTGGAGGAAATGTTGCGGGGCAGGCTGGCGGCAGCGGGCATCATCGCGTTCGCGGTGATCCTCGGCAGCTACCTGGCCTACATGGCGGGCCATCCCTACCACTGGACCCTGGACCCGGTCGACCTGGGCGTCTACCAGTCGGGCGGCCTCATCGTGCGGCACGTCCGGCCGCTGTACGACCCGCACCTGGCCGCGCCGCTGTACGACTGGCGCGGCTACCAGAACCTGCACCTGAAGTTCACCTATCCGCCGTTCGCCGCGGTCGTCTTCGCGGTCGTCTCCTTCATCCCGTGGCGGGTGCTGCCCGATATCAGCGTGCTGGTCAACATCGCGGCGCTGCTCGCCGCGCTGTGGTTCACGTTCGGCGGGCTCGGCGTCCGGCGGGGGCTGACCCGGCTGGGCGCGACGCTGCTGGCCGCGGCCGCGGTGCTCTGGACCGAGCCGGTGCTGCGCACCATCTACCTCGGCCAGGTGAACCTGGTGCTGATGGCGCTGATCATCTGGGACGTGTGCCAGCCGGGCACCCGCCGGTCCGGGGCCAGCCGCTGGTGGAAGGGAGCGGGGGTCGGGGTCGCCGCCGGGATCAAGCTGGTGCCGCTGATCTTCATCCCCTACCTGCTGCTGACCAGGAAGTTCCGGGCGGCCGCGGTGGCCTGCGCGGCGTTCGCCGCCACCGCGGCGGCGGGCTTCGTGGTGGTGCCCGCCGATTCAGCCCGGTGGTGGCTGGGCGGCCTGTTCTTCAACGGCGGCCGGACCGGCTTCGTCGGCTGGGGGGGAAACCAGTCACTGCGGGCCCTGCTCACCCGGCTGGCGGGCAGCGTGGCCGGCGCGGAGCCGCTGTGGCTGGCCCTGGCGCTGGTCACCGCCGTGGCCGGGCTGGCCTGCGCGGCCCGGCTGGAACGGGCCGGCCATCCGCTGCCCGGGTTGCTGGCCTGCGCGCTGACCGGGCTGCTGGTGTCCCCGATCAGCTGGGACCACCACTGGGTGTGGATCGTCCCCGGGGTGGCGGTGGCGGCGACCTACGCGGTCCGGGCCATGGCCGCCCCGGCGGTCACCGGCCCGCCCGGGGCCGGCCCGTCCGGGGCGGCCCTGCCCGGGGCGCAAGCTGCCGGCTGGACTGGCGCCGCGCGGCCCGCTGGCCCGCCGCCGGCTACTGGGGCCTGGCCGCGGCCATGCTGGTCCTGTACGGCGCGTGGCCGGGCCGCCTGTGGGGTGAGCCGCACGACCTGGGCCAGTTCTCCCTGGGCGTGCTCTGGCAGCCGCCGAACACCGACCCGGAGGTCTACTACCGGCACGGCGACCGGCCCTGGTTCGCCGAGTATCACTGGCACGGCATCGAACTGCTCACCGGGAACGCGTTCCTGCTCGGCGGCCTGGCCCTGCTGGCCGTCCTGATCGCCGCCGCAGTCCGCACCCGCCGCCCCAGCCGCCCCACCCACTCCCACTCCCCCACCTCCCTCATCCCCACCCCCACCTCCCCCATCAGCCCCGGCACCCCCACCACCCCCATAGAGCCCACCAGCCCCGGCACCCCCCTCAGCCCCTCAGCACCCCACAGGCCCCACCAGCCCCGCCCCCTCAGCCCGTCCCGGTTCGTGATCAAACGATTGGTGTGGCTCCAGCGACACCAATCGTTTGATCACGAACGCACCCTGTGACTTGTGGGGCTGGTGGGGCCAGAGGGCTGGTGGGGCTGCGGGGGCCGAGGGGTCCCAGGCCCTGGACGGAGCCCGGGCCACGGCGCGCTGCGGGTGTCAGGGCTCCAGGGTGAGGAGGACTTTGCCGCGGGGGGCTTCCGGGCCGGGGTCGCGCAGGGTGTCCAGGGCCGCGGCCCACTCCCCCAGCGGGAAACGGTGCGTGACCAGGAAGCCCAGGTCGAGCCGGCCCGCGTTCAGCAGCCGGACCACGTCCCGCCAGGCGTCCGAGGTGTAGCCGAAGCTCGCCCGGATCGTGAGGTCGTTGTTGACCAGGTCGTCCACGGGGACGGCGGCGGTGGCGCCGTGCGGCGGCAGGCCGAGCAGCAGCACGGTGCCGCCCCGCCGGGCCGCGGCCAGCGCGGTGAGCACCGCGCCGGTGGTCCCGGCCGCCTCCACCACCAGGTCGTAACCCCCGCCGGCCGCGGCCGGATCGGTCTCGAACCGGGCCGCGCCCGCGGTCGCGGC
The DNA here is from genome assembly GCA_963851025.1 of uncultured Actinomycetes bacterium. GTDB lineage: Bacteria > Actinomycetota > Actinomycetes > Streptosporangiales > Streptosporangiaceae > RYN-230. Next base: position 258,251 of record CAWKOA010000008.1, read on the forward strand.
CAGCTCCGGCTGGGCCGGGCGGCGGCCCAGCATCACGATCTCGGCCGGTGACCACAGGCCGAGCAGCGCCGCCGCGAGCAGGGCCACGGTGCCGTCCCCGACCACCAGGGCCCGGCAGCCCGGCCTGACCGTGATGCTGGCCAGCCCGCGGTAGACGACCGAGGCCGGCTCGACCAGCGCCCCGCCGGCCATGCTCACCGGGGCGGCCAGCGGATGGACCAGGGTCTCGCCGACCACGGCGTACCCGGCCGCGGCCCCGTCCCGGGTGAACCCCATCTCGTCGTAGGTGGCGCACAGGTTGGTCTGGCCGGCCCGGCACGCCGCGCAGTGCCCGCACGGCACGATGCCCTCGGCGACCACGCGGGTGCCGGGAGGCAGCGAGCCACTTCCGCCCGCCAGCACGGTGCCGCTCCATTCGTGGCCGAGGATCAGCGGGTAGCGGACGTACGCAGGGTCGATCCGGCCGGCCAGGATGTCCAGGTCCGTACCGCACAGCCCCACCGCCGCGGGCTGGATCAGCACCTCGCCCGGCCCGGGGACCGGGCGGTCCCGCGGCTCCAGCGATACCGCCCCGGGCGAGGACACGACCAGCGCGGGGGCGGGCATCAGGCTCCTTCCCCGGCGGGCTGTAGGGCGAACCGCCGAGCAGGGCCGACACCTTGTCGGCGTAGCTGCGCACGGCCCGGCCGAGCTCATCCACGCGCCAGGCCGGCAGGTCGCCCTTGATGCCGGTCACGCTGACCGCACCCGCGCAGCTGCCGTCGTGGCCGAAGAACGCCGCGCCCGCGCAGAACACGCCCTCGGCGTCCTCCTCGTCGTCGACCGCGAAGCCGAGCCGCCGGGACCCGGCCAGGTTGTCCAGCAGCGTGTCGATGTCGGTGATGGTGTGCGCGGTGCGCGGGGCCATGCCGGTCTCCGCGCAGACCCGCCGGACTTCCGAGTCGGTCATCGTGCACAGGATGGCCTTGCCGGCCGCGGAGGCGTACGGCACCTCGCGCTGGCCCAGCGGCGTGTAGAACCGGACGCTGCCCGGGCCGTCGACGCGGGCGATGAAGACCGGGTAGCCGGCCTCGGCCACCGCGATCCGCGCGGTCATCTTGGTGGTCTCGGACAGCTCGTCGAGCAGCGGGCGGCACAGGTCACCGAGCGGGAGCTGGCGGCCCACGATGTCGCCGAGCCGGATCAGCGCGGTGCCGAGCGTGTACCGCGGGCCGGGGCGGGTGTCGCGCAGGAAGCCGGCCGACTCCAGGGTCCGGGCCAGCGCCAGCGTGCTGCTCTTGGAGATGCCCAGCGCGGCGGCCAGCTCGCTGAGCGACTGGCCCTCGGCGGGTCCGTCCGCCACGATGCCGACCAGCCGCAGCGCCCGGGCCACGCTCTTGACCGTGTAGCGGCCGGCCTCCGGGCCGTCCTCCATCGTCACCTGCTCACTTCCTCACACCATTGTTCGGTAGCGCCAAACGTTCGGTATCGCCAAACACCATCTGTTACCTTAGCGAGTCTCAAAACGCCTTGACATGGGCATATGCGAATGATTCCATGACCGGGTGATTCTACATCACAAAACTTTGTTCGGTATAGCCGAACACTCGCCCCGCAGCGTGGCCCGAGCGGACGCCGCGCGGGAGCGCCTGGAAGGCTGGCTGGCCGCCCGCGGGGACGTGCCCGGGGTGGTGCTCACCAGCCCCGGCAGCGTGGCCTGGGCGACCGGGGCGGTGGCCCCGCCGGTGGACCGGACCGCCCAGTCCGACCTGGTCTGGGTGGTGGTCACCCCGGCCGGGGCGGCCCTGGTGACCACCGAGGTGGAAGCCGACCGGGTGAGCGAGGAGTACCAGCCGCGCCGCCACGGGTTCGCCGACCTGGTCGCGGTGCCCTGGTACGACCCGGAGGCGTTCGTCCGCGCCGCCCAGGACATCGCCGGCGCCGGGGCGGCCCGGCTGGCCGCCGACGGGCACCCCGCGTTCGGGCTGGACGCCTCCGGGGACCTGGTCTCCCTGAGGCTCACCCTCTCCCCGGCCGAGCAGGAGGACCTGCGGGAGCTGGGGGCGCACGCGGCGGCCGCGCTGCAGGAGTCGCTGGCGTCCTGGCGGCCGGGAGAGCGGGACCTCGACATCCAGGGCCGGGTGGCCGGACTGCTGGAGTCACGCGGCGCGGACGCTCCCGTCCTGATCGTCGGCGGGGACGACCGGGTGCGGCGGTTCCGGCACCCGATGGCGGTGGGCGCCCCGGTGCGCCACCTCGCGATGGCGGTCGTGGTCGCCCGGCGCGCCGGGCTGCACGCGGCCGCCACCCGGTTCGCCTCGGCCGGTCCGCCGCCGGCAGAGTTCGCCGCGCTGCGGGCCCGGGTGCTCCGGATCGAGCGCGACACGCTGGCCGCCTGCGTCCCGCCGAACCGCTACGGCGACGTGCTCACCGCGCTGGACCAGGCCTACGCGCGGGAGGGCGCGCCGGGCGGCTGGGCGGGCCACTACCAGGGCGGGCCGATCGGCTACGCGCAGCGTGAGTTCGAGATCGCCCCGTCCCAGCGGGACTCACGCTGGTACGCCACCCCGGTCGCGGCCGGCCAGGCGGTGGCCTGAACCCCAGCCTGCCGGGCGGGGCCAAGGCCGAGGACACCTACCTGGTGTCGGCCGCCGCCTGGAGCGGCTGACCGCAGTCCAGCCGGGAGCGGGCCTGGCCGGCGCGGGACCGCACGCGGCGTCTCCGACCACAGCATCTCTCCCACGGCATCCCTAACCACAGCATCCCTGACCCACGGCCAGCCTGGCCGAGGACGACGAGCTGGTACCGCCGCGCCCGGCGGTCCTGGAGGTGGCGTGATGACCCTGGGGAGCCAGGGAACCCTCGGTCAGGAGACCACGACCCGGACGACCGGGGTCCAGGCGCTGGCCCGGCGCGGGATCGCGATGGAACCGGCCACCCAGCGCAGCGCGGCCGGTTCCCCGACGGCGCCGATTTCCGGATCGAGATCCCCAGCGTAGAAGGCCCGCCGTGCTGCGGGCTGTGCTGGAGCAGGCCGCTGCCGAGGGCGTCACGGTCAACCGGGTGTCGCAGGGCAGCGGCGCCATGCTGCTGTCCGAGCAGGAGTGGCCGAGATGGCCGCGCTGGGCGCCGACCACGGCCTGGAGATTCGCTGTTCGTCGGGCCGCGCGAGGAGTGGGACATCGGCAGCCTGGCCCAGTCCGACGAGGGGCCGTCCCGGGGCGGGCTGATCCGCGGCTCACGGCAGCTCCGCTACGCGGTGGACGACGTGCTGCGCGGCGTGGACTGGGGTATCCGGGGATTCCTGGTCGCCGACTCGGCCTGCTGGAGCTGCTTGCCGGGATGCAGAAGGACGGCGAGATCCCGGACTCCGTGGTGTGGAAGGTCTCGGCCATGCTCGCGCCCGGCGACCCACTCAGCGTGGCCCAGCTGGAGCGGCTGGGGCGGAACACGTCAACGTGCCCTCGGACATGACCCTGGCGCTGCTGGCCGAGCTGCGCGCGGCAACCACGCTCCCGATCGACCTGTACATGGAGGCGCCGAGCTCGATGGGCGGGTGGTCCACGGGCACGAAGCGGCCGAGCTGGTCGCGGTGGCCTCGCCCATGTACGTGAAGTTCGGCCTGCGCAGCTCCCGGCCGCTGTACCCCAGCGGGCTGCACCTGGCCAGCGAGGCGGTGGCGATTGCCCCGGGAGAGGCGGCACCGGGCCCGGGTGGCGCTGGAGTGGACTGGACTGGGGGCCCGCCTGGCACCCTGCCCAGTCCGGGCCCGGCGCGCCTGGGCTGGGCATCCCGGAGCCAGCACCGTGACCCCCCGCCCCCGGCTCAGCATGACCCCGCGCAGCGCCACCCAGCGCACCCCGCACTGGGCTGCGCCAGAACTGGCCAGCGCACCCCTACGGGGCTGCG
>CAWKOA010000009.1:0-29397 GCA_963851025.1 uncultured Actinomycetes bacterium
CGGCGTGCTGACCGCGGTGACCTTCCGGGTCGTCCCGGCCTTCCTGCTCACCGCGCGCGAGGAGCCGATGAGCTGGGCCGAGGTCATCGCCCGGCTGGACGAGCTGGCCAGCGACAACGAGCACTTCGAGTTCTACTGGTTCCCGCACACGGACGGCTGCCTGACCAAGCGGAACAACCGCAGCGACGGCCCGGCCCGGCCGCTGCCCCGGTGGCGGCACCAGCTCGACGACGAGTTCCTCTCCAACACCCTGTTCGGTGCGACCTGCCGTCTCGGCCAGCGCTATCCCGCCGTCATCCCGGCCATCAACGGCCTCGCCGGCCGGGCGCTGGGCGCGCGGACCTACACCGACGCCGCCTACCGGGTGTTCACCAGCCCCCGGCGGGTGCGGTTCAAGGAGCAGGAATACGCGATCCCGCGCGAGTGCCTGGCCGAGGCGCTCACCGAGATCCGCGCGCTGTTCGCCCGGCAGGACTGGCGGATCAGCTTCCCGATCGAGGTCCGGGTCGCCCGGCTGACGATCCCTGGCTATCCACCGCATACGGCCGGGCCAGCCGACCTCGCCATCCACGTCTTCCACGCCGCGCCGCACGAGGAGTACTTCCGCGAGGTGGAGGCGGTGATGACGGCCCTGGGCGGGCGGCCGCACTGGGGCAAGCTGCACACCCGGGACGCGGAATACCTGCGCGGCAGCTATCCCCGGTTCGCGGATTTCGTCACGCTGCGGGACGAACTCGACCCGGCCCGCCGGTTCGGCAATCCCTACCTGGAACAGGTCCTGGGCTCGTAGCCCACCCTGATCTGGGGATACGGGCCGGACCGGGCGGGCGGGCACTTCTTGCCCGGGGGAATGCAGCGAACCGATCCGGGGCAGGCTACCCTCCGAACATGAGTCGGGAAGCCTGCCCCGGCACTGCTCCAAGGGGATCTGTGCCAGAAGGAAACGCTGGAAAGCCACCAAACACCCATAGCGGCGTCCCGTCCGGCCTGCGGGCCGGCGCCGGTCAATCCCGGCGGCCCTCGCTCGGCGGGGGGGCGCCCGCCCAGGACCGTGAGCTGCGCGCCCAGGGCCGCCAGACGGTGCAGAAGCTGCTCGACGCGGGCCTGGCCGAGTTCGACGAGCGGGGTTTCCAGGCCGTCCGGGTCGACGACGTGGTGCGCCGGGCGAAGATCTCGCACGGCACCTTCTACCTGTACTTCGCCAACAAGGAAGACCTGTTCAAGGCGCTGCTGTCGGACGCGCTCGTGGACATGGCCGCGCTCACGGACGAGTTCCCGGTGGTCACCCGGAACGAGGCCGGGCAGGCCGCGCTGCGCCGCTGGGTCAGCGCCTTCTGCGACACCTACGCCGCCCACGCGTCGGTGATCCGGATCCTGAGCCAGGCGGAGATCGTCGGCGAGGAAGTCTGGGGCGACGGGCTGCAGGTCATGTTCAAGCTGTCGGAGGCCATCACCCAGGGCATGACGGCCGCGGCCGACGCCGCCGGGCAGGAGACCCCCGCCGGGCACGCCGAGCTGACCGCGCTGGCCCTGCTCATGATGATCGAGCGGATCAACTACCTGCTCACGGTCGAGGTCCGGCTGCCCAGGGAAGAGATGGTTGACCGGCTGACCGCTATCATCTTCGCGGCCTTCCACTACTCCTGACCGCGCCGCGATGACGGCGACGCAAGCGCTGGCGCTGCTGCTGCTCATCGTGGGTTCCTGCGCGATCGCGGCCGTGGCCCGCAGGCGGGGCGTGGCCGCGCCCATCCTCCTGGTGCTCACCGGGCTCGCCGCGTCCTACATCCCGGGCGTGCCGGAGTTCCGGCTCAGCCCCGACCTGGTCCTGTTCGCGGTGCTGCCGCCGCTCGTCTACACCACCGCGCTGGAGAGCTCGTACCTCAACCTGCGCGACAACGTGCGGACCCTCGCCCTGCTGTCGGTCGGCCTGGTCCTGTTCACCGCCGTGGTGGTGGGCGGCGCGGCCCGGCTCGACGTGCCCGGGCTGCCGCTGGCCGCCGCGATCACCCTGGGCGCGATCCTGGCCCCGACCGACGCGGTCACCACGGCCAGCATCGGCCGGCGGCTGCACCTGCCGAGACGGCTGCTGACCGTCCTCACCGGCGAGAGCATGCTCAACGACGGCACCGCGCTCACCGTGTACGCGGTGGCGGTGAGCGCGGCGTCGGTCAGCGTGGCTACCCCGTCCCCGCTCGAGCGCGGCCGGCAGCCTGATCCTGATCAGCGCGGGCGGGGTGGCCGTGGGCCTGGTCCTCGGCGTCCTCATCCACCGCCTCCGGATGCGGCTGCGCGACCCGCTGGTGGAGAGCGTGCTGTCGCTCCTCACCCCGTTCGCCGCGTACCTGGCCGCCGACTCGCTGCACGTGTCCGGGGTGCTGGCCGTCGTGGTCACCGGCCTGTACCTCGGCCATCACGCCGGCCAGGCGCACTTCGCCACCCGGCTGCAGGACATGGCCCTGTGGCGGGTGGCCACGTTCGTGCTCGAGTCGGTGGCGTTCGCGCTGATCGGCCTGCAGCTGCGGCCGGTGCTGCAGGACCTGGGCAGCCGGGACCCGGCCCGGCTGGCCGCCGAGGCCGGCGTCGTGCTCGGCGCGGTCATCGTGGCCCGGATCGTCTGGGTGTTCCCGTCCATCTACCTGCCCCGGTGGCTGGTGCCCCGGATCAGGGTCCAGGATCCGGCGCCCCGCTGGCAGGCCACCTTCGTGCTGTCCTGGGCCGGCCTGCGCGGCGTCATCTCGCTGGCGGCCGCGGCCGCCCTGTCCACCGATGTGCCCCAGCGCAACCTGCTGGTCTTCCTGACCTTCACCACGGTGCTCGGCACGCTGCTGGTGCAGGGCCTGACGCTGCCGTGGCTGATCCGCTGGCTCGGGGTGCGGGCCGGGCCGGACGAGGAGCGGGCCGACGTGGTGGCCCAGGCCCATGCCCAGCAGGCCGCCTCCGAGGCGGGGCTGCGGCGGCTGGACGAGCTGGCCGCCGAGGACCCCGCCGGGGCGCCCGCCGAGGTGGTCGAGCGGCTGCGGCGGCTCGCCGAATACCGGCAGGCGGGGGCCTGGGAGCGGCTGCCGGAGGGCCAGCCCCGCGGGGCGGGCGGGCCGGCCCCGTCCGCCGCCTTCCGGCGGCTGCGGCGCGAGATGACCACCGCCGAGCGGGCCGAGTTCATCCGGCAGCGCGACGAGCGCCAGATCGACGACGAGGTGCTCGACGAGGTCCTGCACCACCTGGACCTGGAGGAGGCCATGCTGTCCCGGGACGAATGGGACGCGGCCGGCGGCGATCCCGGGCCCGGAACCGCCGTCACCGGCTGACCCCCGGCCGGGCCCGGGCCCGGCAGCCGGGCCCGGCGGGGCCCAGCCGGGCGGGGCACAGCGGGCCAGCGGGCAGAATCGAAGGGTGCGATTCCTTACCGAGAACGTCCCGGCCCATGACCTGACCTACAGCGACGTGTTCCTCGTCCCCGGCCGGTCGGCGGTGACGTCCCGGCTCGACGTGAACCTCGCGACCCGCGACGGCAGCGGCACCACGATCCCGCTCGTGGTGGCCAACATGACCGCGGTGTCCGGGCGCCGGATGGCCGAGACCGCGGCCCGGCGCGGGGGCCTGGCCATCCTGCCCCAGGACATCCCGGCTGACGTGGTCGCGGACGTGGTGGCCTGGGTGAAGAGCCGGGACCTGGTGCACGACACGCCGATCACGCTGGCCCCCGGGGACACCGCCGGCGAGGCGCTCGGCCTGCTGCCCAAGCGGGCGCACGGCGGCGTGATCGTGGTCGAGGACGGGCGCCCGGTAGGCGTCGTGACCGAGTCGGACTGCACCGGCGTGGACCGGTTCACCCAGCTGCGCGACGTGATGTCCACCGAGCTGCTCACCCTCCCGGCGGGCACCGACCCGCAGCGCGCGTTCAGCCTGCTGCACGACGGGCGGCACCGGCTGGCCCCGGTGGTGGACGCCGACGGCCGCTGCGTGGGCATCCTGACCCGGACCGGCGCGCTCCGCGCGACCCTGTACGACCCGGCCACCGACGCGAGCGGGCGGCTGCGCATCGGGGCCGCCCTGGGCATCAACGGCGACGTGGCGGCCAAGGCCAAGCTGCTGCTCGACGCCGGGGTGGACGTGCTGGTGGTGGACACCGCGCACGGCCACCAGGAGAAGATGATCAGCGCGCTGCGCGCGGTCCGCGGGGTCAGCCCGGACGTGCCGGTCGCCGCCGGGAACGTGGTCACCGCGGCCGGCGTCGCCGACCTGGTCGGGGCGGGCGCGGACATCGTGAAGGTCGGGGTCGGGCCGGGCGCGATGTGCACCACCCGGATGATGACCGGGGTCGGCCGGCCCCAGTTCAGCGCGGTCCTGGAGTGCGCGGCGCAGGCCCGGGAGCTGGGCGCGCACGTCTGGGCCGACGGCGGCATCCGCCACCCCCGGGACGTGGCGCTGGCGCTGGCCGCCGGGGCGTCCAACGTGATGATCGGGTCCTGGTTCGCGGGCACCTACGAGTCGCCGGGCGACGTGTTCCGTGACCCGGACGGCCGCCTGTACAAGGAAAGCTTCGGGATGGCCTCGGCCCGGGCGGTGCGGCTGCGCAGCGCCGGGGATTCCTCGTTCGACCGGGCCCGGAAGGACCTGTTCGAGGAGGGCATCTCCACCGCGCGGATGTACCTGGACCCGCAGCGCCCGGGGGTGGAAGACCTCATCGACGCGATCACGGCCGGGCTGCGCAGCGCGTGCACCTACGCGGGCGCCGCCGACCTGGACGAGCTGCACGAGCGGGCGACGGTCGGGGTGCAGAGCGCGGCCGGCTACAGCGAGGGAATGCCGCTGCCCACGAGCTGGTAAAGCCCGGGGCGGCCGCAGCCGGGAGGCAGCGGCGTCCCGGCGATAGTGGGTAATCTCGGGCGGGCCCGGGTGATGGGCCGGTGGAGGAAATGTTGCGGGGCAGGCTGGCGGCAGCGGGCATCATCGCGTTCGCGGTGATCCTCGGCAGCTACCTGGCCTACATGGCGGGCCATCCCTACCACTGGACCCTGGACCCGGTCAACCTGGGCGTCTACCAGTCGGGCGGCCTCATCGTGCGGCACGTCCGGCCGCTGTACGACCCGCACCTGGCCGCGCCGCTGTACGACTGGCGCGGCTACCAGAACCTGCACCTGAAGTTCACCTATCCGCCGTTCGCCGCGGTCGTCTTCGCGGTCGTCTCCTTCATCCCGTGGCGGGTGCTGCCCGATATCAGCGTGCTGGTCAACATCGCGGCGCTGCTCGCCGCGCTGTGGTTCACGTTCGGCGGGCTCGGCGTCCGGCGGGGGCTGACCCGGCTGGGCGCGACGCTGCTGGCCGCGGCCGCGGTGCTCTGGACCGAGCCGGTGCTGCGCACCATCTACCTCGGCCAGGTGAACCTGGTGCTGATGGCGCTGATCATCTGGGACGTGTGCCAGCCGGACACCCGCCGGTCCGGGGCCAGCCGCTGGTGGAAGGGAGCGGGGGTCGGGGTCGCCGCCGGGATCAAGCTGGTGCCGCTGATCTTCATCCCCTACCTGCTGCTGACCAGGAAGTTCCGGGCGGCCGCGGTGGCCTGCGCGGCGTTCGCCGCCACCGCGGCGGCGGGCTTCGTGGTGGTGCCCGCCGATTCAGCCCGGTGGTGGCTGGGCGGCCTGTTCTTCAACGGCGGCCGGACCGGCTTCGTCGGCTGGGGGGGCAACCAGTCACTGCGGGCCCTGCTCACCCGGCTGGCGGGCAGCGTGGCCGGCGCGGAGCCGCTGTGGCTGGCCCTGGCGCTGGTCACCGCCGTGGCCGGGCTGGCCTGCGCGGCCCGGCTGGAACGGGCCGGCCATCCGCTGCCCGGGTTGCTGGCCTGCGCGCTGACCGGGCTGCTGGTGTCCCCGATCAGCTGGGACCACCACTGGGTGTGGATCGTCCCCGGGGTGGCGGTGGCGGCGACCTACGCGGTCCGGGCCATGGCCGCCCCGGCGGTCACCGGCCCGCCCGGAGCCGGCCCGTCCGGGGCGGCCCTGCCCGGGGCGCAAGCTAGCCGGCTGGACTGGCGCCGCGCGGCCCGCTGGCCCGCCGCCGGCTACTGGGGCCTGGCCGCGGCCATGCTGGTCCTGTACGGCGCGTGGCCGGGCCGCCTGTGGGGTGAGCCGCACGACCTGGGCCAGTTCTCCCTGGGCGTGCTGTGGCAGCCGCCGAACACCGACCCGGAGGTCTACTACCGGCACGGCGACCGGCCCTGGTTCGCCGAGTATCACTGGCACGGCATCGAACTGCTCACCGGGAACGCGTTCCTGCTCGGCGGCCTGGCCCTGCTGGCCGTCCTGATCGCCGCCGCAGTCCGCACCCGCCTCCCCAGCCGCCCCACCCACTCCCACTCCCCCACCTCCCTCATCCCCACCCCCACCTCCCCCATCAGCCCCGGCACCCCCACCACCCCCATAGAGCCCACCAGCCCCGGCACCCCCCTCAGCCCCTCAGCCCCCACAGGCCCCACCAGCCCCGCCCCCTCAGCCCGTCCCGGTTCGTGATCAAACGATTGGTGTGGCTCCAGCGACACCAATCGTTTGATCACGAACGCACCCTGTGACTTGTGGGGCTGGTGGGGCCAGAGGGCTGGCGGGGCTGCGGGGGCCGAGGGGTCCCAGGCCCTGGACGGAGCCCGGGCCACGGCGCGCTGCGGGTGTCAGGGCTCCAGGGTGAGGAGGACTTTGCCGCGGGGGGCTTCCGGGCCGGGGTCGCGCAGGGTGTCCAGGGCCGCGGCCCACTCCCCCAGCGGGAAACGGTGCGTGACCAGGAAGCCCAGTTCGAGCCGGCCCGCGTTCAGCAGCCGGACCACGTCCCGCCAGGCGTCCGAGGTGTAGCCGAAGCTCGCCCGGATCGTGAGGTCGTTGTTGACCAGGTCGTCCACGGGGACGGCGGCGGTGGCGCCGTGCGGCGGCAGGCCGAGCAGCAGCACGGTGCCGCCCCGCCGGGCCGCGGCCAGCGCGGTGAGCACCGCGCCGGTGGTCCCGGCCGCCTCCACCACCAGGTCGTAACCCCCGCCGGCCGCGGCCGGATCGGTTTCGAACCGGGCCGCGCCCGCGGTCGCGGCCAGCTCCCGCTGGGCCGGGCGGCGGCCCAGCATCACGATCTCGGCCGGTGACCACAGGCCGAGCAGCGCCGCCGCGAGCAGGGCCACGGTGCCGTCCCCGACCACCAGGGCCCGGCAGCCCGGCCTGACCGTGATGCTGGCCAGCCCGCGGTAGACGACCGAGGCCGGCTCGACCAGCGCCCCGCCGGCCATGCTCACCGGGGCGGCCAGCGGATGGACCAGGGTCTCGCCGACCACGGCGTACCCGGCCGCGGCCCCGTCCCGGGTGAACCCCATCTCGTCGTAGGTGGCGCACAGGTTGGTCTGGCCGGCCCGGCACGCCGCGCAGTGACCGCACGGCACGATGCCCTCGGCGACCACGCGGGTACCGGGAGGCAGCGAGCCACTCCCGCCCGCCAGCACGGTGCCACTCCATTCGTGGCCGAGGATCAGCGGGTAGCGGACGTACGCCGGGTCGATGCGGCCGGCCAGGATGTCCAGGTCCGTACCGCACAGCCCCACCGCCGCGGGCTGGATCAGTACCTCGCCCGGCCCGGGGACCGGGCGGTCCCGCGGCTCCAGCGATACCACCCCGGGCGAGGACACGACCAGCGCGGGGGCGGGCATCAGGCTCCTTCCCCGGGCGGGCTGTAGGGCGAACCGCCGAGCAGGGCCGACACCTTGTCGGCGTAGCTGCGCACGGCCCGGCCGAGCTCATCCACGCGCCAGGCCGGCAGGTCGCCCTTGATGCCGGTCACGCTGACCGCACCCGCGCAGCTGCCGTCGTGGCCGAAGAACGCCGCCCCCGCGCAGAACACGCCCTCGGCGTCCTCCTCGTCGTCGACCGCGAAGCCGAGCCGCCGGGACCCGGCCAGGTTGTCCAGCAGCGTGTCGATGTCGGTGATGGTGTGCGCGGTGCGCGGGGCCATGCCGGTGTCCGCGCAGACCCGCCGGACTTCGGAGTCGGTCATCGTGCAGAGGATGGCCTTGCCGGCCGCGGAGGCGTACGGCACCTCGCGCTGGCCCAGCGGCGTGTAGAACCGGACGCTGCCCGGGCCGTCGACGCGGGCGATGAAGACCGGGTAGCCGGCCTCGGCCACCGCGATCCGCGCGGTCATCTTCGTGGTCTCGGACAGCTCATCCAGCAGCGGGCGGCACAGGTCACCGAGCGGGAGCTGGCGGCCCACGATGTCGCCGAGCCGGATCAGCGCGGTGCCGAGCGTGTACCGCGGGCCGGGGCGGGTCTCGCGCAGGAACCCGGCCGCCTCCAGGGTCCGGGCCAGCGCCAGCGTGCTGCTCTTGGAGATGCCCAGCGCGGCAGCCAGCTCGCTGAGCGACTGGCCCTCGGCGGGTCCGTCCGCCACGATCCGGACCAGCCGCAGCGCCCGGGCCACGCTCTTGACCGTGTAGCGGCCGGCCCCGGGCCGTCCTCCATCGTCACCTGCTCACTTCCTCACACCATTGTTCGGTAGCGCCAAACGTTCGGTATCGCCAAACACCATCTGTTACCTTAGCGAGTCTCAAAACGCCTTGACATGGGCATATGCGAATGATTCCATGACCGGGTGATTCTACATCACAAAACTTTGTTCGGTATAGCCGAACACTCGCCCCGCAGCGTGGCCCGAGCGGACGCCGCGCGGGAGCGCCTGGAAGGCTGGCTGGCCGCCCGCGGGGACGTGCCCGGGGTGGTGCTCACCAGCCCCGGCAGCGTGGCCTGGGCGACCGGGGCGGTGGCCCCGCCGGTGGACCGGACCGCCCAGTCCGACCTGGTCTGGGTGGTGGTCACCCCGGCCGGGGCGGCCCTGGTGACCACCGAGGTGGAAGCCGACCGGGTGAGCGAGGAGTACCAGCCGCGCCGCCACGGGTTCGCCGACCTGGTCGCGGTGCCCTGGTACGACCCGGAGGCCTTCGTCCGCGCCGCCCAGGACATCGCCGGCGCCGGGGCGGCCCGGCTGGCCGCCGACGGGCACCCCGCGTTCGGGCTGGACGCCTCCGGGGACCTGGTCTCGCTGAGGCTCACCCTCTCCCCGGCCGAGCAGGAGGACCTGCGGGAGCTGGGGGCGCACGCGGCGGCCGCGCTGCAGGAGTCGCTGGCGTCCTGGCGGCCGGGAGAGCGCGACCTCGACATCCAGGGCCGGGTGGCCGGGCTGCTGGAATCACGCGGCGCGGACGCTCCCGTCCTGATCGTCGGCGGGGACGACCGGGTGCGGCGGTTCCGGCACCCGATGGCGGTGGGCGCCCCGGTGCGCCACCTCGCGATGGCGGTCGTGGTCGCCCGGCGCGCCGGGCTGCACGCGGCCGCCACCCGGTTCGCCTCGGCCGGTCCGCCGCCGGCGGAGTTCGCCGCGCTGCGGGCCCGGGTGCTCCGGATCGAGCGCGACACGCTGGCCGCCTGCGTCCCGCCGAACCGCTACGGCGACGTGCTCACCGCGCTGGACCAGGCCTACGCGCGGGAGGGCGCGCCGGGCGGCTGGGCGGGCCACTACCAGGGCGGGCCGATCGGCTACGCACAGCGTGAGTTCGAGATCGCCCCGTCCCAGCGGGACTCACGCTGGTACGCCACCCCGGTCGCGGCCGGCCAGGCGGTGGCCTGGAACCCCAGCCTGCCGGGCGGGGCCAAGGCCGAGGACACCTACCTGGTGTCGGCCACCGGCCTGGAGCGGCTGACCGCAGTCCAGCCGGGAGCGGGCCTGGCCGGCGCGGGACCGCACGCGGCGTCTCCGACCACAGCATCTCTACCCACGGCATCCCTAACCACGGCATCCCTGACCACGGGCCGGCCTGGCCGGCCGAGGACGACGAGCTGGTACCGCCGCGCCCGGCGGTCCTGGAGGTGGCGTGATGACCCTGGGGAGCCAGGAAACCCTCGGTCAGGAGACCACGACCCGGACGACCGGGGTCCAGGCGCTGGCCCGGCGCGGGATCGCGATGGAACCGGCCACCCAGCGCAGCACGGCCCGGTTCCCCGACGGCGCCGATTTCCGGATCGAGATCCCCAGCGTGGAAGGCCCGGCCGTGCTGCGGGCTGTGCTGGAGCAGGCCGCTGCCGAGGGCGTCACGGTCAACCGGGTGTCGCAGGGCAGCGGCGCCATGCTGCTGTCCGAGCAGGAGCTGGCCGAGATGGCCGCGCTGGGCGCCGACCACGGCCTGGAGATCTCGCTGTTCGTCGGGCCGCGCGAGGAGTGGGACATCGGCAGCCTGGCCCAGTCCGACGAGGGGCCGTCCCGGGGCGGGCTGATCCGCGGCTCACGGCAGCTCCGCTACGCGGTGGACGACGTGCTGCGCGGCGTGGACTGCGGTATCCGGGGCTTCCTGGTCGCCGACTCGGGCCTGCTGGAGCTGCTGGCCGGGATGCAGAAGGACGGCGAGATCCCGGACTCCGTGGTGTGGAAGGTCTCGGCCATGCTCGCGCCCGGCAACCCGCTCAGCGTGGCCCAGCTGGAGCGGCTCGGGGCGGACACCGTCAACGTGCCCTCGGACATGACCCTGGGCCTGCTGGCCGAGCTGCGCGCGGCCACCACGCTCCCGATCGACCTGTACGTGGAGGCACCCAGCTCGATGGGCGGGGTGGTCCGCGGGCACGAAGCGGCCGAGCTGGTCGCGGTGGCCTCGCCCATGTACGTGAAGTTCGGCCTGCGCAACTCCCGGCCGCTGTACCCCAGCGGGCTGCACCTGGCCAGCGAGGCGGTGGCCATCGCCCGGGAGAAGGTGCACCGGGCCCGGGTGGCGCTGGAGTGGATGGACCGGGCCGGCCTGGACCTGGCCCAGTCCGGGCCCGGCGCGCCGGGCCTGGGCATCCCGGAGCCAGCACCGTGACCCCCCGCCCCCGGCTCAGCATGACCCCGCGCAGCGCCACCCAGCGCACCCCTACGGGGCTGCGCAGTACTGGCCAGCGCACCCCTACGGGGCTGCGCAGTGATGCCTGGCTGCGCGGGGACGACGAGGTCGCGCTGGCCAACCGGGTCGCGCTGGCCTCCGCCGGGCTCGACGTGAGCGCGGACGGCGGCCGCCCGGTCATCGGCATCGCCAACTCGGCCAGCGACCTCAACCCCTGCAACCTGCCCCTGCGCACCCTGGCCGGCGCGGTCCGCCAGGGGGTCCTGGAGGCCGGCGGGGTCCCCGTCGTGTTCGGCTCGATCCCGCTCGGCGAGGACCTGATGAAGCCGAGCGCCATGCTCTACCGGAACCTGCTCTCCATCGAGATCGAGGAGATCATCCGCAGCTACCCGCTGGACGGGATCGTGCTGCTGGCCGGCTGCGACAAGACCGTGCCCGGCTCGATCATGGGCGCGGTCAGCGCGGACCTGCCGATGGTGCTGGTGACCAGCGGCTCGCGGAAGCCGGCCGAGTTCCAGGGCCGGCGCATCGGCACCGGCAGCGACCTGTGGCGGCTGTGGGACGAGCGGCGGGCCGGCCGCCTCGACGACGCGGGCTGGCGGGAGCTGGAACGCTGCCTGTCCTGCGCCACCGGGACCTGCAACACGATGGGCACGGCCTCGACCATGGCCATCATGGCCGAGACGCTCGGGCTGATGATCCCCGGCTCGGCCACGATCCCGGCCGGGTACCGGCGGGGCCGGGCCGCGGCCGTGGCCGCCGGCCGCTGCGCGGTCGAGGCGGTCGCCAGCGCCCGGCGCCCATCCACGATCCTGACCCCCGCCGCCTTCGCGAACGCCATCCGGATGCTGCACGCGATCGGCGGCTCCACCAACGCGATCATCCACCTGGCCGCCCTCGCCGGGCGGGCGGGTATCCCGCTGCCGCTCGACGACCTGGGCCGCCTCGGCCAGGGCATCCCGGTCCTGGCCGACGTGGAACCGTCCGGCGCCGGGCTCCTGCCCGACCTGGACCGGGCGGGCGGGGTCCCGGCGCTGTTGCGGGAACTGGGTGACCGGCTGGACACGGGGGCGGTCACGGTGACCGGCGCCACGATCGGCGAGATCGCCAGCGCCGCTCCCCCCGCCTCCGGGGCGATCCGGCCGGCCGGGGTTTCGTTGGCGAAAAATGGGGCCTTTGCCGTGGTCCGCGGGTCCCTGGCGCCGGACGGCGCGGTGATCAAGACCTCGGCCGCGACCGCCGGCGCTGCTCCGCCACCGCGGGCCGGCCCTGGTCTTCCACGGCTACGAGGAGATGCGCCGCCGGGTCGAGGACCCGGCGCTCGACGTGACCCCGGACAGCGTGCTGGTGCTGGCCGGCTGCGGCCCGGTCGGCGTGCCCGGGATGCCGGAATGGGGCATGATCCCGATCCCGGCCAAGCTGGTCACCGACGGGGTCACCGACATGGTCCGGGTCACCGACGCCCGGATGAGCGGCACCAGCTTCGGCACGGTGGTCCTGCACGCCGCTCCCGAGGCCGCGGCCGGCGGCCCGCTCGCGCTGGTCGCCGACGGTGACCCGGTCACCCTGGACGTCGCGGCCGGGTCGCTCACGCTGGACGTGCCCGCCGCGGAACTGGCCCGGCGCCGGGCGGCCTGGTCCCCGCCGCCCTCCCCCCACCTGCGCGGCTGGCCCGCGCTCTACCGCGACCACGTGCTGCAGGCACCCGAGGGTTGCGACCTGGACTTCCTGCGGGCCCCGACGGAGGAGCACCGCCGGTTCGTGGAGCCCGTCGTCGGGCGGTCCTGAACGGACAGGCCCCCGGCACGCGGGCCATGCGGTGACACCGGAGATATCGAGGCACAGACACGAAAGGAGACAGCCGTGAGGCACTGGAAAGTGTTGGCCGCCACGGCGGCGGCGGCCCTGCTGGCCACCGCGTGCAGCAGCGGCGGAGGGAGCAGCGGCTCGACATCGAGCCCTGTCACCCTCACCATCTGGGAAAACTACGGCACCGAGCAGAACGCGACCGCGCTGAAGAACCTGGCCAAGGCGTTCGAGAAGCGTGCACAAGAACGTGACCGTCAACGTCGTGAGCCAGCCCGCGGACAACTACTTCGCGCTGCTCCAGGCGGCCGCGGTGTCCAAGACCGGCCCGGACCTGGCGGTCATGTGGACCGGGCTGTTCACGCTGCAGTACAAGGAGTTCCTGACCAACCTCAAGGGCAAGATCCCGGCCGCGGACCTGGCCCGGATCGACCCGAACGCGCTCAAGTGGACGTCGGACCAGTTCAACGCCAGCAACGGCCCGTACGTGATCCCGCTGGAGAACCAGTTCTACATCGGCTTCTACAACAAGGCCGCGTTCGCCAAGGCCGGCGTGACCTCGGTGCCGACCGACTGGACCCAGCTGTTCGCGGCCTGCAAGAAGCTCAAGGCCGCCGGCTACATGCCGCTGACCTACGGCAACGGCGGGCAGCCGCTGGGCGCCGAGTTCTACCCCTGGTACGACATGAGCTACATGATGATCGGCGCGCACCCGGTCACGAACTGGCAGCAGCTCTACAGCGGCCAGATCCCGTGGACCTCGGCCGCCAACGAGGCCCAGCTGGCGCAGTGGGCCAAGCTGAAGAGCAACGGCTGCACCAACAGTGACGTGCTGACCAAGACCAACAACCTGGGTGACTTCGAGTCCGGCAAGGCCGCGATGATGGTGGACGGCACCTGGGACACCCAGAAGTTCACCAGCGCGCTGGGCTCGAAGGTGGCCGCGTTCGTGCCGCCGTTCTCCGACAGCCCGATCAAGGGCGTGGTGGACTTCGCCGGTGATGGCCTGTCCATGACGAACTACACCCAGCACTCCGCCCAGGCCCTGCAGTTCCTGGAGTTCATGACGACCAGCCAGGCCGCCACGATCATCAACGCGGCCGGGCTGATCCCCGCCATCAACGGCACGTCCACGTCCAACCCGGTGAACCAGCAGATGCTGAACTTCGTCAGCCAGGACCACATGACCGCCTACCCGATGCTGGACAACGTGGTGCAGGGCAACGTAGTGAACACCGGCAGCAAGGAGCTCCCGTCGGTGCTGAACGGCAGCATCTCGCCGAAGTCGGCGCTGTCCAGCATGCAGACCACGTTCGGCCAGCTGCCCAGCACGCAGAGGGGGAGCAGCTACCCGTGATGCGCTGGTGAGCGTCTCGCAGGCGTCGCCGGAGCTGGCCCGGGGCAGGTCCCCGGGCCAGCCCGCCCGGCCGCGCCGCAGCCGGCTGGACCGGCGCCGGCGGCGGGCGGGCATCCTGCTGTCGCTGCCCGCGGTGATCGTGGTGGTGGCCCTGCTCGGCATCCCGATCGGGCAGGCCGTCTACTACTCGATGACGAACTGGAACGGCCTGACCGCCCAGTGGATCGGGCCGAGCACCTACTCCACGGCGCTCAGCGACCCGATCTTCTGGCGGGTGCTGGAGAACAACGCGCTGCTGCTGCTGTCCATCCCGTTCGCGATCGGCATCCCGCTGGCCATCGCCGCGCTGCTGAACGAGCACGTCCGCGGCTGGCGCTTCTTCCGGTCGGTGTACTTCCTGCCCACCGCGGTGTCCTGGGTGGTCATCGGCATGGTCGCGGTGCAGTTCTTCGCGCTGAACGGGCTGATGAACAAGTTCCTCGGCGCGGTCGGCCTGGGCACCTTCCAGACCGACATGCTGGCCGGGCAGCGCAGCGCGCTGGTCGCGCTGGCCATCACGTTCATCTGGTCCATGCTCGGCACCAACACGATCATCTTCCTGACCGGGATGGCCACCCTGGACCCGACGCTGCTGGAGGCGGCCCGGGTGGACGGGCTGCACCGGCGGCAGATCTTCTTCCGGGTCACGCTGCCGCTGCTCAAGCGGTTCGTGCAGTTCTCGTTCGTGATCACGGTGATCAGCGCGTTCTCCGCGCTGTTCAGCCTGATCTTCGTGATGACGAACGGCGGCCCGGGCTTCGGCACCACCACGCTGGAGTTCTTCGTCTACCAGTCGGCGTTCTCGCTGGGCCAGTTCGGCACCGGCGCGCTGTACGGGATCATCCTGTTCGTGATCATGATCGTGGTGGGGCTGGTCCAGCTGCGGCTGATCCGCTCCGAGGACGGGGAGGGCTGGTAGATGGCGGCTGAGTCGCTGACAGCCACCGGCCCGGCGCCGGCCCCGGGCGGCGACGCCGGCCAAGCGCGCGCTGCGGGCCCGGCGGCGCGGCCGGATCGGCATGATCTTCGCGGTCATGACGGTCATCGCGGTCGTCATGCTCTACCCGTTCTGGTACATCCTCAACAACGCGTTCCGCACCCAGTCGCAGTTCGAGCAGCAGAACGGCCACTCGGCGGTGAGCTGGAGCCAGCTGTTCAGCGAGCTGCCGGTCGGCCGGGAACTGCTCAACTCCACCCTGATCTGCCTGCTGTCGATCCTGCTCATCCTGGCCGTGTCCACCACGGCCGGGTTCGCGTTCGCCAAGCTCCGCTACCGGGGCAGCGGCACGGTGTTCCTGGGCGTGGTGGCCGCGCTGATGGTGCCGCTGCAGTCGATCATCATCCCGGAGTACGTGAACCTCGGGAAGCTCGGGCTGATCAACACCTACCTCGGCGCGATCCTGGTCTACGTCGCGCTGGGCACGCCGTTCGCCACGTTCCTGATGGCCACCTACTACCGGGGCATCTCCGACGACCTCATCGAGGCGGCGGTGATGGACGGGCTCGGCTACGAGCGCACGTTCCTGCGCATCGCGCTGCCGCTGTCCTGGCCCGCCATCGCCACCGTGACCGTGCTGCAGTTCATCCAGATCTGGGACGACCTGCTGGTCGGGCTGCTGTTCCTGCAGAACCCGCAGCAGCGGACGATCACCGTGGGGCTGGCCGCGCTGTCCGCCGGGCGGACGTCCAGCATCCCGGTGCTGATGGCCGGGTCGTTCATCAGCGCGGTGCCCGCGATCGTGGTGTACCTGATCTTCCAGCGCTACCTGGTGCGCGGGCTGACCCTGGGGATGGGCAAATGAACATGTCCTGGGAAGTCGCCGTGCCGGCCCGGGCCGAACTGGGCGAGCGGCCGTTCTGGGACCCGGCCGCCGGCGGCCTGATGTGGGTGGACATCCTGGCCGGGCACCTGCACCGGTACCGGCCAGGCCGGGGCGACGAGGTGTTCCACACGGCCGGGGTCGCGATCGGCGCGGCCGCGCCGCGGGCCGGCGGGGGTACGTGCTCGCCGCCGCCGACGGATTCCGGCTGGTCGGATGCGGCCGGGCAGCCGGACGGCGGGCCGTGGCGGCCGCCCGGCATGCCGGCCGACGTCCGGTTCAACGACGGGGCGTGCGACCCGGCGGGCCGGTTCTGGGCCGGCACGGTGGCCGCGGACCGGCGGCCCGCCGGCGGGCGCGCTGTACCGGCTCGACCCCGGCGGCGAGATCACCGTGGTGCTGGACGGGGTGACCGAGTCCAACGGGCTGGGCTGGAGCCCGGACGGCGGCACGTTCTACTACATCGACTCCGGCGAGCCCCGGCCGCGGATCCGCGCCTTCCCGTGCGACCTGGCCGCCGGCACGCTGGGCGCCCCGCGGGATCTGGTCCAGCCGCCGCCGGAGCACGGCATCCCGGACGGCCTGGTGGTGGACGCCGAGGGATGCCTGTGGGTGGCGTTCTGGGGCGGCGGCGCGGTGCGCCGGTACTCGCCGGACGGCGGGCTGCTGGCCGAGCTGCCGGCCCCGGTGTCACAGCCCTCCTGCCCGGCGTTCGGCGGCCCGGACCTGGAGCGACCTGTACGTCACCACGGCGTGGGAGGACATGACGCCGGCCCAGCGGGACGCGGAACCGCTGGCCGGGCATCTGCTGTGGACCCGGCAGCCAGGCGTGCGCGGCCTGCCGGCGGGCGCGTTCGGCGGGTAAGACCAGCCGGCGGTTAGGGAGACACCAGTGTCGAGGATCGCACTCGAGGGCATCACCAAGCGCTACCAGGACGGGACCACCGCGGTCCGGTCGCTGGACCTGTCCATCGCCGACGGCGAGCTGATGGTGCTGGTCGGCCCGTCCGGCTGCGGCAAGACCACCGCGCTGCGCATGGTGGCCGGCCTGGAGGAGATCACCGAGGGCACCATCCTCATCGACGGCCAGCCGGTCAACGACATGGAGCCGCGCGACCGGGACATCGCGATGGTGTTCCAGAGCTACGCGCTGTACCCGCACCTGACCGTGCGGGACAACATGGCGTTCAGCCTGAAGTACCGCAAGACCCCGAAGCCGGAGATCCGCCGCCGGGTGGACGAGGCCGCGCGCATCCTGGAACTGGAGGAACTGCTGGGCCGCAAGCCCCGGCAGCTGTCCGGCGGGCAGCGGCAGCGGGTCGCGATGGGCCGGGCCATCGTCCGCCAGCCGCGCGCGTTCCTGATGGACGAGCCGCTGTCCAACCTGGACGCCAAGCTCCGGGTGCAGATGCGCGCCGAGATCGCCAGGCTGCAGCGCTCGCTCGGGGTGACCACCATCTACGTGACCCACGACCAGACCGAGGCCATGACGCTGGGCAGCCGGGTGGCCGTGCTGCGGCACGGCGTGCTGCAGCAGGTCGCCTCGCCGCAGGAGCTCTACCGGCGGCCCGCCAACCTGTTCGTGGCCGGGTTCATCGGCTCGCCCGCGATGAACCTGGTGGAGGCGACCCTGGAACGCGGGGCGGACGGCTCAGGCCCGGCCGGCCCGGAGGTCGTCTTCGGCGCGCACCGCCTGCGCGTCCCGCCCGGGGTGATCCGCCAGCACGCGGCGCTGGAGAAGTACCTGGGCCGCACGGTGGTGGTCGGGATCCGCCCGGAGAACCTGGAGGACGCGGCGCTGGTGCCCGGCGCGGCGCCCGAGTCCGTGCTCGAGGTGTCGGTCGAGCTGCGCGAGGAACTCGGCGCGGAGGTCAACGCGCACTGCACGGTGGGCGTGCCGCCGCTCCAGGTGGCCGCGGTGGCCATCGGGGACAGCGAGCCGGACGCGGCCGAGATCGAGGAGGTCCCGCAGATCCCGGCGATCATCGCCCGGCTGGACCCCAGGACCGCGATCCGCGAGGGCGAGCGGGCCCGGATCCACGTGGACCTGGACTCACTGCACTTCTTCGACCCGGACTCCGGGGACAGCCTCCGGGACTAGCGCGTTCTCCCGCACCCACCCGGCGATCCGGTCCAGCAGGGGCCCCTCGGCGCCTGACTCCGCGTGCCCGAAGCCGGGCTCGATCCACAGCTCCTTGGGCTCCCGCGCCGCGTCGTACAGCCGCTGGCCGTGATCGACGGGGAAGTACGGGTCCTGGTCGCCGTGCACGACGAGCAGCGGGATGGGCGAGATCATCGCCGCGGCCTCGTCGGGCGGGAGCGGCACCGGGTCCCACCCGGACGGGCTGATCCGGGTGTTCAGCCAGGTCCGGGTGATGGCCCGGCCCACGCGGCGCTCCACCGCGAAGTGCACCCGGCGCATCGGCTTGGTGCCGCGGTAGTACCAGTGCCCGGGCCCGCTCACCGACACGGCGGCGTCCAGTCCGCCGACCAGCCCCGCGTACCGCATCACGACCGAGGCCCCCATCGAGAACCCGACCGCCGCGATCCGCCGGTAACCCAGCTCCCGGGCGTACGCCACGGCCACGTCGAGGTCCTTGATCTCCCGGTCCCCGAGCGTGGACAGCCCGCCGGACCGGCCGTGGCCGCGGAAGTCGAACGACACCACCCCGCCCGCCTGGCGCAGCCTGCTGGCCACCTTCCAGACCGCGCCGTGCTGCCAGGACAGCGTGAAACCATGGGCAATAACGAACCCCACGTCGCTGGGGCCGGGGAGATGCACGGCGTCGATGGGGATCCCGTCGTCGGTCACCAGGGTCAGCGCCTTCACAACGGGTCCAGTCATGCTCCCATTCTGCGCGATACCCGGGGGCTCATCGCACGCCAGGCCAGCCGGCCTCCGCGCCGGGGCGTGTGAAAGAGTCTCGTTCTGGAAGCAGCCGCGCGAAGAGAGGCAGCCGCGTGAAGATCGGCCTGCAGATCCCAGACTTCACCGCCCCCGGCGGCCCGGCCCGGCTCGGCGCGGACCTGGCCACGGTGGCCCGCACCGCCGACGACGCCGGCTTCGACTACCTGGCCGTGATGGACCACTTCTTCCAGATCGGGCCGATCGGGGCGCCCGAGCTGGAGATGCTCGAGGCCTACACGACGCTCGGCTACCTGGCCGCGAACAGCTCCCGGGCCAGGCTGCTGACGCTGGTCACCGGCGTGACGTACCGCAACCCAGGCATCCTGGCGAAGATCATCACCACCCTCGACGTGCTGTCCGGCGGCCGGGCCTGCCTCGGCATCGGCGCGGCCTGGAACGAGGAGGAATCCCGCGGGCTCGGCATCCCGTTCCCGCCGCTCGCCGAGCGGTTCGAGCGGCTGGAGGAGACGCTGCAGATCTGCCTGCAGATGTTCCGCGGCGACGAAACGCCGTTCCACGGGCGGCACTACCAGCTGGAGCGGCCGCTCAACTCGCCGCGGCCGCTGTCCCAGCCGCACCCGCCCATCCTGATCGGCGGGTCGGGCGAGAAGAAGACGCTGCGCCTGGTGGCCCGCTACGCCCAGGCCTGCAACCTGTTCCCCGGGCCCGACCTGGCCCGCAAGCTGGACGTGCTGCGCGGGCACTGCGAGGCCGAGGGCCGGGACTACGACGAGATCGAGAAGACCGTCTACTTCCTCTACGACGTCGGCCCGAAGGGCGAGAACGCGGCCCAGGTCGTGGACCAGCTCGGCGCGCTGGCCGAGATGGGCTTCAGCGCCGCGATCGGGGGGTGCGCCAACGTCTGGGACATCACCCCGCTGGAGGTCATCGGCAGCGAGGTCATCCCCGCCGTCGCCAGCCTCTGACCCTCACGGCTTCAGCACCGGCAGCCGGACACCCAGCGTGTCCAGCAGCGGCCGATGTCGTCCGGGTCAGAAGTGATGACGGCGGCTCGTTCGAGCGCCGCCGTGAGGGCGACAAAACCGTCCACCACGTCAGCGGTGCCTGATCTGGCCAGCAGCTCTCCCACCGGGGACACGTCAGCATCGCTCGAAGGGGATGACCTCGCAGCTCCGCAGGGTGAGCATTAACCGGGCCTGGCGCGCCGGGTCGCGGACGACCTGTGCGGCCACGGGCGCCGGCACGATGATGTGGTCCCGGCGGCGAGCCGTTCCTGGTGACTCGTGACCTGAGCGGAGTCATCGCGGCTGCGGTCGATGGCGATGAGTGCCCCACTGTCGTAGACGTACTTCACGACGCCATCCAGCGCCTGGAGATCGAAGTCGATGCCGTGCGCGGCGTTGTAGGCCTGGGCCTCGTCCATCAGCCGGTGCTCCTCGGCCACCGCGCCTCGGCCGCGGCCGTCTCCTCCGGCGTCGGGTAGCCGTGCTCCTCGTAGTACGCCTCGATGGCCCGGATGCCGTCCAGGCGCTTGAGCTCCCAGGACAGCTGCTCGCGCAGGGCGCGCTCGACCACGCTGGAGATCGTGGTGTGCTCCAGCTTGGCCGCCCGCCGCACTTCCTCGGCCAGCGACTCATCCACCGTGACGTTCAGCACCGCCTTCTTCTCCGCCATGTTATGACTATAACATGACTCCCGAAGCCTTCGGGCCGCCTGCGACTGGTGTAGAACGGCAGCGCGGTCCGGCCGCGATCCGGCCAGCACCGAAGACAGGAGCTCCCCGCCATGTCCCTGCTCACTGACCTGACCACCGCGATCAGGGACGGCGGCATCCAGGTCATCGACCTGACCGCGCCGCTCAACGACACCACGCCGGTCATCCGGCTGCCCGAGCCGTTCGGCAACACGGCCACGTTCTCCCTCCAGGAGATCAGCCGCTACGACGACCGCGGCCCCGCCTGGTACTGGAACGACATCAGCACCGGCGAGCACACCGGCACCCACTTCGACGCGCCGGTGCACTGGGTGACCGGCAAGGACGGCGCGGACGTGGCCCAGGTCCCGGTGGACCGGCTGATCGCCCCGGCCGTGGTGCTCGACTTCACCGCCCAGGCCGCCGCCGACCCCGACTTCCTGCTGGAGATCGAGCACGTGCAGCAGCTGGGAGGCCGAGCACGGCCCGCTGCCCGAGGGCGGCTGGCTGCTGTACCGGACCGGCTGGGACGCGAGATCGGCCAGCCAGGAAGCGTTCCTGAACGCCAGCGAGACCGGGCCGCACACCCCCGGCATCTCGGTGGCCTGCGCGCAGTGGCTGGCCGCCCGCGAGTCGATCATCGGGCTGGGCGTGGAGACCGTCGGCACCGACGCGGGCACGGCGCACTCGTTCGACCCGCCGTTCCCGTGCCACGCGTCGCTGCTGGGCGCCGGGCAAGTACGGCCTCACCCAGCTGCAGAACCTGGCCCTGCTGCCGCCGCGCGGCGCGGTGGTCATCGCCGGGCCGCTGCCGATCACCGGCGGCTCGGGCAGCCCGTGCCGGGCCATCGCCCTCATCGAGCGCGCCTGACGCTGATGCGGGTCACCGAGGCTGTCGCCGCGACCCTGGCCGGGCTGGGCGCGGACACCGTGTTCGGCGTGGTCGGCAGCGGCAACTTCCACGTCACCAACGCCCTGGTCAGCCAGGGCGCCCGGTACATCGCGGCCCGGCACGAGGGCGGCGCGGCCAGCATGGCCGACGGCTGGGCCCGGACCGCGGGCCGGACCGGCCTGCTCAGCGTGCACCAGGGCCCCGGGCTGACCAACGCGATGACCGGCATCACCGAGGCGGCCAAGAGCCGGACCCCGCTGCTGGTGCTCGCGGCGGACGTGGCGGCCGCGGCGGTCCGGTCCAACTTCCGCATCGACGTGGCCGCCCTGGCCTCGGCGGTGGGCGCGGTGCCCGAGCGGCTGCACTCCCCCGCCTCGGCCGCGGCCGACACCGCGCGGGCCTACCACACGGCGGCCGCGCAGCGCCGCACGGTGATCCTGGCCCTGCCCCTCGACGTGCAGGCCGGGGACTGCGACCGGCAGCCGCCCCCGGCCGGGCCGGTGCTCGGGCCCGGTCGCGCCCGCCGCGGACGCGGCGGACGCCCTGGCCGGGCAGCTGGCCCGGGCCAGGCGGCCGGTGTTCGTGGCCGGGCGGGGGGCCCGGGTCGCGCGGGCCGGCCCGGACCTGGAACGGCTGGCCGACGCCTGCGGCGCGCTGCTGGCCACCTCGGCCGCGGCCCGGGGCCTGTTCCGCGGCAGCCCGTGGGACCTGGACGTGAGCGGCGGCTTCGCCTCCCCGCTGACCGCGGAACTGATCCGCGCGGCCGACCTGATCGTGGGCTGGGGCTGCTCGCTCAACATGTGGACCATGCGGCACGGCACCCTGATCGGCCCGGAGGCCACCGTGGTCCAGGTGGACGACGACGCGGCGGCGATCGGCGCGCACCGGCCGGTGCAGCTGGGCGTGCTCGGCGACGTGGCGGAGACGGCCCGCGCCGCGCTGGCCGCGCTCGGGGACCGCTTCGGCAGCGGGCTGGGGTACCGCACCGACGACGTCCGCGGCCGGATCGGCCGCGAGGTCCGGTGGCGTGACGTGCCGTACGCCGACGAGACCGGGGACGGCCTGATCGACCCGCGCACGCTGACCATCGCCCTGGACGACATGCTCCCGGTGCAGCGCACGGTCAGCGTGGACTCGGGGAACTTCATGGGCTACCCGAGCATGTATCTCGCGGTGCCCGACGCGGACGCGTTCTGCTTCACCCAGGCCTACCAGTCCATCGGGCTCGGCCTGCCGTCGGCCATCGGGGCCGCGATCGCCCGCCCGGACCGGCTGACCGTGGCCGCGCTCGGCGACGGCGGGGCGCTGATGGCCGTCAGCGAGCTGGAAACCGTGGCCCGGCTCGGGCTGCCCATGCTGATCGTGGTCTACGACGACGAGGCGTACGGGGCCGAGGTGCACCACTTCGGGCCGGACGGGCACCCGCTGGACACGGTCCGGTTCCCCCCGGCCGACCTGGCCGGGATCGGCCGCGGGTTCGGCTGCGACGGGGTGACCGTGCGCAGCCCGGCCGACCTGGGCCCGGTGCGGGACTGGCTGGCCGGCCCGCGCGAGCGCCCCATGCTGATCGACGCCAAGGTCACCTCGTCCCGCGGCGCCTGGTGGCTGGAAGAAGCCTTCCGCGGCCACTGATTATCCCGGGGGCCCGGATCGCGGGCCCTTGACCGCGGCGCCGCCTGCCACGCCCCCGGTGGGCGGCCCTTCCACCGCGTCACCCGCGCGGGACGGCCGGGAGAGCGGTTTTCGTTGCGGGCCTTGAAAGGCCGGCGGCCCTCCCGCGGGCGCTGGGCTCGCGGGAGGGCCGCCGGGTGAAACACGCGCTGACGTGCGCGGCGGGTCAGGTCTCCGACGGTGGTGAGGTCTCCGCCTTCATGGACACCTGGCTCTCGGCCGACAGCTCGGCGGCCCGGGCGGCGCCCACGCCCGAGAGGGAAAGCCCCTCCGACGGGTACGCCTCCTCGCCGTGGATCGCGACGTCGCCGATCTCCAGTTCCTCGTCGGACATCCGCAGCTTCGTGAACAGGCCGATCCCCTTGAGGATGAGGAACGTGACCAGCCCGTCCCAGATGATGATCGTGACTGCGGCGCCCAGCTGGACCAGCAACTGGTGGGCGTGCCCGTAGAACAGGCCGCTGCCCGAGATGCTGACCGGGTTCTTGCCGATGCCGAGGTACACGATCATCTTCGGGTCGGCCAGCAAGCCGACCAGGAGCCCGCCGAAGAGCCCGGCGATGCCGTGGGTGTACACGACCCCCAGCGCGTCATCGACCTTGTTGAACGGCGGCACCTTGCTGAGGTAGTTCCACGCGAACCAGACGATGGCCGAGCAGACGAGGCCGATGATGATCGCGCCGAAGCCGTTCACGTAACCGGCCGCGGGGGTGATGCCGACCAGGCCGCAGATCATGCCGTTGAGGCCGCCGAGGAAGGTCGGCTTCTTCTCCGGGCCGCCGACCATGTCCATGACGATCCAGGTCATCATGGCGATCGCGGTGGCCAGGTTGGTGTTGACGATGGCCGCCGCGGCGTCCGAGCCTGCGAAGTACGGGTCACCGCCGTTGAAGCCGTTCCAGCCGAGCCACAGGATGCCGGCGCCGACCGCGACGAACATCAGGTTGTTCGGGACCGCGTGCTCGCGGTCCCGCTTGAGCCGCGGCCCGATGACGGCGGCCGCCACGAACCCGGACACGCCCGCGGCGAGGTGGATGACGTAACCACCGGAGAAGTCCAGGGCGCCCTTGCCGGCCCAGAAGCCGCCGCCCCAGAGGAGGAACGCGTTGACGGCGTAAGCGAACGTGATCCACAGCGGCACGAAGACGAGCCAGACCTTGAACTTGATCCGGCCGAGCACGCTGCCGATGAACAGGATCGGGGTGATCGCCGCAAACACGAACTGGAAGTAGAACACCGACGACTGCGGGATCCTGAAGTGCGGCATGCCCGCACTCAGCAGGGGGATATTGCCCTGCCCTTCCAATGCCCCCGTGCCCAGCGACGCCCCCGGCTTGCCCAGCAAGTGGAGGCTGCCGCCAATCCAGGGCGAGCCGAAGCCCATCTTGTAGGCCCACAGGGCCCAGGTGATCAGCACCAGGCAGAACGTGCAGAACACCATCATCATGGTGTTCACGGCCCATTTCTTCTGCACCAAGCCGCCGTACAAGACAGCCAGGGCAGGGATGCTCATGAGGCCGACCAGCGTTGCGGCTGTCATCTGCCAGGCGTTATCGCCAGACGACAGCCAGCTTGCGTAGGGAACCACTACTCTCCGCCTCCATGGGGCTACCCTGGAAGTGCTTGCCGGGGGGTTCCGGTCGCGGTCCCAGTCAGGCCATGGCGGACTGCTGGAACCCCTCCCGCGCTATCACCGCAGCGTGATCCGGGGGCATCCCCCCGGGCTAGCTAAATCCGGCCGGCCACTTCAGTGTCCGTCTAGAACGCTTCATGTTTCCCATGAGCGGGTTTCGTTCACGTTTCCCAACTGTTACGCCGCAGACAACGGACCTGGATCTGCCGGACATCGTGTTTCGTCCCTGTTTCGCATCCCGCGATCAGAACCCGCGCCGGCGGCCCGGCGGGCGGCGCGCGGGGCCGCGCGGACCGGGCCGGCCGGAGCCCCAGGCCGGCGGCCGGGCGGGGTGGCCGCGGCCCGGGGCGGCCGGGCAGCGGCCCGGATCCCGTTCGCGCAGGTCACAGCGGGTCGCGCGGGGGCGCCGGCGGCTTCGGCCAGGTTTGGCGGTCCCGGGCAGGCGGCGCGTGAGGCCTGGGCCGGGCGCGGGCCGGCCCGGAGCACCCCCGGCCCGGGCGATGCGCTGAAGGCCTCCGCTCAGGCGGCGGGGCCGGGCAGGCAATCCAGGCTCGCCCGTCACTTCATCCCCTGCCGCCCACGTCGGCGCGGGGCCGGCCCGGTGTTCATCCCGCGAAGCGGCCGGACCGCCTGACGGCCCCGCGCCGCTCGGGCAGGCCGCCGGCGGACGATCCGCGCCCGCCCCCGGTCTGCCCCACCCCGGCGCGGCACTCCCCGTCCGGCGCGGCACTCCGTCCGGCGCGGTCACCCTCGCCCGGCGTGGTCTCGCCAGGCTGCGCCCGCCAGCGGCTCCGGGCGCGGTCCGCGCCGCGCCCGGCGTCGGGCGGCGTCGCTCCTGGCTTTTCCCGTGGACGCGGCGTCTGGCGCGACGATCTGCCCGTCTCGCGCACGATGCGGATGGTGGCCGCAGGCTGGCGGCGGCGTGACGCGGCGGCGCCTGCGGGGCGCACTGGCGGGCCGCCGGCAGGGTGCGCGACGGGGACGGCGGGGTTGTCTGTTCCGTCACGTTCCCGTAACAGTGGAGCAGGGGGGTTGAGTCGGATACCGGGGCGAATTAGTCTCAGCTTGTCTCGCTTGGTAAGCGCTTACCCTGCCAGGCCAAGTCAGCGGCTCTTGACTCAGCCGCTTTCTTAAGGCGCTGCGGGTAAGCGCTTACCGAGAGGTGAGTTGTCCCTGTCCAGCGCCGGTTCACGGCGCCGCGGCAGGGGCCCAGGACCGCAAGGGAGCGCTCCGGTGGATAGTCGCGATACGGCCAGCGCCGCGTTCGACGCGGCCGGCCCGGCGGGTGATGCCGCCCCGCGCGACAGCCTGACGCGGCCCGCCGCCGCCGCCGGGCGAGCACCCCCGGCACCGGCGGCACCACGCCGGCCACGGCCGGCACCCCGCCAGGACCTCGCGGCGCCACCCAGGACGCCAGCCCCGCCGGGACCACGCCGGGACGCGGCCCCGGCCCGGCGGCCGAGCGGCCGCGGCGCGCCCGGTCCCCCCGCCGACCATCTACGACGTGGCCGGGCGGCCGGGGTGTCCATCGCCTCGGTCTCGCGGGTGCTCAACGGCCGCGGCAACCCCATGGCCGAGACCCGGGAGCGGGTCCTGGCCGCCGTCGCCGAGCTGGGCTTCATCCCGGACGGGGCGGCCCGCGCGCTCAGCGCCCGGCTCAAGGAGATCATCGGGGTGGTCATCCGGCGGCCGCCGCCCACCGAGCCGCTCGGCGACGACATCTTCCAGGACGAGGAGGAGAGCCTCCAGTTCCCCGACCTGATCAACCGGGGTATCGAGCTGGCCGCCCAGAACCGCGACTACAACCTGCTGGTCAGCTCGGTGGACGTGGACGACCACGACCACACCCGCCGGGTGTTCGCGCTGGCCCGCAAGAGTGACGGCCTGATCCTGCACGACCAGGTGCTCGACGCCGACCAGCTGGAACGGCTGTCCCGGCAGGTCCCGGTGGTGACGCTGGCGGGCGTGGCCACGCCGACCACCTCGAACGTGGGCGGCGACAACCAGGGCAGCATGCGCGAGCTGGCCCGGCACCTGGTCCGGGAGCACGGCTACCGCACGCTGGCCTACCTCGGCGGCCACCCGGACAGCCCGGACAACCTGGCCCGGCAGGCCGCGTTCAGCGACGAGGTCGCGGCGGCCGGCGGCACGTTCGTCGACGGGCCGCAGTGGCAGGGGAACTACTGCGCGGCCGGGGGCGCCCGGGTCATCGACCTGCATGCTGGCCGACGGCGCGGGCAAGCTCCCGCGGGCCATCGCCTGCGCCAACGACCAGACCGCGCTCGGGGTCGTGTACGCGCTCATGCAGCACGGGCTGGACGTGCCCGGGGACGTCGCGGTGACCGGATTCGACGACATCCCGGTCGCCCGCCATCTCCGGCCCCAGCTGACCACCGTGCGCCAGCCCATCCAGGAGCTCGGCGCGACTGCCTTCGAGGTGCTCTATTCCATGATCAATGACGCCGGGCACGCCCCGCGCAACATCGTCCTGCCCACCCGGCTGGTTCCCCGCGAGAGCTGCGGATGCCGCCCCGACCCGGCCATGCCCCCCTGGCTAGTGGGCTGAGAGGAGACGGCATGCGCGTCATCGCCCGCAGGCTGCTGTTCTACATCGTCACCGCGATCCTCGCGGTCACCGTGACCTTCTTCATCCCGCGGCTGATGCCGGGGAACCCGGTGGAGGCGGTGCTGGCCCACCTCATGGGCAACGTCACCCCGGCCACCATCCACTCCCTGGAACTGCAGTACGGCCTGAACAGCAAGCAGGGCCTGTGGGGCCAGTACATGACGTTCTGGGTGCACCTGGTGCACGGCAACCTGGGTGTGTCCACCAGCTACTACCCGTCCTCGGTGACCAGCGTGATCCGCAGCGCGCTGCCCTGGACGATCGGCCTGGTCGGCGTGGCCACGGTGATCAGCTTCGTGCTGGGCACGCTGCTCGGCATCCTGGTCGCCTGGCGGCGCGGCACCTGGCTGGACAACCTGCTCCCGGCCACCACGTTCTTCCAGGCCGCGCCGTACTTCTTCGTGGCCTTCATCGCGCTGGACATCTTCGCCACCCGGCTGGGCTGGTTCCCCACCGGCCGGGCCTACAGCCAGCTGGACTTCCCCGGGATGAACGCGGCCTACGTCGGGTGACGTGCTCGACCACGCGATCCTGCCGGCGGCCACGATCGTGCTCTGCTCCGCGGCCGGCTGGATCGTCGGCATGCGGAACGTGATGGTGACCACCATGGACGAGGACTACGTCCTGGTGGCGCAGGCCAAGGGGCTGCCCAAACGCCGGGTGGTCTGGTACGCGGCCCGCAACGCGATCCTGCCCAGCGTGTCCGGGTTCTCGCTGGC
Organism: uncultured Actinomycetes bacterium; assembly: GCA_963851025.1. Classification (GTDB taxonomy): domain Bacteria; phylum Actinomycetota; class Actinomycetes; order Streptosporangiales; family Streptosporangiaceae; genus RYN-230. The sequence continues at coordinate 28,017 of CAWKOA010000009.1, forward strand.
CATCGGGTTCGTGGTCTCCGGGGCGCTGCTCACCGAGATCGTGTTCAGCTACCCCGGCCTGGGCTGGATCCTGCTCCAGGCCGTCAGCGGCCGCGACTACCCGCTGCTCCAGGGCATCTTCCTGATCATCACGTTCGCCGTGCTGCTCGCGAACCTGGCCGCGGACTCCGTGTACGTGCTCCTCGACCCGCGCACCCGCCAGGAGGCCTGAGCGATGTCTATCGGCACCGGCACGGACCTGGGCGGAACCGGCCTCGGCGGTCTCGGCGTCGGCGGCTCGGGGTCAGGCGGGGTCGACCCCGCGAAGGAGCCGGTCGGCGGCCCCCTGCAGCCACACGCGCTCACCGCGCGCCGGGCCCGCCGGATCCGGCTGCCCCGCTCCCCCAAGATCATCGCCGGGCTGGCCATGCTGGCGGTGTTCCTGATCGTGGCCATCATCGGCCCCATCGTCGCCCCGTACAGCCCGTCGGCCAGCTCGTCCACCACCAACGGGGTGCCGCAGCCGCCGTCCGCCGCGCACTGGCTCGGCACCACCCAGACGCAGCAGGACGTGTTCTCGCAGCTGCTGGCGGGCGGCCGGAGCACGATCCTGGTCGCGTTCCTGGCCGGGATCGCGGCCACCGTGCTGTCGGTGGTGGTCGGGGTCAGCGCCGGGTACCTGCACGGCCGCTGGGCGGACGACCTGCTGTCCATGCTGGCCAACTTCTTCCTGGTCATGCCGGCGCTGCCGCTGCTCATCGTGATCTTCGGCTTCCTGTCGCCCTCCGGCGCCACCAACGACGTGCTGATCGGCCTGATCATCGCGATCACCGGCTGGGCCTGGGGAGCCCGGGTGCTGCGGGCCCAGACGCTGTCCATGCGGTCCCGCGACTACGTGGAATCGGCCCGCATCATCGGCGAGCGCGGCTGGCGGGTGATCTCGCACGAGATCCTGCCCAACCTGCTGCCCATCGTCGCCTCCTCGTTCCTGTTCACCGTGCTCTACGGGGTCGGCACCTACACCGCGCTGGCCTTCCTCGGCCTGGTCAACCCCGAGCACTGGAGCTGGGGCTCGATGCTGTTCGAGGCGCAGAACTCCGACGCCGAGCTCAGCGGCTACTGGTGGTGGTACATCCCGCCCGGGCTGGCGGTGGCCTTCCTCGGCACCTCGCTGGCGCTGCTCAACTTCGGCATCGACGAGTTCATCAACCCGCGGCTGCGCGCGGCCGGGCTGTCCCGGCGCCGGACCAGGAAGTCGGGCGGGCCGGGCCTGCCCAAGCGGTTCGAGCTGGGCCTCACCCCCGTGGTCCGCTCCCGGCCCGCGCCGGCCGCCACCGCCAGCACAGCGTCAGCCAGCACAGCGGCAGCCAGCACAGCGGCAGCCGGCCCGGGCGCCGCCCGC
>CAWKOA010000010.1:0-290022 GCA_963851025.1 uncultured Actinomycetes bacterium
TCCTTGACCCGCTGCATGGATTCCGGGTCCGGCTGCTGGAGCACCTCCTTCATGCCGCGGAACTGGCTGTCCAGGACCTCGCTGCGGAGCAGGTCCTTGAGCCGCTCGAACGTCTCCCGGGCGGCCTGGCTGCGCCAGTTGTAGTCGGCCAGCCTGCGGATGGCCTGCGCGGTGTCCGACGGCAGGCCGTCCAGCTCGTCCTCGCGCAGCCGGGCCTCGTCGCCAGGGTCGGGGAACAGTTCGGCCCGCTCCTGGCCCACCGCCGTGTCCAGCAGCGCCCGCGCTTCCTCCAGGATGCCGTCCAGCCGCCCGCGGCTGCGGATCTCGCGCTGCCGGTCGCGGACCCGGCGCAGCAGGTCGTCCAGGCCGCGGCGGCCATTCACCCCGCGGCGCAGCAGGTCACGCAGGGCGCTGGACGGGTCGGCCCCGTCCAGCACCGCGTCGCCCAGCTCGTCCAGGGCGCCGCGGGCGTCGAACGGCGGCGCCAGCGGATCGGGCCCGTCGTGGTACTCGCCATACCGGTAGCCACTCATAGCTGCGGCCTACCTTTCACTGGTTGACCCAAGGCTTCAGCGGGCTCACCCTCAGGTCCGGTAGACCGCACTGCCGTCGATCACGTCCTTGGACAGCCGCCGCATCAGGTACAGGCCCTCGAGCGCGAACTCCAGCGCCGCGGCGGCCTCGCCGAACGACTCGCCGCCGTCCATGCCCAGCCGGTCCATGATCCGGGCCAGGCCGGGGACCTCGCCGATCCGGTTCAGCAGCGTGGCCGCCGGCACCATGTCGCCGGTCTCCACCGAGCCGCCTTCCTCGAACGTGGCCAGCAGCCCGCTCAGGTCGGCGCTGCCCAGCCGGGACCGGAACGTGTCCGCGACAGCCCGCCGGAGCAGGTGCTCAAGCACCTCAGTCTCCCGGCCCTCCTCGCTGACCTCGAACTCCACCTTGCCGCGCAGGCTGCTCACGACCGGGGGCAGGTCGCAGATCCGGGCCACCGGCTGCGCCTCCCCGGTCAGCGCGGCCCGGCGGACCGCGCTGGCGGCCACCGACTCGGCCGCGGCGATGGCGAACCGGGCCGAGACCCCGGACCGCGAGTCCACCGCGGGCGAGGACCGGACCAGCCGGGTGAACCGCGCGATGACCTCCACCAGGTGCTCGGGCAGGTCCGCGCCGGGGTCCGCGCCGTCCCAGGCGACCAGGGCCTCCTGGGTGGTGAGCGCGAGTTCCTCGTCCAGCGTGAGCGGGTAGTGGGTGCGGATCTCCGCGCCGAAGCGGTCCTTCAGCGGGGTGATGATCCGGCCGCGGTTGGTGTAGTCCTCCGGGTTGGCGCTGGCCACCAGGACCAGGTCCAGCGGCAGCCGCAGCGCGTAGCCGCGGACCCCGATGTCCCGTTCCTCCAGCACGTTGAGCAGCGCGACCTGGATCCGCTCGGCCAGGTCGGGAAGCTCGTTGAGGCAGAAGATGCCGCGGTTGGTCCGCGGGACCAGGCCGAAGTGGATCGTCTCCGGGTCGCCCAGCGTCCGGCCCTCGGCCACCTTGACCGGGTCGATGTCGCCGATCAGGTCACCCACGCTGGTGTCCGGGGTGGCCAGCTTCTCGCCGTAGCGCTCGCTGCGGTGCCGCCAGGTGACCGGCAGGTCGTCACCCAGCTCGGCGGCCAGGCGCTGGCACCGCGCGCAGACCGGCTGGTAGGGGTGGTCGTTGATCTCGCAGCCCGCGACCGCGGGCGTCCAGTCGTCGAGCAGGACGGACAGGGTCCGGATCAGGCGTGTCTTGCCCTGGCCCCGCTCGCCCAGCAGGATCGTGTCGTGGCCGGCCAGCAGCGCCCGCTCCACGTGCGGGAGCACCGTCTGGTCGAACCCGACGATCCCGGGAAACCTGTTCTCACCAGCGCGCATCCTGGCCAGCAGGTTGCGCCGGAGCTCCTCTTTTACGGTCTCGAACTCGTGCCCGCTGGCCCGCAGCCCGCCGAGCGTGGTGGCGGCGGGGCGGGGCGGGGTTCCGTCGGCTGCATGAGTTTCGTTGTCTGGCTCCACGCTTTTGACACTACGTCCCCGCCCGCGCTGCTCGCATCCCGGCCGGGCAGGCCGGGCAGGCCAGGCCCGGGCCGGATGCGAGACTGAGGCATGGCGATTACCTCTCCCTCCGTGGGTCCTGACGACGTGGCCGCCGCTCGCGAGGTGCTCCGCGAGATCCTGCCGCCGACCCCGCTGCTGCACTCCCGGGTCCTGTCCGAGCGGCTCGGCGGTCCCGTGTTCCTCAAGTGCGAGAACCTGCAGCGCACCGGGTCGTTCAAGGCCCGCGGCGGTTACTTCCGGATCTCCCGGCTCAGCGAGGAGGAACGGGCCCGGGGCGTGGTCGCGGCCAGCGCCGGCAACCACGCGCAGGGAGTAGCGTTCGCCGCCGAGATACTGGGCGTGAAGGCCACCGTGATCATGCCGGAGGGCGCCCAGCTGCCCAAGATCGAGGCGACCCGGGGCTACGGGGCCGAGATCATCATGCACGGCGCGACCGTGGACGACGCGGTGGAGTACGCGCGCGGGTACGCGGCCGAAACTGGCGCCGTGCTCATCCACCCGTTCGATCACCCGGACATCGTCGCGGGCCAGGGCACGCTCGGGCTGGAGATCCTGGAGCAGTGCCCGCAGGTGCGCACGGTCGCGATCCCGGTCGGCGGGGGCGGCGTGGCCGCCGGGGTCACGGTCGCGGTCAAGTCCGCTGACCCGTCGATCGCCGTGGTCGGCGTGCAGGCCGAGGCGGTCGCGGCCTACCCGGCCTCGCTGGCGGCCGGCCATCCCGTCCGGGTGCAGCCCGCCGCGACCATGGCGGACGGCATCGCGGTCTGCCAGCCCGGGGAGATCCCGTTCGGGATCATCTCCAAGTTCGCCGACCACGTGCTGACCGTGTCCGAGGAGAGCCTGTCCCGGGCGCTGCTGCTCTGCCTGGAGCGCGCCAAGCAGGTGGTCGAGCCGGCCGGGGCGGCCGCCGTGGCCGGGCTGATGGAGAACGCCGGCATGTTCGAGCCGCCGGTGGTGGCCGTGCTGTCCGGCGGCAACATCGACCCGCTGCTGCTGGCCAAGGTGCTGCGGCACGGCCTGGCCGCGGCCGGCCGCTACCTGACCTTCCGGTGCCGGATCCCGGACCGCCCCGGCGCGCTGGCCGGCCTGCTGGGCGCGGTGGCCGGCCTGGGCGCGAACGTGCTCGACGTGATGCACGAGCGGGTCACGCCGCGGCTGCGGGTGGACGAGGTCGAGGTGCTGCTGCAGGTCGAGACGCGCGGCCCGGCGCACTGCGACGACGTGATCAGCCAGCTCCGCGAGGCCGGCTACCACCTGATGTTCCGGTGAGCCGGGGCGAGCCCGCGCTTACAGCGCTAGCCCAGATGTTCGCCTGCCCCAGGAAACCCCGCGCCGACCGCTCGCCCGGGCCTGACGGCCCAGGCTCGCTCGCCGGCCTGGGCACGCTCACAGGTTCCCGCGCCGGGCCTGTTCCCGCTCGATGGCCTCGAACAGCGCCTTGAAGTTGCCCTTGCCGAAGCCGTCCGAGCCGTGCCGCTCGATCAGCTCGAAGAACACCGTGGGCCGGTCCTGCACCGGCCGGGTGAAGATCTGCAGCAGGTAGCCGTCCTCGTCCCGGTCGGCCAGGATGCGCAGCTCGCGGAGGGTCTGCACGCCCACCCGGGTCTCCCCGGCCCACTCGCCGAGCGTGTCGTAGTAGCTGTCCGGCGTGTCCAGGAACTCCACCCCCGCGGCCTTCATGGACCGGACCGTGGCCACGATGTCGTCGCAGGCCAGCGCGATGTGCTGGACCCCGGGGCCGCCGTAGAACTCCAGGTACTCGTCGATCTGGGACTTCTTCTTGCCTGCCGCGGGCTCGTTGATGGGGAACTTGACCGTCCGTGAGCCGTCCGCGACCACCTTGCTCATCAGCGCGGAGTACTCGGTCGCGATGTCGTCGCCGACGAACTCCTTCATGTTGGTGAAGCCCATGACCCGCTGGTAGAAGCCCACCCACTGGTCCATCTTGCCCAGTTCCACGTTGCCGACGCAGTGGTCGACAGCGGTGAACAGCGGCCGGGCCGGCGGCGCGAGGATCGGCCGGGCGGCGGTGTACCCGGGCAGGTAGGGACCGCTGTAAGAGGACCGCTCGACCAGCGTGTGCCGGGTGTCCCCGTAGGCCGCGATGCTGGCCAGCACCACCTTGCCCTGCTCGTCCTCGGTGACCCGCGGCTCTTCCAGGCCGCGCGCGCCCCGGCGGGTGGCGTACTCGTAGGCGGCTTCGGCGGACTGCACCCCCAGGGCCAGGTCGATCACCCCGTCGCCGTGCGCGGCGACGTGCCGGCCCAGCGCGGTGCCGGCCCGCACCGGGCCGCGCAGCACGAACCGGGCCTGGCCGGACTCGAGCACGTAGGCGGCCTCGTCCCGGCACCCGGTCTCCGGGCCGCGGTAGGCCACGCAGCGCATCCCGAACGCGGCCGAGTAGTAGTGGGCGGCCTGCCGCGCGTTGCCCACCGCGAAGACGATCGCGTCCATGCCGGTGACCGGGAACTCGTCCGTCGTGGGCCGGGACCCGGCCGGGCTGCTGGCGGTCATCGCACGCTCCCTGTGGCTCGCAGTGGTGATAGGAGCAGGATCAGCCCCGGGCGGCAGAGTGTGCAACACTGTGATTATTTCCTGGTCAATTTGTATATTCCGCAACGGAACTTATCGGGGTAGCTGTACAGCCTGACGGGGATACTAGACGGCGCCGGGGAAGGGGCGATTTCCTCATGATCGACAGCCTGGACGCACGGCTCATCGGCCTGCTGGCCGCCGAACCCCGGGTCGGGGTGCTGGAGGCCTCGCGGCGGCTGGGCGTGGCCCGCGGCACGGTCCAGGCGCGGCTGGACCGGCTGCTGGCCCGCGGCGTGATCACGGGCTACGGCCCGGACGTGGACCCGGTGGCGCTGGGCCACGGCGTGACCGCCTTCGTCACGCTGGAGATCCGCCAGCCCGGCGGGCACGACCCGGTGGCCGGGCGGCTGGCCGCCATCCCCGAGGTGCTGGAGGCGCACACGATCACCGGGTCCAGCGACATGCTGTGCCGCGTGGTGGCCCGGACCAACGCCGACCTGCAGCGGGTCATCGACGCCATCCTGGACGTGGCCGGCGTGGTGCGGGCCTCCACGGTGATCGCGCTGGCCACCCCGCTGCCCTACCGGGTGCTGCCCCTCGTGCGTTCAGTAGCGGGGGAACCCGGTAGCCCGCCGGTCTCCTAAGCCGCGGGCGGCGCCACCCCGGCCAGCTCGCAGGCGGTCTCCAGCACGATGCCGTGCAGCTCGCCCGGGGCGCCGGAGTCCTTCTCGAACAGCATGCACGAGATGCCCACCGAGACCACGGCGACCGACGCCCTGACCCGGTCCCGCAGCGGGGCATCTGGCTCGACGAGCAGGTCGCGCAGGGTCTCGAACTGCGTGCGGAACAGCTTCTTGCGGTCCTGCGCGCCCTCGGCCATCAGGTGGTGCACGGCGGCCTGGTTCTGCTCCAGGAAGCGCAGCACGCCGAGCCGGCGGCCGACGATCGCGGCGTAGCGGTCGAGGATGACGGCCCGGTTCTCGCTGGTCCGGGGCTGGGCGGTGCCCCAGGCGATGAGCGCGTCCAGTTCGGTCACGTAGTCCTCGGTGAAGCTGCGGACGATGTCCTCTTTGGACTTGAAGTGGTAGTAGAGGGCGGCCTTGGTCACGTCGAGCCGCTCGGCGATCTCCCGCAGCGAGGTCTTCTCGTAGCCCTGCTCCGCGAACAGTTCGAGGGCCACGGCCTGGATCCGCTGCCGGGTGTCACCCCGGGGCAGCCTCGCCTTCTCCGGTTCCGCCACCACTGGCCCTCCCTCCGCTAAACTTACTTGACGCCCGGTTAGTTAGCGCTCTAGCCTGGCTTCGTCATACTAGCCGGTCGGCAAGTAAGCAGTCATCAGCCGAGTAGTCATGATCAGCGGGGTCAGGGCATGACAGACACGAAAGCCGCTTCTGCGGCACCGCCGTCCGGCACGGGCATGCGCCGCGAGGTGCTCGTGGTGCTGCCGGGGCTGCTCCTGGCCATCATGCTGGCCATGCTCGACCAGCTCATCGTGGGCACCGCGCTGCCCCGCATCGTCGGCAGCCTGGGCGGCGTCGCGCACCTGTCCTGGGTAGTCACCGCCTATGTCCTGGCCTCGACCATCACCACCCCGCTGTACGGGAAGCTCGGCGACATGTACGGCCGCAAGAAGCTGTTCATGACGGCCATCGTGATCTTCCTGGCCGGTTCCGCGGCGGCCGGGCTGTCCCAGTCCATGGCCGAGCTCATCACGTTCCGGGCCATCCAGGGACTTGGCGCTGGCGGCCTGATGGTCAGCGCCATCGCGATCATCGGTGACCTGGTCTCGCCCCGCGAGCGGGGCCAGTACATGGGCTACATCATGGCCGTGATGATGATCGCCACCATCGGCGGCCCGCTGCTGGGCGGGTGGATCACCGACAGCTTCTCCTGGCGCTGGATCTTCTACATCAACCTGCCGCTCGGCGGCGTGGCCCTGGCCTACCTGGCCGCGACCCTGCACCTGCCGCGGCGCCGGGTCGAGCACCGGGTGGACTACCTGGGCGCGCTGGTGCTGGCCGTGGCCACCACCGCGATCGTGCTCGTCTCCACCTGGGGCGGCAGCCAGTACGCCTGGGCGTCGCCGCAGATCCTCGGCCTGGGCGCGCTGGCCGTGGTGACCGTGGCCCTGTTCATCGTGATCGAGGCGCGGGCGGCCGAGCCGATCCTGCCGCTGCACATCTTCCGCAACCGGAACTTCGCCGTCGTCAGCGGCCTCAGCTTCCTGGCCGGGCTGGCCATGTTCGGCGCGATCACGTTCCTGCCGCTGTACCAGCAGACCGTGCAGGGCGCCTCGCCGACCGTCAGCGGCCTGCTGCTCACGCCGATGATGGTCGGCGTGATGGTCACCTCGCTGATCGCGGGCCAGATCACCACCCGGACCGGCCGGTACAAGGCGCTGCCGATCATCGGCGCGGCGTTCATGACCCTGGGCATGTGGCTGCTGTCCCTGCTCGGGGTGGACACCAGCCGGGTGACCTCGGGCCTGTACATGGTGGTGCTGGGCTTCGGCATGGGCTTCCTCATGCAGATGACCACGCTGGTCGCGCAGAACAGCGTGGAGCCCCGCGACATCGGGGTGGCCAGCAGCTCGCGGCTGTTCTTCCAGCAGATCGGCGGGTCGATCGGGGTGTCGGCGTTCGGTGCCATCTTCGCCCGGCGGCTGACCGAGGCGCTGACCTCGGTGTCGCCCGGCGTGCACCTGTCCACCAGCGGCGGCCAGTTCGACCCGGCCACGGTCCGGTCGCTGCCCGCGGCCATCCAGCACGACGTGTACTACGCGATCTCGTACGCGATCCACGGGGTGTTCCTGTGGGCCATCCCGGCGGCCGCGCTGGCCTTCGTCCTGGCCTGGTTCATCAGGGAAGTGCCGCTCCGCGGCCGCACCGCCCCGGGCGACGCCGAGACGCCGGCCCCGGAACTGGTGGCCTGAGCCCCGGGTGGCCTGAGCCCGGGTAGCCGGAGCGTAAACGCGAGCGTGGCGCGCCCCGCCCCCAGGGCGGTGCGCGCCACGCTGGCGCGTTCCGGTGTCAGCCGCCGATATACGGGACGGCCTCCAGGATCTCGACCTTGGCCGCCCGGCCGTTCGGCAGCTGGTAGGTGGCCGTGTCGCCGATCTTCTTGCCGTTGATCGCGCTGCCCAGCGGCGAGCGCGGCGAGTAGACGTCGATGGGGGCGCCGCTCTCCTCCCGGGAGGCCAGCAGGAAGGTCACCTCGTCGTCGTCGCCGGCGAACCGGATGGTCACGGTCATCCCCGGCCCGACCACCCCGTCTGTCCGCGGCGGCTCACCCACCTTGGCGTGCTGCAGGATGTGCGCGAGCTGGATGATCCGGCCCTCGATCTTGCCCTGCTCCTCCTTGGCGGCGTGGTAGCCGCCGTTCTCGCGCAGGTCGCCCTCGTCCCGGGCGGCTTCGATCTTTTTGGCGATGTCGACCCGCCCCGGCCCCGAGAGGTAATCCAGCTCCGTCTTGAGCCGGTCGTACGCCTCCTGGGTGAGCCAGGTAAGGCTGTCATTGTTCGTCTCGGTCACGGGTACTCCTTGCCTGCAGTGCGGACGCTCGGATCCGCGTGAGCCGTGCGCGGCTCCTCGGGGGTAATCCTTCGAGGCTAACAAGGCCTGACAAGTACGTCGCCCCTCACGAGTTCCGGGCAGGCCAGGCCGGACGTCGCTGCGTCATCAGAGCCCGCCACTATACGGGAATGTCGTCGCGGGGCCAGCGCGTTGTCCTGCACAATGTTCTGTCGGCGAGGTACTGCCCCGGGTGCACCGGCCGGGAAGCGGATCGCCGGTCCAATTGACCTCTTCATGGTGCCGAGGGGAACTCGCTTGTCTGCCGCCACGAACGATCCGGTGGTTCCGCCGTCCGAGCCGCTGCGGCTGATGGCCGTGCACGCGCACCCGGACGACGAATCGAGCAAGGGCGCCGCCACCATGGCCCGCTACGTCCGCGAAGGCGCGCAGGTCATGGTGGCCACGCTGACCGGCGGTGAGCGGGGCGACATCCTGAACAAGGCCATGGAGCGGCCCGACGTCCGGGAGAACCTGGCCCGGATCCGGCGCGAGGAGATGGCCCGGGCCCGCGAGATCCTCGGCGTGCACCAGGAGTTCCTCGGATTCGTCGACTCCGGGCTGCCCGAGGGCGATCCGCTGCCGCCGCTGCCGGACGGCTGCTTCGCGCTGGAGCCCCTCGAGGCGGCGGCCGGGCCGCTGGTCCGCGCGGTCCGTGAATTCCGGCCGCACGTGATCCTGACCTATGACGAAGAGGGCGGCTACCCGCACCCGGATCACATCAAGACCCACCAGGTCGCGGTGGAGGCGTTCGAGGCCGCCGCGGACCCGGACCGCTACCCGGGCGCCGGGGACCCCTGGCAGCCGCTCAAGCTGTACTACTTCGCCACGTTCCACAAGGACCGGATCACTGCGCTGCACGAGGAGATGCTGCGGCAGGGCCTGGAGTCGCCGTACGCCGACTGGTTCAAGCGGTGGGACGAGCGGGCGTCGGACCGCCAGCCGGTGGAGATCACCAGCCGGGTCCACTGCGCCGACTACTTCACGATCCGCGACCAGGCGCTGCTCGCGCACGCCACCCAGATCGACCCGGAGAGCTCGTGGTTCGCCTGCCCGGTGGAGGTGCAGCGGCAGGCCTGGCCGACCGAGGACTACCATCTAGCTAGGTCGGTAGTGGACACGGAGTTCCCCGAGGACGACCTGTTCGCGGGGGTCCGGGAGAGGGTGAGCCAGTGAGCGTCCTGGCCGCGTCGAGCACCGCCAGCCAGGTATACCCCGGGCTGATCGGGTTCCTCGTCTTCGCGGGCATGGGCACCGCCCTGTTCTTCCTGTTCCGCTCGCTGAACAAGCAGCTGCACAAGATCGCGCCCGGCCAGCCCTCCAGCGCCCCGGCCAGCTCGCGGCGGCCGCGGGCCGGGCTCGCCTCGTTCCGGGCCATGCAGGCGGAACGCGCCCGGGCCGCCTCAGACCAGCCGCCCAGTGGGCCAGATCAGGCCGGCTGATCAGGAGCCGGCAACCGGGCCGTAGGCCGGTTGATCAGGAGCCGGCAACCGGGCCGTAGGCCGGTTGCTCAGGAGCGGAGCACCAGGCCGTAGGCCAGCAGGGTGAACCCGGGCACCGGCTCCCAGTCGCGCTCCGGCATCCGGCGGAACCCGGCCTCGGTATAGAGGTGCTGCGCGGCCAGCATCGTCTGCTGGGTGCACAGCACCAGGTGCCGCACGCCGCGGGCCCGGGCCTGGTCGGTGACCGCCTGGAGCAGGGCCCGTCCCACGCCGCGCCCGCGCGCCTCCGGCGCGACGGCCAGCGCCCTGACCTCGGCGTCGCCCGGGCCACTCACCACGTGCCCGGCGTCCGGCCACAGCTGCAGCATGACCGTGCCGAGGATCCGCCCCGTGCCGGTCCGACGCGCCCGCCATCCTCCTGCACCGCGGCCAGGATCTGGCCGGTGCCGTCGTGACCCAGCGTGCGGAGCGTCTCGCCGTAGTGCGAGGCGTCGGAGAGGAACCCGCCCGCCTCGTAGGCCGCCACCCGCAGGTCGCCGATCTCGGCCAGCTCGGACGGCCGGGCGTCACGCACGATCAAGGTTTGAGACACGGGGCACACCGTCCTGCTCGGGGAAACGTTCGCACTCTACCTAGCCCCAGGGACGGGTCAGCAGGCCGCCCAGCGACTCCTTGATCGGCGGCCGGGAGCCGAACACCAGCAGGAACAGGGCCTCCCGGGCCAGCCGCTGCGCATCCTGATCGGCCAGGACCGCCGTGGAACCCTGGCTGACCACCAGCGCCGCCGTCGCGCGCAGGGCCAGCTCGCAGGCGGCCGCCCGGGCCGCAGGCATGGCGTCCGGGCCGGCCCGGTCCAGCGCCGCCCGGCACCGGTCCAGCTGCCCGTCCAGCGGCCCGGGACCGATCAGCTGAGCGCACCGCGCGGCCAGCCCGAGCGCGAGCGAGCCGTTCGCCCGCAGCCCGGCCGCGTCACGGCCACGCCACTGGTCCAGGGGCAGGGTGCCGGTCACCCGGTGCTGCGGGACGGGGTGAGCGGTGAACGTGAGCTGCACGGTGGAACTGGCCATGACGGCCACCATCGGCAGCGGCTGCGCCGTGAGCGAGGATCCGCCGCGGCCGCCCGGCCCCGTGCCGGGCGCGGTGTCGAGCAAGGCCCACACGATGCTGTCGTCCTCCCGCCGGGCGGCAACGTGCAGCGAGTCGATGTACTCCCAGCCGGTGACCCACGGCGAGGTCCCGTCGAGCACGTACCCGCCCTCGACCGCCCGGGCGCGCAGCCGGGGCGGTCCTGGCAGCAGGCCGGCCAGGGCCACCCCGGCCCGCCGCTCCCCCCGGCACAGCGGCCCGAGCATCTGCTGCCGCAGCGCGGCGGGAGCGTCGGCGACCGCGCGCACCACGCCGTGGTGCTGCATCCACACGAACGTCGTGGACAGGCACGCCCCGGCCAGGATCTCGATAACGCGGCAGGCCGCGGGGAACGGCACGTCCAGGCCGCCCGCCTCGCGCGGGCCGGCCAGCCCGTAGAAGCCCTCGGCGGCGAGCAGGTCGAGGTGCCCCGGTGGCACCCGGTGGGCAGATTCCACCGCCATGGCGGCCGGGGCGAGGACCTGGCTGGCCAGCTCCCGGGCCCGGTGTATCGCTGGGCTGTCGTCGGGCATGACGCCAGCCTGCCATCCTGGTCCCCGGCCCCGGCGTTCCCGGGCCCGAGTGTCCCTGGTCGTTGCTACCGTCAATCGGGAGCACAGCCCATCACGGAGCACAGCCCATCACGAGCACGGGGCGGCCCGGCCGGGCCGGCGGCAGGGAGTTGCGGGGCATGCTGGTCATCCACGGGATCTGGACCCGGGATGCGCTCTGCCTGTGGGCGGAGGACTCCGCGCTCCCGGCCAGCCCGCCTGCCCCGGCCGGCGGCCGGCCCTCCCGGGCGGCGCAGCCGCACCCGTTCGCGGCGGGCCCTGACGTGCTGGCCGACGCGCTTGGCGTCCTGGGCGATTCGCTCGGGACCCCCGGCGGCGGCCTCCGCGACCTGGCGGCCAAGGCCGCGGCGGACGAGCTCACCCTCTGGCTGCCGTCGGCCGGCGCCGGGCCGTCGGCCGCGCCCGAGCTGATCAGGCCGGAGGGCCCGGCCGGCGTGGCAGGCGGGAGCCGCCCCGGCCGTGGCCGCCGGACCGCCCTCGGCTGCTGGCGGGTTCCCGCGCTGGCCTTCGGGCCGGCGGCCGCGCTCACGATCCTGGCCGGGCTGGATCCGGCGGACGCTCCGCCCGGTGCGGTCAGCCACCCCGACGTGATCGCCGGGGGCTCGGCGGTCTACTGGGCGGCGGTGGCCCGGTTCGCGGCCGACCTGTGTGCCCGGGGCAAGGTGCTGCCGGGGCTGAGCCGCGATGGCGACGGCTGGGCCGCGGGCTGGCGGACGGTGCTGACGGGCCCGGATGCCCCGCGGGCCGCGGAACTGGCCGGGGCCATGCCGCCGGTGTGCCGGGCCGGGGAGCCGGGCGGCGAGCCGCCCGGGCCGCTGCTGGCCGCGGCGCTGGACGCGCTGGCTGACGCGGCCGCGCGGACCCGGCTGGACGCGCCGGCCATGGCCGGCGGGGTGGACCCGCTGGACGCGCCGGCCCGGCCGGCGGGGCGGACCCGCTGGACGGGCCGGTCCCGGTGGACCGGAGCGCCCCGCCGGACGGTGCGGCCCGGCGGGACGGGTCCGGCGGCCCGCGCCGGGCGGGTCAGGACGCCGCCTCGCCGGGCTGGGCCCTGCTGCCGCCGCGCCGCGGCCGGCGGCCGGCCCGGGTGCCGGTCCCGGAACGCTGGGCCGCCGCCCTGACCGGGCCCGACGGCGAAGTCGAGGTGGCCACGGCGGAGGACGAGGCGGAAGCGGCTGAGCTGGCCGCCAGCCTGGACGCCTGGCGCGCCGCGGCCCAGGCCCCGGCCGGCCCGGTGCGAACCTGCTTCCGCCTGGTCGAGCCCGCTCAGCCGCTGAGCACCCGCCTCCCGGCGATCAGCCCGCCCGGCCCTCCGGCGATCAGCCCGCCCGGCCTGCCGATGTGCGGCCTGCCCAACCTCCCGGCGGCGAGCCCGCCCCATCCCCCGGCCAGCTCGCCCAGCCCGCCGAGGGGCCGTGGCACGTCGAGTTCGCCCTCCAGTCGTCCGAGGACCCCAGCCTGATGCTGGCCGCTGAGGACGTGTGGGCGGGGACCGGCGGCTGGGCGCCAGGCGGGATCACCCGCCCCGACGAGGAACTGCTGGCCGGACTGGGCGCGGCCATGCGGCTGTTCGGTGAGCTGGAAGACGCGATGCGGGACCCGGAGCCTGCCGCGGTCGCGCTGGACACCGCGGGCGCGTTCCGGTTCCTGAAGGAGACCGGCCCGCTGCTGTCCGGCGCCGGGTTCGGCGTGCTGCTGCCGGACTGGGCCCGCAAGGCCCGGCTGGGCCTCAAGCTCACCTCCCGGTCCCGGGCCACGGCCAGTGCGCCCCCGGCCTCGGCCAGCGGTCCCGGCGGGAGCGGCTTCGGCCTGAACGACCTGGTTGAGTTCCGCTACGACCTGGCCGTCGGCGACACCACGCTGGACGCGGACGAGCTGGCCGAGCTGGCCCAGCTCAAGATCCCGCTGGTCCGGGTCCGCGGGCAGTGGGTGGAGCTGGACGACCGCAACCTGCGGGCCGCGCTGACGTTCATGGAGCGCGGCCGCCAGGGCGTGATGCGGGCTGGTGACGTGCTGGTGGCCGGGCTGCGCGGCCCGGAGGAGGATCTCGAGCTCACGGCGGTCGCGGCGGACGGCTGGCTGGGTGACCTGCTTTCCGGGCGGGCTGACCGCTCGCTGACCCCGGTGACCGCCCCCGCCTCGTTCCGCGGCGAGCTGCGTCCTTACCAGGAGCGCGGCCTGGCCTGGCTGTCCTTCCTCAGCGGCCTGGGCCTGGGCGGGATCCTGGCCGACGACATGGGGCTGGGCAAGAGCGTGCAGACGCTCGCGTTGCTGGACCGCGAACGGTGCACATCCGGGACGGGACCAGGGACCGGTGCCACGCTGCTCATCTGCCCCATGTCGCTGGTGGGGAACTGGCAGCGGGAAGCGGAGCGGTTCACCCCGGACCTGGCCGTGCACGTGCACCACGGCTCGGACCGGCTGGCTGGCGCCGGACTGCACGCGGCCCTGACCGGGGCGGACCTGGTCATCACCACGTACGCGCTGGCCGCCCGTGACCGCGAGGCGCTGGGCGCGGTGCCCTGGCGGCGGGTGGTCTGCGACGAGGCGCAGAACATCAAGAACTCGGGGACCCGGCAGGCCCGCGCGGTGCGCGCGCTGCCCGCCCGGTCCCGGCTCGCGCTGACCGGCACCCCGGTCGAGAACCACCTGGGCGAGCTGTGGTCGATCATGGAGTTCACCAGCCCGGGACTGCTCGGCCCGGCCGAGAAGTTCCGGGAGAGCTTCGCGGTCCCGGTGCAGCGGCACGGCGACGAGGAGGCCGCGGCCCGGCTGAAGCGGCTGACCGGCCCGTTCATCCTGCGCCGGGTCAAGACCGACCGGTCGATCATCTCGGACCTGCCCGACAAGATCGAGATGAAGATCTGGTGCACGCTCACCCCGGAGCAGGCCTCGCTCTATCAGGCCACCGTGACCGACATGCTGGCCCGGATCGACGCGGCCGAGGGCGACATCGAGCGCCGCGGCCTGGTCCTGGCCACCATGGCCAAGCTCAAGCAGGTGTGCAACCATCCCGCGCACCTGCTGGGTGACGGTTCCCGGCTGCCCGGCCGCTCCGGCAAGCTGGCCCGGCTCGAGGAGATCTGCGACGAGATCGTCGCGGCCGGGGACAAGGCGCTGTGCTTCACGCAGTACGCCGAGTTCGGCCGGATACTGCAGCCCTATCTGGCCGCCCGGCTCGGCGTTCCCGTCCTCTACCTGCACGGCGGCACGGCCAAGAAGGCCCGGGACACCCTGGTCGCGGAGTTCCAGGAGGCGGCGGGGCCGGCTGTCTTCCTGCTCTCGCTGAAGGCCGGCGGCACCGGGCTGAACCTCACCGCGGCCAGCCACGTCATCCACTTCGACCGCTGGTGGAATCCCGCGGTCGAGGATCAGGCTACTGACCGGGCCTTTCGTATCGGGCAGCGCAAGGACGTGCAGGTCCGCAAGTTCGTCTGCGTGGGCACGCTGGAGGAGCGGATCGACGCCATGATCGAGGACAAGAAGGCGCTGGCCGAGCGGATCGTCGGGACCGGGGAGGGCTGGCTCACCGAGCTGTCCACCAGCGACCTGCGCGACGTGCTGGCGCTTTCACCGGAGGCGGTGCCGGAATGACTGATCGCAGCGGCCCGCCCCGCAACGGCGCCGGCCGGGACACCTCCTGGTGGCACGAGGCGTCCGCGCCGCGCCAGGTCGAGAACGGCATCAAGGCCCGCAGCAAGCGGGGCGCGATCGGCGAGCAGTGGTGGTCCCGCCGGTTCGTGGAGGTGCTGGAGTCGTTCGGGATGAGCGGCCGGCTGGCCCGCGGCCGGAACTACGCCCGGCGCGGCCAGGTCATGGAGTTCGAGCTGGGCACGGGGAAGGTCCGGGCCCGGGTGCAGGGCTCCCGGCCGGCCCCGTATCAGGTCCGGATCGGGGTCATGCCGCTGACCACCGCGCAGTGGCGCTCGGTCACCGCGGCGCTCGGCGCCCAGGCGCTGTTCCGGGCCAAGCTCCTGGCGGGCGAGATGCCGCACGAGATCGAGGACGTGTTCGCCGCTTGCGGCACCCCGCTGTTCCCGCGATCCGCCCGCGACCTGGAGATGTCCTGCTCGTGCCCGGACTGGGGCGTGCCGTGCAAGCACCTGGCCGCGGTCTGCTACGTGCTGGCCGAGACCTTCGACGACGACCCGTTCGCGATGCTGGCCTGGCGCGGCCGCGGCCGGGAAGACCTGCTCGGCGCGCTGCGCCGGCGGCCGGTCGCGCAGGACCCCGGGCCGGGCGGCGTGACCAGCCCGGAAGCGGTTCCGTTGCGGAAAATAATTGCGGCCCCGCTGGCGGAGTCGCTGGACCGGTTCTGGTCGCCCGGGCTGACCCCGGCCCGGCTTCGCGTCGCCCAGGCTGTCCCGGCTACCGCGGCGGACCTGGTGCTCCGCTCGTTCGAGCCGCCCGTGGTCCAGGTCCGCGGGCAGGACCTGACCGCGCTGCTCACCCCGGCCTACCTGCGGCTGGCCGGGCACGAGGAGCAGCCGGGGCGTGCGCAACGCCCGGAATGATGTGCGGGAACGTAGCTGTCGCGCCACAATGGGTTGATCGGTAGCCGTTTGCGGGGAGGGTGCCAGATGATCGGAAGCCCCATGACCGGGTGCAGGACATGACCGGGTACCGGGCATGACGGGCGACGCGCGGCCGGGCCAGATGCCCGCGGCCGAGGTGCCCGCGGACGCGATGCTGGTGGACGTCCGGGAGCCGGACGAGTGGACCGCGGGGCACGCGCCCGGGGCGATGCACATCCCCCTGGGCCAGCTCGGGGCCCGCTACACGGAAATCCCGCAGGAGGGCCCGGTGTACGTGATCTGCCGGGCCGGCAGCCGCTCCAACCAGGCCGCGCACGCGCTGGCCGGGGCGGGCTGGACCGTGGTCAACGTGAGCGACGGGATGACCGGCTGGGCCGCCGCGGGCCGGCCGATGACGAACGAGGGCGGCGGCCCGCCGTACGTGGCCTGACCCGGCGGCCCTAGCGCCTAAGGCAGCACCGGGGCGACCGGGACTCCGCCGGCCACGGTGCCCAGGCTGGCCAGGCTCACGCCGCCCAGGCCGCCCGCGGTGCCGTCGGCCAGCACCGCGATGGCCAGCGTGTTCGGCCCTTGCGAGCGGAGCAGGCCGTCCGGCAGGACGAAGACGGTCTGCGGGCCGACGTTGCTGATGTACTGCCCGATGTTCCAGCCGTTCAGGAAGATCTGCGCCCGGTATGACTTCGAGGGCGGATCGCTGAAGGCCAGGCCGAGCGAGGCGTCCACGCCGGGAGGGACCGAGAGCCGGAACGACGTCCGGTACCAGGCGACGCCGGGCCGCGGGTCGGTGTACGGCAGCGTCACCCCCGCCCAGCCCCGGTCGTCGAACCCGGGCAGGTACCAGCCGGCCCGCTCGCCGTACAGGCCGCCGTTGTTGAGCGGGCCGCGGCCCCGGTCGTCCGGCGTCTCCCCGCCGCTGGTGCCCTGGATGCGCCAGGTGACCTGCGGTGCGGCGCCGGTGAACGTCACCCCGGTCAGGCCCAGGGCCTGCTTGAACGCGTTGTTGGCGCCGCCGTCCTCCTGATGGGACATCGGCCGGACCAGCACGGCCAGCACATGCGGGCCGTCGTCCTGCCCGGCGGCTGGGATCGGCAGTGGCACCGCCGCCGGCCAGCCCTGAGTGGTGGACTGGCTGGACGTCGGGACCGGCATTTCCCCGGAGCCCAGGAACTGGCCGTCCAGCCAGGCCAGGAACATGCCGACCTGTCCGGTCTGGTAGCTCAGGGTCAGCGAGGTGGCGCCGGGAGTGCCGGACCAGGAGCCGCGGTACCAGACGTCGCCGTAGTGGAAGCCGTAGTCGTCCATGAACAGCACCGGCTGCCCGGCGGGTACCGGGGTGGCGCTGGCCGAGGTGGTCTTGCCGGCCACGGTCCACCCGCTGTCGTCGAAGCCGGGTCCGGCCTCCGGGTTTTCGGTGGCGAATTTCCAGGTGGTCAGCGCGGGCAGGTCAACCGCCGGCGGCCCGTTGAGCGGGACGCGGCTGGCCAGGCTGCCGGAGGCGGTCCGGGTCACCGGGACCGGCCGCCCGTTCCAGAACACCGCGGCGACCGGCCGGGGCGCCCAGACCTCCAGGGGGGTGGCCGCGGCGGTGTCCCCGGTGAGCGCCAGCACCGCTCCCCGTACCGTGCCGCTGCGCACCAGGGCCGGGCCACTGACCAGGACCGGGCCCGCGGCGGTGTCGGTCCGCCAGATCGCCGCGGCCGCGGTGTCGTCCGCGGCCAGCAGGAGCAGCGGCCGGCCGCCGGCCGGGGTGACCACGATCCGGGCCAGGCCCTGGTGGGTGTAGTCAAGGAGCAGGTCCCCGGTGCTGGCATCCCAGGAACTGGTCACGCCCGGGCCGGTGAGCACGCTGACCTGGGGTCCGGCTGCGCCGGCCGGGTAGCGGAGCACCGTCTCGCCGTCGTCGCCCGGGCGGCTGGCCAGCACCGCGACGTCCTGGCCGCCGACCGGGGCGTGCGTCATCAGGGTGCGACGTGGAGTACACCAGATGGGCGGAGTCCATCTGGTAGTCCGCGACGATCACTTTCAGGTCCTTGCCGTCCAGTTGCAGCGCGCCGGACTGCGGCACGGTGTAGGAGCCGCCGGCCGCGCTGACCGGCAGGGTGCAGGTCTCGTCCGCGGTGTGGTCGTTGCGGACGAAGTAGAACTGGGTGCCGGTGTCCGGGTTGGCCAGGTGATAGGTCACCAGCAGCGGATTCGACGCGGTGACCGGGGCCGCCTTGTCGATCTTGTTGATGTCGGGCACCGACTGCAGGAAGTAGCCCATCTCCTTCATGGCCGGGATCTTGGCGGTGAGCTGGCGCGGTTCGCTGATCGCCGCGCCGTAGTCGTAGGAGGTGTACACCACGGAGGCGGGCAGCCAGCCCCAGGACGTCCCGCCGAACGCCATGTACACGTTCTGCAGCTTGATCCCGTTGGCCACGTTGGTCAGGTAGAACTGCCGCTCGTAGGCGGGCCCGTCGAAGGCCCGCTCGTAGCCGTAGCCCTGGCCCTGCCAGGGGGCGCCGCCCCACGGGTCGAAGTACCCGCCGCCGAACTCGGCCTCGAATCCCGGCGTGGCGGGGCTGGCGCTGGCGCCCCCCTTGGCCCCGCCCGGGCCGTAGTAGCCCCAGTCCGGCGGGGCGCCGCTGGCCGAGGGGTAGCCGTCGAACGCGTACAGGTAGTTGCTGTCCGGGGCCGGGAAGCTGCCCGGCACCCAGTAGCCGTTGCGGCCCTTGTCGTTGTGGTAGATCGGCACGGTGATGCCGTCCCCGCGGACCTTCGCATACAGGTGCGCCATGTAGTTGATGCCGGTCGCGCTGGTCACGTAGGACGCGTACTCGTTCTCGATCTGGTAGAGCAGCAGCGTGCCGCCGCCGTCGGTGAGCTGGTGCCGGGCCAGGACGGCGTCGATGGCGCTGAGCCACTCGTCGGCGTAGCCCAGGTAGACGGGGTCATCGGTGCGGGCCACGGCCGCGGTGCGGGTCAGCCAGCCCGGGAAGCCGCCCGCGTTCAGCTCGCCGTTGATGTACGGCCCCGGCCGGGCCAGCACGTACAGCCCGGTGTCCGCGGCCATGCGCATGACCAGGTCCATGTCGCGCACCCCGGAGAAGTCGTACACGCCGGGGGCGGGCGAGTGATAGCTCCAGTTGAAGTACATGCAGACGGCGGTGAAGCCCGCGGCCTTCATCTTCTGCAGGATGTCCAGCCACAACGACGGGCTGGGCAGGCGGAACGGGTGGAATTCCCCGGACCAGACGAACAGCCGCCGGCCGTCGATCATCAGTGAGTACGGGTCGAAGGTGATCTGGTGCCCGGCGGCGGCGGGCGCCATGGCCGGGCCGGGGCGCACCCGGGCCTGCGGATGGCCGGCCGCGGCCGCCGCCGGCCCGGGCCGCGCGGCCGCTACCCCGGCCGCCGCCAGTGCCGCCCCGGACAGCAGGCGGCGGCGGGACAGTAAGCGGCGGGCCAGCGGGCCGGGGGGAAGCGGGTGAGGGGGCACCGGGCCTGTGTCGTCCATGGCGTGTTCGCCTCCGTCGCCGCCGGCCCCCCGGAATGCTGACGTTTGATGTCTAGCACCGCTGTTTTAACGTGTCCAGACTTGTTTTATTGTGTCCGGATCATGGGCGGCGTGATCGAGCCGTGCGCTCGCGCGGTGGGTGCCGCGCGCGGCTGGTCAGGCCTGGCTGAGGCGCTCGACCTCGGCGCCGGTCAGGACCAGGTCGGCGGCCTGGGCCGAGTCGGTGATGGACGCGGGCCGGCTGGCGCCCGGAATCGGGATCACGACCGGCGCCAGGGCCAGCATCCAGGCCAGGGTGACCTGCTGCGGCGAGACGCCGTGGGCGTCCGCGATCTGCCGGACGGCCGAGTGCCTGGCGCCGAGGTCGCCGGCCTGGCCGATCCCGCCGAGCGGGCTCCAGGGCAGGAACGCGATCCCCAGGTCCGCGCAGTGCCGCAGTTCGTCTTCGCTGGACCGGAAGGCCGCCGAGAACTGGTTCTGGACGCTGGCCAGGTGGCCGTCGCCCAGGATCCGCCGGGCGGTGTCGATCTGGGCGACCGTCGCGTTGGAGATGCCGGCCAGCCGGATCTTCCCCGCGTCGAGCAGGTCCTTCAGCGCGCCGATCGACTCCTCGTAGGGGACCTGCGGGTCGGGACGGTGGAACTGGTACAGGCCGATGGCCTCCACGCCGAGCGCCTTCAGTGACGCCTCCGCGGCCTCGCGCAGGTGGGCCGGGGACCCGTCCACGGTCCACGAGCCGTCACCGGGCCGGATGTGGCCGCCCTTGGTCGCGACCAGCACTTCGCTGGTGTCCCCGCCGTAGGTGGCCAGGGCCCGGGCGATGAGCCGCTCGTTGTGGCCGGTCTCGCCGGGCTTGAGGTGGTAGGCGTCGGCCGTGTCGATCAGCGTGACGCCCGCGTCCAGGGCGGCGTGGATGGTGGCGACCGACCGCTGCTCCTCCGGCCGGCCCTCGATGGACATGGGCATGCCGCCCAGCCCGATCGCGCTGACCGTGACACCGCCAATGGTCCTCGTGCGCATCTGCTTTCCTCCATGTCGCGTGGGTTACGTTCAGGGCAACTTCCCGGCCCCGGCGCGGCATGCCCCGGTGGTGATAGAAAACCGTCAGCCTGAGCATCTGTGTGACAGATCACGGGACGAGTTCGGCGACGAACGCGCGGGCCGCCGCGGACAGCCGCCGGGCGGTCGGGGTGGCCACCGAGACCCGCCACAGCAGCGCCGGGCCGTCCAGCCCGATCACTTCCAGGCCGTCCAGGTCGACCGCGGACTGCGGGATGAACGCGAGGCCCAGGCCGTTGCGGACCAGGCCCGCGGCCGAGGTGAACTCGGTCACCTCGAACGGCACCCGCCGGTCCAGGCCCGCCGCGGCGAACGCCCGGTCGGCCACGGTGCGGTTGCCCCAGCCGGGCGGGAAGTCCACGAAGTCCTCGTCGGCCAGCTGGGCCAGGGTGACCCCGGCCCGGCTGGCCAGCGGGTGCCGGGGGGCCGCGATGAGCACCAGCGGTTCCTCGGTCAGCGGCTGCAGCCGCAGCCCGGCCGGGGCCTGGCCGGGCAGCGCCACCAGGGCCAGGTCGAGTTCCCCGGCGATGACCTGCGCGGCCAGCCCGGCCGAGCCCCCGGGGGCGTGCCGCAGGTGGACGGACACTCCCGGGTGGCTGGCGTGGAACCGGCCGAGCAGCCCGGCCACGTCAACCGTGCCGATGGACACCATCGTGCCGACCGTGAGCGTGCCGCGCAGTCCCGCCCGGGCCTGGGCCACCGCGTCCTGGGCGGCCTGCGCCGCGGCCAGCGTGGCCCGCGCCTCGGGCAGCAGGGCCAGCCCCGCGTCGGTCAGCGCCACCCGGTGCCGGTCCCGGTCGAACAGCGGCGCCCCGAGCTCCCGCTCCAGGCCCTGGATGGCGCTGGAGACCCCGGACTGGACGACGTGCAGCCGGCGCGAGGCCCGGGTGAAGGACAGTTCCTCCGCGACCGCGACGAAGAACTGAAGGTGCCGCAGTTCCATGAGCCCGATTATCTGCTGAGGAGATACTCGTTAGCAATATGTTTCGTTTGCTTAGATGACCGATCGGGCGTGATGCTGGAGGAGTCCGCACCTGAAGGAGTCCTCGTGTCCGCAACGACGTCCCTGGCCCCGCCCCTGCGCAGGCCACCGGGTCACCCGGTGCGCCCGGCCCGGCACCGCACCGGGTTCTGGCTGGTCGGCTTCGTGTTCCTGGTGACCATGGCGTTCTCCGCGGTGCCCGCGCCGCTCTACGTGCTCTACGCGGCGCGCGACCACTTCGGCCCGCTGATGATCACGGTGATCTTCGCCGCGTACGCGGTCGGCGTGATCGCCAGCCTGTTCCTGGCCGGGCACCTGTCGGACTGGCTCGGGCGGCGGCGGATGGCCGCCATCGCCGTGGCCGTCAACGCGGCGTCCGGGGTGATGTTCCTGCTCTGGCCCACGGTGCCCGGCCTGCTGGCCGCCCGGGTGGTGTCCGGCGTGAGCGTGGGGATGCTGACCGCCACCGCCACCGCGTACCTGAGTGAGCTGGACGCGTCCGGCCGCGGGGGCATGCCCCGGCGCCGTGCGGAGATCATCGCGACCGCGGCCAACCTGGGCGGGATCGGGCTCGGCCCGCTGGTGTCCGGCTTCCTGGCCCAGTACGCGGGGGCCCCGCTGGTCGTGCCGTATCTCGTGTTCGAGGCCCTCATGCTGGCCGGCCTGCTGGCGCTGGCGCTGGTGCCCGAGACGGTGACGCGCCCCGCGGTGCGGCCCCGGTACCGGCCGCAGCGGGTATCGGTGCCCGCCGAGCACCGCCCGGCGTTCTTCGCGGCCAGCGCGGCCGCCGCGGCCGAGTTCGCGCTGTTCGGCCTGTTCACGTCGCTGGCCCCCGGGTTCATCGCCGGCCCGCTGCACGACACGTCGCACGCGCTGGCCGGGGCGGCCACGTTCGCGGTGTTCGGCGCGGCCGCCCTGGCCCAGATCGTGGTGAGCCGCGTCCCGCTCCGCCGCCAGCTGGCCTTCGGGCTGCTGGCCCTGGGCACCGGGCTGGCCGTGATCACCGTGGCGTTCTGGCTGGCCAGCCTGGCGCTGTTGCTGGCCGGCGGGATCGTGGCGGGCAGCGGGGCGGGCGCCGCGTTCAAGGGCAGCGTGACCACGGTGCTGGGCATCGCCCGGCCGCAGGCCCGCGGTGAGGCGCTGGCCGGCCTGTTCCTGGCCGGGTACGTCGGCCTGGCCGTCCCGGTCGTGGCGCTGGGCCTGGCCACCCAGCTGCTGTCCGCCCGCGCCGCGGTGCTGGGGTTCGCGGTGCTGCTGGTGGCGGTGGCTGGCCTGGTGAGCCGGCGGCTCCTGCGGGCCTGACCGGCCGGTCAGCCGCAGGCTGCCGCGTGCCGCCCCGCCCGGTAGCCCATGGTCATGCCCACGGCCAGGGTGGCGCCGGGGCCCGGATATCCGTCTGCCGTCCAGAAGGCGGCGGTGTTGCCGACGGCGTACAGGCCCGCGATGGGGGTGCCGTCCGGGCCGAGCACGGCCCCGTCGATGTCAGTGACCGGCCCGCCCTTGGTTCCGATGGTCCCGGCCAGGACCTCCACCGCGTAGTACGGCGCCTGGTCCAGCGGCCCGAGGCTGGGATTCGGCCGGATAGCCGGGTCGCCGCAGAACTGCTGGTAGGCATCCCCGCCGCGGCCGAAGTCCTGGTCGGTGCCGCTGGCACACGCGTGGTTCCAGCGGCGGACCGTGCCGGCCAGGGTAGCGGGGTCGGCACCGATGCTGGTGGCCAGCCCGGCGATGGAGCCGGCCGTGCTGACCCAGCCTGGCACCGGCTGGTCCCGCGGAACCCCCGGCATCGGGTATTTGGCCCGGTACGTCTCGTCGAAGATCAGGTGCACCGGTCCGCCCTCCCGGTGCAGCGCCTTGCCGATCTCGTTGTACGGCCGCGCCTCGTTGACGAACCGCCGGCCCTCGGCGTTGACCATGATCTGGCGGGGCAGGCCGCGCTCGCGGATGAGTGATCGGTAGAACTGCTCGCCCAGCAAGGTCTCGCCGGGGATCGCCATCATCGGCATCCACCAGCCTTCGGCCATGTTGTCGGTGATCGCCCCGGCCTGCAGGGCGATGAGCAGCCCGTCGCCCGTGTTCGTGGGCGGGGCCCCGCTGGCCCGCTGCGCGGCCGGCTGGAGCCGGGCGCGCAGGTCCTGGTCCCAGTCAAAGCCGCCGGTGGCCAGGATGACCGAGGCCGCGGCGACGGTAGCCGTGCGGCCGTCCCGTTCCACCTCCGCCGATCCGGGTGCGAGGCCGGTCAGCCGGGCCCCGGTCAGGATCCGGGCACCTGCCTTCACCGCGCCGTCAACCAGGGCGGCCACGAGGGCCGCACCGCCGGTCCTGACGCCGGTCCGCTCCCTTTCCCGCAGCAGGTCCCAGTCGAACTGGTCCGGGTAGCGCCAGCTGTCCCACTCGGCGAACGACATCGGCTGGTACCCGGGCGGCAGCAGGATGTTGCTGGCCAGCGGGGTGAGCTTCCTGGTGTCGATCGGGCGCATGTCCAGGGCCCGGCCGCTGAGGGTCGCACCGGGGCGGGCCGGGTCATAGTCCGGGTAGCGGCGGCAGGCCACGAACCGGTGCTCGCTGTGGCGCTCGACGAAGCGGGCCATCTCCGGCGCGGTGGCGATGAACGCCTCGGTCATGTGCCGGTAGCGGTCGCTGAAGATGCCGTCCAGGTACGCGGCTGCGGCGGCGGGCGTGTCACCGTCGCTGAAGTCGCTCGCGGGTATCCAGACCCGCCCCCCCGACAGCGCCGTGGTCCCGCCCAGCTGCCCGGCCCGCTCGACCAGCAGGACGTCGGCGCCCGCGGTCGCCGCGGCCAGGGCGGCGGTGAGCCCGGCGGCGCCACTTCCGGCCACGACCACGCCGGCCTGGGCGGGTATCACGGGCGCCGGGGGGACGGCCGGCCGGGGCGCCGTCACGCGGCCCAGCCCGCGGCCGCAAGGGTGGCCAGGTCGGCAGGCAGCCGGGGTTCCGGGTCCTCCCCGTCAACCAGCTCGTACACGGTCGGGCCGCGGAAACCGGTCTCGGTGAGGGCGGCGGCGAAGGCGGGAAAGTCAACCTCGCCCCGGCCGGCCGAGGTGTGCGCCCAGCTGTCCCGCCAGGTGTCGCTGACGTGCGCGAGGGCGAGACGCTGGCCGATCCGGCGGACGCCCTCGGCGGGATCCTCGATGGCCAGCGCGTTGGCCACGTCGTACGTGATGCGCAGCTGCGGGGAGTCCCAGCGGTCCACGATCTCGATGAGGTCGGCGGAGCCGCCCAGGTATCCGTAGGGGCTGTTTTCCAGGGCGATCGTGATCCCGAGTTCCGCGGCCCGGGACAGCAGCCGGGCCAGCTGCCGGTCGAGCACGGCGCGCGCGTCCCGGTCGGGAGCCGGGGCCAGGGCGTGCCGCCGGCCCGGGATCACCACCACGCATGACGCGCCCACGTCGGCGGCCAGCTCGAGGTTGGCGATGATCTGGCGCACGCTGATCTCGCCGATTTCCGGGTTGGTGCTGACCAGGTTGATGTCTGCGAAACTCGGGTTGACCGATACCACCGTCAGGCCGAGGGTGGCCAGCGTCTGCGCCAGTTCCCGCCGCTCGTACGGCCCGAAGGCCGGGGCGAACAGGTGCGGTGGAGCGGTGGTCAGTTCCAGGGAGCGGAAGCCGTGGCGGGCGAGCGCCCGCAGCGCATCCGGGAGCGCGGCCAGGTGCAGCCAGCCGAACGTGCAGCCGGACAACGGCAGTGTCATGAGGCCTCCGGTCGTCGGGTGCCCAGCGTCACGGCGCCCGCTGGGCGAGATACAGGTCGGTGGCGTAGGTGAGCGTGATCTGGCCGCCCCGGCGGTTCACCAGCTGCCGTACCTCACTGACCAGCGTGGCCAGGACCGCCGGTTCGAGCATGAGGTGGTCGGACTGGGTGGCGAGCAGCCGGGCGTAGCGGTCAGCGTCATAGCGCTCCGCCCAGTCCTGCCGCCAGTGCAGGACCACGCCGAACAGCGGGCTGGCGGTGAGGTCGCCGCTTGACCACTGCCCGCGGTGCACGCCGGCCGATCCGGGCTCGCGGGCGCGCAGCCCGTTCGCGTGCCGCCGGTACAGGGCGTCCAGGTCCGCGTCGAGGCTCCGGTCCGTGCGCCGGGGCGTGTTCCAGGTCAGCGCGAGCCAGCCCGCGGGGGCGAGCAGGTCATGGGCACGCTGGTAGCGCACGTCCGGGTCGGTCCAGTGCCATGACTGGGCGGCCAGGGCCAGGCGGAACCGCTCCCCGGCGGGGAAGGTCTCGAGGAAGTGGCCCGACACGGTGAGATCGGGTACCCCGGCGCACGCGATCGCGAGCTGCCGGCGCATCTCCGCGCTCGGCTCCAGGCAGGTGAGGCGCCAGCCCCGGTCCGCCATGGCGCGGGTCGCCTTGCCGGTCCCGGCCCCTACTTCGAGCACCCGGTCGCCGGGCCGGATCCCGGTGACCGCCGTGACCGTATCCAGCAGCGCCGCCGGATATCCGGGGCGCACGCTGTCGTACGCCTCCGGGGCCGCGCCGAAGACCGTCCGCTGGTCACGCGGCACGATGACCGCCCGGGCCGGCCGGCACGGCCCGCTCGGCCACGCAGCGGTTCCGCTGCTGCCCGATGTCGCCGATGACCGCCTCGATGAGATCCCCGGGCTGCAGGAACCGCCCGCGCGCGTGCCCGGTGCCGGCCGGGGTGCCGGTCAGCAGCAGATCCCCCGGCAGCAGTTCCACCTGGGCCGAGAGCGTGGCGATCAGGCTCGGCACGTCGAACACCATGGCCGAGGTGCAGCCCTGCTGCATCACCTGCCCGTTGACGGACAGGGTCATGGGCAGCCGTCCCGCGTCCACCTCGTCGGCTGGCACCAGGTATGGCCCGGTGGGCAGGAACGTGGGCGGGTTCTTGGCGGCGAGGTAGTCCGTCCGGCCGGCCTCCGGCCGCCGCAGCCGGTCCCGCGTCGTGAGGTCGTTGGTGACGGTGTAGCCCGCGATGCAGTCGGCTGCCCCGGCCCGGTCCACGTGACGCGCGCGGCGGCGGATGACCACGCCCAGCTCGAGTTCCCAGTCATGCTGGCCGGCCGGCGGGAGGACGATGTCGTCACACGGCCCGCACAGGGCGCTGGGCAGCCCCGCGAACACGAACGGCTGCTCCGGGAGGGGCAGGGCCATCTCTGCGGCGTGGTCGGCGTAGTTGAGTGCGACCTGGAAGATCTGGCGCGGGGTGACCGGCGGCAGCAGGCGGGTGCGGCCCGCGGGCCAGGACGCGGCGGGGTCTGGCCCCGGCGGGCCGGCCAGGGCGGCGCGGAGCAGGCCCACGTTCTGCTGCCAGTCAGGCAGCAGGTCAGCGATCGTGCCCCCGCCCAGGGCCGGGAAAGCGCTGAGGGGGATGAAGCGGCCTCCGGAGACCACCCCGTCGGCCGGTGCACCCGCAGGCGTCAGGGCCCGGGCCAGGCGCAGCGGGCGCCCGGGCCCGGTCACAGGCATCGCAGGGCCCCGCCGTCGACCGGGACGACCAGGCCGGTCAGGTACGAGGCGGCCGGGGAGAGGAGGAAGGCGGCCACCCGCCCGAACTCGTCGGGGTCGCCGTAGCGGCGCAGCGGGATGCTGGCCTCGGCCGCCTCCCGCCGGCCGGGGGAACGCGCGTCCAGTTCCTCGGTGCGCGCCGTCGCGATCCGGCCCGGCATTACCCCCACCACCCTGATGCCGGCCGGGCCAAGCTCATCGGCCAGCGTCTTCGCGGCCATGGCCAGGCCCGGGCGCAGCCCGTTGGACAGGGCCAGCTGGCTGAGCGGGGACTTCACCGAGGACGACAGCACGAACGCGATCACGCCGCCGTGCGGCAGGACCCGGGCGGCTGACCGGGCGATCCGGATCGCGCCCAGGAACACCGACTGGAACGCGCCGAGCCACTGCTCGTCGGAGATGGCCGTCATCGCTCCCGGAGGCGGGCCCCCGGTGCTGATCAGCACGCCATCCAGGCGGCCAAACGTGCTGCGGGCCGCCTCGGCCAGCGTGTCCCCGACGGCCGGGTCAGCATTGTCGGCCACCACTCCGGCGGCGCAGGCCGGGCCGCCGAGCTTCTCGGCGGCCGCCGCGGCGGACTCCGCGTTGCGCCCGGAGACCACCACGCGGCCGCCCTCCGCGACGAGCCGCTGGGCGGTCGCGAACCCGAGACCGCGGGTCCCCCCGCTGACCACGTAGACGCGTCCTGAAATGTCGAGGTCCACTGCCGCATCTCCCTGCCCGGGGCCCCGGCAGGAACCCCTCCCGGCGGGCGCGCCCGGCCGTCGGCAGACCCGTTCGCGGGTACGCCAGCCCGGCCCGCCGATGCGTGACGACCTGCGTATTCGTCGTCACCGGCGCACCCGCTTTGACCTTTCTTGACACTTTCTCCCGGCCCGATGTATACAGCAGTGTACCTAACTGGACGGACATAGCGCCACAATCCCTGCGGGAGCCAGCTGCCGGCCCGGCCGGCCGCCGCCACCGCTGGGACAGCGCGCCTGCCCGCGTCCAGGACAGGCCCCGCGGTTGCCCCCCAAGGAGGACGCGAATAACCATGGATGAGAGCTTCGAACGGGCCATGGCGGTGCGGCGCCACGTGCTCGGCGACGACTACGTGGACGCCGTCACCACCAGGGCAACCGCCTTCACCGCTCCGTTCCAGCAGTTCGTGACGCGCTGGGCGTGGGGGGAGGCCTGGCTCGACGACACGCTCGAACCGCAGGCGCGCAGCCTGCTGACGATCGCGGTGGTTACCGTGCTCGGGCAGCTGAACGAGGTCAGGCTGCACGTCCGGGGGGCGCTGCGGAACGGCTGCACGCCGGAGCAGATCGCGGCCGTGCTGAAGCACGTCGCCGTCTACGCCGGGGTGGCCAAGGCGGTGGCCGGGGTCGGCATCGCCGATGAGGAAGTCGCCGCTCACCTGGCTGCCGCCGGGACGGTCGCGGCGGACGGCTCGCGGTGACCGGGGCGCCGGCCACGGCCGGGGCGGCGGCCGCACTGATCAGCGAGCTGACGGACGCCCGCGTCATCGACCTCGAGCAGCCGCGCTTCGCCGGGATGCCGATGTTTCCCGCCAACGCGCCCAACTACACGTTCATGCTGCACCGCAGGCACGAAGAGGGGCTGGAGAGCCGGACCAGCGCGGCCGGGATGATCCTGACCGCTGACCACGCGGGAACGCACGTCGACGCGCTGTGCCACCAGGCCGAGGACATGCAGATGTTCGGCGGGGTCCCGGTGACCGCCGCTAATCAGGACCCGGGTGGCGTCCGGGTTCTCTCCGCCGAGGCCCTCCCGCCGATCGTCCGCCGCGGTGTCCTCATCGATCTGGTCGAGGCCCGCGGTGACCGGCTCCCGCCGCGCTACCTGGTCGAGCGGGCCGAGCTGGAGGCGGCCGCGGAGCGCCAGGCGGTAACCGTGCGACCGGGCGACGTCCTGCTCATCCACACCGGCTGGGGTGCGGCCTGGGAGGACCCGGACTACATCACCGGCGGCGGGATGGCCAGGAGTTCCGGCGAGTGGGCGGCCGGGCTGGGCGTGTACGCGGTCGGCGCCGACAACATGTCCTGGGACCTGCCGGGATACGTCGACGAGGTGCTCGGGCACAGCCTGCCCAACCACACGCTGCTGCTGGCCCGGGCCGGCATCCTGATTTTCGAGAACCTGTTCCTGGAGGACCTGGCCGCGTCCGGTGCGAAGGAATTCCTGTTTGTCAGCCTGCCACTGAAGCTCGTCGGCGCGACCGGCTCGCCGACCCGGCCGGTGGCGATCATCCCGCAAGAGGGGAAGTGACGTGAAGGACAACCTGACCGAGCGGCTCGCCGACTTCGTCGTGGCCACCCGGATGGAGGACCTGGCGGACAGCGCCCGGGAACGCGCCCGGATCGTGCTGGTCGACACGGTCGCGAGTGCGCTGATGGGTAACCGGAGCGAGGAGGTGCCGCTGATCGAGCGGCTCGCCTCGGCCGTGGCCGGCCCGGGCCGCTCCCCGGTGGTCGGGCGCCGGCCGCTGGCCAACGCCGGTGCCGTGCTGGTGAACGGCTACCTGGTCACGGCGACGACGGTCTGCGATGTCTACCGGCCCGCCCTCTGCCATGTCACTCCGCAGGTCTTCCCGCCCGCCCTGGCCACCGGCATCGAACGGGAGGTCACCGGCGCCGATTTCCTGCTCGCGTTCGCGCTGGGCCTGGAGATCACCACCCGGGTGGCGCTGGGCTCGAACTACCCGGCTTTCCGCGCGAACGGATGGCATTCCCCCGGGGTCTGGGGTCCCTTCGGCGGTGCGGCCGCATCCGGCACGCTGCTCGGCCTGGACGCCAGGCACATGCGGAACGCGTTCAGCCTGGCCGGCAGTCAGTCGGCGGGAACGTTCGCGCACTGGGGAACGCCCACCATCAAGTTTCACCAGTCCCGCGGGGCGCTGTCCGGCTACCTCGCGGCCAGCCTGGCCGAGACCGGGTTCGAGGCCGGTGCTGATGTCCTCACCGCCGAGGATGGGGGCCTCTACGGGACCTACTCCGACGGCGGGAACCCCGGCGTGGCGCTCGACGGCCTGGGCGACCGCTGGGAACTGGAGCGGCTCAGCCTCCGGCCGTGGCCGCTGGCCAGTTCCCTGCAATCCGTGGCCACCGCGCTGCTGCACCTGGTCGAGACCGCGGGGGCGTCCGCGGCATCGGTCGCTCGTGCGCGGGTCGGCCTGAGCCCCACCGTCTACAACATGCACGGCCAGCTTCCCTGGGACAACCGCTTCCAGGCGCTGCTGTCCGCTCCCTTCGTCAGCGCGGTCATCCTCGCGGACGGAACGTGCGGGCTGGACCAGTTCACCCCGGAACGGCTCAAGGACGGGGAACTGGACCGCTACGCACGGGAGAACGTCAGCGTGGTGCTGGATGACACGGTCGAAGGCACCGGCGCGGTCGTCGAGCTCGAGCTGACGGACGGGCGGCGCCTGACCGACCGGCGGGCCGTGCCCCGCGGCGACGAGCAGGATCCGCTGAGCATGGCTGATGTCAGGTCGAAGTTCCTGGCCGCGGCCGCGGGCGTGCTCCCCGACGACGCGGCCGCCCTGGCGCTCGGCCGCCTGGAGCGGATCGACGAGTTGCCCAGCATCGACGGTGCGCTGGTGGGTGCCCTGGCCGGGGCCACAGCCTGATGCCCGAGGCGGTTCCCGGCCCGGCGGCCAGGGCCGGGGAGGATGGCTCATTCTCCGGCACCTGGTACGTCATGCCGACGACGTTCGCGGCCGACGGCTCGCTCGACCTGGCCAGCCAGCGCTCGCTGACCGAGGCCGTGCTCACCTGGGGCGCCGACGGGCTGACCGTCCTGGGCGTCATGGGCGAGGCGTCCGCCCTGGACACCGGCGAACGGGCCGCGGTCATCCGCGCGGTGGTGACGGCGGCGGCCGGGACACCGGTCGCGGTCGGTGCCTCGAGCAGTGCCCTGCACACCACCGTCGCGCTGGTACGGCAGGCCCAGGCCTGCGGCGCGGACGCGGTCATGGTCGCGGCGCCCCCGCTGCTCCGGTCGGTGGACTCGCTGCCAGGTTTCTTCGCGGGCGTCGCCGATCAGGGCGGCCTGCCGCTGATCCTGCAGGACGAGCCGGCGGCCACCGGCGTGCTGCTCCCGGTGAGCGTCATGGTGGAGTGCCTGCGGGCCGCCCGGGTCACCACCGTCAAGCTGGAAGACCCGCCGACCCCGGCCAAGATCTCGGCCTTGCTGAGCCGGGCGCCGGCCTCATCGGTGTTCGGCGGCCTCGGCGGGGTGGCCAGCTACTTCGAGATGCGCCGCGGCGCGGTGGGGACGATGACGGGGTTCTCCTACCCCGAGGTCCTCCGGCACCTGCGGATCAGCCTGGAGGCCGGCGACCAGGCGGCCGCGTACGCCACGTTCGCGCACTACCTGCCGCTCATCTCCTTCGAGGCCCAGCCCGGGGCCGGGCTGGGCATCCGCAAGGAACTGCTGCGCCGCCGCGGCGTGATCGCGGACGGTTTCGCGCGGGTGAGCGCGGCCCCCTCCGCCCAGGTTCGTGACGAACTCACCGAGGTGCTCGACGCGCTGGCGCTGCGGCCCTCGGCCGACCCGCTCCCAATGGACTCCCCAGCCGCGAATTGGATCGTTATGTCAAATGTAGTGGTCATCGGGGCCGGGAACGCGGGCCTGTGCGCTGCGCTCGCCGCCGCGGAACAAGGGGCGCGGGTCACCGTGCTGGAGCGCGCCCCGCTCGAGGAACGCGGGGGAAACAGCGCGTTCACCGCGGGTGCCTTCCGCATCACCTACGACGGGACCGGTGATCTGCGGCGGCTGATGCCGGACCTGACCGAGGCGGAGTGGGAGACCAACGATTTCGGCTCCTACCCGGTGGAGTCGTTCTACGACGACATGGCCCGGGTCACCGAGTCGCGGTGCGACCCCGACCTGACCGAGACCCTGGTCAGCGGCAGCCTGCCGACCGCGGAGTGGCTGCGGGCCAAGGGGGTCCGGTTCGGCCCCATGTACCACAGCCAGGCGTTCAAGGTGGACGGGCGGTTCCGCTTCTGGGGCGGGCTCACGGTCGAGGCGGTCGGCGGCGGCCTCGGCCTGGTCAACACCCTGTCGGCCAGCGCCGAGAGGGCCGGGATCAGCCTGGTCTACCAGGCCCGGGCCGTCGCGCTCGTGCAGCAGGGCGGAAAGCTGACCGGCGTCAAGACGCGCGCGCGGGACGGGAGCACGGAGGTGATTCCCGCGGACGCGGTCGTCCTGGCCAGCGGGGGATTCCAGGCGAACACGGAATGGCGGACCCGCTACCTCGGCCCGGGCTGGGATCTGGCCAAGGTCCGCGGTACCCGGTTCAACACCGGGGACGGCATCCGGATGGCCCTGGAGATCGGGGCGCGGGCCCGCGGCAACTGGTCAGGCTGCCACGCCGTGGGCTGGGACCGGAACGCGCCGGACTTCGGGGACCGGCGGGTAGGCGACGGCTTCCAGAAGCACAGCTACCCGTTCGGGATCATCGTCAACGCGGACGGCCAGCGCTTCGTGGACGAGGGCGCCGACTTCCGCAACCTCACCTACGCCCGCTACGGCCGCGAGGTGCTGGCCCAGCCGCATCAGTTCGCCTGGCAGATATTCGACGCCAAGGTGGCCGGCCTGCTCCGGGACGAGTACCGGATCAAGCAGATCACCCGGGTCACCGCGGACACGATCGAGGAACTCGCCCGCAAGCTCGACGGGGTCGACCCGGACGCGTTCCTCAGCACGGTCAAGAACTACAACGAGGCCGTGCGGGTGTCGATCCCGTTCAACCCCAACGTCAAGGACGGCCGGTCCACCGAGGGCATCAGCCCGCCCAAGTCGAACTGGGCCAACCGCATCGACACGCCGCCGTTCGAGGCGTACATGATCACCTGCGGCATCACGTTCACCTTCGGCGGCCTGGACATCGATCCCCGGACCGGGGCCGTGCGGGCCGACGAGGGGCACCCGATCCCCGGCCTGTTCGCCTGCGGCGAGCTCGTCGGCGGCCTGTTCTACTTCAACTACCCCGGTGGCTCAGGGCTCACGTCGGGCGCGGTCTTCGGCCGGCTGGCCGGCACCGGGGCCGGGCGGTTCGGGGCGCAAGGATGAGGACCGTGATCCGGCCGGACGAGGCCGGGACGATCGTCGGGGTCGGGCTCAACTTCCTGGTG
This sequence comes from uncultured Actinomycetes bacterium, assembly GCA_963851025.1. Taxonomy (GTDB): domain Bacteria; phylum Actinomycetota; class Actinomycetes; order Streptosporangiales; family Streptosporangiaceae; genus RYN-230. The sequence goes on from CAWKOA010000010.1 coordinate 33,024, forward strand.
CACGCGGCCGACCTGCAGGCCAGGCCGACCGAGTACCCGACGCTGTTCTTCAAGGGCGCGCACACGGTCATCGGCCCGGGTGAGGTCATCCCGCTGCCGGCGATGAGCAGCCGGGTGACCGCCGAGGCTGAACTCGGCCTGGTCATCGGGCGGCGGATGTACCAGGTGGACGCCGCGGACGCGCTCGGCTACGTGGCAGGCGGCTGCTGCATCCTCGACCAGACCGCCGAGGACATCCTGCAGATGGACTCCCGGATGCTCACCGTGTCCAAGAACTTCCCCGGGTTCTTCTCCTTCGGCCCGGAACTGGTCCCGCTCGGCGAGCTGGGCTCCGCCACCGGCGGCCTGGCCGGCGTGCGCGTCTGCACCCACCTCAACGGCGCCTGCATCCGCTCGGCCACGCTGGCTGACATGCGGTTCGGGCCCGCCGAGCTGCTCTCGTTCATCAGCCAGGTCATGCCGCTGGAACGGGGGGCCATCGTCAGCACCGGCACGCCGGGCGCGGTGGTCCTGTCGCCCGGCGATGTTGTGGAGTGCCGCATCAGCGGCATGGAGCCGCTCAGCAACCCGGTGGCGGCCGCGGCCGGCTGATCCGGCGTGACGCCGGCTGATCCGGCGTGATAAGCCGCTGCCCCGCCCGCCAGGCGCATCTGCGCTGGCAGGCGGGGCAGCGGCTATCGTATGGGAGTCGGATGGTGCCTTGATCAGTGCGTCCCGGCCGCTCGGCCGGGTTCGTGCCTGGGCGCTGTCTTCACCCTCTGTCCAGGGTGATCGTCACGATGCGACCGCGACGATCACCCTGGCAGAGCCGCCGGCCCGGGGTCGCTGGGCACTTCCCGGCTGGCGGGGCCGGGCTCACAATCCCTTGGGCGTGCCCTTCTCGAGTTGCGCCGCGGTAATGGTCGCGACGGCTTGCTCGGTCCCGGACAGATTCGACTTGACCAGCTGATACGGGCCGAAGACGTTGTGGAACTGGTTGTAGTCCATGTTCCCGCTGGCGCCGTCGTAGTTAATCTTCTTGCCCGCCTTGATATCCGCGAGTCCCGTCTTGTAGTCGTACACCACGGTCCCGGGCGCGGTGGTCACCAGGGGGATGTCCTTGGCGAAAACCGTGCCGGTGGTCGACTTGGCCTTGGACATGGCCAGCGCCAGGGCGATGGTCGCGTCGTAGGAATAGGTCGCACTCGCCAGCGGCTGGCCCTTGAAATCCTGCTTGAAGTACTTCATGAACACCGGGCTCGCCGGAGAGGTAGCCGTGGCTCCCTCGCACGAGACGATGGCCTTATTGGCCACCGCCGGCGTGACCGCCTTGATCCACTCGGCCGCGGCACTGGTGTCACTGGCCACGATGGGGATCGCGAGGTTGTCAATCTCCTTGAAGTCCTGCGTCATGACGGCGGCCGTCGGCGGCTCGATCTGGCTGAAGATCACCTGTGCCTTGGCCTGGACCACCTTGAGCACCTCGGAGCGGTAGGAGGTGAGTCCCGGCGTCATGGTCTCATTGGCCACGATCTGCCCGCCGCCCGCCTTGTAGGCGCCCTCGATGTAGGGAATGAAGTCCTGCGCCGTGGTGATGCTGGACATCATGAAGGCGGCGCGCTTGTAGCCGTGGTGCAGGGCGTAGAGCGCCATCGCGACCCCCTCCTGGAGGTCGGAAGGGCTGTCCCGCCAGAGCATCGGGTCGGTGGTGTTGTCGAAGGCGGTGTCGCCGCCCTCGAACTCGAAGGGGATCTTATTGGCGTCCAGGATGCGCTGGATCGAGCCGATCTCGAGCCCGCCGGGGCCGATGATCGCCGATGGGTGACTCGACGCGATCATGTGCTCGGCGGCGGGCACGGCGTCCACCGGGTCGCCCAGCGTGTCCGCATGAACGATGGTGAGCTTGTGCCCGAGGATCCCGCCGTTCGCGTTGATCTCCGAGGCAGCCACCGTGACGCCTTGCAGCGATGCCTCGCCGACCGAAGCGTAGGCCCCGGTGAACGGGTGCAGGACGCCGAAAGTAACCGTGCCGGTCAGGCTGGGCGAGCCGGCCGAGCCGCCTGAGCCCGATGTCCCTGATGAGCACGCGGCCAGCAGGGCCAGTGTCGCGGTGAGAGTGGCGCCGACGAGCATGCGCGGCGCCATTGGTCTCGTGGAACGTAGTGTCATAATGATGCGTTCTCCTATTCGCTGTCAGTCCCCGTCTTCGTGGAGCAGCAGCACAGATTCAGGCTCCCCCCCCGATGTAAAGCGCCACCACCTCCTCGTTGTCGAGCAGCTGAGCGGGGGAGCCAGAAAGGCGATTCCTGCCGAGAACGAGTACGTAAGCCCAATCGGCGTGGGTCAACGTGCGGCGGGTATTCTGCTCCACGACCACTACGGCTACGCCGGTCTGCCGAATCTGCACGATGTGCTGCCATACGGCAGCTTCAAATTTCGGCGCCATTCCGGCGGTGGGCTCGTCCACCAGCAGGACCTTGGGATCAGACATCAGCCCCCGGGCCATGGCGAGCATGTTCCGCTGGCCCCCGCTCAGGGTCCGGGCCGGGCGGCGGGCGGCCGGGCGCAGATCGGGAAACAGCTCGTAGAGCTCCTCGATCCGCTCCCGGACGCCGGACTTGCGGTTGTAGGCCCCCATCTCCAGGTTCTCGACGACCGTCAGGGAAGGGAAGACGTTGGCCACCTGCGGGACATAGGCCATGCCGTGGCGGACCAGCTTGTCGGCGGTCAGCCCGGTCGTGACCTGCCCGCAGACCCTGATCTCGCCACCGGAGGGCCGGACCACCCCGGCGATGGCCTTCATCAGGGTTGACTTGCCGGCGCCGTTGGGTCCCACGATCGCCGTGATGGCACCGGGGCGGGCCTCCAGGCTGATCCCCTCGATGATGGGCGGCCCGCCATAACCGGCGGTGAGGTCATTGATGACCAGATAAGGCTCGTCAGACATCGGCGACATCCACCTGACCCAAGTAGGCATCTACCACGCTCGCGTTGGAGCGGAGTTCTGACATGGACCCGGTGGCGATACAGCCGCCGAGGGCCATCACGATGACGTGGTCACACAGGCTCTCCAGGAAGGGCAGATTGTGCTCCACCATCAGCACGGTCACCCCGCTGGCCGCCATGGCCCTGATCAGCTCGGCCATCCGCTCCCGCAGCACCGGGTTGACCCCGGCCTGGGGCTCGTCCAGCAGGACCAGGCGGGGCCGGGCGGCGGCCAGGCGGGCGAACTCGAGGAGGCGCTTCTGCCCGCCGCTCAGGTTGCCGGCCGGCTCGTTCTTGAGCTTGAGCAGGCCGACTTCGTCGAGCAGCTCGCGGGACAGCACCCGGTCCCGTGACTCGGCGGCCCGCAGCCGCCCGGGGGTGAGCAAGCCGCGCCAGACCGTCTCCCGCCCCTCGATCGGCGTGGCCAGCAGCATGTTCTCCATGACCGTCAGGCCTGGCCACTCACGGGGGGACTGGAAGCTGCGCATCAGGCCGAGCTGGCTGATGGCGTGCGGGGACTTGCCCTCGATGCGCTGCCCGTCGAACAGGATCTGGCCGGAGTCCGCTCTCTCGAATCCGGAGATCAAATTGATCATGGTGCTCTTGCCCGCACCGTTCGGGCCGATCAGGCCGGTGAGGGACCCCGCGCGTACGGACAGGGACGCATCATCCACGGCCTTGACCCCGCCGAACGCCTTGGTCAGGTGCGAAACCTCGAGCGTGGCCGGCGCCGCTCCCGGGGCGGCTGGCCCGGCCGCCCTGGTGTACAGCCGGATGGGCCCGGATGGCGCCTCGGCAGGCTCCGGCGCGGAGCCCGGTTCCGTGCCGGGAGGGTCGCGGCGCGGCGGCGCGGCGGCGGTGGCCGGTGCGGCGGCGCCCGGGGATGTCGGCGATGTCGGCGCGGCGCCAGCCGCCGACGGCGCGGACCTGGCCGGTGCCTGCGCGCGGGCGGCGGACCGCGGGCCGGCCGACGGCCGGATGCTGGACCGCCACCCGGCGAAGCCTGCGGGACGCAGGGCCGTCCGCCACCCCGGCCCGGGGGGAGCCGCCTCGCCTGGGAGCAGGTCCAGCCCGCGCTGCTCGGGAAGCACGCCGCGCGGCCGCCACCACAAGATCCCGACAATCATCAGGCCGATGAGAACCAGGCGGATCGCGTCCCCGCTGGAGGCGTTGTTGCCGATCTGCGGGACGTACCGGGTGACTTCCTGCACCGCGACTTCGACGAAGAAGGTGCCGATGATGGCCCCGATGGCGTTCCCGGTGCCGCCGATGAACAGCGCGGCGTAGATCAGGAAGGTCTCCTGGGGTGTCCAGCCGTAGGGGTTGAAGGCGGTGATATAGGAGGCGAGGAGGGCGCCGCCCAGTCCTGCCACGCAGCCACCCAGGATGTAGGCCTTCAGCTTCAGCAGGTACACGTTCCGGCCGAAGGCCAGCGACGCGGTGTCGTCTTCGCGGACGGACCGGACAGCCCGCCCGAAGGGGCTCTTGGACAGGCGCTGCAGGACCAGGAACGTGATCACCAGCGCGATGATGCAGATGCCGAGGTAGTAGCCGCCGTCCGGCCCGAAGGGCTGCGCCGTGAAGAGCGGCTGCGGCATCCCGAACAGGCCCTCGTAACCGTCGAACAGGGGCGTGTACTGCCCGATGACCAGCGCCAGGATCAGGGCGAACGCGAGGGTCGTGATCCCGAAGTAGTCGTCACGCAGCTTCCGCAGCGCCACCGCGCCGACCACCGCCGACGCCAGCCCTGCGACGACGACCGCCGCGATCACGCCGACCAGGAAGGGAGCCCGCAAGCCGAGTATGTAACCGCTGGGCGGCGGGAACGTGTTCGGCCCGAGCGTGAGGACCGAGTAAACGTAGGCGCCGATGGCCACGAACGCGAACAGCGCGATGTCGAACTCGCCTGCCCAGCCCCACCGGACGTTGAGCGCGAGGGTGATGACCGAGAAGATGACGCCGGTCGTGGCCAGGCCGATGATGTACTGGGTCATGCCGTTGCTCCTGCCGCTCCAGCCGCGCGCGGCGCGGAGAAGATGCCGTTCGGCCGGAAGAGCAAGGTGAGGATGAGCAGGCCGAAGGCCACGACCTCCTTGTAGGAGGCCGGGATGTACAGTGCGCTGATCTCCATGGCCAGGCCTATGACCAGGGCGCCGACCATGGCCCCGTACGGCCGGCCGATGCCGCCGAGAATGGCCGCGGCGAAGATCACCAGGAGATAGCCCTGGCCCAGGGTCGGGCTCAGCGTCCCGGAGCTGATGCCGAGGAGGAAACCGGCGAATCCGGCGATCAGGCCGTCCAGCAGCCAGGTGAGCCGGATGATCCGCTCGCTGTTGATGCCGGTGACCTGGGCGAGCTCGCGGCTGTCGGCCACCGCGCGCTGGGCCTTGCCGAACTTGGTGTACTTGAGCAGGACGTGCACGGCCAGCATCACGACCACGGCGGCCACGATCGTGAACACGTTCATCCCGGTCAGCAGGAACGGCCCCACGTGGTGCGGCGCGCTGGCCGGCAGCTTGTAGGCCAGGCTGTTGCCGGTGAAGAACAGCAAGATGAGGTTCTGGATGATCAGGCTGGCGGCGATAGTCAGGATGAACAGGATCAGCAGCCTCGGCCTGCGCCGTGCGAAGGGCTGGAGGAGCAGGAGATTCATGAGGAACGCCACCGCCCCCCCGGCGAGCACGGCGGCCACCGCCGCCAGATAGATGTTGCTGATGTGCTCGTTGACGAGATAGGCGGCGTAGGCGCCAGCGGTCAGGATTTCCCCGTGGGCGAAGTTCGGGATGCGGGCTACGCTCATCTGAAGGGAGAGAGGAACGGTGGCCAGGGCGAGAATCGACGCCGTGACCAGACCGAAACCAACTCCGAGCCAAAAATTACTCATGGGCCTTCTCTGACCTTTAGTTGACCTCGAATACGCGATTCGGCATGGCCCGCGCCGCACGAGGCCAGGAGGTACCCAGCAGGCGCGGTAAGGCCGGCCTGTGAGCGTCAGAGCCTGGCTGCGATTCGACGTGGGGATGTGGCATCAGGCCGGTGGCGGCCAATGCGGGCGGGGGATGTCCGGGGCCTGCGTCCGGTCTGGCCGCGGCCAGACCGGACGCAGGACCGTCACGGGCGCAGGGGCAGGCGAATGGATGCGGCAGGGCAGGACGCGCCCTGGCCGCCATAGCCGTGATTACCGGGAGCTGGTGGCCAGTCGCGGCGCCGGGGTGACGGCTGGCCGCGGGAAGGCTGTGGGTTAGTTGGCACCTGGATCCTTCCGCAAGGGACCGAAGGGTCGGTCCGCTTCCATGCCGGGCCTGCTGGGAGCCCTGTCTTGGCTGCTAGAAGGCCCGAAATGTGGTTACGCGTCCGAAACGTAGTCAGAAGGTATACCGCAGTATGCAGTGCGTCAAGGGTCTCAGGTTCGGCTTGAAGGCGACGTAAAGCTGCGTTACCGAACATAGGTTGCGTTACCGCCAAATTCCGGCAACGTTACGGCTGTCAACGGGAGCCGGCCGCCGCGCCCGCCGGTCAGGCCGGCCGGCCCGCCACGGATTGCCGGCTGGCCCGCAAGGGATTACGGGCCGGGCGGGTGATCATCCCCTATCATCGGGGCATGGCCGGTCGCGGGCTGGCGTGGCCGACCCGGGCAGGCAAGGGCGTGCGGGAAGGACGGCCCCAAGGTGCCATCGCTCTATCACCAGTTGCTTGAGGAAGTCCTCGAGGGCGATCTGCGGCCCGGCGAGATCCTGGTCGAGTCCGCCCTCGGCAAGCGGTTCGGGGTGAGCAGGACCCCCATCCGTGAAGCGCTGCGCATGCTCGAGCAGGACGGCGTGCTCGAGCGGGTCAACCGCGGGATGCGCGTCCGCCAGACGAGCTCCGAGGAAGTACTCGAGATCTACGGGGTCCGGACCATCCTCGAAGCGGCGGCCGCCCGGGATGCGGCGACCCGGCGGACCGACTACGACCTGGCCAACCTGGACCGGATCCTGCGCAGCATGGGCGAGGCGCGCACCGCCACGCCGCAGGAGATGGCCGCGATCAACCGGTCGTTCCACCGGGCTATCTGGCAGGCCGCACGGAACCGCACGCTCGCCGACCTGCTCGAGCGGCTGGCCGTGCACCTGCGGCGCTATCCGGCTACGACCTACCTGCGCCCCGGGCGGTGGGATGAAGCGCTGGAGGAGCACCGGATGCTCCTGGAGGCGATCCGGCGGCGGGATGCGGACGGCGCCGCGGAGGTGGCCGAAAAGCACATGTGGGCGTCGCGGGACGTGCGCCTCGACATGATCCGGGAGGCCCCGGACGAGATGGGCCAGGGCTAGCGATCAGGCTTCTTGACACCTCGGGACCCGCCTCATACTGTGCTGTACACAACGGTATGCAACGTAATACATCGAGGTAAATCATGGGCCGTCGGGGCGCCGACGTAATCGTTGACTATCTGGTGCAGCAGCGGGTTCCCTACCTGGTGGGCGTCTGCGGACACGGGATCCTGGGGCTTCTCGATGCGGCCTATGACCGCCGCGGGGACATCGAGACCATCTCCACGCACGACGAGCGGATCGCCGGGTTCATCGCGGACGCGTACTACCGGGTCGCCGGCCACCCGATCGCCACGTACACCTCCTGCGGGCCAGGCTCGGTCAACATCGTGATGGCCGTGGCCGGGGCCATGTTCGATTCCTCGGCCATGCTCGCGATTACCGGGAACGTCCCCACCTCGCAGTTCAACCGCGGTCCCTTCCAGGAGTCCGGGAAATACTTCCAGGGCGACTTCCCGGGGGTGATCCGCAGCTACGTCAAGCGCAGCTTCCAGGCGGTCCGGCCGGAGATGCTCCCGCTGATGCTGAGCCAGGCTTTCGCCCTGATGACCTCGGGCCGGCCGGGCCCGGTGAACATCGACGTGCCGCTGAACGTCTTCGTGGAAGACGTGGGCGAGGAGGTGGCCACCCCGCTCTGGCGGCCGGACGCGATGGCCGCGCCCGCGCCGTCCGCGGAGGCGCTGCGCCGGGTGGCGGAACTGCTCGGTGAGGCGGAGCGCCCGGTCATCGTGGCCGGGAACGGCGCGATGGCGCCGCGGGCCAGGACACTGGTCCGCGAGCTGGCTGCGACCTTGCGTATCCCGGTCGTCACGACCCCGCTCGGCAAGGGCGTCCTCGACGAGCGGGACGACTTGTGCCTCGGGCCGACCGGCCGCAACGGCACCTACGCGGCCAACCAGGCGGCGCGCACCGCGGATGTCATCCTGGCCCTCGGCACCCGCTTTGACGACCGGGCGACGAGCTCGTGGATCCCCGGCGTCACGTTCAGCATTCCCCCCACCAAGCTCATCCACGTGGACATCGACCCGCAGGAGATCGGGCGTAACTACCCGCCCACTCTCGCCGTCATCGCGGACACCGCGGAGCTGGCCGCGGGACTGCTCGGCCTGACCACCGCGGACGACGTGCCCGCCGAACGCCGCGCGGCCTGGCTCGCGGAGACGCTCGCCTGGAAGCGGCAGTGGGAGGCGGACCTGGCGGTCAGGCAGGCCGACCCGGCCGTGCCCATCCGCCCCGACCGGCTGGTCGCGGAACTCCAGCGAGTGCTGCCCGATGACGCGAACGTGCTCGCCGACGTCGGCATCCATCACAACTGGCTGCTCCAGCAGCTGGCCGCGCCGCCGGCGGCCGGCTCCTCCAGGCCTGGGGCTTCGCCTCGATGGGGTTCGGGGTCGGCGGGGTCATCGGCGCCAAGCTGGCCGCACCGGGCAGCCCCGCGCTGACCGTCTGCGGCGACGGCTGCTTCCTGATGCACGCCAACGCGGTGGCCACCGCGGTGGAACATGACATCCCGGCGGTCTGGGTGGTGTGGAACAACAGCGGGTACGGCTCGATCCGCGGCCAGCAGGCCACGTTCTTCGGTCCCGACCGTGAGATCGCGACCCGGTTCCGCAAGACCTCGACTGGCGAGCTCTACAGCACCGACATCTCGGCTATCGGCCGGGCCATGGGCGCCGATGGTGCCCGGATAGACAGTCCCGACGAGATCGCGGACGCGGTGGAGGCGGCCATCAAGTCGCAGCGGCCGACGGTCCTGGACATCCGGGTCGACGCCTCGGTGGCTGCTCCGGGGACGGGCAGCTGGGATCTGCCCCCGCTGCCCGGCCCGGTGCCGGACTATGGCTGGTGACCGGCCGGGCCGGCTGCTGCCCTGGGTAGGCGGCCGGTTCGTGGAGGTGGCCGGCTTCGGCGATCTCGTCGAGCCGTGGGCGGGCCAGGTCGTGGCGCAGGTCGGTGTCGCCGACCCGGGCACCGTCGCGGCCGCGCTGGACGCCGCCGCGGCCGCGCGATCCCAGATGGCCGCGATGCCGGCCCACGAACGCGCCCGCCTGCTCCGGGCGGCGGCCGACATCGTCGCGGCCCGGGCGGAGGACCTGGCCCGGGAGATCACCCAGGCGACCGGCAAGGTGATCTCCCACACCAGGCGGGAGACCCGGCGGGTGCCATGGACCCTGCGGGCCGCGGCGTCCGCCGCCGAGGCCCTCCTGCCGGCCAGCCCGCCACCGGACGCGATCCCCGGTGGTGAGGGCGTCGTCGCGCTGCTGGCCCGTCACCCGGTGGGCATCGTGGCCGCGATCACGCCCTTCAACGCGCCGCTGAACCTCGTCGCGCACAAGGTCGGCCCCGCCCTCGCGGCCGGGAACTGCGTGGTGGTCAAGCCCGCCCCGCAGGCCCCCGCACCCGCCCTGCGCCTGGCCGAGATCCTCGCCGAGGCCGGGTTCCCGGCCGGCGCGGTCAACGTGATTCCCGGTGGCCGGGACACGGGGGAGGCTCTGCTCGCCGACCCCCGGGTCGACCTGATCAGCTTCACCGGGGGGACCGCAGCCGGACGGGAGATCCGGGCGGCCGCCGGCCTGCGGCCGGTCTTGCTGGAGCTGGGCGGCAACTCAGCCAACCTGATCTGCGCCGATGCCGACATCCCGCTGGCGCTCCGCGAGTGCCTGGCCGGCGGGTTCTCGAACAACGGCCAGAGCTGCAACTCGGTCCAGCGCATCCTCGTCCAGCGTGACCTGCATGACCAGTTCGCCGAGGCGCTGGCCGCCCAGGCGGCCGGACTCCGCCTGGGCGATCCGATGGACGACAAGACCAGTATCGGGCCGCTGATCCACCAGTCCGCGGCGGTCCGGGTCGAGGAGGCTATCGCGGAGGCGGTAGCCAAGGGGGCCACGCTGCATACCGGCGGCACCCGCCACGGCGCGGTCATCGCGCCCGCCGTGCTGTCGGACGTCGATCACGATCTGCCCTTGTACTGCGCCGAGGTCTTCGCCCCGGTGGTCCTCGTCGAGGCCTTCGACACGCTTGACCAGGCCATCGACACGGCGAACAGCACGCCGTTCGCGCTGCAGGCCGCGGTCTTCACCAGTTCACTCGCGACCGCGGCCCGCTGCTTCCGGGAACTGCGGGCCGGCAGCGTCATCGTGAACCGGTCGTCGAACTTCCGGCTCGATCAGCTCCCCTACGGGGGGATCGCGGAATCCGGCAGTGGGCGGGAAGGCCCGCTGTACGCCGCGGAGGCCATGAGTTACCTGAAGTCCCTCGTCATGGTGCCCGGCGGGGGATAGGGGTCCGTCATGGCCGCAGAATCAGCCGCCGCATCAGCCACCGGGACCGCCGCCCTGGCCACCACGCTGGCCGGGTTCGCGCACGGGTTGCGCCGGCCCGGCATCCCGGAGCCGGCGGCGGCCCACGCCACCATGCTCATCCTCGACGCGGTCGGGTGCGCCCTGGCCGGCTGGGCCGCTGAGGAAACCCCGCAGGTGCTGCGCGCGGCCCAGGTCCTCGGCGGGCCCGGGGAGTCCACCATCATCGGTGACGCCCGCCCGGCCAGCCTGATTACCTCGGTACTGTCGAACGCCTATCTGGCCACCGCTGTCACCGCATGTGACGTCTACACCCCGGCGCACTGCCATCTCACCCCCGAAGTGATCCCGGCGGCGCTGGCCGTGGCCGAGGCGGAGCGGGCCACCGGACCGGCCTTCCTCACCGCCGTGACGGCCGGCCTGGAGGTGGGCAGCCGGCTGCTGAAAGCCATCGACTACGCCGAGTTCCGGCGGCGGGGCTGGCACGCACCGGGGGTGATCGGGCCGGTCGGGGCGGCGGTCGCGGCCGGGCTGCTGCTCGGCCTGGACCCTGTTCAGCTGCGGACGGCGATGAGCCTGGCGGTGAGCCAGTCGGCGGGCACCTTCGCCGCGTGGCCGACCACCGCGGTGAAGTTCCACCAGGCACGCGGGGCCATGGCGGGCCTGCTCGCGGCCCGGCTGGCGGCCGAGGGTTTCACGGCCTCCGCCGAGCCGTTCCTGGCTCCCGACGGTGGCCTGTTCGCCAGCTACTCTCCGGGTGACTCCACGCTGGCCGTCGCTGATCTCGGCCGCAGCTGGGAACTGGAGCAGATCTCGGTGCGGCTGTGGCCCGGTGCCACGCCGGTTCAGGCCTTGCTGACCGCGCTGCTGGGCAGCGGGCGGCAGTGGCCAGCGGCGGCCGAGCTCTCGGCCGTGCAGATCCGGGTGCCGCCCGCGACCTACGAGGCGCACCGCCACCTCGCTCATCCCGCAGGTACTTTCGAGGCCCTGCTGTCCTTCCACTACGTTGCGGCCAGCTGCTTGCGGCACGGCCGGTTCGGCATCGACCTCGCCGACCCGGCGCACTGCGCCGACCGGGAGACGGGGATGTTCATCGACCAGCGTGTCGTGTTCGCGCCGGACCCGGCCGTCCCCCGGGGCGGGGTGGGGGTATCAGTGACCACCCAGGGCGGCGACACGGTCGGCGTGTTGCAGGAACATGCGCTGGGCACGCCCCGTTACCCGGCGACCAGGGCCCAGGTCGAAGAGAAATTCCTGCTGGGCGCGGCGGCGCGGCTCGGCCCGGCGCTCAGCGGCGGACTGCTGGCCGAGCTCAGCGGGCTGGACCGGGTGGCTGACTGCGCGGAGCTGATCCGGCGCAGTCGCCAGGTGAATTCCGGCTGCGCTGACTCAGCCCACCCGTCCGCCAGCCGCTGAGCTCGTCATCCGGGGACCGACGTGCTGATGAGCTCGTCGGCGACCCATTGTGCGACGCCGGCGGGGAAGGGTGCGGGCAGTCCGAGGACGATGTGCGTGAAGCCGGCGTCGATCGCCTCGCCGATCGCGGCCCGGGTGCTGCCCGCCCGGTCGTAGGAGACCGGCAGGTGGATCGAGCGGGTGACCGAGGCGGGGTCGCGGCCGATCTCGGCGCAGTAGCGGTCCAGCAGTGCGCTGCGGCTGATGACGTCGTCAATGTCGCCGCCGGGGATATTCCACAGGTCGGCATGCTCGGCGACCACGCGGAGCACGGCGGCCGAGCGTCCGCCGATGAGGATCGGCGGGTAGCGGCGCTGGACGGGTTTGGGGTTGCAGAACGCCCCGGTGAGCTGGATATAGGTGCCCTCGAAGTCGAACGGCTCCGTCTCGGTCCAGAGCCGCCGGATCACCGTGCACGCTTCGGCGAGGCTCCCCACCGCGTGGGCGGCGTCGTGGAAGGGCAGGCCGTTTGCTTCGTACTCGCGCCGGGCCATGGGAAGACTGGGCCGTGAGCCTGCGCCGATACCGAAGTCGAGCCGGCCACCGGAGACGATGTCGACGGTCGCGGCGATCTTGGCCAGCATCGCGGGCGGCCGGAAGCGGTTGCTGGTCACGAGCAGGCCGAGGCGCAGTCGCTGGGTCTGCGCGGCGAGGGCCGAGAGCAGTGTCCAGCCTTCGAAGATCGGCCCGCCCGGGTCGCCGCCGATCGGCATGAGGTGATCGAACAGCCACGCATGCTCGATCTGCGGGATCGTGTCCGCCTCGTGCCAGACCCGCAGGACGTCGTGGTAGTCAACCTGTTGCGGGGCGGTCGCGATCCCGAAACGAGGCTGGGGTGTTTGCGGCATGGGTCGGTTCGTCCTTTCCGGGGCATGAGGCTTGGTGCCTGGCCGCCGGCTCTGGCATCCTGAATAAGCGGATCATTGTTCCGCTAACTAATATACGGAACACTGTTCCGTTTGCCAAGCGGAGTGACGGAGGTAGCGGCGCAGTGGCCGGCACCGACAGCGGATCAGGGTCGTCAGCCCCGCGGAAGCGGGCCGACGCCCGGCGCAACGAGGAGACGCTGCTGGACGCGGCCGCCGCGGTTTTTGTTACTTCCGGCGTCGATGTGCCGGTGCGGGACATCGCGGCCAAGGCCGGCGTGGGCGTGGGCACGATCTACCGCCACTTCCCGACGCGAGCCGATCTCATCGTCGCCGTGTACCGGCATCAGGTCGAGGCGTGTGCTGAGGCCGGTCCGGCCCTGCTGGCCAGCAGTCGCACGCCGCACGCCGCCCTGGCCCAGTGGATCAACCTCTTCGTCGACTTCCTGGTCACCAAGCACGGCCTCGCGGGAGCGCTGCAATCTGACCGGGCGGCCTTCGAGACTCTGCACGCCTATTTCCTCGACCGCCTGGTCCCCGTGTGCGCCCAGCTGCTCGATGCTGCTGCTCAGGCCGGCGAGATCCGCCCCGGCATGGATGCCTACGAACTGATGCTCGGGGTCGGCAATCTCTGTATCGGCGCGGAAAACAACCCCCGCTACGACGCGCGTCGCATGGTTCAACTCGTCATCGCTGGACTGCGCCCGCACTAGGGCGAGCTGGCGGCGAGGTGCTGCTGCGGGCGGCGACCTCGGCGGCGGCGCGCACGAAGGCGGCCAAGGCGGCCGAGCGGCTGCGCTCCGGCCAGGCCAGCACCAGAGAGACCGGCCCGGCGTCCAGGACGGGCACGGCGGCCAGGTCGCGGCGGAGGTGGGCCGTGATCGTGGCGGGCATGACCGCGATCGTCTGGCCCAGCGCGATCAGCTGCATCAGCTGGGAAGTGTCGCGTACCACCGGGCCGGTGCCGGTCATGGAAGGCCAGCGGGGCATGGTCTCGCCGTGCAGGTCGTCCAGGTGCACTGCGGTGCGTCCGGCGAGCCGGTGGCCGGCCGGCAGGATGGCCACCTGGCCGTGCACGTGCAGCAGTTCGGTGTCGAATCCGCTCACGTCGTCGTGGGGCAGGTGCATGAGGGCCACGTCGGCCGCTCCGGTCCGCAGCAGGCCGGCTTGCTCGCCCAGACCGCACACGTGCACGTCCACGCCGGCAGGAACAGGCTGCTCGCCGTACCGGGCCAGGATTTGCGGGAGCAGGTCGGCGTCGGCGCCGGGTTTGGTCGCGAGCACCAGCCGCGGTTTCGCTTCCGCGGCGCGGCGGGCGCGCTGGCCTGCGGCGGCTGCGGCGTCGAGTACCTTGCGCCCCTCGTGCAGCAGGACCTCGCCCGCCGGGGTGAGCCGCACGCCACGCCCGGCGCGCTCGAGCAGCGGTACGCCCACCCGCCGTTCGAGCTTCCTGATCGCCCGGGACAGCGGTGGCTGGGCCATGCCCAGCCGCTCGGCGGCCCGGCCGACGTGCTGCTCCTCGCCGACCGCGACGAAGTACGCCAGCTCGCGGGTCTCCAGCCGTTCCATACCCGTAGGGTATCGGTTGCCGACCCAGGTAGTCATGGATGACCGCGCGGGGTGCCCCGATCATGGAGGCATGACAGACGAGAACGAGATGACCGGGCGGATCGCGCTGGTCACCGGGGCCAACAAGGGCATCGGGCGGGAAATCGCCGGGCAGCTGGCGCAGCGGGGCCTGACCGTCCTGCTCGGGGCACGGGACAAGCAGCGGCGTGAGGACGCGGTGGCTTCACTGCGGGCGGGCGGGATGGACGTGCACCCGGTGGCGCTGGACGTGACCGACGCCACGTCGGCCGCCGAGGCGGCGGCGCAGATCGACCGGGAGTACGGGCGGCTCGACGTGCTCGTGAACAACGCCGGCATATCCGGCGGGCGGGCCCAGCCGAGTCAGGTGGACCTGGGCCGGCTGCGGGCGGTGTTCGAGACGAATGTGTTCGGCATCGTGATCGTGACCAATGCGATGCTGCCGTTGCTGCGCCGGTCGGGCGCGGCTGTGGTCGTCAACGTGTCGAGCGAGGTGGGATCGCTCGCCGTGGCGTCGGATCCGGAGTCTGCGCTGGCGGGGATGCCGCCGTCGGGGGCGTACGTGCCGTCGAAGACCGCGGTGAACTCGCTGACCGTGCAGTACGCCAAGGAGTTGCGCGCGGACGGCATCCTCGTGAACGCGGTCAATCCCGGGTTCTGTGCCACGGATCTCAACGGCCATCGGGGTGTCCTGGAGGCGGCGGAAGGCGCGTCGGTGGCGGTACGGTACGCAACGATGGGGGCGGACGGGCCGACCGGTGGCTTCTTCGGCGCCAGCGGGCCCATTCCCTGGTGATCTAGGCGGTACGTGTCCGCTGATCCTCCGAGGCGGCGGCTGCGTTCATGGACGCTTCAGGAATCTCAGATAGAACGCCGCAAATACCAGGACAATTCCGACGTTAACGAACAGCCGGGCCCAGAAGTGGTGCCTGAAGAACAGGACGTCCACGCCGACCACGACGGCCACCATAGCAAGCACGTAAAGCGCGACGGCTACCCGGTTTCCCACCGTTTCATTTTAGTCTGCACTCTGCCCCTCTGGATCGTATAGTGACCCCATGCCTGCAGGGGGGCCTGGTGCGTACGTGCCGGTAACGTCGGTCGCGGAGGCCATCGCGCGGATGGAGGCGATCGGGGCATCTGTGCCGGCGGGGGATGGGCTGGGTTGCTTCAACCGCATGTACCTTGAGGTAACCAAGCAGGTGGACAGTAGTCTGGGTGCCGGGTTCTTCGCCGATCCGGCGTTCATGACCCAGCTCGATGTCACCTTCGCCAACCTGTACTTCACGGCCGTGGAGGCCGCGGGTAACCCGGCTGCGGCGCCACTGGCCTGGCGGCCGCTCATCGAGCAGCGCGCGCAGCCCGGGGTCGAGCCGGTCCAGTTCGCGCTGGCTGGCATGAACGCCCACATCAACCATGACCTGCCCCTCGCGGTGACCAGCACCTGCACCGCTTTGGCCACCTCCCCGTCCGCGGGCGCGCATCCAGCTGACTACCAGAAGGTGGACCGGCTGCTGGATGCCGCGGAGCAGTCCGTGCGGCAATCTTTCGAATCCGCACCCGAGCTTGCCGTTGACCGCCATCTGCAGGCGGTGGCCAATCTCATCGGCTCATGGTCGATCAACTCCGCCCGCGACCTCGCCTGGACCAACAGCCTCCTGCTGTGGGAAGTCCGCGCTGACCCCCTGGCCCGCGGCCTGCTGTGCGACAGCCTGGCTGCCGCCACCGCAGCGGCCAGCCGCATGCTGCTCGTCGCTGTCTGACGTCCGGCCCGCAACATGGCCCGGCCCCGATCGGGCTTCAGCGTCCTCGGGCGGCGGTTTCGTACTGCTGCACCACGCCGGCCGGGATGCGGCCGCGCTCGTTCACGGTAATCCCCTGGGCCTTCGCCCAGGCCCGGATGTCGCCGCTGCGCTGACGGCTCGATACGGTCCGCGTCGTCGGGCGTGACTGTGCCTTTCCGGCCTTACGGGCGTGCTCGATAAACCGCGACAGGTCCTTACGGAACGCGCTGGCGTTCTTCTTACTCAGGTCGATCTCATACTCCGCGCCGCCGAGCCCGAATCGCACGGTCTCCTCGGCCGGGCCACCATCGAGGTCGTCCTGCAGCGCGATAGTTACTTTCTGAGCCATCCCAGCCTCCATGACGACGAAGGACTGTGCGCACCGTAGCATTCACGCGGTGCCTCCCAGCCGCAACGCCGGCAGCGATGTAAACCTTTACTACCCGAATCTGCCTGGGAAGGACTTTATTCCTTGATGAGGAGCGGGTTTGCGGCTGTCCTCGCCGCGCCGCTGTCGACCCTGAAGGCAACAGAATCGGCAAGGTCAGCAAGGTCGAGCAAGGTATACCTCGACGACCACACCGGGCAGCCGCTGTGGGTCCTGGTGGAGACCGGCCTGTTTGGCACCCGGGATAGCTTCGCGCCAATCCACGGATCCAGGATCGACGGTGAGCGGGTCATGCTCGCCGTGTCCAAGGACCAGGTTAAGGACGCCCCCAACATCGACAGGGACGCCCACGTCAGCGAAAGCGAGGAAGGCGCCCTCCGCCAGTACTACAGCGGCCACCTCGGCAGCGCAGAAGGAGGCCAGTCCTTATGAGAAAAGCGACCGGTCGCGAGATGCGAGGGCGGTCAGGAGCCCGAAAGGCCGATACGTGTTCCAGTTTCGTGGATCGATGCGGTGAAATCGGAGGAAGACCGGTCCCGTGAGGTTGCCTGGTCAGCCCAGTGACGCGCTCGCTGCCCGCAGTTCCTCCAGGGCCGCCAAGGTGTACTGCGCGAGCTTGTCCTCGGCCTCACGATCGCCCTCGGACCACTCGGTATAGCCCCGCTTGAACGCGAGGACACCCAGCTCGCCCGCGAGTTGCGCGGTCGGGCCGGGCACACCGCGGGCGACGAGGGCAGTTGTCATGGCGGCCGCGAGGCTGACGCTCTTGAGGGCGTCACGCTCCTGGAGTTCGGCGCTGGCTGCGACGGCTGCCTTCAGGCGGGGGCCAAGCTCGCGGTTCATCGGGCCCATCGCGCTCGAGGCACGCTCGAGACCGGCAGCGACCGCCTCCAGCGGGCTGGCACTCACGGGTGCCTCGGCGATCCCGTCGGCTAGCAGCCGGCTTAGCGTCTCTTGTCCGGCCACCAATAGCTCGCGCTTATCGGGGAAGTGCCGGAAGAAGGTGCTTTTCGTGACCCCGGCGCGCTCGGCGATCTGCGCGACCGTTGTGGCGTCGTACCCCTGCTCGGTGAACAGGTCGACGGCAGCCACGACGAGTCGTTCGCGCGCCCCTGGTTCCCACCTAGCCATGCGCCCATCCTAGGTGATGGGACTTGTGTCCCATCATCCTGGTAATGTGATGAGACAAGAGTCCCATCACTCTCCAGGAGGGTTTCATGCACGTCTTCGTCACCGGTGGCACCGGCCTGATCGGCTCCGCTGTCGTCGCCGAGCTCCTCGGCCACGGCCACACCGTCCTGGCGCTCGCCCGCTCCGACGCATCCGCGCTGGCTGCTGAGACGGCCGGCGCCGAGTCGCTCCGCGGAGGTCTCGCCGACCTGAACATCCTGCGCGCCGGCGCTGCTAAGGCCGACGGGGTGATCCACCTGGCCTTCGGCAACGACTTCAGCAGCGCCGACGCCGTCGCGCTGGCAGTCGCCGAGGAGAGTGCCGCCCTGGCGGCCCTGGGCGAGGAGCTCATAGGCAGCGAGCGCCCCTTCGTCACGGTCTCGGGTACGCCCTGGGTGGCTGGCCGCGTCTCCACCGAGGCCGACCCGCTGCCGACCGACGGGCCGGTCGGCGGCCGCGGCCGCGCGGTCATGGCGGTCCTGGGCCTGGCCTCGCGAGGGGTCCGGAGCACGGCCGTACGCATGCCGCGCACGGTCCACAACGAGGGCCAGGGCGGGTTCGCTGGCTTGCTGACTGACATCGCGCGCCGGACCGGAGTGTCCGGCTACCCGGGCGACGGCGCCCAGCGCTGGCCGGCCGTGCACGCGCTCGACGCGGCAGTCCTCTTCCGGCTGGCGCTGGAGCTTGCGCCCGCCGGGACCTCCTGGCACGCCGTGGCCGACGAGGGCGACGCGGTCCGTGACATCGCCACGGTCATCGGCCGGCGGCTGGGTCTGCCGGTCGAGGCGGTACCACAGGAGACCTTCGGCCCCCTCGGCCCGATCTTCGCCACCGACCAGCCATCGTCCAGTACCCACACACGGAAGACGCTGGGCTGGGAGCCGACGCACCCGGGCCTGCTGGAGGACCTGGAGTGCCTCCAGCCCTGACAGGCAGCCGGTCAAAGGGCCCCGGCGTTACGCTGTTGACAGGTTGCGCTGGCCGGGAGGCGCTGGTGACCGCAGGACCGGGTGAGCGTGGGGCAGTCGGTGCGATGGGCCATGGCCGCCTCCGGGCCTCCGACGCAGACCGCGAGCAGGTGATCGACACCCTCAAGGCCGCGTTCGTGCAGGGCCGGCTGACCAGGGATCAGCTCGGTGTGCGGGCGGGCCAGGCGCTGGTGTCGCGCACCTATGCGGAGCTGGCGGCAGTCACCGACGGCATCCCGGCCACGCTGATCGGCGTCGTGGGACCATCCCCGCTCCCGGTGGGACGTGCCCGGAAGCCGGTGAGTAAGAACGTGGCTGCGTGGGCGGCAGGCGTGATCATTCCGGCAGTGCTGGGAGCTACTTTCCTTACCTATTACGGCGGATTCTTCGTCCTGTTCTTGCTCGCCTTTACCGGGTTGACAGTGACATCTAGACGCTGACCGCCGGGCTCGGGACCAGAAGCGCTGGCGCCAGCGGCTCACCAGCCGCGGGACGTATCCAGGGTGGGCATGGTTGCGCCGCGGAGGTCCAGCATTTGTTCACCCGCTGGTCACCTGATGTCCGCAGGGTTGCCTGACAGGAGCTAGTGGTACAATATCCAGTACCACTAGCTGAAAGGGCTCCCGTGTCGATCACTGCCAGCGAAGCCCGCAAGAACCTATTCCCGCTCATCGAGAAAGTGAACGACGACCGTACCCCGATCGAGATCACCTCGCGCCGGGGCGATGCCGTGCTGCTGTCCCGCGCGGACTACGAAGCCCTGGAGGAGACCGCGCATCTGCTCCGTGTCCCGGCCAATGCCAGGCGGCTGATTGAGAGCCTGCAGCAGGCCCTGTCCGGGGAGCGCGAAGAGCACGACCTGGCCCGGTGAGGCTCGTCTTCACCCCGCACGGCTGGGAGGACTACACCTACTGGCTTTCCGCGGACCGGGCTATCCTCAAGCGGATTAACCGGCTGATCGATGATGCGCTGCGCGACCCGGGCGCTGGGATCGGCAAACCCGAACCACTGCGCCACATGCTCGCGGGCGCATGGTCCAGGCGGATCAGCGAAGAACACCGGCTCGTCTACCTTGTAGACGGCGCTGACCTCGTGATCCTGCAGGACCGATTCCACTACAAGTAAGCGCGCGATTCTGCCCCTGGCGGTGTGTCCTGGAACCTGGCGCGCTGGCCGAGGGCGGGGCTGTTAGGTTGCGCGCTGGCGCGGATCGGGGTTCAGGTATCGCGGTGCGCGCGGGCGTAGGCGTCGAGCCGCTCCAACTCGTCCGCATAAATGCCGCGCATGACCCGTGGGGCGAACAGGCGCTCAAAGAAGCCGCCGACCCCGCCCGAGCCTTCCCAGGTCGTGGAGATCCGCACCAGGGACTTGCTGCCCTCGGGTGCGACGGTGTACCTCGTGACCAGGCTGGAGCCGGTGTCGGACTCGGTCAGGATGCGTCCAGGCTCAGGCTCGGCGACCTTCATCCGGTACTGGCGGGTGCGGCCGCCGGCTGTCACCGTGAACCGCGTGATCGTGCCCTCACCTACGCCGCCCGACTCAACCTGGAAATCAGAGAACGCCGGGGGCAGGAAATGCGGATGGTGCCCGCGCATGTCAGCGATGTAGCCGTACACGGCATCCGCTGGCGCGTCCACCGAGCGCTCAGCGGAGACGAGGATCGTTGCCATAGGGCTCTGTCTATCATCACCCGCCAGCAGCGATCACCCTCCCCGAGGGCGCTCTGCCGAACGCTCGGTCATGCCGCGATTCGAATCTCACGCTGCCCCGTTGTCCGGGGAGGCTGCCTGCAGGGCGCTCACTGCCGCCTGGTACAGCGTGACCAGGCCGGCCTGGACCTCTGCATCGTGAAATTGAGGATTCCAGACCAGGTCGGCCAGGGAATCACTGATGGCGAAGGCCGAGGAGACTTGCAGGCCCCTGACCTCGGCGACGGCATACAGTGCAGCGGCTTCCATTTCCACGCAGAGCACTCCTTCCGCCTGGTAGCGGCGAGCCTCCGCGATCGTTTCCCGGTAGGGAGTGTCGATCGTCCAGGAACTCCCGGCCCGGAACGGGACACCGGCTTGCCTGAGCGCCGCCTCCAGGGCGGCAGTCATGCCCGCTTCCGCCGTGGCCAGCTTCGCCGGAGGCAGGTAGTGGTGAGAGACACCCTCGTCCCGGATCGCGGCCTTGCCGAGCACCAGATCGCCGATGTTCAGGTCACGCTGCAGGCTCCCCGCCGTGCCCACGGAGACAAACGCCGACGTGCCCATCGCCGCCAGCTCCTCCAGGGCCGCGGCCGCCGCAGGTGCCCCGATCCCGAACTGGCCGAGCAGCCCGACTCTGCCACCGGTGCTCGGCAGGAGCACGAGCCCGTGCAGGGCGCCCGAGCGCCCGGGTGACTTCAGCCCTTCGGCCTGCAGCACATGGTTATAGAGGGACCGCTGATAACACAGCACCACGCCGGCGGGAGGCTGGTAACTGTCCAGGGCGCCGGAGCGCCGCAAGTAGGCGGCGAAGTCTGCGGGCGTGAACATCGCTTCCTCGGCGTGCTTGCCCGCGAAGTTCGGATAACTCGCCGACGACATGAACGGCGATCCCGCGAGGACGCCCAGGCTGCCTGCTGGCGATGCAAGCCAGTCCCGTGCAGAGGAGGAGCCGGCATTCATTGCTCTCACCGCGACTTGGCCCATGCCCGATCATGTCGCGGGCATGACGAGCGGCGCGACGCATTTATCTGCAGCCAGAACGCCGCCAGAGAAGGGCAGCCAGCCATCTGCCGCGTGGCGCGGTGATATTCGGCCGCCGTCAGTGCGCCGCACGGTTGCGGGATGATTCTGATCGAGGGGCGCGTTGACCGTAGAGGAACACGACATATCGTGTTGTTTGGGTAGGCGTGGGCCGTTGACGGGCTCCGGGCCTTGAGAGGTGAGCGTGATGACCGGTTGGTACGCAGGGCGGACGCCGGACAGGTCGGCCAAGGCCATGATCGCCGTAATGCTGCTCGCGCTGTTGCTGGTGGCGGCCGTGCCGGTGGCCCTGCTGGCCGCATTGGTCATGATGGCGCTGGGATACGTCACCGGCGGGCTCGCGCTGTTCGGCGGCTCGGTCCTCGCCGCCGCTGTAGCTGTCGCGCTCGCGGGCATGAATGGGATGCGGCAGCTGCGCAAGCTGCTCTCCGGGAGCAGCTTCGGCGTCGTGCGGCTGGACGGCAGCCAGTACACCGACGTCGCCGAGCCAGAGGGCACGCACCACGCCAACCTTGTGCAGCTGGACCGCAGCGAGTACACCGAAGTCCGCTGACCTGGGCCGCTGGCGTGCCGGCCCACGTGGCGGCCGGTGGTCTGGCCCGGCAGCTGTCTTTAACGTTCCTGAGGCCGCGGCGGGTGCGGATACTCCGGTGAACGGTGCTGGAAGGACAGGATGCGCGGGTTGCGGATGACCCCGTCGCGGATTTCGATGGACCGCCGGATCGTCTCGTTCGCGTCCCACGCCCGGGGGCCGGTGAGCACCGGGCGCAGGTACGGAAGCAGGGCCTCGCTGATCTCCCAGGTGGCGGAGTTCCACAGATGAGACGGGCTGTGGTCCACGGCGTAGTAGTGAACGTTATTGCCGACCGTGACCATGGGCTCGGCGAAGGTGGTGGGGCGCGCCCAGCTGAAGCCCATGCCCTCGTCGCAGGACACGTCCACGATGAGGCTGCCACTTGCGAAGGAGCCCAGCTCGCCGGCGGTGACGAACATCAGCGGTGCATCGGTGTCCTGCAGCACGCAGTTCACCACGATGTCGTGCTCGGCGAGGAAGGCCGCCAGCGGTATCCGGCCGGTCCCGCGCAGCACATGGCAGCGGCTGGGGTCGTCGTTGTCCTGCTCGAAGTGCACCATGCGCGCGGAGTGGATCGGGGAGGCGACGGCGTTGATGTCACGATGGGTCAGGACGTCAACGTCGTTCACGCCGTGCGCGTTGAGGGCCGTCACGGCGCCCCGGCCGGTAGCCCCGAAGCTGATGACGGCCGCCCGGAGCCGGCGGCCGTACTCACCCGTCGTCCCGACGAGTTCCAGAGCGTGCAGCACCGAGCAGTAACCGGCTAGTTCGTTGTTCTTGTGAAAGACATGCAAGCTGAACGAGCCGTCGCTATTCCAGTAGTTCATCGCCTCAAAGGCGATCAGGGTCAGCCGCCGCTCGATGCTCAGCTGGGTGATCTCCTCGTCCTGGACACAATGCGGCCAGCCCCACAGGACCTGCCCATCCCGCATCTGCGCGAGGTCCTCGGGCTGCGGCTTGGGCAGCAAGATGACATCGCATTCCGCGAGGAGTTCTTCACGGGTGCGAAGCCCGGCCACGCATGAGGCCAGCTGGTCGTCGGGCACGCCGAACTGCGCGCCGTAGCCCCGCTCGAGATAGACACGTTCCCGCAGGCCAGCATCAATCCGGCCGACGTGCAGCGGATGGATGGCCAGCCGCCGCTCGTGCTCCTTCCGTGACCGCGATATCACTCCGAGGCTGAGCTGATCCACGCGCGCTCCCTTGCCCGAGGCCGGCCTGCGACATCATCCGCGGTTCCCGTGAGCCAGGATCGCCCGCAAGCTCATACCCGGAGTCTGTCACTGAAACCCAGGGCTACGGGGCCCGTCCGGGGCGGTTCCGGGGCCGTCGCTGGCAACTATTCTCCAGGAGAGTAGGTCAATTACTATCTGAGAGTCTACTCGTGAGGTAGTCTCTCGGATATGAGTGTTCCGCTGACGCTGTTGGGGCTGCTTGAGCGCGGGCCCAGCCATGGGTATGACCTGAAGCGCGACTACGACGCTTACTTCGGGCAAGGGCGGCCGCTGCGCTACAGCCAGGTGTATGCCACGCTGTCGCGGCTGGCCAGGGACGGGAAGGCCGTGGCCGGGCCCGTCGAGCAAGGGGCCGGGCCGGAACGGCGCCGGTACATCATCACCGACGAGGGCGTCGCTGACGTGGAGAAGTGGCTCGCCGAGCCCGCGCCGCCGGAGCCCGACCTGCAGAGCGAACTGTTCGCCAAGGTCGTGCTCGCGCTCATGCTCGGCAAGCACGCCGACAACTACCTCGACGTCCAGCGGGCGGCGCACCTGCAGCGGATGCGCGAGCTCACCGAGTTCAAGCGGCAGGGCGGCACCCTCGACGTGCTGCTCGCCGACCACGCCCTCTACCGCCTGGAGGCGGACCTGCGATGGATTGACCACACGGCGGCGCGGCTGGACATGATCGCGCGGACAGTGCAGGGGCAGTCATGACTCCCGATCACAACGCCGCTGGGCACAGCGCCGCGAACCTCAGTGTCACGGGACACGGGCACCGCGCGTCGGGGAAGTTCATCGAGGCCGTCGATCTGTTGCTGTCGTTCGGCAGCACGCCGGCGCTGCGCGGGGCGTCGCT
The DNA here is from genome assembly GCA_963851025.1 of uncultured Actinomycetes bacterium. Lineage (GTDB taxonomy): Bacteria > Actinomycetota > Actinomycetes > Streptosporangiales > Streptosporangiaceae > RYN-230. The sequence goes on from CAWKOA010000010.1 coordinate 57,197, forward strand.
CGGCGTCGCCAAGGGCGAGATCGTCGCCGTCATGGGGCCCAGCGGGTCCGGGAAGTTGACGCTGCTGCACTGCCTGGCCGGGATCCTGGTGCCTTCCTCGGGGGAAGTGCATTTCAACGGGATGCGGCTCGACCGGCTCAGCGACGACAAGCGCAGTGCGCTGCGGCGGGACCGGTTCGGGTTCGTGTTCCAGTCCGGGCAGCTCGTGCCCGAGCTCACCGCCGAGGAGAACGTCGCGCTGCCGTTGCTGCTGTCCGGCACGCGGCGCGGGCCGGCGATGGCGGCGGCGCGCAGGTGGTTTCCCGCGCTCGGGCTGGACGGGCTCGAGTCCCGGCGGTCCGGTGAGCTGTCCGGCGGGCAGGCGCAGCGCGTCGCGCTTGCCCGCGGCCTGGTCGCCGAGCCCGAAGTGCTGTTCGCCGACGAGCCGACCGGGTCGCTGGACTCGGTGTCCGGCGAGCTGGTGATGAACCTGCTGGCGAGCGCGGTCCGCGAGCAGGGGACCACGGTCGTCCTGGTCACCCACGACGCCCGGGTCGCCGCGTACGCCGACCGCGAGGTCGTCGTGCGGGACGGCACGGTCGGCACGCTCACCGGGGCAAAGCCATGAGCGCGGCGACCGCGAGAGGGAATGAAGGGAGGGAGGGGATGAACGGGTCTGGCCCAGTCGGGCTTGGGCTGCGGCTGGCCGTGAGCGGGGGGCGCGAGGCCGTTACCCGGCTGGTCATCCTGGCGGTCGCGGTCGGGCTCGGCGTCGGGCTGCTGCTCACCGCACTGGCCGCGACCAACGCGGTCACTTCGTGGAACAGCCGGCACGCGTGGTTCTGGACCGGCACCCAATGGGCGGCGCCGGGGCCGGCCACGGGGGTCGCGCCGTTGTGGTGGCACCCAACCAGCGACATCTACGACGGCCAGACGATCAGCCGCTTCGACGTCGCGGCCACCGGCGCTTCCTCGCCGGTGCCGCCGGGGCTGTCCCATGACCCGGCGGCGGGGACGTACTACGCCTCGCCCGCGCTCGCGGCGCTGCTGCGGTCCGTTCCGGCGGGCCAGTTGGCTGACCGCTACCCGGAGCACCTGGCCGGGATCATCGGCGACGCCGCGCTGCCCTCGCCTAACTCGCTCGTCATCGTCGTCGGGCGCACCCCGGCGCAACTGGCGACGGCCGTGGGCAGCGTAAAGGTGACCGCTATCGCCACGACCGTGCCGGCCCACCCCGGCGGGAATGTCACGATTTCCCCCGCCAGGAAGGGCCATCGGCCGCAGCTCCCGCCGAACTTTAACCCCAACGGGCTCAAGTACACGCCGGCCGACACCGGCATACCGGCGAGCGGCACCGACCTGATCCTCTCCGTCGTCGCGCTGGCGATCCTGCTGCCGGTACTGATCTTCATCGGCACCGCGACCCGGCTGTCGGCCGCCCGCCGGGAGGAGCGGTTCGCGGCGATGCGCCTGGTCGGCGCGACCCGCACGCAGGTGTCCGCGCTCGCGGCGGTGGAGTCCACCGCGGCGGCCCTGCTGGGCGTGGCCGCCGGTTTCGCGATCTTCTTCGGGCTGCGCATCCCGGTGGCGGGCATGCCGTTCGCCGGCCAGCCGTTCTTCCCCGGCCAACTGACGCTCAGCCTGTTCGACGTCATCGTCGTCGCGGTCGGCGTGCCGGTGGCCGCCGCTGTGGCAGCGCGACTGGCGCTGCGCCGGGTGAACATCTCCCCGCTCGGCGTCACGCGCCGGGTGACGCCGAAGCCGCCTGGTGCCTGGCGGGTGGTGCCGCTGCTCCTCGGCCTAGCTGAGCTCGGCTTCTGGGAGGCGCACGGGCACCCGGCCTCGATCCAGGGGCAGATCCAGGCGTTCGTGACCAGCTTTGCGCTGATCATCATCGGGCTGTTCATCGCCGGGCCGTGGCTCACCATGGCCGCCGCGTGGCTCATGGCCCGGTGGACCAGCCGCCCCGGCACGCTGATCGCCGCCCGGCGCATCGGCGACGACCCGCGGGCCGCGTTCCGTTCCGTCAGCGGCCTGGTGCTCGCGCTGCTGGTCACCACCGTCGCGACGATCGCGATCACCACGCAGGACGCCAAGGACCCCACCAGGTTCGGCAACATCGCCGAGTCGCACGTGCTGACCGCGCAGATATCGGCGTCGAATGCGGTCGCCCTGGGCAGCGCCCCGGGAGTGCGGTCTGGCACCGCGAACTCAGGGCCGGCCGCGCCCGCCGCGCGGCTCGCCGCCCAGCTGAGTGCGGTGCCCGGCGTCCAGGGGGTGCTCGTGGTGCGCGCGGTCCCCGGGCTGATGATCCCTGGCCGTTTCGAGAACCTCGGCGTCAACGCGTTCGGCGTCGGCACCGACGGCAGCGTCACCCCGATCCCAGCCGGCGTGGTCTCGTGCGCGCAGCTCGCGACCGTGCCCGCGCTCGGCCGCTGCCCGGCAGGCGCGGCAACGGCCGAGTTCCCGGCGGACGGCTTCAACGGTCCCCTCGGCTTCAACTCGAACGTGGACACGTACACCTGGCCGGCCGCGAATGTGTCGGCCGCCGGCCTGCCCGCCCTCGGCGTGGACGGCATCAACGTGGCGACGAACGGCGCCACGGCGACGGTCGAGCGGGCGCGGACGCTGCTGGAGGCGAGCGTTTACCCGACGGTCTCCCCGCCGTCCACGTACGCGGACATCGCCGCGCAGGACAACTCGCAGAACTCCGGCTACCAGCAGCTCGCCAACGTGGTGATCCTGGTCAGCCTGGCGATCGCCGGGTGCACGCTCGCGGCGGGCATCGCGGCGGGGCTCGCGGAGCGCAAGCGGCCGTTCAGCCTGCTGCGGCTCACCGGCGCGCGGCTGTCCACGCTACGCGGGGTTGTAGCGCTGGAGGGCGCGGTCCCGCTGCTGACGGTGGCGGTTGTGGCGATCGGGACGGGCTTCGGCGCCGCCGCGATGTACGCGGCGGAGGCGCAGAACCGCCCGATGGTCGCGCCGGGCCTGGCGTACTACCTGCTGACCGTCGGCGGCATCATCGTGTCCCTGGCGATCATCGCGGCGACGTTCCCGATCCTGACCCGCATCACGGGCCCGGAGGTAGCCAGAAACGACTAACGGGCGGTCAGGAGATCGCGGCCTTCACCAGTTCGGCGACCTTCTTCTGCACTATGGGACTCCACTTCATGAGCGCGTACGACACCGGCCACACGTCGCCGTCGTCGAGGTTCGCCGCGTCCTGGAAGCCCAGGGTCGAGTAGCGGTAGCTGAACTTGCCCGAGTCCTGGAAGAAGACGACGATCTTGCCGTCCGCGTTCGCGTAGGCGGGCATCCCGTACCAGGTCTTCGGCGACAACTCGGGAGCGGTCGAGGTCACCGTCACATGCACGCGCTCGGCCAGCGCACGATCCTCCGGTGCCATCTCTGCGATCTTGTCGAGGACCGCCTGCAGGCCGTCCGCTTGCTTGGCGCCCTTCTTGCCCTCGGCGCGCAACTCGGCGGCGCGCTCCTTCATCGCGGCACGCTCTTCGGCGCTGAAGCCGTCGGACTGGGCCTGGGCATTCTTCGCGGGCATTCGCGGGCTTCCTTTCTTGACGGGCAGGGGCCCGGTGTCATGCTGGCTCCCTGTCGAAAGGCTAGGCCCGGTCACACGCGTGGCGCTTCTCGATTCCTGATCGAATCGGGGCCCAGCCGAGGGCTGGAGTAGCGGCCCCCTGCACTGACAGCACGTGGCGGCCTGATCTGTCGGTTTGCAGGTGGGCTCAGTGCGGCAGCTGGGTAGCGTTGGGCTGTGCCCGAGCTGCAGCAGCTGCACGCTGATCATGGCCCGGCGGTCCTGGCCTTCGAGCTGGCGAACCGCGCCTACTTCGCCGCCTTCGTATCCGACCGCGGCGACAACTTCTTCGACCAGTTCACCGAGCAGCACAGCGCCCTGCTGGCTGACCAGGACGCCGGCGCCGGCGCCTACTACGTGCTCGTCGCCGAGGACGGCTCAGTCCTGGGCCGGTTTAACCTGTACGACCTCGAGAACGGCACCGCCGTGCTCGGCTACCGGGTCGCCGAGCACGTCGCCGGCCGCGGCCTGGCCACCGCGACCGTACGGGAGCTGTGCCGGCTGGCGGCGGCCCAGCACGGGCTGCACACGCTCAGGGCGGCCACCTCCCGCGAGAACACCGCGTCCCAGAAGGTGCTGACCAAGGCCGGATTCGTCCCGGCCGGCCCGGCCGATCCGGCCCACCTCGGCGGTAAGCAAGGCACCTGGTACCAGCGCGACCTATCCGCCGGCTGACCCTGATCTCCTGGTCGCCGCGGCCACATAACGGCCTGCCGCTGGCCCGGTACCCCAGGCTTATGGCTGCGGGGGCGGGTACTCCAGGTTGACCAGCTTGGCCAGCTCGGCCAGCGTGATCTCGAACATGGGCGCGGCGTCCTCCAGGGCGAAGTGCAGGTGGCCGAAAACCTCCAGGCTGACCATCCCGTACAGGCGGACCCAGCAGCGCAGGAAGGTCAGCCCGGCGCCGAGCGGCAAGTCCACGCCGAGCGCCTCCTGATACCTGGCCAGCTGCTCGCGCAGGCCCGGTTCGATCTCGTCGTCGCCCGGGATGGGGAACGGCTGCTTGCGCCATAGCTCGTAGAACAGCGCGAAGAACACGCCGCTGAACTTTCCCGCGCACTCGGCGACCACATCGTCGTGGGCCGCCTCGAGGGTGGGCAGGGGAGTGCCGAACAGCAAGCCGAACTCGGCTTTATGGCCCAGGCCCCAGCGGCGGAACTCGCGGCAGGCTGCGATCATCTTCTCGGTCATGCCGCCCCCGGCGGCGTCGATCGCCGCCCCGATCCCGGCCCCTATCTCGGTGAAAAGGTCCCCGACCACGTGCCGGATCAGGTCTTCGTGGCTGCCGAAGTACCGGTAGAGCGCGGGGGCGGTCATGCCCATCTCGCGGGCGATGGCGCGCAGCGTCACCGCCTCCGGGCCTTGCTGGACCAGGATCTGCCGGGCGGTCTGCTTGATCTCCGCGGTCGTCTCCGCGCGGACGCGATCGCGCCTGCTCAGCGTCTCGACCACGGGGCCTCCTGACTCCTGTCCTGGGCTTCTTCTGCTGTCCAGCCCCGGTCCGGGGGGCCGGGGGTCCAGCACCACTTCCTGAGAGCCAGCTGGCACCAAGGTTGCCATGTGGTTAACAACCTTGACGTCAGTAAACGGCGTATGCAAGGTTAACGCTATTAGCAGTTTACGGCGTTCACGGTTGTGATCGCTGGTAGCAGTTTAGGTGCTGGAGGGCCTGGTGTTCGAGTCATGGGGGCGCGTGGTCTACGCGCGACGGCGGTTGATCCTGGTTCTCGCGGCGATCGTGGTGGTGGCCGCCGCGGTCTGGGGGACGCGGGTGTTCGGCGCTCTGCAGTCCGCGGGCGGCTTCTCCGCCCCCGGCAGCCAGAGCCAGCAGGAAAGTGACCTCGCGGCCCGGGCCTTCGGCCGCGACACGGCCGACGTCGTGGTGCTGTACTCCAGTCCGCGGCTCACCGTGCACGACGGTGCCTTCCGTGCGTCCGTGACCAGGACCCTGGCCGCGCTGCCCGCGGCTGAAGTACGGTCGGCCGCGACCTACTGGTCCACCCGCTCACCCCAGTTCGCGAGCACCGACGGCCACGCCACCTACGCCGTCCTGGAACTGGCCGGAGGGACGGACTCGGCCCGGACCGCGAACTTCCACGCGATCGAGGGGCGCCTCTCGCCGCCGGGCCTGTCCACCCAGGTGGGCGGCCAGGTCCCCACCATGTCGGCGATCAACAAGCAGGTCACCTCGGACATCGGCCGGGCCGAGGGCATCTCCATGCCCGTGCTGCTCATCCTGCTGCTGGTGATCTTCGGCAGCCTGGCCGCGGCCAGCCTGCCGCTGGCCATCGGGGGGATCGGCATCCTGGGCTCGTTCGCCGCGCTCCGGTTGCTCACCCTGGTCACCGACGTGTCCATCTACTCCGTCAACATCACCACGATCCTCGGCCTCGGCCTCGCCATCGACTACGGCCTGTTCATGGTGAGCCGGTTCCGCGAGGAACTGCACCGGCAGGACACCACCGCGGACGCCGTGGCGGCCACAGTGGCCACGGCCGGCCGGACCGTCGCGGTCTCAGGTGTCACGGTGGCTGTCGCCCTGGCCAGCCTCATGCTGTTCCCGGAGATGTTCCTGCGGTCGATGGGCTACGGCGGGGTGGCCACGGTGCTGGTGGACATGCTGGCCGCACTGACGGTGCTGCCCGCCCTGCTCGCGGTACTCGGGCCCCGGGTCAACGCGCTGCGGGTGCGGCGGCACGTGCAGCGCCCGGTGCGGGACGAGCAGAGCGGGGCCTGGTACCGGATCGCCCGCAGCGTGATGCGCCGGCCCGTGGCCTACGTCGTGGTGATCCTGCTCGTGCTGCTCGCCCTCGCCTCCCCGTTCCGCTCGATCGTCTGGGGCGGCACCGATGCGCGGGCACTGCCCGCGGGCGCCCCGGCCCGGGTGGTCGCCGAGGCACTGAAGCGTGACTTCCCGGGTAATCCGTCCAGCCCCGTCGAGGTGGTGACCCGGCTGGCCGGCCCGGCCTCCGCTCCCGCCCAGCAGGCGGCGCTCGCTACCTACGTGCGCAGCCTGGAACGCGTGCCGGGGGTCTCGTCGGCCGCGCTGACCGGGGTGCGGGGAGATATCGCCCGGGTCGACCTGCGGTACGCGGCCGATCCGTACTCAGCTACCGCGCGGGACATCGTCACCGCGGCTCGCGCGGTGCCGCCACCGGCTGGCGGTCACGCCTACGTGGGCGGCGTGACCGCGCAGCTGGTGGACGAGCTGTCCAGCCTGGGCCACACGCTGCCGTGGATGGCGCTGGTCATGTGCCTGGCCACGTTCGTGCTGCTGTTCCTGGCCTTCGGATCGGTTGTCCTGCCGCTCAAGGCGATCGTGATGAACGTGCTGTCCCTGTCGGCCACGTTCGGGGTGATCGTCTGGATCTTCCAGGAGGGTCACCTGTCCGGGCTGCTGCGGTTCACCCCGACCGGCACCATCGACCCGTCGATGCCGATCCTCATGCTGGCCATCATCTTCGGCCTGTCCATGGACTACGAGGTGTTCCTGCTGTCCAGGATCCGCGAGCGCTACGACGTGACCGGGGATAACGCCGCCGCGGTGGCCAGCGGGCTGCAGCGCACCGGGGGTCTCATCACCAGCCTCGCGTTCTTGCTGGTCATCGTGGTGGGCGCGTTCTCCGCGTCCGGGATCACGTTCATCAAGCTGATGGGCGTGGGCATGATCGTCGCGCTGGTGGTGGACGCCACCATCGTGCGGATCCTGCTGGTGCCGGCGACCATGCGGCTACTGGGCCGGGCGAACTGGTGGGCGCCCGGGCCGCTGCGCCACGTGTACCGGAAATACGGCATCCGGGAGGAGGAGGCCGCGCCGGCCGCCGAGGTGGAGCCCGCCCGGGCCTGACCTCGCCGGGCCTGGCCTCGCCTGGGCCTGGCCTCGCCCGGGGCCTGAGGCCGCTGCGGCCTGGACTCAGCGTGCCCCGGTGGTCAGCCAGCGGTGACGGCGAGGACGAGCGGCAGCACCCCGGGTGCGCCAGCCTCGCGGAGCAGCCTGGCCGCGACCGTCATGGTCCAGCCGCTGTCGATACGGTCGTCGATGACCAGCACCGGGCCGCCGAGCGAGGCCACCGCGCCGGCCAGCGGGCCGGGGACCCGCAGCTCGCGCCAGATGGCCTGGAGCCGCTGCGGGCTGTTGAACTGCCTCGGCCCCGGGCCGTTCCCCGCGTACTCCAGCGAGCCCAGCAACGGCAGCCGCCCGATCTCCGCGATCCGCTCGCCCAGGCTGGCGATGAGCCGGGGCCGGGTCCGGCTGGGCAGGGTGATCACCCCGGCCGGGCGCTGCTCCCAGTCCCAGGCGGCGAGGACCTGCGACCAGGGCGCTGACGACGTCATCCGGGATGGGGCCGTCCGCGCCCTGGGGGAGGGGGGTGCCGGCGTCCTGGTCATCGGGGATGGGTGAGTCCGGGGGCGGATCCTCGGGCCCGCTGGCGCGCGGGTCACCGGGCGAGTCCAGCAGGGCGCGCAGCCGCGGCCCCCAGCCCAGGCCGGTGAGGCGGCCCAGTGCCCGGCCGGTGTCCGCTGACAGTCCCGCCGGGATCTTGCCCGTCACGTCGACGCCCAGCCGTTTCATGCCCGGCGGCCACATCCGGCGCGGGCTGATGTCGATACCGGGACGGAGCAGCCGGGCCCGCGCCAGCGAGGCCCCTTCCGCGGACACCTCCGCGGGCCAGGGCCGCCCGGTGCAGTTGTCGCAGCGGCCGCACGGCTTGGCCTCGGGATCGTCCAGCTGCTGGCGCAGGTACTCCAGCCGGCAGCCAGGGGTACGCAGGTAGCCCAGCATGGCCTGCTGCTCGCGGTGGCGCTCCGCCGCCACCGTCGCGTAGCGCTCGGCGTCGTAGACCCACGGCTGCCCGGTGGCGGTCCAGCCGCCGCTCACCTTGCGCACCGCGCCGTCCACGTCCAGGACCTTCAGCATCATTTCCAGCCGGGCCCGGCTCAGGTCGACCTGGGTCTCCAGCGCGCCGGACGACAGCGGCCCGGCCGCCTCCCCGAGTGCGCCCAGCGTCGCCCGGACCAGGGTCTCGGGCGGGAACGCCAAAGAAGCGAAGTAGGCCCAGATATCGCGGTCTTCCCGCCCGGGCAGCAGGACCACCTCGGCCCGGGGCACGGCCCGGCCCGCCCGGCCGATCTGCTGGTAGTACGCGACGGGGGACTGCGGCGCGCCCAGATGCACGACAAAGCCCAGGTCGGGCTTGTCGAAGCCCATGCCCAGCGCGCTGGTCGCGACCAGCGCCTTGAGCTCCCCGTCGAGCAGGGCGCGCTCGGCGGCCAGCCGTTGCTCCTGCTCGTCCCGGCCGGTGTAGGGGAGGACGTCGTGACCCCGGTCGCGCAGGAAGGCCGCGGTCTCGTGGGCCGCGGCCACGGTGAGCGTGTAGATGATGCCCGAGCCCGGCAGCTCATCCAGGTGCTCGGCCAGCCAGCCGAGACGCTGCTGCGCGGCGGGCAGCTCCACGACACCCAGGGACAGGCTTTCGCGGTCCAGCGGGCCGCGCAGCACCAGCGCCTCGCCGTCGGCCCCGCTGGCCAGCTGCTCGGCCACGTCCCGGGTCACCCGGGCGTTGGCCGTGGCCGTGGTGGCGAGGACGGGCACGCCGGGGGGCAGGTTCTCCAGCACGGTGCGGAGCCGGCGGTAATCGGGCCGGAAGTCATGGCCCCAGTCGGAGATGCAGTGCGCCTCGTCCACGACCAGCATCCCGGCGGTGGCGGCCAGCTTGGGCAGGACCAGGTCGCGGAAGCCGGGGTTGTTCAGCCGCTCCGGGCTGACCAGCAGCAAGTCCACGGAGCCCGCCGCGATCTCCGCGTAGATCTCGTCCCAGTCGGCCATGTTGGCCGAGTTGACGGTCCGGGCCTGGAGGCCGGCCCGGGCGGCCGCCTCGATCTGGTTGCGCATCAGGGCCAGCAGGGGGGAGATGATGATCGTCGGTCCCATGTCCCGGGCCCGGAGCAGCGCGGTGGTCACGAAGTACACGGCCGACTTGCCCCAGCCGGTACGCTGCACGACCAGCGCCCGGCGCCGGTCGCGGGCCAGGGCCTGGATCGCGGTCCACTGGTCCTCGCGGAGCCGCGCCGACGGCCCGGCGAGAGCCCGCAGGCAGCGCTCGGCCTCCTCGCGGAGATCCGGCTCCTCGCGCGGGCTGGCCTCTGACGTCATGGCTCCTTGGTATCAGGCCGGGCCGACAGTGACGGTGTGGTAAGCGCACCCTGGCGGAGGCCGTCACCATGAGGTGACCGTGGGTTCCCGGCTCTCGGTCATCGCGCGGGTCGGCCACTTCCGCCGCCACGTAGGCCCTGGCCAGGCAGTTCGCGCGTTTGCGGCGCTGGCTCTGTGGAATACTCGGCGCTAGACATCTGATGTGTGGGGATGTCGGCTGAGCGGAGCCCGGACAGCGTCGCCGAGGGCACGGCGGGTCGGAGGACGGCTGTGGCGCTGACGGACGAGGCCATCGAGAAGATCAAATCCATGATCGTCTCGGGCACCCTGCGGGCCGGGGACCGGCTGCCCCGGGAGGCAGACCTGGCCGCCGAGCTCGGGTTGTCCCGCAGCTCGCTGCGCGAGGCGGTCAAGGCGCTGTCACTGATGAACATCCTGGACGTGCGGCGCGGCGACGGCACCTACGTGACCAGCCTGCAGCTGCCGCTGCTGCTCGAAGCGCTCAGCTTCATCGTGGACTTCCACCGGGACGGGACCGTGCTGGAGTTCCTCGAGGTGCGGCGGATCCTGGAGCCGGAGGCGGCGGCCATGGCCGCGGGGCGGATCCCGGCGGCTGAGGTGGCCGGGCTCCGCGAACTCCTGGACCGGCTGGGTCCCGACCCCGGGGTCGAGGAGCTCGTGGCCAACGACCTGGAATTCCACCGGCGGATCTCGGCCTGCTCGGGGAACAGCGTGCTGACCTCGCTGCTCGACTCGCTGTCCGGGCCGACGTCGCGGGCCCGGGTCTGGCGGGGCCTCACCCAGGCCGGAGCCACCCAGCGGACGCTGGCCGAGCACCGGGCCATCCTGGACGCGCTCGACGCCCGCGATCCCGTGGTGGCCCGGTCCTGGTCCACCGTGCACATCGCCAGCGTCCAGCACTGGCTGGCGTCCGTGCTCTAACCGGGAGTTATGCGCCCGGTGAGGGGTGCCCGGGCCGCACTCGCCAGCGTTACCTGAACGGCGTCGCAGGCCGCGTGCCGGGAAATAGATCGGATATAACGTGCCTGTCCGCCCTCTCTGTGACCCAAGGTTTAGGCTGTCACCGAACTGAGATGCACCACTTTTGCTCAGGAATACGGGGAATTAGCTGGCCTGCGGGGGTGCGGGAAAGTGGATTCAGGTACGCAGGTGCGGCGGCCAGTCATCCGATCTCTGGGCCGACTGCTCGTTCATGGCCTGAGACCGCCGACATATGGTCCATGTCATCGCAGTGATCCAGCAGCAGGCCAGGCGGCACTTTACTTCGCTATGCTGCACGTACCGGACCTGACGGCAGCCCCCCGCCCTGCAGTCCGGCGTGCGTCCCGGTGGCGCGCGCCAAGGCATAGTTCGTGTGGCCCGAGGAGGTCGCTGATGATCGCTGCCGGGTTAATGCGTGCAATCGTGCGCAGGCCAATCTGGCCCCTAGCGATCGCCGGGGTGGCTGCTGCCCCTGTCTTCCTGGCGGCCCCCGCCCTGGCGGGATCCACGATTGGCGCCCGGGTGGTGACCAACTGCGGGGGCGGCGTCTCCGCCGTGACCGTGCGGCTCCCCGCCGGCTTCGACCCGCTCACCGCGACCCCGGCCCAGCTGGCCGCGAACAATCTGCCGCTCCGGCCGGCCGGCCGGACTGAGCTGGCGGCGTGGCGGAGATTCGTGACCGGGGGCGTGCGGGCGGCCCGGACCACGTGTGCCTTCGCCCCGGTGACCCCTGCGAGCGCCCCCCGGTCGATCGTGGGGGATGTCCACCCGGCGAACTCGCAGTCGATTGTGGGGGATGCTAAGCCGGCGAACTCGCAGTCGATCGTCGGGGATGCTAAGCCGGCGAACTCGCAGTCGATCGTGGGGGATGCTAAGCCGGCGAACTCGCAGTCGATTGTCGGGGATGCTAAGCCGGCGAACTCGCAGTCGATCGTGGGAGACGTGCAGGCCCAGTCGATCGTGGGAGACGCCAGCCCGGTCCTCGGCACCCTGGTTCCCCCGGCCACCGCGCCGCGGCCGAGTCCCGGGGGCAACCGGGCCACCGCCGCCACCCGGACCGTGGTCTACGGCACCTGGCGGGTCACCCGGCCCCGGAACGCCCCGGCCACCGCCGCGTCTTCGTGGGCCGGCATCGGGCTCGGCCGGGGCACCGACCCGCTCATCCAGGCGGGCTCGGCCGCGGGCGGTTACTTCGGCCCCTACCTGTGGTGGCGGATGGTCCCGCAACGGCCGAACGAGCAGCGGATCAGCCTGGACACCGCGCCCGGTGACACGGTCTACGTGCGCATCCAGCTGCTCCACGGGCGGGCCACGGTGACCATCCGGGACGAGAACACCGGCGCGGGCGGTACCTACCTGCTCCGTTACTAGCGGCCCGTACTAGCGGCCGGGGCTAGCCGGCGGCACGAGCATCGGGTGCCGCTGGCTGGCCAGGGCCAGCAGCACGATGGCGTCGGTCCAGGCCAGCGGGGCGACTGAGGCTGGCTCGCCGCGCGAGTTCACCTGCTCGGGCAGCTCGCCCAGCCCGGTGCGGTGGGCGGCCAGCCAGGACAGGATCCGGGTGGCCGCCCGGTGCTGGCCGGCGGCCGCGTCGTACAACGAGAAGAACGCGGTCTCCGGTGTCCAGGCCAGCGTCCTGTTCCCGGGCCACCCGCTGCCGGGCAGCACACCGCCACCGCGCAGCCGGACCGAGATCTGCGTCTGGCGCACGGCGCGGGCCACCGCGGGGCTGGCCGTGGCGAACGGCGGGCCGAGGAAGGTCACCGCCGTGTCGGTACCGGAATCCGCGAACGGCAGCCGGTGGTACCCGTCACGCCCGAAGTCCGTGCCGATGGCCCGGGTCAGCCGGGCCGCGGCGGCACCCCACCGCCTCGCCTGGCCCGCGTCCCCGCGGGCCCGGGCCAGGCCGGCAGCCGCCCGCAGGCCCGCTCGCAGGATCGCCGCGGTGGCCAGGGTGACCTGCACCGAGTCTTCCCAGTAGTCCGCGGACGCGGCGGGCAGGCCGCCGGGGGAGAGGGACCGGCTGGCCGCGTCCGCGGCGGCCGTCACCATCGGCCAGAGGGCAGCCAGCTCAGCCGGGCGGTGGCTGCCCGGCGCGGCATACCAGGCCCATACCGCCCACGGCACCCAGCCCACCGCGTCCAGCTCGGCGGGCCGCCCGTCCCGCACCGGGCCGGAGCCGTCTGGCCAGTACCGGGCGGCCCACGTCCCGCCGGGAGACTGCACCCGCTGCAGGAATCGCAGGATCCGCAGCGCCTGCGCGGCATGCCCGGTGTCCGCCAGGGCGGCTGCGGCCCAGCTGGAATCCCGCGGCCAGGTGTACGCCCAGCCGCGGTGCCAGGCGGCCAGCACCGCCCCGTCAGGCCGGGTCAGCAGGCGCAGGTCCAGCAGGGCCCGGGTGGCCATGGACCGCTCGGCGGGGCTGGTGCCGGGGATGATCCCGGAGGCCAGCCAGGCCCGGCTCGCGGCGGTGGCGGCGCAGGCCGCGGTCCCGCGGCGGGCCGTGGTCCCGGGGCGGGCCGCCGTGCTGCCCGCCAGCACGCTCGTGCCGGGGAGATACTGCGCGCGGGACCCGGCCGGTACCGCCACCACGACCCCCGGCGGGCACGGGCGCTGCGCGATGCCCGCACTCAGCAACGGCGGAGCCGCCGGGCCCGGCCGGGCCGCGATCAGGCCGGCCGCGGCCAGCATCAGGCCGCCGGCGGCGGCGATGATCCCCGGGCTCCGCACGGCTAGCACCGTACTCCCGGCGCGCCGGCCCCCGGCCGCGCCCCCGGCCGCGGCTCCCCGGCCGCGCTCCCCGGCCGTACTCCCGGCCGCCGCCCCCCGGCCGCGCTCCCGGGCCGCTGCTTCCCGGCTGGCTGCCCGCCTGGGACCATGGCCGGGTGAGCGGCGACATCACGCGCCTGAAGGCGTGCCTCAACGGGAAGCGCAGCCAGGCGGAGTTCCCGGCGGTGCCGGTCACCCCCGGCGAGCTCGCCCGGGAGGCGGCGGCCGCGGTCGCCGCCGGGGCCGAGGCCATCCACCTGCACGCGCGCGGCGCCGATGGCGGCGAGTCGGTCCGGGCCGCCGACGTCGGCGCCGCGGTGGCGGCGGTCCGCGCGGCCTGCCCGGGTACCCCGGTCGGGGTGTCCACCGGACTCTGGATCACGCGCGGGGACGCGGCGGCGCGGCAGGCCGCCGTCGCGGACTGGGCCGGGCTGAGCGCCTCCGCCCGGCCCGATTTCGCCTCCGTCAACGTCAGCGAGGACGGCTGGGCCGACGTGGCCAGCTCGCTCGGCGCGGCCGGGATCGACGTGGAGGCCGGGGTGTGGTCGGTCGCTGACGTTCAGCTGCTGGCCCGCGCGTCCGGCCAGGCCGCGCTGCCGCAGCCGCCGCTGCGGATCCTGGTCGAAGTGATGGACGTGCCGGCCGCCGCCGCGCCCCGGGTGGCCGGGGATATCCTGCACGCCCTCGACGGCTCCCCGCTGCGCGCGATCCCGCGGCTGCTGCACGGTGAGGGGGAGGGCTGCTGGCCGCTGGTGGCCTGCGCGGCCCGGGCCGGGCTGCCGACCCGGATCGGGCTGGAGGACACGACGGCCGGCCCGGACGGCGAGCCGGTCAGCGGCAACGCCGACCTGGTCCGCCTGGCCCTCGGCGTCATGAACGGCCAGGCCAGCCCGGGCGAGAGGTAGCCCGGCGTCAGCTGGCTGCCTCGATCAGTTTCTCCAGGGCGTTCCCCGGTTGCACCAGCGTGGCGTTGCTGACCGGCGTGCCGTTCAGCTTCACCGTGGGCGTGGAATTGATGCCGCTCCTGATGATCTTCTCGCTGAACGGCACGGCCAGCGGGGCGTAGTGCTGGGACGACACGCAGCGCGTGAACGACGGGCTGGCCAGCCCGGCCTTGCGGCCCAGCGCGAGGAGCAGGCTGATGGGGAAACCGCCCCGGGTCCGTTCACCGGGCTGGTTGGAGTACAGCAGGTTGTGGTACTGCATCCACTGGCGGGCGGGCACGCACTGCGCCGCCGCCCAGGCCCGCACCGAGTTGTCCTGGGCGGGCTGCTCACCCAGGAAGATCGTGAACGGGTGGTAGATCACCCGCACCTTGCCCTCGAAGGCCAGCTTCTGCACGACCGCGCCCTGGGCCCTCTCGAACGCGTCGCAGACCGGGCACTGGAAGTCCTCGTAGATGTCCAGCACCGGAGTCTTCGCCGGTGGCTGTGACACCGTCACACTGTGATCCGCGTTCTTGGTGACCGGGGCGAACGGACCGTTATAGAACGCGCTCTGCACCGGGCTGCCCGCGGTGCCGCTGCCGTGGCCGGGCCGGATCACCACGATGATGATCGCCGCGATCACGATCGCGCCGAGCGCGCTGCCCACCACGATGAGCACCCGGTTGCGCTGGCGGCGGCGGGCGGCGCGTTCCCGCTCCAGCCGGATGCGCTCCCGGGCCGTGGCCCGGCCGGACTTGCTCATGGCCCGGCGGCAGCCTCGCGGCGCGGCTCCCCTGGGCGGCGCGGCTGTTCCGGGCGGCGCGGCTGTTCCTGGCTGCATTGGGGGCACAGCCCGAACAGCTCCACGGTGTGATCCACCGCGGTGAAGCCGGCCTCGGCCGCGACCTGCTCGGCCCAGCGCTCCACCGCGCGGCCCTCGACCTCGACGCTGGTCCCGCAGTTGCGGCAGATGAGGTGATGGTGGTGGGCGTTGCTCTCGCAGCGCCGGTACAGCGTCTCGCCGCTGGCGTCCCGGATCGTGTCCACCAGCCCGTCTTCGCTCAGCACCTGCAGGTGCCGGTAGACGGTGGTCAGGCCGATGTGCTCGCCCCGCTGGCGCAGCTCAGCGTGGATCTGCTGGGCGCTGCAGAACCCGGGCAGCCCGCCCAGGACCGCCGAGAGGGCCTCGGCCTGCCGGGTCCCGCGCACCCGGGTGCCGCCCAGCGAACGCTTAGCAGGCACCGGCGTCATCACAACCGCACATTAGCAGCCGGTACCCCGAGTTCCCCAGCTCCGCGCCGCCCCCCGGGCCGGGCCGGGCGGCGCCCGCGCAGCGCGGCCCAGCCCCGCCCGGCGGCGTAGCAGACCGCACCGAACGTGCCCACGAAGAAGCCGACCGGCCAGTTCGTGTCGTAAGCGGCGGCGATCGAGGCCCAGACCACCACGACCGCGATGGCCGCGGACAGCGCCACGGCGGGCAGCGGCTTGCTGGTCACCGACCGGGCCGCGGCCGGCGGCCCGATCATCAGGCTGAAGATCAGCAGCGCCCCCACCACGGGCAGGGTCATGCTCGTGGCCAGGGCCACCACCACCAGGAACATCGTCTCCACCCGGGCGGGCCGGACGCCGCGCGCCTCGGCCAGCTCCGGCATCACCGAGGCGAGCAGGAGGGGCCGGTAGAGCGCGGCCATGGCCGCGACGCACACCACGGCCAGGATCGCGATCGGCAGTACCTCGCTGGAGCTCACCCCGAGCACCTCCCCGAACAGCAGGGCGTAGATCTCGGGCGCGTACTCGGTACTGAAGCTCAGGAACAGCGCGCCCAGGCCGAGCAGCACCACGAGAGCCAGGGCCGTGGCCACGTCGCGCCGCCCCCGACGGCCCAGCCAGCCGATCCCGAGCGCGCCGAGCAGGGCGGCCGCGGCCAGCCCGATGAGCGTGTTGATGCCGATCAGGCTGGCCCCGGCCGCGCCCGCGAAGGCGCCCTGGGGCACGGCGTCCGCCACGAACGCCTGGCCGCGCAGCACGATGAAGAACCCGACCACGCCCGCGATGACGGCCACGATCGTGCCCACCAGCCAGGCGTTGGTCATGAACCCGGAGAACATCGGCTCAGGCCCTCCGCACCCGGGTGGTGACCCCCTGCACGGTCACGTAGCCCAGGAAGATCAGGGTCACCACGAAGAAGCTGACCGGCCAGCCGTGCCGGGCTGGCGGCCAGTAGAAGCTGTCGTAGGCGAGCAGCACCCCCAGCCAGGTGGCGGCCAGGCCGGCCAGCGCGGACCAGGCCATGGCCAGGCCGGGCCGCCTGCTCAGCCGGAGCCCGATCGCCGCGGGCCCGATCAGCAGCGCGGTACTGAGGATGGTGCCGATCGTCATCGCCGACAGCGAGACGGCCAGGGCGATCGCGATCAGGCAGAGCAGGCCGACCAGCCGGACGCTGACCCCCCGCGCCGCAGCCAGGTCGGCGGCGACCGTGCTGAGCAGCAGCGGCCGGTACAGCACGGCCACGATCGCCACCGCCGCCACGCTCAGCGCCGCGATGGCCGGGAGGATCGAGCTGCTGATCGTGAACAGGGAGCCGAACAGGATCGTGATGGTGGCCCCCGTGACGTTGCTGTGGGTCGTGTCCCAGTACAGGAACAGCGCGGCCAGGCCCAGCGCGGCCCCGCGGACGATCCCGGTGGCCAGGTCGCGGCCGCGGGGCCGCTCGATCCCGATCATGTCCATGACCCCGGCGGCCAGCACGCCGACGCCGACGAACCCCCACAGCGGGCTGATCCCGACCAGGAAGGAGGCGGAGCCGCCGGTGACGCTGATATCGGCCAGTGCGTGGCCCGCGTAGGACTGGCCGCGGATCACGGTGAACGAGCCGACGATCCCGGACACCAGCGCCACGACCCCGCCCGCGGCCAGGGCCACGTGCACCGGGGCGCTGGAGAAGAAGCCCGGCTCGAAGATCGCGTGCAGCACTATGCGCCCTCGGCGAGGTGTGCCGCAGGAGGCCCGGCGTGCCCGGGAAGCGGGGAGGCGCCGGGAGCGGCGGCTTCCGCGGCGGCCAGCCCGGCGCCCCGCCCGGCGACCACGAGTATCCGGTCGTGCACCCTGATCACGTCCACGTGCTGGCCGTACAGCGAGCTGAGTACCTCGGGCCGGACCACTTCGGCGGTGGTCCCGCTGGCCGCGCGGCCGGCCGCCATGTACACGATCCGGTCCATGAACGGCAGCAGCGGGTTCATGTCGTGCGCCGAGATGAGCACCGCGATCTGCTGCTCCCGTGCGACCTGGCCGAGCAGCTCGACCACATCCTGCTCGCTCGCGATGTCCAGGTTGGCCAGCGGCTCGTCGAGCAGGAGCAGCCGGGGGCGGCTGATCAGCGCGTGCGCGATCAGCACCCGCTGCTGCTCGCCGCCGGACAGCAGGCCCACCCGCGTGTCGCCGAACCGGTCCGCGCCCACGGCCTGCAGCATCTCGTCGACCAGGCGCCGGCGCCGGGCCGACGGCAGCGGGATGCCCAGCCGCTGCCCGTCCAGCCCCAGGGCGACCAGGTCGCGGGCGCGCAGCGGCATGTCCGGGTCGAGCAGGATCTTCTGCGGGACGTAGCCGACCAGCGAGCCGTGCCGGCCCCGCGGCTGGCCCGCCACGCGCACCGTGCCGGCCGACGGGGCCTGCAGGCCGAGGATGACGCGCAGCAGCGTGGTCTTGCCCGCGCCGTTCGACCCGATCAGCCCGGCGAACTCGCCGGGGCCGAGGCTGAAGGTGACCTCGTCGAGGACTTTCCGGCCGGACAGCCAGAGGCTGACGTCGTCCACCTGGAGCAGTTCGCCCGTCTCCCGCTCGCCTGCGTCCCGCTGGCCCGCGTCCCGTGGCGCGCCGCCGCGCACGCCGGCTCCCGGCCTCGTCATCACTTCAGCCTCTCGGTCGAGATCCCGTGCTGCACGGCCCGCTGCAGCGCGGTCGTCTCGGCCACCATCCAGGACTGGTAGGTGTAACCCGGCTCCGGCATGGTCTCGTAGACGCCGACCACCGGGATCCCGGCCCGGTGCGCGGCGGCCAGGAATGAGGCGGTCAGCGAGTCGGTCACCTGCTGGTTGTACAGGAACACCTTGACCTTGTGCCCGGAGAACAGGCGCGTTCTGGAGTGAGACGTACTGCGGAGCCGGATCCACGCCGTTCATCACGTCGGACTGGAAGGCGAAGGGGGTGAGGTTGCGGGTGCCGGCGGCCTGCAGCAGGTAGTCGCCGACCGGCTCCGTGGTGGCCACCGGCGTCCCCGGGTACCGCGCCTTGAACGCCGCGATCAGGCGGTACCAGGGCTGCAGGGACTTGTCGAAGGCGGCGGCCCGGGCGGTGAAGTACGCCTTGTGGGCGGGCTGGAGGGCCGCCAGGTCCGCGGCCACCGCCTTCGCGACGGCCGGCATGGTGGTCGGCTTGTACCACAGGTGCGGGTTGGGGGTGCTGTCCGGCAAGCCCAGCAGGTGCTGCACGTCGATGACCTTGCGGCCGGAGTTCGGGGCCGCGGCCTCGATCTTGTTCATGTAGGTGTCGTAGCCCAGCCCGTTCTGCACGACCAGGCCGGCGCTGCCGACCAGCTGGGCCACGCTCGCGCTGGCCTCGAACGTGTGCGGGTCGGTGTTCGGGTTGCTCTCGATGGCGCTGACGTGCACGTACTTGCCGCCGACCTGGCCGATCACGTTCGCGTACTCGTTTTCGGCGCCGACCGCGGTGATGGTGGCGCTCGAGTTCGGCCGCCGGCGTGCTGGATGAGCACGCCGCGGCGAGCGCCCCCGTCGCGAGCGCGGCGGCCGCCAGGAGGATCGGCCTCGGACGGGCTGGCCTTCGCACGGGCATCTGCTTGGGTCTCCGGTCTGGATCGCGCGGGCTGGTCCCGGGTGGGCTCCCGGGTCCCCCGTTGATGAAAATGATAACCGTTATGGCTCCCGCTCGCAAACGCGGACGGGCCGGGTCCAGCGCCCCCGGCGGCGCAAGCCAAGATGGAAGGCATGGCCACCCGACTGAAGAACGCGACCAGCCCGTACCTGCTGCAGCACGCGGACAACCCGGTCGACTGGTGGCCCTGGTCCGAGGAGGCCTTCGCCGCCGCCCGGGCCCGGGACGTGCCCGTGCTGCTGTCCGTCGGGTACTCGGCGTGCCACTGGTGCCACGTGATGGCGCACGAGTCGTTCGAGGATCCGCAGACCGCCGCGCTGGTCAACGAGAACCTGGTCGCGATCAAGGTCGACCGGGAGGAACGGCCCGACGTGGACGCCGTCTACATGACCGCGACCCAGGCCATGACCGGCCAGGGCGGCTGGCCGATGACCGTGTTCATGACCCCGGACCGGGACCCGTTCTTCTGCGGCACCTACTTCCCCCGGGACGACTTCCGGCGCCTGGTCCTCGGGGTGGCCAAGGCGTGGCGCGAGGATCGCGGCAACGTCACCAGCCAGGCCCGGCAGATCTCGGCGGCGCTGGCCGAGCGGGCCGCACCGTTGCGGGGACTGGGCATCGACCCGGCCGGCGGCGCGGCCCCGGGTGGCGACGCCGCGGGCGTCCTGGCCGGGGTCTGCGACCAGGCCGTGGTCACGCTGGCCGAGAGCTACGACGAGACCGCCGGCGGCTTCGGGGGCGCGCCCAAGTTCCCGCCGTCCATGGTGCTCGAATTCCTGCTCCGGCACACGGAGAGCGCGCGACAGCGCAACGGCGAGCCGTCCCCGATGGCGTTGCGGATGGTGGAAGGGACCGCGGACGGGATGGCCCGCGGCGGCCTGTACGACCAGCTCGCGGGGGGCTTCGCCCGGTACTCCGTGGACGCCGGCTGGGTCGTGCCGCATTTCGAGAAGATGCTCTATGACAACGCGCTGCTGGCCCGGGTCTACGCGCACCTGTGGCGGCGCACCGGGTCCGCGCTGGCCCGGCGGGTCGCCCGGGAGACCTGCGCGTGGATGATCGCCGAGCTGGGCACCCCGGAGGGCGGCTTCGCGTCGGCGCTGGACGCGGACAGCGACGGCGCGGAGGGCCTCTTCTATACGTGGACACCGGGCGAGCTGGCCGCGGCCCTCGGGGCGGAGGACGGGGAGTACGCGGCGGCCACGTTCGGGGTGACCGCCGCCGGGACCTTCGAGCACGGCCGGTCGGTCCTGCAGCGGCGCGCCGAGCCCGACGACCCGGCCCGGTTCGGCCGGATCCGGGACGCGCTGCTGGCCGTGCGCGGGCAGCGTGTCCGCCCCGGCCGGGACGACAAGGTGGTCGCGGCCTGGAACGGGCTGGCCATCGCGGCGCTGGCCGAAACCGGGCTGCTGCTCGGCGAGCCGGCGTTCGTGGCCGCGGCCCAGGGGGCGGCGGAACTGCTGGCCCGGGTGCACCAGCTCGGGCGGGCGGCTGGCCCGGACGTCCCGGGACGGCGTGGCGTCCGGGAGCGCCGGGGTGCTGGACGACTACGGGTGCGTGGCCGACGGGCTGCTGGCCCTGTCCGGGGTCACCGGCGAGTCGCGCTGGGTGGCGCTCGCGGGCGAGCTGCTCGACACCGCGCTGGCCCGGTTCGGCGACGGCAGCGGCGGGTTCTACGACACCGCGGACGACGGGGAAGCCCTGGTCTACCGGCCCGCCGACCCCGCGGACGGGCCGAGCCCGTCCGGCGCCTTCGCGGTGGCCGGGGCGCTGCTCAGCTACTCCGCGCTGACCGGGTCCGCGCCGCACCGGGAGGCCGCGGCCGCCGCGCTCGCCATCGTGGGCCCGATCGCGGCGCGGTTTCCCCGGGCCGCGGGCTCCGGCCTGGCCGTGGCCGAGGCGCTGATCTCCGGGCCCGCCGAGGTCGCGATCGTCGGGCCGGCCGGCGACCCGCGCACGGCCGGGCTGCAGCAGGCCGCCCTGCACGCGGCCCCGCCCGGCGCGGTGCTCGCTCTCGGCGACGGAGTGCTCGGACGGCGGGATCCCGCTGCTCGAGGCGCGCGGCCTGGTCGGCGGGGCCCCGGCCGCCTACGTGTGCCGGGGCTTCGCCTGCCTCGCCCCGGTGACCGGGCCGGAGGCGCTGCGCGCCGCGCTGCAGGACGGTTAGCGGCCGGCCGCACGCGGGTGGCGGGGATGTAAATAGGACCGTAAATTTCACCCGCGCCAGACCGCGTCCGGCGCGCTGGCCTGCGCGTCTGCGCGTGCGGCCGGCCGACGGCCCAGGGAGGCGGCCGCGTCCTGGTATGCCCGGCCGGGCCTGGGTATAGGCATCCTCGTGACTCCTGCTCCGGACGCGGCAGCGCGAGGCGGCGCTTTCCTGCGCGCGCACGCGCGGCGCTGGGGTGCCGCCCTGCTCGCCGTGGCCGCCCTGGGCGGCACCGCGGCGGGGCGGGTGCAGGTGCCCGGGGCAGGCTCGGATCCGGCCGTCGCGGCCCAGTCCAGCCAAGCACGGGCCGCCGCAGCGCAGTCCACCAAAGCACGGACTACGGACACCACGGCGCCGCGCAAGCTGCTCCGGGCGGACGTGATGGTCGTGGCGCAGCACGCGCTCCCGGCCCGCGACCTGGCCCGGGTGGCCCGGCTTCGGGGGGTCGAGGCGGCCCGGGCGGTCGACGCCGCCCGGATCCGGGTCAACGGCACGTTCGCGGCGGTCCTGGGGGTGGACCCGGCCACGTTCCGGGCGTTCGCCGCGGGACCGACCGCCTCGGCCAGCCCGCTGTGGCGCAACGTGGCGAACGGCGCGATCGCCGTCTCCTACACCATGGGCCAGCAGGACAAGCTGCCGCGGGGCGGGACGGTCCAGGTGGCCGGGCGCACGCTGCGGTCGCTGCGCGTCGCGGGGTTCGGCACGGTCGGGATCGGCGGGGTGGACGCGGTGATCTCCCGGACCCAGGCCGAGGCGCTCGGGTTCCCCGTCGGCAACGCGATCGTGGTCAGCGCCCCGCACGACCGGGTCGCCGCGCTGGTGCGCGAGATCAAGACGCGGATGCCGCACGGGGCCGTGGTCGAGCCGCTGGTCACCACCTCGGCGACGGGGCACCCCGGCCGCCGCCGGGGTGGCAGGCTCGTCACTCGCCGCCGCGACCGCGGCCAGCGCCACGGCCAACGGGCAGGCGGCGCTGAGCATGGCCGAGCTCGTCGCGATGCTCAAGGCCGCGGTGGGCCGGGTCGGCTACCCGTACGTGTGGGGCGGCTCCGGGCCGACCACGTTCGACTGCTCCGGGCTGGTCCAGTGGTCGTTCGCCCAGGCGGGGGTGGTCATGCCGCGGGTGGCGGCGGACCAGGCCCGGACCGGGCCCGCGATCCCGTTCAGCCAGGCCCAGGCCGGGGACCTGCTGTTCTACCGGACCGACCCCACCGCACCGGACTACATCTCCCATGTGGCTATCTACCTGGGCAAGGGCCTGATGATCCAGGCGCCCGAGCCGGGGCAGAACGTGCAGATCGTGCCGGTGGCGCTGGGCAGCGAGTTCGCGGGCGTGGTCCGGGTGTCCCCGGACATCGCCGCCCAGGTCGCGGCCTCGCCGGTCGGCTGACCGGCTCTCCCGTCCCCCTGGTCCTTCCGGGGGCCGCCCGTGCTTCCCGGGACCGCACGTTGCTTCCCCGCGCCGCGCCGCCACTTCCCCGCGCCCAGACTTGCCCGCGCCCAGACTTGCCTGCGCCCAGTCCTCGTGATTACATAATTACATGAGTACTGAGAAACACGGCGAAGACGCCGTCCCGGGCGAGGAAGTACGGGGCTGGTTCGCGGGCCGTCTGCCCGGGGACTGGTTCGCCGAGGCGCCCGAGGTCCTCGTGGACCGCGAAGAGATCACCGTGGTCGGCCCGCTCGGCGGGCTGGATGTGGCCGCGGACGCGTCGCCCGCCGCCCAGGCCGCCGCGGCGGACGGGCGGGCCCGCCGGTTCCGCGAGGAAACCCGCGACCACCGGATCGAGATCGCCCGCGAGGCCGAGCTCAAGTTCAGCCGCAAGGTGTCCTGGGGAGTGATCTGCGGCGGCCGGAAGGTGATGTTCACCACATTGTCGGTCCCGGTGATGACCCGCCTGCGCCAGTCCGAGCGCCGGGTGCTCGACACGCTGGTCGAGGCGGGCGTGGCCCGCAGCCGCAGCGACGCGCTCGCCTGGTGCGTCCGCCTGGTCGGCGAGCACGAGGAGTCCTGGCTGGGCCAGCTCCGTGAGGCGCTCCGCCGGGTCGAGGAGGTCCGCGCCGGGGGTCCCCAGGCCTGATCCACGGCCGCCCGTCCAGGCCTGAGCGCACCCCGGTCCCGGGCGGCCCCGTTCTCCGCCGGCCCCCGTTCCCGCGTGGCACGGGTGCGCCTGGCTGCGCCGTTCCGCCCGCTTTCACCCCCCTTACACCATGGCGTCTACCCACTTTGGTGAATAAGCCGTAACGAATCGTCGTAACTTCACTACTTTCTGTTTAGATAGTGTTCAGGCCGACGTGTGAGCCCTCGCTGGGCCGGTCGTGTCACGAGCCCGCCCCAGTGGTGACATCCTTGATGTGGGCAGGCCATGCCCGTCGGCCGGTGGCTATGCGGCGGAAGTAGGTTCGGATGGGGCTGCGCGAGGTTCGGACGAGGGTCCGCGATCTCGTCTACCGCGTGTACGAGCGCAGGCTGGAAGCGTCCCTGACCGGGCATACCGTGCCCCGGCACGTCGGCGTCATCCTCGACGGCAACCGCCGGTGGGCGCGGCTCGCGGGATTCACCGACGTCAGCAACGGCCACCAGAAGGGCGCCGACCATATCTTCGAGCTGCTCGGCTGGTGCAGCCAGGCGCGGGTCGAGGTGGTCACCCTCTGGCTGCTGGCCACGGACAACCTGTCCCGGCCCACGGCGGAGCTGGAACCGCTGCTGAAGATCATCGAGAGCACCGTGCAGGCGCTGGCCGACGCCGGGTGGCATGTGAAACCGGTCGGCGCGCTCGACCTGCTGCCGGCCGAGACGGCGCAGGTGCTCAAGGACGCTGGCGAGGCCACCTCCGGCAATCCCGGCCTGCTGGTCAACGTGGCCATCGGCTACGGCGGCCGCCGGGAGATCGCGGACGCGGTCCGCTCCCTGCTGCAGGATCACGCGACCAAGGGCACCACGATCGAGGAACTCGCCGAGGTCCTGGACGTGGAGCACATCGCCGAGCATCTCTACACCGCCGGGCAGCCCGACCCTGACCTGGTCATCAGGACGTCCGGGGAACAGCGGCTGAGCGGTTTCCTGCTCTGGCAGAGCGCGCACTCGGAGTTCTACTTCTGCGACGCCTACTGGCCGGACTTCCGGCGGGTGGACTTCCTCCGCGCGCTGCGCTCCTACGCGGCCCGGCAGCGCCGGTTCGGGTCCTAAACCCCGTCCTACACCGGTTCCGGCGTGGTGTGCGACACCCTGCCTGGGTCTTCCAGGGACGGCACCGCCCAGGTACCTTTCAATCAGGTGGGCGGTGCCTAGCCGTCCCCCCGGGAAGGCCCTCGACATCCTCGAGCTTCGTGTCCTGGCACGCAGGCGAGACGAGCGAAGGGCCGGGACCTGGCCCTTCGAAGGCCTATCCCGGTCCTGGAGACACATCTGTGTCCGAGCGTGGCGCCACGCCAGGCGCCCAGGGGAGAACGAGTGGCCAGTTCTTCTGCCCGCCGCGAACCGCGGCCCAGCAACGCCAGTACTGACAAGGACGGTGGGGTTCCCGGCCCATCCGGAAGCCGCCGGTTCAGCTACGTGCTGGACACCAGCGTCCTGCTCGCCGACCCGGCCGCGATCAGCCGGTTCGCCGAGCACCGCGTGATCCTGCCTATCGTCGTCATCACCGAGCTGGAGGCCAAGCGTCATCACCCCGAACTGGGCTACTTCGCCCGGCAGGCCCTCCGCCACCTGGATGACCTGCGGATCGAATTCGGCCGGCTGGATGCCGACCTGCCGATCGGTGACGAGGGCGGAACGGTCCGGGTCGAGCTGAACCACAGTGATCCCCAGGTGCTCCCCCCGGGGTTCCGGCTCGGCGACAACGACACGCGGATCCTGTCAGTCGCGCGCAGCCTGGAGGCTGAGGGCGAAGACGTGGTCCTGGTCAGCAAGGACCTGCCGCTGCGGGTCAAGGCGGCCTCGATCGGCCTGACCGCCCAGGAGTACCGGGCCGAGCTGCCCGCCGACTCCGGCTGGACCGGCATGACCGAGCTCGAGGTAACTGCGGACGACATCCAGGAGCTGTACGACACCGGCAAGCTGGACTGCGAGGCCGCGCGTGACCTGCCCTGCCACACCGGGCTGGTGCTCTCCTCGGGCGGCCATGGCGGGTGCAGCGCGCTCGGCCGGGTGCTGCCCGACAAGTCGGTCCGGCTGGTGCGCGGCGACCGGGAGGCCTTCGGCCTGCACGGCCGCAGCGCCGAGCAGCGGGTGGCGCTCGACCTGCTGCTCGACCCCGAGGTAGGGATCGTGTCGCTGGGCGGCCGGGCCGGTACCGGCAAGTCCGCGCTGGCCCTCTGCGCGGGCCTGGAAGCCGCGATGGAGCGGCGCCAGCACCGCAAGGTGGTGGTGTTCCGGCCGCTGTACGCGGTGGGCGGCCAGGAACTCGGCTACCTGCCGGGCTCGGAGGCGGACAAGATGAACCCGTGGGCCCAGGCGGTCTACGACACGCTGTCCGCGGTCACCTCGCAGGACGTGATCGACGAGGTGCTGGCCCGCGACATGTTCGAGGTGCTGCCGCTCACCCATATCCGGGGCCGCTCGCTGCACGACTCGTTCGTCATCGTCGACGAGGCCCAGTCCCTGGAACAGAGCGTCCTGCTGACCGTGCTGTCCCGGATCGGCTCGGGGTCCCGCGTCGTGCTCACGCACGACATCGCCCAGCGCGACAACCTGCGGGTCGGCCGGCACGATGGCGTGGTCGCGGTCATCGAGAAGCTCAAGGGACATCCGCTGTTCGCCCACACGACCCTGGTCAGGTCGGAACGCTCCCCGATCGCGGCACTCGTCACCGAGATGCTGGAGGATTCTGGTTTGTAACATCCCGGGCGAGGACTCTGGTTTGTAACACCCCGGGTAGCGAGAAGCGCTGGGAAGTAGGCAGACTACTCCACATGGTTTTCGACTTGTCGGAGCTTCTCGCTGCCCGCCGCGGGGAGGGCTACGCCCTCGCCGGCCAGCACCTGAACCCCCAGCTGCCCCGGATGCTGCACGCCATTGGCTTCGACCGCGTCTACGAGCGCGCCGAAGGTGCCTACCTCTACGACTCCCACGGGCAGGCCTACGCCGACTTCCTGGCCGGATTCGGTGTCTTCGGCGTCGGGCGCAACCACCCCGTGGTGCGCAAGGCCCTGCACGACATGCTGGACGCCGGGCTCGCCGACATGGTCCAGTTCGACACCCCGCTGCTGCCCGGCCTGCTCGGGGAGCGGCTGCTGGCCAAGGCCCCCGGCCTGGACCGGGTGTACTTCTGCAACAGCGGCACCGAGGCGGTCGAGGCGGCGCTGAAGTTCGCCCGCTATGCGACCGGGCACCGGCGCATCATCTACTGCGATCACGCCTATCACGGGCTCACCATCGGCTCGCTGTCCGCGAACGGGTCAGCCGAGTTCCGCCAGGGCTTCGGCCCGCTGCTGCCGGACACGATGATCCCGTTCGGCGACCTGGAAGCGCTCGAAGCCGAACTGCGGAAGGGCGACGTGGCCGGGCTCCTCATCGAGCCGGTCCAGGGCAAGGGCGTCGCGGTAGTCCCGCCGGGCTTCCTGGCCGCGGCCCGCGCCCTGCTGCACCAGCACGGCGCCCTGCTGATCTGTGACGAGGTGCAGTCCGGGGTCGGGCGGACCGGGCGGTTCTTCGCCTACCAGCACGATGATGTCGAACCGGACATCGTGACCGTGGCCAAGGCGCTGTCCGGCGGGTTCATCCCGGTCGGCGCCACGCTGGCCAAGGGCTGGATCTTCGACAAGGTCTACTCGTCGATCGACCGGGTGCTGGTGCACGACTCCACGTTCGGCTCGAACGCGGCCGCGATGACGGCCGGCCTGGCGTCGCTCGCGGTCATCGACGACGAGAAGCTGGTCGAGAACGCCGAGCAGACCGGCAACCTGCTCCGCGAAGCCCTGCAGCTGCTGGTGGACAAGTACGAGCTGCTCGCCGAGGTGCGCGGGCGCGGGCTGATGATCGGCCTGGAGTTCGGCCGGCCGAAGGCGATGCGGTCGCGGGCGGCGTGGAACGTCCTCCAGGCCGCCCGGCACGGCCTGTTCGCCCAGACGGTGGTGGTCGCGCTGTTCCAGCGGCACCACATCCTGACCCAGGTCGCGGCGGACAACGTGGAAGTGATCAAGCTGCTGCCGCCGCTGATCATCGGGGAGAAGGAAGTGGACCTGTTCCGCGACGCGTTCGTGGAGGTCATGGACGACGCCAGCCGGGGCAGCGGCCTGATCTGGGACTTCGGCCAGACCCTGGTCAAGCAGGCGGTCAGCGCCCGCCGTCACTGAGGTCGCCCTCGGTCAGCAGGACTTCCGCGATGCTGAGATCCCCGGGATAGGTGATCTTGATGTTGCGCTCGCTGCCCGGCACCACCGCCACCGGCACGTCCGGCAGGTAACGCAGGACCACGCCGCAGTCGTCCGTCGCGGCGAGATCCGCGAAGGCCGGGTCGGCCAGGGCCAGCTCGTGCGCCTTGCGGATCACCGACAGCCGGAAACCCTGCGGGGTCTGGCAGCGGCGCAGCGTGTCGCGGTGCGGCATCCCGGTCATCAGGCCGTCCTCGACCACCACGATCGTGTCGGCGGTGGGCACGGCTACCCCCACCGCCTCGTGCGTATCCAGGGCCCGCACGCAGGCGGCGATCGTGGCCTGGTCGAGCAGCGGGCGGGCGGCGTCGTGGAACAGGACCTTGCCTTCGGCGGGCCCCAGCGCGGCGATCGCGCGCCGGGTCGATTCGGGACGGGTCGCCCCGCCCTCGATGATCCCGGTCACCTTGCGGTAGCCGCCCAGGGCCAGCAGCTCACGGGCGTGGTCCGCGTGCCCGGGCGCCATCACCACCAGCGTCGCGTCCACGCCGGGAGCCTGGTCGAACGCGGCGACCGAGTGCTCCAGCAGGGCCCGGCCGGCCAGCGGCAGCAGCTGCTTGGGAAGCTCGGCGCCGAAGCGCACTCCCGAGCCGGCCGCCAGCACCACAGCCACCGTTCGCATGAGCGGACTCTACCCGGGTACGACAGGCAAGGGTTACCCGCAGAAGGGCAGCACTGGCTGCCGGGCCACTCGACACGCTGAGCACCGGAGACGGACATGACGGTAACCACGGCCGTGGTGGTGCTGCCCCGGCGCGTGGCCGTCTGGGCCAGCCGCCGCGCGGTGGCCCGCACCTCCGTGACCGGCATCGAACTCGCCTGCGCGCTGTGCGCCGCGGTGTGGTTCAGCGCGGGCACCCCGCTCACCGCACTGGCCGGGGGCGTGGCGCTGGGCGGCGGGTACCTGGCCGGGCGGGTCGGCGGGCGGCTCGCCGTGGGTGCGTTCGACGGCTGGCTGGCCGGCCTGTGCGCGCTGGCCGGCGAGCTCGCCGTGTACGCCGGGCTGGCGGCGGGCGCGGCCCCCGGGCAGCCCCGGGTCTGGGCCCTGGCCAGCGCGGCCGCGATCCTGCTCGGGATGCGGAAGGTGGCCCGGCTCTGCCGCCCGGCCCGCCCCGCGGCCCCGGCTCATCCGGGGGGCGCGGCGCCGCCCGAGTCCCAGGCGGACGGGGAGCACCCCGGGCCCGGCCGGACCCTGGCCATCCTCGCCGCCCGGCTGCCCCGGCTGCCCGCGGGGGAGCGGGCCGCGGTGATCACCGTGACCGCGGCCTTCTACGGCACCCGGATGGCCCTGCTCGTCCTGATCTGGTGGGGTTCGGTGGCGCTGGCCTGGGCGATCGCCGGGCCCCGGGCCGGAAGCGGATGGACCCGCCCAGCCGACACCACGGTGGACGAGTCCACGGACCGGCTCCGCCCGGCCGACATCGCCGCCGCGCGGGACGACGGCCCGCTGGCCCGCTTCGCCGGCTCGGTCGTGCGCGGCCAGCTGGTGCCGCTGCCCCCCGCGGTCGCCGGGCTGACCGCCACCGTCCTGCTCGCCACCCTGGGCCTGCACGGCCTGGCCGGGCTGGTCCTGCTGACCCCGGTCGCCGCGATGCTGCTCGCCGCGCCGGGCTCCGCCCATCCGCACGACGGCCCGCTGGACTGGCTCACGCCCCTGGTCATCCAGGCCGGGCAGTACGTCTACCTGGCCGCGCTCGGCTTCGCCAAGGGCGTGCCAGGCCCGCTGGTCTTCGCGCTGACCGGGATGGTCGCCCTCCGCCAGGTGGACGCCGCCTACCGGGCCCGGCATCCCATGCCCGCGGGCGAGCCACGCGGCGGGATCGGCTGGGAAGGCCGGATGCTCGTGGCCGGGGTGGGCACCATGCTCGGCGTGGGCACGCTCAGCTACCTGGCCCTGACCGTGTACCTGCTGTGGCTGCTGTGCTCGGGCAGCCTGGCCAGCTGGCTCGCGGTCCGGGCCCACCGCGGAGGTGTTCACCGGCCCAGTCTGGGCAGCTGAGCTCCGGGGTGCCTGCGCAGCGCCGCAGGGGCGGACGGCTAGGATCACCCCGTGGAGGGTGTATCTCTATGCTCCTGCTCAGACGAGCGCCGCTGCCCTGCGGCGAGCCGGGCCTGGGATGGCAGTCGCCGGTAACCATCCCCCGCCTGTGGCTGGCCGCGGGCTTCGCCGCCTGCGCGCTGTTCGCCGCGGGCATGGGCGTGTTCAGCTCGGACTCCCTGCACCGGCTGTGGGGACTGTTCGCGGCCATCGCTTATGTGCTGGCCGCCGCCGTCGTGCTGGCCTGGAAGTCCTCACGGGCGGTGGACCTGGCGCTGATCCTCGGGGTCGGCGGGGCGCTGCTCGCGCCCCTGTCCCTGCTGGCCGAGCAGGGCCGGTGGCAGCCTGAGGTGGGCGTGATCGCCCGGGGGGCCCGGCTGCTGGTCCAGCACGGATCCCCCTACGAGAGCCAGGCGGTGATCAGCGCCTCGCACGACCCCAACATCTACAACCCGTACCTGCCGGTAATGGCGATCTTCGGGCTGCCGCGGGCGCTGCTCGGCCCCGGGTTCATCACCGACCCGCGGATCTGGTTCACGCTGGGCTTCGTGGCCGTGTTCGCGGCCGCGCTGGCCGTCGCGAAGGCCCGCGACGTGCTGCGCTGGACCGCCCTCGTCACCGCCACCCCGGTGATCGCGTTCTCGCTGGCGGTGGGGGGGACCGACGTCCCCGTGCTCGCCCTGCTGTGCCTCGGCCTGGCCCTGCTCTGGCGCCGCCCGGAGCCGGTGCTGGCCGGGCTGGTCCTGGGCGTCGCCTCGGCCACCAAGGCGACCGCGTGGCCCGCCCTGATCGTGGCCGCCACCATGCTCCTGGTCCGCGACGGCCGGCACGCCGCGGTGCGGTTCCTGCTGGCCGCCGTGGCCGCGGCGGCCGCCATCGTGGGGCCGGTCGCGGCGGTCTGGCCGCACGCCCTGGTGGAGAACACCATCCTGTTCCCGCTCGGGCTGGCCAAGGTCAAGTCACAGGCGGTCAGCCCGCTGCCCGGGCACGTGCTGGCGGACACCGGGCCGGCCGGGCACACGATCGCGGTGGCGCTGCTCTGCCTGGCCGGGCTGGGCGTCCTGGTGTCCCTGGTGATCCGCCCGCCGCGCAACGTGCCCTCGGCGACCTGGCGGCTCATCATCGGCCTGGTGCTCATGTTCGTGCTGGCCCCGGCGACCAGGTTCGGCTACTTCATGTACCCGCTGGGCCTGTGGACCTGGCTGGTCGTGTCGCAGCTGGGCGCGCGGCGCGCGCAGCCCGCGGGCCGTCCTGATGGGGACACCCCCGGGGGTCCGCCTCCGCACGGCGGCGTGGCCCAGCCGCAGCGCCGCTTAACCAGCGACCAGCTGCTCAGCCGCCAGGCAGCGGGTTGTCCGGGCCGGCGAACGCCGCCGAGTCCTGGCAGATGTTCGTGTTCGCGGTGATGCCGCCGTAGCTCTTGGCCAGGTTGCCGAGGGTCTTGGCGGAGGACTTGCCGCCCGTGCTCTTGGCCGCGCCCAGCCCGTGGAAGCTCGACCCGAGGATCAGGTTGAGCGACCCCGTGCCCAGCGCCGCGTCCTGCTGCACCACGACCGAGCCGATCTGGGCCTTGAGCGTGTTCACCTCGGGCAGCTGGGCGGCCGAGGAGTACTGGATCACGCTGCTGGTGAAGCCGTAGTTGGCCGCCGGGCCGGTGCCGGTCACGGTGAAACCCTTGGCGGTCAGCGCGGTGGCGGTGGTGCCCGCGATGCCGCTGACGCCCGACCCGTTCAGCACCTGGACGTTCACCTTGGCCGGGCTGACCGTGGGCACCGAGGCCGTCTTGACCTTCGCCGCCCTTGCCCTTGCCCTTGCCCTTGGCCGCGGCGGGCAGGGCACGGTCGCCCTCGATGGCCCGGAACATGCGGGCCGCCTGCGGCTGCTCCCAGGACAGCTCGGCGGCGGGATCCCCGACGTACGGCACGACCGGGACGGTGACCAGCTGCACCGAGCTGGAGCTCAGGCTCTTCATGCTGTCCGCGATGCGCAGCATGGTGGACAGGTCCAGGCCACTGTCGGTGGTCAGTGACTTCGCCACGTCACGGACGACGTTGAAGATCCGGGTGGGCTGGGACAGCATGCTCGTCGACTTGAGCTTCTGCATGACCGCGGCCAGGAAGTACTGCTGGCGCTGGATGCGCTGGGTGTCCGAGCCCTCGCCGATGTTCTCCCGCAGCCGGACGAAGGCGAGCGCCTGCGCCCCGTTGACCACGTGCTTGCCCGCGGCCAGGTGCAGCCGGGACTGGGGATTGTTGATCGCGAACGGCAGGCAGACCGGGACGCCGCCGACGTCGTTGACGATCGACTGGAAGCCGGCGAAGTTCACTTCCACGAAGTGCTGGATGCGGATGCCGGTTTCCTGCTCCAGGGTCTTCCACAGGCACGGGGCGCCCCCTGCGGAGAACGTGGCGTTCAGCCGCTCGAGCACCCCGGGCTGCGCGCTCTGGCCGGTGTGGCCCTGCCCGTCGTTGGTGCAGGCCAGGACGGGGACCATCGAGTCGCGCGGGAAGCTGACGATGTCGGCCCGGGTGTGCCCGGGGGCGATGTGCAGCAGCATCGAGGTGTCCGAGCGGGAGCCGAGGACGTTCGCCCCGAACTTCCGGCCCAGGCCCTGCCGCGAGTCCGAGCCGATGACCAGGATGTTCAGGCCCGCGGTGTACGGCGGCCGCTTGCCCAGCATGGCCGCGGTGACGTTTTCCCGGTGGATGCTGCCGACCAGGCCGCGGTACTTCGCGTAGGCCACGAGCGACGTGGCGACGACCGCGAACGTCGCGAGGATGGCCGCGCCGCCGAGCAGCGCGCGCCAGCCGGGCCGGTGCCAGCCCGGTCCGCGCCCGCCCGTCCGGCCCGCGCCTGAGCCGCTATAACGGTCTGTCCGTGGTGCCGGATCATCTGGCTCAGGGCCATACAGGGCGAGCTGCCAGTCCGTGTCCCCGTGCGAGTCCGATGGCCCCGGACCGGGCGCATGCCCGGACACTGAGATGCCGCCCCCGGACTCGTCCATGTCGTCGTAGCGGGTCATCGCTCCTCGTGGCGTGGGCCGTGGCTTGCGCGGGCGGGGGGTGTAGCGCCCATTGTTCACCGAACGGCTACCGCATGTGGCGTCAATGGGATGAATCGGTCACCCTGCCTTCCGCGGGAATGTCGGCATCCCGGCCTACAGTGGACGAGTGCGCCCGGGAGCCCGGCCGGCCGGCCCAGTAGCAGAGAGCCGCGAGCCTGCCACGACGGTCAGGCTGCGACGCCGGGTGCCCTGGGCCGGGTGGTGCTTCACCCAGGTCACGCTGCTGCCGGTGCTGCTCGCGCTGGCCTGGCTGATTCCCGGCGCGGCGCTGCTGATGGCCGGCCGGCTGCGGCCGGCCCCGATGCTGCTGATCTCCGCGCCGCTGGCCGTCCTGCTGATCGCCGCCGTGCTGCGCCGGGCGCCCGGGCCGCGGCTGATCCCGGAGCCGGGAGCCTCCCAGCCGGGCCAGGCGGTCCCGGAATGGGCCGGCTGGTGGGGCCTGGCCGGGACGATCGCCGCGGCCGCCGGCTTCGGGGCCTGGCAGATCCGGCTCAACTCGCCCCAGATCATCGCGGCCCGCCAGCCTGGTGTGGTCTTCCAGCTCGGCTACTGGATCGCCGGGCACGGCTCGCTGCCCATCCCCGAGTCGCTGCGCGGACTTCGGCGGCGCGCACCCCGGGCTGGCCTTCGCCAGCACCAGCCTGGCCGCCACGCACGGCGGCCTCACCCCGCAGTTCGCGCCGGGCCTGGCCCTCCTGGGAGCGGGCGGCTGGTGGATCCACGGGATGACCACGGCCGCGCTGGCCAGCCCGGTGCTCGGCGCGCTCGCGGTGCTCACCTTCGGCGGCCTGGCCGGGCGGCTCGCGGGCCCGCAGTGGGCCCCGCCGGCGGCCTTGATACTGGCTGTAACCCTGCCGCAGCAGTACACGAGCCGGTCGGCGTTCACCGAGCCCCTGGCCCAGCTGCTGCTGCTCGGCGGGATGTGCCTGGTGGCCGACTCGCTGACGGTACGCGCGGACCGCGGCTGGCTCACCCGGTACCCCGGCCGGCTGCGCTGGCCGGGATGGCTGTCCCCGGGCATGGCCGCCGCCGCCCTGGGCGGGCTGGCCCTGGGGCTGGCCTCGCTGGCCTCGCTGAACGTGCTGCCCGCCCTGATCCCCGTCATCCCGTTCACCGGGCTGCTGGTCGCGGCCCGGCGGCCGCAGGCGCTGCCGCTGGCCTGCGGCGTGCTCGCCGGGGCCGGGTACGGCCTGCTCGCCAGCTGGCTGACCGCCCCGGCCTCGCTCGCCGCGCCTGGCTTCCCGGTCCGGCCGGTCATCCTGGTCGCGGCCGGGGTGGCGTTGGTCGACCGCGGCCGCCGTGGCCGTCACGGCCTGGACGGCCGCCCGGGCCTGGATCAGCCGGGCGGCCCGGGGCGCGCTGCGCTGGCGGGTGCCGGACGTGGCCGCCGGGCTCGTGGTGGCGGTGCTCATCGCCTTCCTGATCCGGCCGTCGGTGCAGACGGCGCACTGGAATCCGGGGCCGGGCACGGCCGGGTACGTCGGCGCGCTGCAGAAGCTGCTCGGCCTGCCGGTCCAGCCGACCCGCTCCTACGCGGAGGACACCCTGTACTGGGTCATCTGGTACGTCGGCATCCCGGCGCTGCTGCTCGGCGGGTTCGGGATGGCCCTGCTGACCCGCCGGTGCGTGCGCGCCCTGCTCCGGTGGGCCGATGAGGGCGGCGTGGCCTGGGCTCTGGGGGCTGCCGCTCGCGATCATCGCCTGGACCACGGTGAGCGTGCTCTGGGACCCGCGGACGGTCCCCGACCAGCCGTGGGCCAGCCGGACCCTGGTCCCGCTGGTGCTGCCCGGGTTCATCCTGTGCGCCGTGTGGGTGGCGGCCTGGCTGGACCGCCGGGCCCGGGAACGCGGCGCCGGGCGGGTCGCCGTGGCCCTGGCCGCGGCGTTCTTCGTCCTGGCCATGGCGGTGCCGACCGCCGTGACCACCTTCGGCATCAGCCTGAGCCACCTCGGCACGGGCTCGCGGTCCCGTGGCCACCGGCGTGGGGGTGAAGCGGACCGGCGCGGGTCAGGCGGCCGCCGTCCAGGGACTGTGCGGGACGATGAGCTCGCGGATGTCGGTCGTGATCCTCGACCGGCTGGCCGCCAGCGAGTTCGCCCAGGCGATACGGGGCATGTGCGGCGTCCCGGCCGGGGTGATGGCCGGTGCTCCGGTGGCGCAGGTCCAGTCGGTGATCCGGGGCATCGCGGCCGCGGGCCGCGAGCCGGTCCTGATGGCCACCCGGCCCGCCGAGCTCAGCGCGTACGGGGCCACGCCGCGCCGGGTGGTGCACCTGGTCACCACCCAGGATGCGCACGACCTCACCCAGCCGCCGGTGAGCACCTGGCCGATCACCTACCAGCTCTGGCTGTCGGCCCAGAGCAGCTCGGTACCAGGCGCCTAGGCGGCCTGCGGCCGCGGCGAGCCGACGGCGTGGCCCGGCTCGCGCCCCGCGTTCAGCCCCGCTCCCCATACTGATCCGGGGCATACTGGCCTCACCTCCTGACCGAACATGCGTTCGAACGAATTGCGACTTCACATCAGCATCGCACATGTGTTCTAATACTCGCCAGACCTCAGCCCCGCCGGGCCGAGGCTGACACGGGGCAGTTGAGGGTCCGCCGCCATCCCTGGCCGCTGCCAGCGGCCGGGGGCTCGTCGTCGCTCTCAGCTACCTCACGATCACCAACCTGAATGGGCGAGTCCGGGCCGGCTTTACACCCAGGACCTGGCCCGGCCCGGGCGCACGCAAGGGGTGAGACAGTGACCACACACTTCGAAGACATAATCCGCCAGAACAGCGAGCGGCTCGCCGACCTGAAGAAAACAACCGAAGAACTGCAAAGGGAGCTTTCCGAAGCCCGCGTGTCGCTTGAGCGCGAGCTCGCCCGGCCTGCTCATGCGCATTCCGCTGATCGGCAGGCCACGCACGGGAACGCGGCTCACCTGCACGCCGCTTATGGGCGCTCCGCGCCCGGGCACTCCGCTTACGGGCACGACGTGCTGACGGACCAGATTCCCGTATATCCCGGGCCTCCCGAGGAAATGATTCCGGCGCCCGGCACCATACCTCCGCAACGGCATTATGCCGTGGACAGCCCGCCTTATTACTCGGTGGATGAGCCGCCCTTCGTGGGCGAAGGTCCGCGGTTCGCGGGCGACGATTCCCGGTCCGCGGGCGATGGACCGCGGTTCGGCAGCGGGGACTGGGCCGATACGGCCCGGGCGGGCGACGAACCGGCCGGCGGCGGGCCGGACGCCGATCCCACGGTGAGAATCGCCAGTCATGGGCGGCAGAGCGCCTACCGCCGCGGGCTTTCCCGGCGGACCACCATTGCACTGGGCGGGGCCGCGGCCGTGCTGGCCACCGTGCTCGCCGTCATCATCACCAGTGGCGGCGCGTCCTGGCCGGCCAGTGTGGCCACCGTGCAGGCCCAGGTCGTCAAGGCCTGCCAGAACCCTGACGTGGTGTCCGAGCCCGGCCAGGTCAATTTCGCCTGCGCGAAGGGCACGCGCCAGATCTTGTGGGTGTTCGCGTTGCTGACCAGCAACGACAATCCGCATTTCGCGGACACGAGGACCGGCCGCCAGGGTCTCGAGCCCATCACGCCCAGCCAGGGCGGGGCGGTCGCCGCATCGCTGAACCTGCATCACCCCTACGACCCGGCCAACCCGATCGACAGCATCGCGGTGGCCGCCCGGGCCATCAACGACATCATCGGCGGGGCCACGCTGACCGGCACCAACGGCAATCCCGTGGTGCAGCCGGGATTGGAAAGCAATTCCCGGAACTGCCTGCGCTACACGGGCTCCGGTCTGGTCACTTCCCGCCAGGGATTCCCGGATCTGTGCGCCCGGCCGGTAACCGGATCCCAGGGACAGCAGGAACTCGTGGCGGACATTTACCGGAAATGGATCGTCGGCGCCTCAGCCGGGGCCGCTAATGACGCAGCTGTCCTGTTCGCGAACGCGGATAATCCCGGTAACCCGCAAGTCCAGGACATTCTGAGGCAGCTGGGAAACCAGACCCTCGCCGCCTGACGTGAGCGGCCCGACCAGCATGCCCGCGATATCCGCGGAGACGCACTATTCGAACGGAAGAGGTGAAATCGTTGCC
Organism: uncultured Actinomycetes bacterium; assembly: GCA_963851025.1. Classification (GTDB taxonomy): domain Bacteria; phylum Actinomycetota; class Actinomycetes; order Streptosporangiales; family Streptosporangiaceae; genus RYN-230. The sequence continues at coordinate 94,295 of CAWKOA010000010.1, forward strand.
TTCGGCAGGCCGGCCACGGTGGCAGCAAATGGCGGCGCTGGTGAGTCTCAGCGCTGGCGGAGCCATCACCGGGTTTTCCTTTGTCCCGAAGGCGGCCGCTGATTTCAGCTCGCCGACCAGCCTGCCCCTGAACCTGGTCGCGCTGCGCCAGGCGGTCCAGCCGCCGCAGGCGGAGCGCCAGGCGCCCGGTCACGACGCGATGCTGCGCGCGGCCATCGTCCACGTCGCCGACTACTACCTCCGGATGGCCCAGACCAAGACCCCGGCCGAGATGGAGGCGATGATCTGGCAGCACGACAGCATCGATGGTGCCGACCACGGCCAGTCGTGCGCCGCGTTCGCCAGCCTCACCCTGGAACTGGGTGCGCAGGTGGTGGGCCACCAGAGCTGGGTCTCGGGTGGAGGTCTCGTACCCGTGGCCCCTGCACACCTGGGCCGACGTGCGGGTGGAGGTGAACCCGGCGTCGCCCGGCGATCACGTCCATCCAGCAGGACGCGCAGGCCCATCAGCGCTGGCATCCGCTGGGGGACGGGTACCGCCCGCTGCCGGGCGACTGGGTGCTGTTCGATGGCCACGTCGAAGTGGTCACCCAGGACACGGGCGGGGTGCTGCACACCGTGGGCGGGGATTCACTGCCCAACTTCTCGGTCAACGCGCACGAATACCCGGCGCCGCTGGCGGCCGCGGGCGTGGTCGGGTTCGTGAACAACGGCTCGCTCCCTGATGCCGCCCCGGCCGCGGACGGGCCGGCCGGGGCACCAGCCCCGGATGCGGGCCACGCCGCGGCCCGGCACCCGTCCCGCGACCGGTCCGCTCAGCGGGGCGAGGCCGCCGCGGCTCCGGGCGAACTCGCCGCTATCCCAGGCCAGCCCGCAGGCCCAGGCCAGCCGCGGCCCAGGCCAGGCCGCTGGCGCAGGCCAGGCCGCAGTGCCCGCGGCCCGGGCGGTCACGGATCCGGCGATCCCGGGCCTGGTCCCGGCGCCGCGCTCCGGCTCGGCGGCTCCGGCGGCGAAGCACGCGCACGAGCACAGGCGCGCCCACGAAGGCCAGCCCGCCCACGCGGGCCAGGCCGCGCACGAGGGGATGAGTTCCCGGGCCGCACGCTCCCACGTTTCGCCCGGCGACGCCGCGATCCCGGGGCTCTCCGGCGTCACCGCTCCGGGCAGCCAGGGCACCGCCTACCGCCGGCACCATCCCTCGCCGGCGCGCACCCCGGTCTCCGAGACGCGGCTGCAGCAGGCCTTCATCAGCCAGATCGCCCCCGGCGCGATCGCGGCGCAGCACCGCTACGGTGTGCCGGCGGCGGTCACCATCGCCCAGGCCATCGACGAGTCGGGCTGGGGCCAAAGCGAGCTGGCCGCCCACGACCACAACCTGTTCGGCATCAAGGGCACGGGCCCGGCCGGCAGCGTGCCCCTGCCCACCCAGGAGTACGTGAACGGCCAGCCGGTCAGCACCTCGGCGTCCTTCCGCGTCTATCACAACGTGGCCGAGAGCATCGACGACCACGGCCGGCTGCTGGCCCGCAGCGGCTACTACCAGCAGGCCATGGCGGACCGGCAGCACCCGGACAAGTTCGCGGCCGCGCTGACCGGCGTGTACGCCACCGACCCCAACTACGGGGCCAACCTGATCAGCCTGATGCGGCGCTACGACCTGTATCGCTACCAGGCGCCCGACCACGGTCAGCCGGGTCACGGACCGGCCGCGGCCGCGCCAGGCGGGGCGACCATCCCCGGTGTTCCCGCAGGCGCCCCCGCCCCGGCCGGACCCCCGCGGCCCGCGAGCCCGCCGTCCCCGAGCCCGCGCCCGACCCGGACCGCGAGCCCGCGCCCGACCCGGACCGCGAGCCCGGCCAGCCCGAGCCCGGACTGCGAGCCCGCAGCCGACCCAGACCCAGTCCCCGCAGCCGACCACGACCGGGAGCCCGGGCCCGTCGCCCACCAGCAGCCCGGAGCCGACCCGGACCACGAGCCCGCAGCCGGCGCGGACGGCCACGCCCAGCGCGAGCACACCCCAGAACCCACGCCCCGCGGCCAGCCCGCAGCCGGCCTCCACGGGCAGCCCGCACCCGGCCGCCTCGGGCAGCCCGCGCCCCACTACAGCGAACCGCGCGCCCGCGAACCCACAGGGGAAGCCGGCGCGGTCAGGTACCGGACCGGCGGCCGCCCCGTCGGCCGCACCCGCGCAACCGGAGATCCCGGGAGTGGTGACCCAGTCCGAACCCGGCCGCGCGACCACGTCCGCGGTGCGCTTCGGGCCAGCATCAGCCTTCGTGCCCGTGGCCCAGCCGGGAGCCGAAAGCGAGACCACGTCCGCGGTTCACTTCGGCCCCGCGGCCCCCTTCGTGCCCGTGACCCAGTCCGCGCGGGCCAGCGGCGCTCCGGCCCCGTCCGCGCGGGCCCGTAGCGCGCCGGCCCCGTCCGCGCGGGCCCGCACCGCGCCCGCACGCCGGGCCCCGGTCCGGGCGACGCTGGTCAGCGCGCGGCGATACCAGCGCCACATTCCCCGGTCGGTGCTCAACTCGTTCCTGGAGACGGCTAAGGGGCCGCTGCTCAGCGAAGAGGAGTTCTACCGGGACGTGGCCAGTTTCCACGGGATCAGCTGGGAACTGCTGGCCGCGTGCGACTGGATGCAGTGCGACGCCCGGCCCCGGCGCTCGCCGGTGTACGGGGAGAAGCTCGGCACCGTCAACGCGGACGGCACCGTCTACACGACCAAGTCCGCGGCGCTCGCGCGCTGTGCGGACGACCTGGTCACGCTGTCCCGCGCCGTGTACGGCATCGACCTTTCCCGGCGCACGGCCCTGTCGGTCCGGGATCTGGCCAACGCGTTCGCGGCGTTCCGGTGGGGCCGCGCGCTCAAGGACGCCGACTTCTCCGCGATGAAGTTCCCGTACTCGGTCGCCGGGCTGACCGACCACCACCTCAGCCTGCGCTGGCCCGAGTTCGCGCCGCGCCATTCCGGCGACCGGCCCGGCGGCCGGTTCCACCGCCGGTTCGGCGCGGTACCCATCGTGCTGAGCCTCGATTACCCGGCGACCGTGTAGCGAGCGGCCGCCGTCATGCCCGGACTCGCTGCCCTGGAAAGAAGGTAGACCGCGTGCTTCGCATCGTGCTGGCCCTGCTGAAACTCATCATCGGACCCGGACTGGGGCGCGCGGTGCTGGCCGGTCCCGCAGGCCAGGTGGCCTCGCCTGCCGCGCTGGCGCACCCCGCCCCGCCGGCCGCCGCCGGTCCCGCCGCACCGGCGGCGGTGCCCCCCGCCGCACCCCCCGGCGCGCCGGGCGCCGGGCCGGCCGGATGGCCGCCGGCCCGGCACCGGGACCGCCGCCGGCCCTCCCGGCCCGGGCTGGCGGCCGCGGCGGCTGCGCAGGCGGATCATCGGCGCGGCGGTGCTGGTGCTGGCCGGGCTGATCTTCCGCAAGGCCATCGCGTCCGTGGTCCTGGCCGCGCTCTCCGCCGCGCTGCACCTGGTCGGCCTCAACGTCCATCTGCCCAGCGTGCGGTTCGCCTGGCCGTGGCAGGTGATCGCCCGGGGGACCACCACGAACACCGATCTCGGTCCCTGGGTGCTGCAGAAGATCGAGGGGATCTCCCAGCCCGCCCTGGGCCAGGCGAACTTCGATTTCTACTTCACCCGCAAGGTGTCCAAGAACATCGGGCCGTGGCCGTGCTGGTACGCGAGCACGTTCTACGCGGTGGGGCACGCGTCCGCCACCGTGGACCTCAACCCGGGCCCGGCCTGGTGGAAGCCGGCGGCCGGGCATTACCGGCTCCGGGTGCTGAGCCGCCCCGCGGGCGGGAAGCCCGGCCACGTGACGGTGACGATGGTGCTCCCGCAGCCCCGGCTGCCCCAGACCGTGCACGACATCACGATCGACAACCTGCCGTCCCGCCCGATCGCCACCCAGCACAGCTGGACCTACCCGGGCTTCGGCTGCGGCGTGGTGCTGCGGCCCCAGTTCCCGCCGTCCGTGCTGTACCCGCAGGCCCAGCAGATCGCCTTCTACAAGGCCACCCACGTGCCGGGGGTAACCCGGCCGCTGATCGGCAGCGCCGAGAACGAGGCCGCGCAGACCATCCGCGGCAGCTTCATCCAGCCCACGCTGAACGCCCTGGGCTACACGCTGGACCAGTTCACGCTCAGCTGGGCCACCCCGGCCGGTAAGTAACTACTGCACCGCGTAAGGACTGCATCCGGCAATGCGCGCTGGGTGACCGCTACCCCGGTACCCTGGCCGGGTGAATCGCCTGGGAGGTGCCCCGCTCCGCCCGCGCCCGCGCCGGGGCCTGGTCCGGGCGGGGATCCTGGCCAGCGGGATCGGCCTGCTCGCCGCCGCCTGCGGGAGCCCCGGCGGCCCGGTGGCCGCGGCTGGCCAGCAGCGGCCGGCCACGGCCCGCCCGGCCACGTCCGCGCCGGCTTCCGGCGCTGGCTCGCCCGGCGCGACCCGGCCAGTGCGACGGCCAGTGCGACGGCCAGCGCGAGCCCGGGCCCCGGGCAGCCGACCGTGATCCCGGTGCCGCCGCCGCCCGGCCGGCTGCACCAGACCAGCACCCTGCCCAGCGCGCACACCCGCGTGTTCCGCGCGGAGATGACGGACCTGTGGGCCGCGGTAGTGAGCGGCCACGCCCGCCTGGCGGCCCAGGCCTTCTTCCCGGTGGCCGCCTACACCCAGATCAAGGCCATATTCGATGCCGCCGGGGACTGGCACAGCCGGCTGTTCGGCGACTTCCGGCTCGACGTGGCCGCCGCGCACCAGTACCTCGGCCCGGGTGCCCGGCACGCCACCCTGGTCCGGGTCATCGTGCCCTCGGCCGAGGCAGCCTGGATCCCCCCCGGGGTCTGCGCGAACTCCGGCGGCTACTGGCACGTCGGCGGCGCGCGGCTGGTGTACCGGGAGCACGGCCAGGTCCGGTCGATCGGGATCGCGTCGCTCATCTCCTGGCGCGGCCGCTGGTACGTGGTCCACTTCGGCGCGGTCCTGAGGGCCAGCGCCAGCGGCGTGGTGGACGCCCCCGCGACCGGCCCGGGCGTGCCCGGGCCGCCCGGAGGCTGCTCAGCCGGCGCTGCTGGCCGGCGCTGCTCCCGCCGGTGACTTTTGCCCCGCCGGCGGGTCTACCGGGCATGGGCCCGCACGCACCGGAGATCCGATGACGACCACCGACGATTTCACCAGCCTCACCGGGGAGTTCCGGGCCGAGTTGCTGGTGCACTGCTACCGCATGCTGGGTTCCGCCGACGAGGCCGAGGACGTGGTGCAGGAGACGTACCTGCGGGCCTGGCGCGGCTACGCCGGGTTCCAGGGCCGCTCCTCGGTGCGCACCTGGCTGTACCGGATCGCCACGAACGCGTGCCTGACCGCGATCGAGCGCCGCGGCCGGCGCCCGCTGCCCTCGGGGGTCGGCGCGCCGGGTGAGGACCCGCGGGCGCCGGTCCGGCCGGACCCCGACGTGCCCTGGCTGCAGCCCATGCCCGGCGCGTGGCTGGGGGAGACGCCCGGCGATCCCGCGGCGGTGGCCGCGGCCCGGGCCGGCACCCGGCTGGCGCTGGTCGCCGCCTGGCAGTACCTGCCCGCCCGCCAGCGCGCGTTCCTCATCCTGCGCGACGTCCTGGACTGGCCCGCCGCGGAGGTCGCGGACCTGCTCGGCACCAGCACCACGGCCGTGAACAGCGGGCTGCGCCGGGCCCGGGCCCTGGTCGCGCGGGTCCTGCCGGACCAGGACGAGGTGGCCGAGCCCGCCGGGCACCGCGAGCGGGCGCTGCTGGACCGCTTCGCCGCCGCGTTCGAGGACGCTGACGTGGCCACGCTGGCCACGCTGCTCCGCGACGACGTCGTGCTGGAGATGCCGCCCCTGCCGGCCTGGTTCACCGGCCGCGCTGCGGTTTTGACTTTCGTTGCGGAAAAGATCCTCACCACGCGCGGGCGGTTCCGGATGCGGCCCGCCCGGGCCAACGCCCAGCCGGCGTTCGCCGTCTACCAGCGCGGCGGCGACGGGGAGTACCGGGCGCACGCGGTGCAGGTGCTGACGGTCACGCCGGGCGGGATCGCGCGGCTGGACATCTTCCTCGACCCCGGGCTGTTCCGGGTGTTCGGCCTGCCGGCCCGGCTGGCTGAACCGGCGGCGGCGACTGCGGGGCCTGCGGCTGGTCTAACTGGGTAGGCGGCCGCACCAGGCGGCCGCGGACCCTTTGGGGGCAAGCTCATGACCAGTTCAGAGATAACGGTCCGCCCGGCGCTGGTCACCGGGGCCAGCCGCGGGTTCGGCCGGGCCATCGCCACCGCCCTGACCGCGGCCGGGTCGCCGGTCGTCGGCGTGGCCCGGGACCAGGCCGCGCTCGACGGCCTGCGCGCCGAACTCGGTGGCTCGTTCACCCCGGTGGCCGCCGACGCGGCCGACCCGGTCGTGGCCGGGCAGCTCATCGACGCCTACCGGCCCGGCCTGCTGGTGCTCAACGCGGGGGCCGCCCCGCTGCCCCGCCCGATCCAGCGGCACACCTGGGAGACCTTCAGCCGGAACTGGGAGGTCAACGTGCGGCAGGTCTTCCACTGGACCCGCGAGGCGCTGCTGGCCCCGCTGGACCCGGGCAGCCTCGTGGTCACCCTGTCCAGCGGGGCGGCGGTCCGCGGATCGCCGCTGAGCGGCGGTTACGCCGGGGCCAAGGCCACGGTCCGGTTCATCACCGCGTACGCCGCGTCCGAGGCCGAGCGGGACGGGCTCGGCATCCGGTTCGTGTCGCTGCTGCCCCAGCTGACCCCGGTGACCGGGCTGGGGGCCGCCGCGGTCGCGGCCTACGCCGCGCGGGAGGGGATCGAGGTGGCGGCGTTTACCGAGCGGGCCGGGCCGCCCCTGACCGCCGAGCAGGCGGGCCAGGCGGTCCTGGACCTCGCGGCCGGGAATAGCGCGGCCGGCGATGGGCCGGCGCGTACCTGCTCACCGCCGCGGGCCTCAGCCCGGCCCCGTGAGTGTGGGGGGCGGCCGGAGTGAGGTGGTCCCGGGCCGCCCCCACCGCCTGTTCATACCCTCTGGGGTATACGGCCCGGGTGTGTTGACCGGCTCACTACGATGGCCAGCAACGGTATGACACCGGCCACGTACTGACTGGAATGAACCACGCATATGCGACAGTGCCGTCCCGGGTCTGACCCGGGTGCGGGAGGGCTTCCCGCGCCTACGGGCCGCCCGGGGGCCTGGCGGTTCGCGGCGCCCCGCCTGCTCGCCGGCCTGCTGCTCGCGACGGCGATGGCGGTGTCCGGGTGCGGCGGATCGTCCGGCGGGACGGCTTCGCCGTCCGCCGATCCGGCCAGCCAGCACACCACCGCCCAGCCCAGCCCGGCCGCCTCCCGCCCGGCACCGGCCGCGAGCGTGACCCGGTCCTGCGCGGCGCGGGTGCTGGCCCGGATGTCCCTGGCCCAGCGGGTCGGGCAGCTGTTCGTCGTGGGGCTGGCCGGCAGCGTGCTGGATAACGCCACGGCCCAGGCGATCAGTACGTACCACTTCGGCTCGGCGAGCTTCATCGCCACGGACACCGCGGGTGTGGCGGGGGTCGCCGCGGTCGCCCGGGCTATCCAGTCGCTCTCGTCGGCCCGGGTGACTAGCAGGGTCCGCTTCTTCGTGGCCGCCAACCAGGAAGGCGGCCAGGTCCAGGCGCTGCAGGGCCCGGGGTTCGCCACGATGCCGAGCGCCGTCGCGCAGGGCATGCTGCCCCCCGCCCAGCTGCGGGGCCTGGCCCGGACCTGGGGCGATGAGCTGCGCGCCGCGGGCGTCAACCTCAACTTCGCCCCGGTCATGGACGTCGTGCCCGCCGCCGACGCCAGCCAGAACGCGCCCATCGGGCAGCTGATGCGGGAGTTCGGGCCCACCCCGGCCGTGGTGGCCAGCCACGGTGTCGCGTTCATCCAGGGCATGACCCGGGCGGGCGAGGCCACCACCGCCAAGCACTTCCCCGGGCTCGGCCGGGTCCGGGGCAACACCGACTTCAGCGCCGGCGTGGTCGACACGGTGACCACGCCGGACGATCCGTACCTGCGCACCTTCCAGGCGGCCATCGGCGCGGGGGTGCCGCTCGTGATGGTGGCGCTGGCCACCTACACGCGCATCGACCCGCATCATCTCGCGGTGTTCTCCCCGGTCGTGATGCGCACGATGCTGCGGGGCCGGCTGCACTTCGGCGGCGTGATCATCTCGGACGACCTGGGCGCGGCCCAGGCCGTGGCCAGCGTGCCGCCGGGCCGCCGGGCGGTCCAGTTCATCGCCGCGGGCGGTGACCTGGTCACGTCGAAGTACGTGGGCCCGGCGGAGGCCATGGCCCGGGCCGTGCTGGCCCGGGCCCGTGCCTCCCGCGCGTTCAGCCGGGGAGGTCGACGCGGCCGCCGCGCACGTGCTCGCGGCCAAGCAGCGCTTCGGGCTGCTGCCCTGCTGATCGCCCGCCTTAGTCGCGGGCGGGTTGCTTCCTGGCCATGAAGAACAGGCTGGGCCCGAACGACAGCGGCGCGAACGGGACCTGCATGGCGTACTCGGCGGCGAGCATGAGCCTTTCGGGCATGATCCGCTTGAGGGCCGGCTGGCGCAGATTGGACACCGACAGCACCCGCTCGACCAGCAGGCCGCAGGCGGCCAGCTGGCGGGCCACGGCGGCGGGATGATGGTTGACGAACGGGATGCTTTCGCCGGTCTTATTGGCCTGCGACCGGATATCAACCGGCGCCAGGGGAATCTTCTGGCCGTTGCGCCAGTAACGGAGCCGGTTGACCGCGTGCTTGACGTTGGCGGCCTCGACGATGGCGTATCCGCCGGGCCTGACTATCCGGGCGATCTCGGAAAGTTCCTGCTCCGGGTCGGGCAGGTGATGCAGGACGCGGACCATGACGGCCAGATCGACGCTGGCCGCGGCGAAGTCCAGGTGAGCCGCGTCGGTGAGCCGCGTCTCGATCGCCGGATCCCGGTCCAGGTAGCGTTCGGCCACTTCCAGCTGCCGGTAACTCGGGTCGGCCAGGGTCACCCGGTCGGCGTAGCGCCGGAGAACGACGGAAAGCCGGCCGTATCCGCCCCCCACGTCCACGGCGTGCCCGAACCGGCGGCCCTGGAGCAGCCGGGACAGGGCCATCACCTCGGCGCGGTGCTCGTAGCTGCGCCCCGCCCAGTAACCCAGGTAATCGACGTCCCCCTGGTCGTACTGGCTGGGAACGGCGCTCGTCGCATTTGCGGTCGCTATCGTGCTGATGCCCATTGTTTTCCCCTGATTTGCCACCGTACGGCAGCCTGCTGCGGAATGATTTCCGTGCGGCCGGTACGTGCCCCCGCGATCGCTGATACCCGACGCCTTTCCCGGTAAAACAACGGGACCGCGCGGGCAGAATCAGACCCGGAGAAAAGGGACTAGATTGGCGTCCGTAATGTCGTACATGGGGATGTCCAGGTCGTTGCGGCCAGATGGGCCCGGTCCCGGCCTGGTTGCGGCGGCGCCCTCGCAGACGCAGGCTGGTGTCCTCGTGTCCGCAGATCAGCATGTTTGGGCGGTGGCCCGTGAGTGACGTCCTCAGCCAGGGCGGCGACCGCGAACCGGGACGCCGGTGGCGCTGGGTGATCCCGATCGCCGTCCTGGTCCTGGCGACCGTCCTGATCGTCGAGCACCTTCCGCACCACCGCCACGGCCAGGCCCGTCCCCGCCCGGATTCCGCCAGCCAGGCCGCCATCCCGCTGGCGCCCCTGGGCCTGCATGTCCGTGAGCCTGGCGGGGTCAGCGGGCTCCCCATGTCCCGCGACCACAACCTCCGGCTGCCGCTCGCCGGACCCCAGCCCGCCTGGCTGTGGCTGGGGACGGGGCGCGAGCAGCCGATCGGCGGACTGCCCCGTGACGAGTCCGGCTACCAGTTCAACCGCGTCCCGGGCGGCTGGGCGGTTCAGGCCGGCTCCGACGCGACGGTCCGCTGCGGCAGTTGCTCGGGCCCGCAGGTGCCGGTCTACTTCCTCGCCGACGGCGCGCGGTCGGCGACCCGGCTCGGGACCGCGAACGAGGTTACGCCGGGCGCCTCGGCGGGTGCCCTGTGGCTGACGAGCTACCCGGCCGGCGCCGACATGAGGACCACCGCGGCCACGGCACAGGAGGTCAGCGTCGCCGGCGTGCCCGGGCCCTCGTTCAGGCTGCCCGTCGGGTATGCGCTCGACCAGGCGACCGACCGTGGCCTGCTGCTGGTCCCGACGGCTCAGCCGGGGACACCGGTCTACACGCTGTGGACCCCTGGCGCCGCGCGGGCCAGCCGTTCCTTCGAGGGCGTCATGGCGGCCAGCGCGACGCGGGTGGCCTGGGCGACGCGGTGCACGCCGCTGTGCCGCGTGCGGGTGGTGGACCTCGCCACCGGCCGGCAGACCACCGTCGCGCTGCCGGGAGCGAGCTCCGCCGTCAACGGCGCGTTCAGCCCCGACGGGAAATTCCTCGCCCTGCAGGTCAGTTTCGACAGCCAGGGCGACAACGGGGCCCTGGCCATGCAGCTCGATGTCGTGCCCGTCGCCACCAGCCGCCCGGTGCCCGTGCCGGGGATCAATGTCAGCAGCGACGCCCTGGTCAGCTTCGGCTGGCCCACGCGCGGCGACGACCTGGTGGCCGAGCTGAGCTTCATCGCCAAGGTCCAGGTGGCGTCCTGGTATCCCGGTGCGCGCCAGCTCGCTGTCGCCGTCATCAACTCCGGGTCGCAGGCCGGCGCCCTGATCCTGCGCTAGCCGCCGCGGCTACGGCGCGGCCAGGTAGCTGGCCAGCTGGGCGGCCAGCTCGGCCGGGTGGGACATCGCGGCCAGGTGCCCGCCGGGGACCACGTCTACGTCGAGCCCGAGCCGGTCCCGGGCCACGCGGCGCTGGAACTCCAGCGGGAAGAACCGGTCCTCCCGCCCGGCGATCACCCGGGTGGGGACGGCGGGCCACTGATCGACCGCGCAGGGCTGGCCGAACGCGATCTCGGCCTCGGGGCGGCCGGAGACCTCCGCCGAGGCCAGGACCTCGGCGGGCAGGTCATGCGCGAAGTAGGTGTCCAGGTCGAGCTCGGCCGGGTACCCGCCGTCCCGGGCCGCGGCGAGGCGGGCCTGTTCCGAGCCGGTGTTGTCCCACCACTCGCCGGGTGTCTCCCCGGGCCGCGGGATCATGGCGTTGACCAGGACCAGCAATTCCACCGGTACCCGGGCGCACACCATCGGCGCGGTGAACCCGCCCATCGACTGGGCCACCAGCACGGCGTCCGGGCGGCCGCCGATCGCGGCGATGACCAGATCGGTGTACTCGGGCAGCCCTGCGGACTCGTCGTCGGCAGGCAGGTCGACGGCCATCGCCTGATGACCCTGGACCTCCAGCAGCGGGACGACCCGGGACCAGAACGACGCCATCCCCCCGGCCCCGGGCACCAGCACGAACGTGCTCACCAGCAGCTCCTTCGACTCGGTGTCAGAAGGTATGACGCTGCGGCAGGGCCGGACTCACCGGCGCCGGGAACGCCAGCCCGCAGTGCCAGCCCCCAGTGCCAGACCGCAGTGCCAGACCACGGGGCTAGGCGCCGGGGAAGCGCCCGGGCCGGAACGGGGCGAGTTCCGCCGGGGCCGCGCCGCCGAGCAGCTCGGCGGTGATCAGCCCGGCCAGGTGCGCGCCGAGGGTGACGCCACTGTGGGTCACGGCCACGTACACGCCCGGCACGCCGGGCAGCCAGCCCACGATGGACTGGCCGTCCGCGGGCATCGGCCGGACGCAGACCCGGTACCCGGTCACGGTGGCCTCGTCGAGCCCGCCGGTCACCCGGCGGGCCCGGCCCAGCAGCTCACCCGCCCAGCGCCGCAGTTCCCGGTCCGGCGTGTGCAGGTCCACGGCCGCGTCGGGCGCTTCCAGGTGCACCAGGCCGCCGGTGTGCGGCCGCAGGTACACCTCCGGGGCGTGCACGATCCTGGTCAGGCCCGGGGCGGCCACGGGGCCGGCCTGGACCACCAGGCCGGGGGCCGCGGCGCCGGGCTCTTCCCACGGGACCAGCGGGATCGGCGCCGCCGCGCCGGCCAGCGCGGCCAGCCGGGGAACCTGCGTGCCCGCGCAGCACACCACCACGTCCGCGCGGATCACCGGCCCGGCGGCGGTCCGCACGCCCCAGCCTGCGCCCCCTTCCGCCCGGGGGCCCGCCCCCGCCTCCAGGCCGGTGACCCGGCCGGCCGGGCCGGCCAGCACCGTCGCCCCGTGCCCGGTGGCCCGGTCCAGCAGGTCCGTGACCATCGCCTCGGTGAGCAGATACCCCTCGCCGGGGAACCACGCGACGTCGGGCGGCGGGCTGGGCAGCCGCAGGGACGGCTCCAGCTCCGCGGCCTCGGCCGCGCTGATCAGGCGGGCCGGGTAGCCCTGCCCGGTGAGCCGGCGCACCCGCGCGGCCAGGTCCGCGCGCCCGGCGGCACTGGCCGCCCACTCGAGGTTCCCGGCGGGCCGGTACCACGCGGCGCCGCCCAGGCTACTGGCCAGCCGTTCCCAGGCCCGCATCCCGGCGTGGTTCAGGTCGTGGTAGGCGCGGGGCGCCTTGTCGTTGGAATTGAGCCAGGCGAAGCTGGACCGGGTCGCGCCCCGGCCGGGCTGGTCCTGCTCCAGGAGCGTCACCTCCGCTCCCGCCCTGGCCAGCCGCGCGGCCAGGCACACGCCGATCACCCCGGCCCCGGCCACCACGTAGCTGCGCGGGGCCGCCGCGCCCGCATCGGGCATCCGCCACCTCTTCCGCCTGGCTTCCACGGCTCATGCACGCAGCCTCCACGGCACCACGCTCAGATTGACCCAGGCAAGAGCCGGGCAGGATCCGCACGGCGGCGGGCGATGATTCCGGGGCGGGCGCGCCGTCATACCGGGCAGGCCCGCCGGCCAGGCCGGCCCGCGGCAGACGTGGATGACCGGAGGAGACGACGATGCGACTGACCCTGCACACCTTCCTGACCCTCGACGGCGTGATGCAGGCGCCGGGGGGCCCGGATGAGGACACCGACGGCCGGTTCGAGCACGGCGGCTGGTCCTTCCCCTACGGCGACCAGGACTTCGGCGCCGCCATGAGCGGCTGGTTCGACCAGGCCGACGCGTTCCTGCTGGGGCGTAAGACGTACCAGATCTTCGCGGGCCACTGGCCGCACGTCACCGACCCCGGCGACCCCATCGCCAGCAAGCTCAACACGCTGCCGAAGTACGTGGCCTCCACGACCCTCGACGCCGTGCCGTGGCCTGGCTCGTCGCTGCTCGGCGGCGACGTCGCCGCCGAGGTGGCCAAGCTCAAGGAACGGCCCGGCCGCGAGCTGCAGGTCCATGGCAGCGGGCAGCTGGCCCAGACGCTCATCGACCACGACCTGGTGGACGAGTACCGGCTCCTGTACTTTCCGGTGCACCTCGGCTCGGGGAAGAAGCTGTTCCGCGACGGGGCCCCGGCGGCCGCCCTGCGGCTGGTCAGCGCCACGAGCACCAGCACCGGCGTGATCATGGCGGTGTACCAGCCCGACGGGCCGGCCCGCTACGGCTCGTACGCCCTGGCCCAGGAGTAACCGCCTGACCCGGGATCAGGCCCAGGCGTCCGGCAGGCGGTAGAACCCGGCCAGCGCCTGGCGGGCGGCCTCGCCCCCGGCCACCGCGGCGTCCCACCGGACTTCCTGGCCGTCGGCCGTCACGGTGAAGTCGAAGAAGGCGCAGCACTCCTTCTCCCGGCGGGCCAGGTCGCGGACCCAGTCCTCGACGCCCGGGCCGGCCCGGAACCGGAACCTGATGCCCGCCGCGGTCCGGCTGCGCCCGGCCAGGTGCTGGCGGAACAAGCGCCGGTACTCGTCCATCCGCGCGGCGAGCGCGCCCGGGGTACCGCTCAGGTTGCACGCCACCGGCGGCGGCACCGGCGGGCGGTCAGCTGGGTCCACGGCAGGCTCCCGGGCGGATGTGCTGCCGCGCTCGCCGCGGCTGGTCACCGCCAGCGTAAAGTCTGGAGTCAGGTCCAGAGTCAAGGGGCAGCCGTGAAAATCGGGCAGGTCGCCGCGCAGGCGGGCGTCAGCGTCGACACCGTGCGGTTCTACGAGCGCCGCGGCGTGCTGCCGCCCGCTCCGCGCACGGCGTCGGGGTACCGCGTCTTCACTGAGGCCGCCGTGGCCCGGATCAGGCTGGCCCGCAGGCTGCAGGAACTCGGCCTGACCCTGGACGAGGTCACCGGCGCGCTGGACGCGCAGCAGGCGGGTCACGCATCGTGTGAGTCCGAGCGGTGGCGGCTGCGGGCCGCGCTCGGCCGGATCGAGTCCAGGATCGGGGAACTCACCCGCCTGCAGGGCGAGGTCCGCGGCGCGCTCGCCGCGTGCGAGGCCGGCTCCTGCGCCGTGCTGGCGCCCTAGGCGGCCCGGTGAGCCCGGCCGGCGTTCATGGCCGCGCCCGGGGCCGCAGGCCCGGGATCAGCGCGGGCACGCTGGCCAGGTAGGCGGAGTAGGTCCCGCCGAGGGAGCGCACCAGGTCGCGTTCCTCGAACCAGATGCCGGCCAGGATGTAGCCGGTGGCCGCGGCGGCGAACAGCAGGTGCCCGGCGGTCATCACCGGGGCCGCCCAGAACACGATCACGAACCCGGCCATCAGCGGGTGCCGGATCCGCCGGTACAGGCCGCGCTGGGTGAACGGCGGCGGGGTGTAGCGGGCCCCGCGCAGGTGCAGCCAGGCCTGCCGCAGCCCGAACAGGTCGCCGTGGCTGACCAGGAAGGTGGAGCTGAGCGCCACCGCCCAGCCCGACGCGTAGAGCGCGAGGATCACGACCGCGGCCGGGCCGGGAGCGCGCCAGGCTACCCCGCCCACCGGGTGCCAGCCCCAGAACAGCAGGGCCAGCGCCAGGGCCGCGCCGAGCACGAACGTGGCCCGCTCGGCCGCAGGCGGCACCACCCGGGTCAGCCAGCGCTTGAACCACGGGCGGGCCATCACCGTGTGCTGGACCGCGAACACCAGCAGCAGCACGAGGTCGGCCGCCACCGCGAGCGGCCACGGGGCATGCGGCCCCTGGTCGATGCCCTTGGGCACGCCGGCGCCGATGAAGAAGCCGAGGGCGTAGCCGAGCACCGCCACCGCGATCAGGTACGCGGCCGCCGCGTAGCCGGCGATGACCAGCGCGCCGCCGGTGCGGGGGCGGCGGCCCGCGGGGGCGGCCTTCAGAGTCTGCGACATGGCTCGACGCTAAGCTCGCGGCGCGCGGGCCCGCTATCGGGTGAACTACCTGCTCAGGCCCGTCCTCGCCGGGGCGAGGACGGGCTGGCCCGGCCAGCCCGGGGTGAACTACCTAGGACCGCAGCCGGCGCTCGGTCACCCAGGCCGCGATCTGGGCCCGCGAGCGCACCTGGAGCTTGCGCCGGATGTTCTCGACGTGGGCCTCGGCCGTGCGCGGCGCCACCGACAGGCGGGTGGCGATCGACGCGTTGGTGAGCCCTTCCGCGATCAACGTCGCCACCTCGATCTCCCGGGCGGTGAGCCGTGGCCCGCCCCCGCCGCGGCCCGCGCCGTCCGGCTCACCGAGGAAGCCCAGCAGCGCATCCAGCACCGCGGGCCACTCGCCGTGGTAGTAGAGATGGCTCGTGCCGGGCAGCGGGATGAGCACGGCGCCCGGGATGAGCGTGGCGGCCTCCCGGCCCAGCGTGAACGCCGTGGCCGGGTCCGCTTCCCGGTGCAGCACGGCGGTCCGCGCCCGGATGGCGGGCAGCAGCGCCCGGACGTCGGTGGCGTAGTAGAGCTCCAGGAGCCGGCTGGCCACCTCCGCCGACGCGCTGGCCCGGGCCAGCCGGGCCAGCGCCTCGATCTCCTCCGGGCCCGGGTCGGGGATGAAGATGCCGGTCAGCACCTTCGAGCCGAGGCCCCAGTGCGCGCGCATCAGGGCCACGACCGAGTCCCGGACCGCCGGGGGCGCCAGATCCGCACCGCAGGCGCACATCCCGTACAGGGCCAGCGCGTCCACCCGCCCGGGGTACCGCGCGGCGATCGCGGCCGCGAGCTGGCCGCCCTGCGACGCGCCGAACAGGCTGAACCGGCTGGCCCCGGCGGCGTCGGCCACCGCCAGCGCGGCCGCCACCTGCGCGTCGAACGACAGGTCGGCCCCGTCCCGGTCGGACAGCCCGCAGCCGGGCTTGTCGTAACGGATCACGGTGAACCGCCCGGCCAGGCGCTCTATGAACGGGCCGAACGAGAACAGGTCCAGCTGCCCGCGCAGATGGGTTACCCAGCCCGAGTCGCACAGCAGAGCCGGACCCGAGCCCGCCGTGGAGTAGGCGATACGGCCTGCCGGGGTGCTGGCGTACCTGATCGTCGGCCTCACCCGACCAGGCTGGCACCCCCGCCCAGGCCAGGTAAAGCCGGGCCTGGGTGCCGCCGGGCGCGGGGTGGAGCCGCGCGCCCGGCCAGGGCAGGTGCGGTGGGCAGGATCATGGCGCACCCTTCCGCTTCACCGCTAAACTGCATACAGTTTGTCGGGATGGATCGCGCACCGGGAAGGGCAGACCGCCGTGAATCAGCAGGAGCACGAGGAGATCGCCGAGCTGTTGCTGGGGGCGTACGCGAGCGGTGCGCCGGTCGAGCCGCTGACCGCGAAGTTCGCCGGCCTCACCGTCGAGGACGCCTACGAGATCCAGCTCCTCCAGGTCGGCCGCTGGCTGGCCGGGGGGGCGCAGGTCAAGGGGCACAAGGTCGGCCTGACCTCGGCCGCGATGCAGCGCCAGCTGGGGGTGGGCCAGCCCGACTACGGCCACCTGCTGGACCGCATGTTCTGGCTGGAGTACGAGCCGATCCCCGCCTCCCGCTTCCTGCAGCCCCGGGTCGAGCCCGAGATGGCGTTCGTCCTGGCCCGGCCGCTGCGCGGGCCGGGGGTGACCGTGGCCGAGGCCATCGCGGCGGTGGACTTCGTGCTGCCCGCGCTGGAGCTGATCGACTCCCGGATCCGGGACTGGAAGATCGGGCTGGCCGACACGATCGCGGACAACGCCTCCTCCGGCGGCGTGGTCCTGGGCAGCCGCCCCGTCCCGCTCGGTGCCGTGGACCTGCGGCTGGCGGGCTGCACCCTGCACAAGAACGGTGAGCTGGCCGGGACCGGTGCGGGCGGTGCGGTGCTGGGCTCGCCGCTCACCTCCCTGGTCTGGCTGGCCAACACCGTGGGGGCCCGGGGCGTAGTGCTGGAGGCCGGGCACGTGATCCTGCCCGGCTCGGTGACCGCCGCGGTCCCGGTCGGCGCGGGCGACACCGTGACCGCGACGTTCGCGGGCCTGGGCAGCGTGACCGCCCGGTTCGCGGCGGGCGGGCGGGCGGAGGGCTGATGGCCAGGGTGACGGCGGCGATCGTGGGGCCGGGCAACATCGGCACGGACCTGCTGGCCAAGCTGCGGCGCAGCGGGCAGGTCGAGGTGGCCTACATGGTGGGAGTGGATCCGGCGTCGGAGGGGCTGGAGCGGGCCCGGAGCCTGGGGGTGGAGGTCTCGGCCGGGGGCGTGGACTGGCTGCTGGGCCAGGGTGAGCTGCCGGACCTGGTGTTCGAGGCCACGTCGGCGCGGGCGCACCTGGCCCACGCGCCGCGGTACGCGGAGGCGGGCATCCAGGCGGTGGACCTGACCCCGGCCGCGGTCGGCCCGATGGTGTGCCCGCCGGTCAACCTGGGCGGGCACCTGGACGCACCCAACGTCAACATGATCACCTGCGGCGGGCAGGCCACCATCCCGGTCGTCCGCGCGGTGTCGGAGGTCACGCCGGTGCCGTACGCGGAGATCGTGGCCTCCATCGCGTCGCGGTCCGCCGGGCCGGGGACCCGGGCCAACATCGATGAGTTCACGGTCACCACGGCCCGGGCGATCGAGTCGGTCGGCGGCGCGGCCAGCGGCAAGGCGGTCATCATCCTGAACCCGGTCGACCCGCCGATGATCATGCGGGACACCGTGTTCTGCGCGATCAGCCCGGACGCCGACCACGACGCGATCACCGATTCGGTGCTGGCCATGGTGGCGGAGGTGGCCCGCTACGTGCCGGGCTACACGCTGCGCGCCGACCCGCAGTTCGACCCGCCCGCGGAGGACTGGGGTGGCTGGGCCCGGATCGCGGTGTTCCTGGAGGTCCGCGGCCACGGCGACTACCTGCCCCCGTGGGCCGGGAACCTGGACATCATGACCGCTGCCGCCGCGCGCGTGGGCGAGGTCCTGGCCGCGGCGCGCAGCGAGGTGACCGCATGACCCGCGACCTGCGCATTACCGACTCCACGCTGCGGGACGGCTCGCACGCGATGGCGCACCGCTTTACCGAGGAGCAGGTCCGCCACGTGGTCGCGGCGCTGGACGCGGCCGGGGTGGAGGTCATCGAGGTCACCCACGGCGACGGGCTGGGCGGCTCGTCGTTCAACTACGGCTTCTCGGCGACCGACGACATCAAGCTGGTCGCCGCGGCGGTGCAGGAAGCCCGGGCCGCGAAGATCGCGGTGCTGCTGCTGCCCGGCCTGGGCACCGTGGAGGACCTGAAGCAGGCCCGGGAGGCGGGCGCGTCGGTGGCCCGGATCGCGACCCACTGCACCGAGGCCGACGTGTCGGTGCAGCACTTCGCGGCCGCGCGGGAGCTGGGCATGGAGACCGTCGGCTTCCTGATGCTTGCCCACCGGCTCGATCCCGCGGGGCTGGCCGCGCAGGCCCGGATCATGGCTGACGCGGGCGCGGAGTGCGTGTACGTGGTCGACTCGGCCGGGGCGATGGTGCTGGGCGACGCGCAGGAGCGGGTCCGCGCCCTGATCACCGCGCTGGGCCCCGACGCGCAGGTGGGGTTCCACGGCCACCAGAACCTGTCGCTGGGGGTGGCCAACTCCGTGCTGGCCTACCAGGAGGGCGCGACCCAGATCGACGGGGCGCTGTGCGCGCTCGGCGCCGGGGCCGGCAACGCGCCGACCGAGGTGCTGGCGGCCACGTTCGACCGGCTGGGCGTGCGGACCGGGGTCGACGTCCCGGGCGTGCTGGCCGCCGCCGAGGAGGTCGTCCGGCCGATCATCCCGCGGCTGCCGTGGATGGACCGGTCCTCGGTCGTGCAGGGCTACGCCGGCGTGTACTCCTCGTTCCTGCTGCACGCCCAGCGCGCCGCCGAGCGGTACGGCGTGCCCGCGCACGTGCTGCTGCAGCGGGCGGGCGAGGCCGGCTACGTCGGCGGCCAGGAAGACATGATCATCGACATCGCGCTGCAGGTGCAGCGGGAACGCGAGACGGCGGGAGCCCAGGGATGACGGACTGGACGGTGGACTCGGCGGCCACGGCGCTGCTGGAGGCCGAGGATGGCCGGGCCGGCCGGGAGCCGCTCACCGATGAGTGGCCGGGCCTGGACCTGGCCACCGGGTACGCGGTGCAGGACGAGACGCTGCGCCGCCGGCTGGCCCGCGGCGAGCGGCTGGCCGGCCTCAAGCTGGGCCTGACCAGCGTGGCCAAGCAGCAGCGGATGGGGATCAGCACGCCGCTGACCGCATGGCTGACCGACGCCATGGTGCTGCCCGCCGGGACGGCCGTGCCCCGGGACCGGCTGATCCACCCGCGGGCCGAGCCGGAGATCGTGTTCGTGATGCGCGACCGGCTGGCCGGCCCCGGCGTCACCGCCGCGACGGCGCTGGCCGCGGTGGGCTCGGTGCACGGCGGGGTGGAGATCATCGACAGCCGCTACCTGGACTTCCGGTTCACGCTGCCTGACGTGGTGGCCGACAACGCGTCGGCGGGCTGCTTCGTGACCGGCCCGGTCGGGCTGCCGCCCGCGGGCCTGGACCTGGCCCTGGAGGCGTGCCTGCTGGAAGTGAACGGCCAGGTCGTGGACTCGGCGGCGGGGGCCGCGGTGCAGGGCCATCCTGCCGAGGCGCTGGCCCTGGCCGCCAACGACCTGGGCCGCCGCGGGCTGGCCATCGAGCCCGGCTGGATCGTCCTCACCGGCGGCCTGACCGACGCGGTCCCCGTCCCCGCTGGCACCTCAGTAGCCGTCCACTTCACCCACCTGGGCTCCCTCTTCCTCCCCTGACCCCACCCGCCGCCCCGCCAGCCCCGCGTGTCACCGGGCCTCTTCGTGATCTAACGAATGGTGTCGCTATAGCAACACCAGACGTTTGATCATCAACGGAGGATGTGACTCACGGGGGCTGGCGGGGCCAGTGGGGTTGGCGGGTCGGACTCAAGAGGGCTTGAGGCCCGGCCCGGTGGCGGGGCCGGGCCTCAAGCGGCGGCCTTACGGGGCCGGGGCCCCGGCCGGGGTGGCGGCGGGGACGATGTTGGCGTTGATGCGGAACAGGTTCTCGGGGTCGTACTGGGCCTTGATCCGGCCCAGCCGGGCGTACTTGTCCGGGCCGCCCATGGCCTCCACGACCCGGTCCATCTCGTCGAAGTTGAGCATGTTGACGTAGACACCCTGGCCGGTCCACGGCTTGAGGCCGGTGACCGCGTCCCGGGTCATCCCCATGTACTCGCCGTCCCGCGCCGGGTCGTCCCAGCGCATGGCGAAGTTCAGCCACAGCAGGTAGCCCCGGTTCGAGAACGCCGTGGCGTCCTCGGCCACGTCGCTTATGGCCCCGCCGAGGCCGATGATCTCGACCTCGCCCTCCATCGGCATGTCCTTCCAGAAGTCCACCAGCTTGTCGATGGCCTCGTCGGCCAGCTCGGCGACGTGCGCCTCCTTGGTGTAGTAGCGGTGCCCGTCCTCGAACTCCACGTCGATCAGGTGCTGCACCGCCCCCGCGAACGGCATCACGGTCGAGGCCTTGACCAGGGACTCGCCCACGTCGCACAGCCGGCTGATCATCTCCTCGCCGGCCGGGTCGTCCGCGTCGTCCAGCCACATCGAGAACAACATCACGACCCGGCGGCCGACGATCTCCGGCGGCACGAACGGCAGCGCGGGCATGTCGTGCTTGAGCGCCGCGTGCCAGCCGACGTGGCGCGGCAGGTCAGGCACCAGCCTGGCGTACTCGCGCAGCGCCGCGGCTGCGTGCTCCTCGTCGTACAGGGACACCCCGATCCGCATCATCGGGCCGAAGTCGTGCGCGGCGAACGTGAACCGGGTGACGATGCCGAAGTTGCCGCCGCCCCCGCGCAGCGCCCAGAACAGGTCCGGGTGGGAGTCCGCGGCGACCTCGATCACCTCGCCGCTGGCCAGCACCAGTTCCAGGGAGACGAACTGGTCGCAGGTCAGGCCGTGCTTGCGGGAGAACCAGCCGATGCCGCCGCCCAGGGCCAGCCCCGCCACGCCGGTCTCGGACATGATGCCGGCCGGGACGACCAGCGCGTGCGGCGCGGTGGCCGCGTCCACGGTGCCGAGCAGGCAGCCGCCGCCCGCGTGCACCAGCTTGCCCCCGGGGTCCACGGTGACCTCGCGCAGCCCGCTCAGGTCGATGGTCAGGCCGCCCTCGGACATGCCCTTGCCCGCCACGTTGTGGCCGCCGCAGCGGACCGAGGGCGGCAGGCCGTGCTCGCGGGCCACGTTCACCGCGGCCACCACGTCGGCGGTGCTGGTGCAGCGCAGGATCAGCCCGGGCTGCCGGTCGATCATGGCGTTCCAGACCTGGCGGGCCTCCTCGTACTCCGCATGATCCGGGCCGATGATGTCGCCCTTGAACTGGCCGGCCAGCTCGTCCGCGATCTGCCTGCGGAGGATGTCATCAATGATCGGGGTGCTCATGCCTTCACCGCCCCCGTGTTTGCCGAAGAAGCAGCCTCGGCCAGCCGCCGCATGGCGTTCAGGGTGGCGGCGACCGCCTTGAGATAGTCCCCGGTCATCGAGTCGGCGTACTCCAGCTCGGCCTGCGAGCCGCCCTCTACCCCGGCCACGACCAGCGCGAAGCTGAACCGGAGCGCCAGGCCCTCCTCGGTGTCCTCGATCTCGTTGGCGATGGTGCCCAGCACCGGCCCCGCGATCCGGGTGAACACCACCCGGTGCGGCTCCTCCAGCGTGATCCGCTCGGTGAAGCGCTCACCGCGGAAGTCGATGTCGCGATCGAACACGGTGTCCCCGTGCCGGTGCGTGACCTCGCAGAAGGTCATGCTGGGCACGAACGGCAGCGCGTTGTTGGCCTTGAGCACGAGGCCGTCCCAGACGGCCGCGCGGTCCAGGTGCGGCTCGCCCGGCACGTTGACGGGCAGCTGATGGGTTACGAAGATCACGATGTTCCTCCCGCGGGATCGATCACGGTGTTTTCCAGGGTGCCGAGCGTGTCGATGGTGACCCGGACGACGTCACCGGGCTTCAGGTACAGGCCGCGGCCCGCGCCGACCCCGGACGGCGTGCCGGTCGGGATGACGTCGCCCGGCTCGAGCGTGACCACCTCGCTGGCCGCCGCGACCAGCTCGGCCACCGGGCAGACCATGTCGGCGGTGGACTCGTCCTGCTGCAGCTCGCCGTTCACCCACAGCCGCACGTGCAGATCCTGCGGATCGGGCACCTGGAACGCGGGGGTGATGCCCGGCCCCATCGGCAGCGAGCTGTCCATGGACTTGGCGGCGAACCAGTCGTAGGTGAACGCCTCGGCCGGGACCGACTCCCGGCGGTGCCGGCCGCGGGCGGTCACGTCGTTGGCCACGCAGTAGCCGGCCACGTGGGCCAGCGCGCCGGCCGCCGGGATGTCCCGGCCGCCGATGCCGATGACCACGGCCAGCTCCGCCTCCCAGTCGTAGCGGTCCTGGTCGGGGGAGCGGACCACGATCGGGTCGTGCGGGCCGACGATGGCCGTGGTGGGGGCCTTGAGGAAGAAGAACGGCCGCCAGCCCTCGGCGGGGATCTCGCCGCCCATCTCCTTCATGTGACGGCGGTAGTTGACGCCCGCGCAGACCACCTTGCGCGGCCAGCGCAGCGGCGGCAGCAGCGCGTCGTACTCGACCGCCGGGGCGCTGCCGGTGTCCATGCCGCGCAGCACCTCCTCGGCCTGGGCCCAGTCCTCGACCAGCTCCAGCAGGGTGGCCCAGCGCTTCAGCTCCGGAGGTGCCGCGACGCTCCCATCGCCGTCGCGGAGGATGCCCAGGCCAGGGTGTTCGTTGCGGAGATATGTAACGAGGGACCAGGTCATGAAGGCCCTTCCTGGCTCAGGGCGGATGCGCCGGAGATCTGATCGTGGACACACGCGATGTCAAGGTCGCCCCAGCCGTCGGCGAGCGCCTTGTCGAACACTTCCTTGGCCGCGGCGAACACCGGGGCGGCCAGGCCGGCCTCGGCGGCGGAGGCCTCGATCTGCTCGAGGATGGGATGCAGGGTGGCCACCGGGCCGGGCGCGGGCGTCCAGGCCCGCTCGCGCATCAGCGGGCCGCGCTGCTTCCAGATGGCCGACGCGCCGATCGAGCCGTCCAGGGTGGCCTGCACCAGTTCGAGGTCCAGGCCGCTGCGCCGGGCCAGCGCGATGGCCTCGGCCGCGGCCACCGTGTGCACGGCCACGAGCAGGTTGGCGATGTACTTCATCCGCGCGCCGGTGCCGAACTCGCCGGTGTAGACCCAGGGGCCGGACACCGCGTCCAGGACCGGCGCGACCCGGTCCACGCTGGCCCGGTCCCCGGACGCGAACGTGGTGGCCCGGCGCGGCGCGACCATGCCCGGGCTGCCGCTGACCGGGCTGTCCAGCAGGTCCCCGCCGCGGGCCCGGACCTCGTCGCGCAGGCGGGTCTTGTGACCGATGTCGATGGTGCTCATCTCGATGTGCACGGTCCCGGGCCGCAGCGTGGTGAGCGTGCCGGCCGGCCCGCAGATGACCTCCTCGACCGCGGCCGCGTCCGGCACGATGGACAGCAGTACAGAGGCGGCGGCCGCCACCTCGGCGGGCGACCCGGCCACGGTGCCGCCCGCGGCGGCCAGCTCGGGGGAGCCGCTCCGCCGGAAGCCGGTGACCTCGAAGCCGCGCTCCATGAGGTTGCGGGCGATCGGGAGCCCCATCTTGCCCAGCCCGATCAGTCCGACTCGGTGCATGCCGCCTCCTTGCGGTCCGCTGCCGGTTACTGCCAGTCGTACGTGGCGGTGCCCAGGGAAAGCCGCACGCCGATGCTGCCCTCGTTCAGGCGCCACTGGTGCACGGTGAACGTGCGAAGACCCGCGAGCACGAACGGATCGTTCGCGGCGATCGATCCGGCCTGGCCGGCGTCCGCGGCGCGCAGCACGGTCACCCCGGAACCGGGCCCGGTGCCGGGACCGGACAGCAGCGGGCCGGACAGGAACAGGACGCCGTCCCGCTCCAGGCCCAGCAGCCAGCGGATGTGGTCCCCGGCGCGGGCGTCGATGTCCGCCTGGCTGGTGCCGGCCACCGGGGTGGACAGCACCAGCCAGTAGTCGCGGCCGAGCAGCCCGGACGGCCCGGCCGGCGGCGTCGTGTCCTGGCTGCTCATACCTAAAACTGTATGCAGTTTTGCCGGAAGGTACAAGCCTTCGCGTGAAACTGCATACAGTTTGGCTGCCTGGTCAGCTGGCGCGGGCCAGCTCGGCGGCCAGGGTGGCCACGAAGTCGGGCCGCTCCTCGGCGGCCCAGTGCCCGCAGCGGTCGATGACGCCGCCCTCGGCGGCGGGCGCGACGGCCTGGACCGAGGCCAGGGTCGCGGCGCCCAGGCAGGCCTCGCCGCCGTAGGCGCGCACCGGGATGGCCAGCGGCGTCTTGGCCCGCGCGGCGACCTGATCGGCGCTGGTGAAGAAGTCCTGGTAGACGGCCAGGCCGGCGCGCAGGGCGCCGACCTGGGTGATGGCCTCGACGTACTCGTCGAGGTCGGCGGCGGTGATGGCCGACGGGTCGTAGGCGAAGTGCTCGAAGAACCAGCGCAGGAAGGGGCGTTCCTTGCCCTGGATCAGCAGCTCGGGCAGGTCCGGGACGGACTGGAAGCCCATGTGCCACAGGTAGTTGCCGCCGGGCTGGGGGGCCATGGCCTGCTCCATGACGCCCACGCCGGGCAGGGCCATCTCCACGATGCCCAGCGCCGAGACCTGCTCCGGCGAGGCCGCCGCGTAGACGTAGCCGAACACCGCCCCCCAGTCATGGCCGATGACGGTCACGTCGTGCAGTCCCAGGTGCGCACCGAGCGCGGCCAGGTCGGCGGCCATGGTCTCCGCGTCGTAGCCCGCGGCGGGCTTGCCCGAATAGCCGAACCCGCGCAGGTCCGGCGCGATCACGGTGAAGTCGCCTGCCAGCCGGTCCACGACGTGGCGCCACTCGTACCAGGTCTGCGGCCAGCCGTGCAGCAGCATCACCGGGCGGCCGTGGCCCGCCCGCACGTAGTGCAGCCGGGTCCCGTTGACCTGGGCGGTGTGATGTTCGAGGGCATGGGCAGCGGTCATGGCGGTGTCCTTTCGGGGCCAGCGGAGCCTGGTGATCAGCCTGGACAGGGCAGTCCGGCGGGGTCAGTCCGGCGGGGTCAGTCCGTGCCGAAGACGGCGGCCGCGGCCTCCTGCCACGCCGGGTCGGACACGTCGATCAGGGTCGGGTTGCCGTCACACCACTGGAAGGTGTGCTTGAGCTTGCTGATCTTCCAGCCCCCGGCCGTCCGGCGGAATGAGTTCTCGTACCAGCCGTACTGGGTGTACTGGTCGTCGCCGTAGCGGTTGGGCAGGCGGTGCCGTGAGACGTGGTAGAAGACGCCGTCGGCCTCGTCGCCGCGGAGCGTGATGTGGAAGTTGGAGTACTGGTGCATGACCACCAGCCGTTCCAGGCACGCGCTGGCGAAGCGGGCCCAGACCGCGGGCGTGGTGATGGCGGGCGGCCGGCCAGTGAGGTCACCGAAGTCCACCTCGAACGGGTCGGTCAGGGTGGCCGCGTACAGCTCCCAGTCGTGCAGGTCCAGGCCTCGGCCGAAACGGAGCATGACGTCGCTGATCTGCTGCCGGTCCCACAGCTCCCGCACCATGTCGTCGGTGGTCGGAGTGCCCGGATGCGTCATGATCGCCTGTCCCCTCGTTGGGCCCGACTGCTGCGTTCCGCTAAACTGTATGCAGTTCTAGGCAAGTGATCAAGACTCAGCACGGGGAAGTGTATGCAGCTCCGGGCGGATCAGGGAGAATAGGACCATGCCCCGTGCCGCCCTGGTCCCCGACATCCGCAAGGTGGACCTGCCCGAAGCCCGGCAGGCCATCCCGCACCTGCATGCGTACCTGCGGGAGTGCATCCTCGACGGCACGCTGACCCCGGGCACGAAGCTGTCCCAGGTCAGCCTGGCCCGGCAGCTCGGCATCAGCCGCACCCCGCTGCGCGAGGTGCTCCGGATGCTGCAGGAGGAGGGCCTGGTCGAGATCGAGCCGAACCAGCGCACCCGGGTCGCCGGCCTGGACCCCCAGGAACTCGACGACGTCTACGCGAGCCGGATCCTGCTGGAGACGCTGGCCCTGTCCATGACCATCGGCCACTTCGGCGCGGCGTCCCGCAAGGAGGCCAAGCGGCTGCTGACCGCGATGCGGCGGGCCGGCCGGACCGGGGACTTCAGCGCCTGGTTCGCGGCGCACGCCGATTATCACCGCCTGGTCACCGCGGGAGCCGGGGAGGCGCTGCAGCGGCAGCTGCAGGCCTTTGCCGACCGGACCACCCGGTACATCCGGATCTACCAGCTGTCCGATCCGGGCAGCTGGCAGGTGCCGGGTGACGTGGAGCACGCGCAGATCCTGGAGACCCTGATCGCCGGCGACGAGCGGGGCGCGCTCACCGGGATGGCCCATCACCTGGAGCGCACCGCGCTGCGGGTGCTGACCGACTGCGCGCCCGAGTTCGTGCCGGTGGCCGTGCCGCACGCGGTCGCGCTGATCGACCGGGAGCCGTCCGCCGCCCGGGCGGCCTCGTAACGGCCCAGGACCGCTACGCGGCCAGGAACGGCTGGACCACGGCCAGGAAGTCGGCCGTCTTCTCGATCATGGTCCAGTGCCCGCAGCCCGACAGCACGTGCAGCCGGGAGTCGGGCAGCAGGTCGACCAGCTGGGCCGAGGACACCCGCCACGGCACCACGCGGTCGTCACGGCCGTGCACCAGCAGCACCGGGGCCGTGATGGCGGCCAGCTCGGCCCCGGACAGGGCCAGGTCGTCCACCCAGCGCTGCCGCGGCCGGGGGAACATGGCCGCCCAGGAATCCCGGACCGCCGGGCTGAGGCTGGCCTGGTAGCGCAGCTCGATCAGCTCGTCGGTGATCAGCCCGCGGTCGTGCGCGAACAGGCCGATCACCTCACGCATCTGGGCCACCCCGGGGGTGTAGCCCCACACCGTGTCCAGCCCCGGGGGCAGGGCCATGGCCACGCCCATCGAGCCCATCAGCACAATGCGCCGCACGGCGGCCGGGCGGGCGGCGGCCAGGGACAGGGCGACCGCCCCGCCCATCGAGTTGCCGATGATGTCGACGGGGCCGGTGCCCAGCGTGTCCAGCAGCGCCAGGGCGTGCTCCGTCCAGGCCGCCCGGCCGTAGCTGCGCTGCTCGCCGGTGGCGGTCCCGCCGAACCCGAGCTGATCGGGGGCGATCACCCGGCGTTCCTGGCTCAGCGCGGGGATCACGGGGCGCCAGTTCGCGGTGGCCGTCACGCCCGGGCCCGAGCCGTGCAGCAGCAGCACGGGCGGGGCCTGCTGGCCGGCCGGGACCCCGGCCGGCGTACCAGTATCGATGAGCGCGGTGGGCACGCCCGCCACGTCGATCTGACCGGGGGTCAGCGTGGTCGCGGTCATGCGGTCCTTCCGGTGCTGACGGGTTCCGGGCCGGCCGGCTCGCTGCTGGCCGGCTCGCTGCTGGCCGGGCCGGGGCGGGCGAGCTGGAGCTGGGAGGAGACACGGCGCACCGGTCCCAGCCACATGTCGATGGAGCCGGGCTCGTCCGGGTCGAAGGTGCGGGGCGTCCAGGCCGCGTCGTCCTCGATCCGGCGCACGCCGAACGAGTACTCGTAGGTGAACCCCTCCGGGCCCTGGAAGTACAGGAAGACCGCGGTGGACTGCGGATGGCGCCCGGGGCCCATCTCGATCTCGACCCCGTGCTCGACCAGGAAGTGCCAGTTCCGGAACACGTCGTCGATGGTGGCCACCTGGAAGTTCATGTGGCACAGCCCGGGCCGCTCACCGCGGAACACGGCCAGCTTGTGGTGCACGGGGTCGATCCGGATCAGGCAGGCGGCGTCGCCGAGCCAGTCCGAGACCCGGGCGTTGAACCGGGTGCTCCAGAACCGGTACGCCTCGTGCACGTCCGGCGCGTCCAGGCACAGGTGGCCGAACTCGGTGATCCCGGCCGGCCGGGTGAACGCGACCGGCCGGGTCACCGTCTCCTGCTGGCTGACCAGCTCCAGGCGGTTGCCGAACGGGTCGTCGAACGCGATGAACTCGCGGACCCGCCGGGACCGGGCCTCCACCGGATCGCCGCGGCGCACCCCGAACCCGGCGTGCTCCAGCTCGGTCTCGGCCGCGGCGAGCGCGTCCGAGTCGGCCACGCTGAAGCCGGAGGAGATGACCCCGGAGGGACCCTCGACCAGCGCGAGGCAGTGGTGCCGGTGGTCGGCGCGCAGGTGCGCCACCCCGGCCTCGGCGGGCGAGGCCAGTTCCAGGCCGACGATGCCGGTCGCGAACCGGACGGCCGCCCCGAGGTCGGAGACGCCGGACCGGACGTAGGCGATGTCCGTGAGGGTAATCATGGGCGGCTCAGGCGTAGACCGGGGTGACGTCGATGTAGATCTGCCAGTCCCGGACCAGGTCCCCGTCGTAGACGAGGATGTCCGCGTTCGGCACCGTGACGGTCTTGCCGTCCTTGCGCCGGTACTCGACGTCGATCTGCGCGATCACGGTCTCGCCGGACTCGTACACGTTCCTGATGTGGTGGGTCAGGCCGTCGATCGTCGAGAAGAAGCCGGCCACCGCCTCCCGGACCGCTGCCCGCCCGGTGACCGGGTCGGCGTTCCCGAAGCGGAAGGTCACGTCGGGGGTGAGGTGGGCGACGAACTTGTCCGGGTCGAACGCGTCGATGTCCGCGAAGGTCCGGGCTACGTCTCGGCTCATGATGCTCTCCCTCATTGGAGGCCGGCGGGGCAGGACCGGCGGGCGGATCCCGGGGCCTCCGCAGAGGCCAGCGGGATGCCGTCCGGCCGAAAGTGTATGCAGTTCAAACTGTATGCAGTTCGCCGGGATTCTGCAATGGCGTTCCGGCTCAGGCCTCGGGTTCCTGGTTGGCCAGGAAGGTCTCCGGCGGCGGTGTGCCCCACAGGTGCGGGGGGACCTCCCAGTCGTTGGCCACCCAGCAGTCGTCGATCTGGTCGATGTCGGAGAACCACTCGATCCAGGAGCCCCACGGGTCCGGGTTGTAGTGGAAGAAGTTCGAGCCGATGGTGTGACGGCCCAGCCCCCAGCCGGGCTCGCGGCCCTGGGCGCGCATCCGGTCGGCGCCGATCGCGATCGCGTCGATGGAGGGCACCTCGAAGCTGGCGTGGTGGAACCCGCGGTGCGTGCTGGCGATGAACCCGAAGATGTGATGATCGCCGGGCCCGGAGTTGAGGAACGTGACCAGGCCCTTGATCCGGTCGCTGACCCGCAGGCCGAGCACCTGGGTGTAGAAGTCGGTCATCTGCTGGGGCTGCGCCGTGAACAGCAGCGTGTGCCCGAGCCGCCGCGGCAGCACGTCCTGGGTGGCCTGGGTCCACTGGGCCACGCCGATCCGCTGGCGGCTGCCGCCCACGTTGAACAGCACCTCGTCGGCGGGTCGGGCCGGAGCGGGGGCCTCGTCGAGAAGCTGCACGGGCGTCCCGTCGGGATCGCGGATCCACAGCCCGTCCTCGGTCGCGCCCGGCGGGGGCTCGATGACCGGCGTGCCCGCCCGGTCCAGCGCCTCGCGGACTGAGTCCAGCGTGCCCGGGCTCAGCGTGAACGTGACGTGGTGCAGGCGCTTGGCCGGTGCCTGGACGAGGCGGATCTGCTCCTGGTCACGGCCAGGGCAGTGGGCGACCAGCGTCCCGTCCTTCTCCCCGGTCTCCAGGCCGAAGTCCTGCAGGAAGCCATCGGCCACCTCAAGATCCGGCACTTCCAGCGCGTAGTGATGCAGCCCTGAAATCACGGCGCTTCCCCTTCCTCGTTAAACTGCATACAGTTTTGCAGAGATGTGCGCCGCTGTGAAGGCCGGCGCCGTGGCGGGCGGCCGGCGCGTTAGCGAGAGGGGTGCGTGCGGTGAGTGGAGCACCAGACCTGCGGGATGAGGTCGCCCGGGCCGCGCGCGTGCTGTCCTCTCTCGGGCTGGTCACGGCGTACGGGCACGTGTCCGCCCGGGCCGGGACGGCCATGCTGATCACCCCGGCCGCGGACCTGGCCGCGGTCACCGCGGCCGGCCTGGTCGAGGTGCCGCTCACCGCGGCGGCGCTGCCCCCGGGCGCGCCGGCCGAGGCCTGGGCGCACCTGGCGCTCTACCAGGCCCGCCGGGACGCCGGCGCGATCGCCCGGGCGCAGCCGCCCGGGGCGTTCGCCGCCGCGGCCGTGGCCACGTCGCTGCCCGCGCTGCACGGCCAGGCGGCCTGGCTCGGCGCCTGCGTCCCGGTGCACGACAGCGCGCTGCTGCTGCGGTCGGCCGAGCTGGCCGCCCAGGCCGCGGGCCGCCTGCCGGAGGGCGAGGCGCTGCTGCTGCGCGGGAACGGGGCGCTCACCCTGGGCGGCACGCCTGGTGTCGCGGTCGCCCGCATGTGGCTGCTGGCCGCGTCCTGCGACGCGTTCCTCGCGGCCCGCCCGGCCGGGCCGGTGCAGCCGCTGTCGGCCGGGGAGATCACATCATGGCGGGCGGTCCAGGACGAGCTGCTGCCCCGGCTGTGGCAGCACCTGCGCCGGCGCGCCGGGGAGCCCGCGTAACGCTCAGGCTTGGACAGCTCAGGTCCAGCTAGCCGAGGTCGGGTAGCCCGGTCCGGATGGCTCAGGTCCCGGATGGCTCAGGTCCAGATCGCACAGGGCAGCCCGTCGCTGAACGTCTCGGGCGGATCGGGGAGGCAGCGCGCGGCGCCCTGGCTGACCCGCAGGGCGGTCCAGGCCGCGGCGGCGGCGTCGAGCACGTCGTCTACGCCTGCCTGCTCCCCGGCCGGCCCGAGGTCCGCGGCCAGGGTGATGCCGGCCCGGGCGAGCAGGGCGCGGCGCTGTTCCGCGCCGGCCCAGGTGGACTTGCGCACGGCCAGCGGGGCCCCGGCCAGCTGGGCGAAGCTCAGCTCGGGATGGGCCTCCACGACCCGGGCCGACGGCGGGCTCATCCCCCGGAGCCACTCGTCGACGTCGAGGATCTTGGCCCGCAGCGCGAACGCCTGGCGGGAAATGCCCTCCCCGGCGCGCCGCCGGTTCGCGGCCAGGGCGGCCGGGAAGTCGCCGGCCTGCACCGACTCCCGGACCGGCGTGATGAACAGGGACGGCCAGCGGCGGCCGAGCGCTTCCCGGGCCAGCTGGTCCGCGCGCCGCCGCCCGGTATCGGCCAGCCCGATGGGAATGTCGATCGCGACGACCTGCAGGGGGCCGTCCGCGGCGGCCTGCCCGGCCAGTTCGCGGATCGTCGGCGCGACGTAGGGCCGGGTCTGGCTGTCACCCAGGGCGATCCCGACCCAGCCGGCCCGGCACGCGTCAACGCCGAGCACCCGTCCGCTGCTCATCCAGGTACCCGTCTCATCCAGGTGCCCGTCCGCTGCTCATCCAGCCATGGTCTCCGCTGGATCCGGTTCTGGCGGCGGGAACGCCGCCATCAGATCTGCCGACTCTGTCCCACGCAACGTAGTCGGAATGATACTTTCAGTTATCGAGCTGCCGGCGCCCCCCGTCCCCGCGACCCACGGCTGACCCCCGCCTGACGATGATTCTCCCAGCGTGCGGCCATGGCGGGCCGATGAGGGCTACGCGAACGAGGGAGGACATCGCGCATGAGCCCGCCGCCCCCCGGCCGGACGTTCCGGTCCCGCCACCCCTGGACCCGGCCCCGCTGCTCCTGGACCCAGGCCATGAGGGGGGCCGCAGCGGTGCTCAGTGCCGTGGCCGCGCTCGCGGCCGGGATCGCCGGCCCGGCCGGGGCCGCGCAGGCGGCCAGCCCGTGGCCGGCCGGGCACGGGGCCCAGGTGCGGGAGCAGTCCTGGATTCCCGCGCCGGCCGCCGGGACGTTACGCCCCGGGATGGCGGGCACCGCGGTGCGCCGTCTCCAGCAGCGGCTCGCCCAGCTGCACTATTACCCCGGCCAGGTCAACGGCCGGTTCGGCACCGGCACGCTCGAAGCCGTCTGGGCGTTCAAGGAAGTGCAGGGCCTGCCGGCCGCGGCCGGCGCCGACGAGGTCGGCCCGGCCATGCAGCGGGCCCTGGCCGCCCCCCGGCGGCCGCAGGTGCTCGTGCCCGGCGGCGGCCGCACCCGCATCGAGGTCAACCTGACCTCGGAGGTGCTGGTCCTGTACGCGCACGGCCAGGTGCGGCTGATCAGCCACATCTCCGCGGGCGGGGGCTACCGCTACCGCTGTCCCGGCGGCGGGACCTGCGGGCCGGCCCTCACCCCGGACGGGAACTACCGGGCCCGCCTGTTCGTGGCCGGGTGGCTGCGCGTCCCGCTCGGCCGGATGTACAACCCGGTGTTCTTCATCGGCACGAACTTCGCGATCCACGGTGACATCCCCATCCCGCTCAAGCCGGCCTCGCATGGCTGCGTGCGGGTGCCGGTGGACGTGGCTGACGTGCTCTACCAGCAGATCCGGATCAGCCGGGCCGGCGGTACGCCCATCTACATCCGGGGCCGCGCGCCGGGCACGCTGGCCCGGGGGACGGGGCCCGGCCGAGGCGCCGCCGTCAGGCCGGCCCCGCCGGCCACGGACAGTCCGGCGCCCAGGCCCAGCCCGGCGGCCGCGCACAGCCCGGCGGCCAGGTACAGCCCGGCGGTGATCAAGGTTCCCGGGATCTCCGGGCTCGTGATGCCGAGCCCGCCCGCGGTTTCCTGATGCCGAGCCCGCCCCGCGTTTCGTAGTGCCGCGCTAGCCGCGGCCGGGGCGTCCCGGGCTGGCATACTCGGCAGCACGCGTGGCGCGCCGCCTGGCCGGGCGGCCCAGGGGAGTCGCTGATGGGTGAGTATTTCGATCTCGGTGATTACACCCGGCCGGTGACGACCTCGTCCGCCGCGGCGCAGCTCTGGTTCAGCCGGGGCCTGGCCTGGGCGTATGCGTTCAACCACGAGGAAGCCGTGACGTGCTTCGAGCGGGTTATCGAGGCTGACCCCGGCTGCGCGCTCGGGTACTGGGGACTGGCCTACGCGCTCGGCCCTAACTACAACAAGCCCTGGGAGGCGTTCGGCCAGGCTGAGCTGGCGTCGTCGGTGTCGCGGGCGTTCGCCGCGGCGCAGGAAGCCGCCCAGGCCCGCGGGGCCTCGCCGGTCGAGCGCGCGCTGGCCCGCGCCCTGGCCGCCCGGTACCCGTCCGCGGCGCCCGCCGCGGACTGCAGCCCGTGGAACACGGCTACGCCGACGCCATGCGCGAGGTCTACCGGTCCTACCCCGGCGATCTCGACGTGGCGGCGCTGCTGGCCGACGCGCTGATGAACCTCACGCCGTGGGCGCTGTGGGACCAGGCGACCGGGCAGCCGGCCGCCGGGGCGGCCACGGATGAGACCCGGGCGGTCCTGGAGCGGGCCCTGGCCGCTCCCGGCGGCCAGGCCCACCCCGGGATCCTGCACATGTACATCCACCTGATGGAGATGTCGCCTACCCCGGAGGCTGCCCTCCGCGCCGGTGACCTGCTCCGCGACCTGGTGCCGGACGCGGGCCACCTGCGGCACATGCCGACGCACCTGGACGTGCTGTGCGGCGACTACGCGCGCGTGGTGTCCGCCAACTCCGCCGCGATCGAGGCCGACGAGAAGTTCCGGGCCCGCCGGGGCGGGATGAACTTCTACACGCTGTACCGGGCGCACGACTACCACTTCAAGATCTACGGCGCGATGTTCCTGGGCCAGGCGCAGGCCGCCCTGGACGCGGCGGAGCAGCTGGCCGCGGCCATCCCCGAGGACCTGCTGCGGGTGCAGGTCCCGCCGATGGCGGACTGGCTCGAGGGCTTCGTGCCGATGAGGATGCACGTGCTGGTCCGGTTCGGGCGCTGGGCGGACATCATCGCCGCGCCGCTGCCCGCTGACCCGGGCCTGTACTGCATGACCACGGCGATGATGCACTACGCGAAGGGCGTCGCCCTGTCCGCGACCGGCCGGGTGGACGAGGCTGAGCAGGAGCGCCGCCAGTTCGCGGAGGCCGCGGCCCGGGTACCCGCCTCACGCACGGTGTTCAACAACACCTGCCAGGACATCCTCCAGGTGGCCGCGGCCATGCTGGACGGCGAGCTGGAATACCGCCGCGGCCGTTACGAGGCGGCCTTCGCGGCGCTGCGGCGCAGCATCGACCTGGACGACGGCCTGCCCTACGACGAGCCGTGGGGCTGGATGCAGCCGGCCCGGCACGCCTACGGTGCCCTGCTGCTGGAGCAGGGCCGGGTCGAGGAGGCCGAAGCGGTCTACCGGGCCGATCTCGGGCTGGACGGCACCCTGGCCCGGGCCTGCCAGCACCCCGGCAACGTGTGGAGCCTGCACGGCTATCACGAATGCCTGACCAGGCTGGGCAAGCACGAACTGGCCGGGATCATCGGGCAGCAGCTCAGGATCGCCGCGGCGCGCGCCGACGTGCCGATCACCGCCTCGTGCTACTGCCGGCTGGCCACGGACGCCTGCCACTGAGCGCCCGCGGGACCGGGCGCTCAGTGAGGCTGAGCGTCCTAGGGGAACGCGTCCAGGGCTTCCTCGGGGTTATCGACGGTGACCACCACCCGGTCAAAGGGGTGGCCGTTCAGTTCGAGCACCACGGCGGGCCGCCGGCCATGGCAGACCGCGAACGTGACCCCGGAGGTGTCACGCCAGGTGCCGACCATGACCACTCCGGGAAACCCGGTACCTGGCATCTTCACGCCGTGGATTTCCTCCATGCCGTCCTCGACCACCCGGACGTCCCGCACGGACGCCCGGGGGATGATGACGTCACCGTGCAGGGCCTCGAACTTCTCCGCCGTGGTGAGCGTGACGGTCACCGAGCCCTCGTCGATCAGCAGATTTGCCACCCCCCCATTCTGTCCCTGATCGTGATCCGCCGCCGGGACCCTGGGGGGTGGACTCAGCTGATGGTCGAGTTGACCACCCGGGGGTGCCCCGTGCTGTGGAAGAAAATGCCCGGATACGGCCGGGTCCAGAAGACCGCGCTCGGGTTGCCGTGCAGGGTCGAGTTCTTGATGGTCAGCCAGCCCGTGTAGTTGTCGCTGACGAAGAAGATGGCGCCGCCGCCCTCGCGGGCGTGGTTATTGCGGATGACGGTGCCCTCGACCTTGAGCTTGTACTTGTTGCCGTCGGTGTAGATGGCGCCGCCGCTGCCACCGCCCGCGGTGCCGGGGTTAGCCGGGTTCGCGCCGTACCCGATGGCCTTGTTGTTCGTCATCACGCTGTTCAGCACCACCCAGGACACGCCGATGCTGCTGAGCGCGCCGCCGTTGGAGCACCGCCCGCCCGAGAACGTGTCACGGGTGATGTAGACGGCCCGGTTGCGGTACTGGGCCAGCGCGCGGATCGCGGCGCCGCCGAGGTCGGGTCCCGACTGGTAGCAGCGGTTGTTCAGGAACCGGGAGTTGACCACCTTGAGCTGGCCGCCCAGGTCGAACAGGGCGCCACCGCCCCCGCCGCCGAACTGCGCGGACTGGCTCTGCCGGACCTGGGAGTTGCCGTTCTTCAGCGTGATGTTCTGCACGGTCAGCTGCGGCCACTGCTGGTCGTAGCAGTCCGACGTGGTGATCTTCTGCTTCGCGTCGCAGGTGTTCATGTAGAGGATCTGGCGCTGGCCGCCGCCGCTCAGCGTGACCAGCCCGCCGCCGTCCAGCACGACCTGGTGGCTGGTGTTCCTGACCCTGGCCGTGGCGGTCATCGTGATCGTGACCGGGGCCGTGCCGCAGTTGAAGGTGATGATGCCGCCCTGCGCCACGGCCTTGACCACGGCTGCGGAGGTGCAGCCGGCCGGGGTGCCGGTGCCGATGACGTGGTCGGGATGGCTGGTGTTCACTGCGGCGCCGGCCTGCGGGACGCTGGCGTGCCCGCCGGGGTTGCCGAAGTCCGGGAGGCGGCGGGCGGCCGCGCTGGCCGGGGTGCCGGTGCGGGCCGGGGCTGCGCCCGCGCCCGCCGTGGTGCTCGCGGAGGCCGTTACCGCGAACGTTCCCAGGCCGGTGACCGCGAGCGCGGCTGCAGCCGAAACTGCGGTCAGGAACCCGCCATAACTACCCATGGGGCGCATGGCGCCTCATGCTAGCCCTGTTGATCAGGGTTGTAGTGGGAAATCGGGTGGCGCCGGTCGTAACGGCGGAAGCCCGGCAGCAGGCCGGCCAGCGCGGCCGCCCCGGCGATGCACGCGAGGCCGCCGGACACGATCGAGAACTCCGTGGACACCAGGGTGGCCACGGCGCCGGCTTCCAGGTCGCCGAGCCGCGGGCCGCCGGTGACCACGGCGATCTGCACGGCGGACACCCGGCTCCGGTACTCCTCGGAGGTGGAGGTCTGCAGGATCGTGGAGCGGAGCACGGCCGAGATCACGTCGGCCCAGCCCGCCACCGCGAGCAGGGCCAGCGCGGCCCACAGCACGTGGACCAGCCCGAACGCGACGATCGCCGCGCCCC
Source organism: uncultured Actinomycetes bacterium (assembly GCA_963851025.1). Taxonomy (GTDB): domain Bacteria; phylum Actinomycetota; class Actinomycetes; order Streptosporangiales; family Streptosporangiaceae; genus RYN-230. The sequence continues at coordinate 130,898 of CAWKOA010000010.1, forward strand.
AGACGACGACAGCCACGATCACAGCCCAGGCCTGCCGGTGGACCCGCGCGAGCCAGCCGGTGGTGAGCGCGCCGATCAGGGCACCCGCGGCGGGCGCGGCGTACAGGTAGCCGAGCGTGCGGGCCCCGCCGTGGAACACCGACACGGCCAGCGCGGGGAACAGTGCCCGCGGCATGCCGAACACCATGGCGTTGACGTCGATGAGGTAAGCCCCCTGCATGGCCTGCCGCCCGCGCAGGTAGCGCAGGCCCGCCACGATGGCGCCGAGCCCGGGGCGGCCCGCCTCCGGCACCGGCGGGATGGCCGGCATGCGCGCCGCGGCCAGCGCGGTGAGCAGGTAGATGACGGCGGTGGCGGCGTAGACCCAGGGCAGCTGCACGGCATCGATCAGCAGCCCGGCCAGGGCCGGCCCGACCACCAGGCCGACCTGGTCAACGACCTGGGTGGCGGCATACGCGGCGACCAGGTGCCGGGGCGCCACCAGCGCGGGGACGGCCGCGTTGCTGGCCGTGGAAGCCACCCCGGCCAGGCCGGCCGCGGCCGCGCTGACCAGGTAGACCGCGGCTAGCGACGGGTGCGTGGCCACCGCGTTGACGGCCAGCCCGCCGGTGGTCAGCGCGAGCAGCACCGACGCGGCCACGATGATGAGCCGCCGGTCGAGCGCGTCGCCGAGCGAGCCGCCGATCAGCGCCCCGGCGATCAGCGGCAGCAGCTGGGCCAGGCTGACCAGCCCGACCTGCAGCGAGGACCGGGTCAGCGTGTAGACCTGGAACGGGATGGCCACCGCGGTGAGCTGGCTGCCGAACACCTCCACGAACTGGCCGGTGAACAGCAGGCGGAAGCCGCGGGATTCACGCAGCGGGCCAAGATCGATGAAGATCCGGTTCGCCACGGGGACCATGATGCCTGGTCAGCGCGGGCCGCCGGCGGGCGGGCTGCGCCGGGGGGCCGGGTGAGCCGGGCCCCGCTAGCCCAGCAGCCGGTCGGTCGCCGGGTCAGGCTGGCCGTCGAAGTACTGGCGCAGGACCTGGGCGAACAGCGCCCCGGTGGCCCTCCCGTCACCGGCTCCGGCGGTTTCCGCGGTTCCGGCCCGGAGGAACAGCGTCATGGACGAGCGCAGCTTCTGCGCGTCCAGGCCGCCGAAGATCTGCTCCGCGGTGCGCCCCGCCACCTCGGTGAGGACCCGGGCGCTTTCGGCCAGCCGCGGGCCCAGCACCGGATGACGCAGGTAGGCGCGGGCCTCGCCGAGCGAGGAGATCGCGAACTCCTGGGCCGTGGCGCTCCGCCCGAGGCCGGCGATCTGCGGGAACACGAACCACATCCAGTGACTCACCTTGCGGCCCGCCCGCAGTTCCGCGACCGCCCGGGGGTACGTGCCGCCGGCGTCCTGGGCGGCCACGAACCGCTCCAGCCGGTAGCCGCCGCCATAGCCCGGATCGCCGGTATCCACGGAAATAGATTAACAAAGCTGAGGAGTTATTCGGAGCCCTCCGCCGCGCGGATTGGTGTGATATTCGTGACCCTCTGAAATGCAGTTATTTGCTTGCCTCACCAATCTGAAATCGCGCTCGGGCCGAATTCCCTCGTGATGATGAAAGCAAAAGCGCGGCAGATACGGGGCCTCCTCGGGGCCGCCATGACCGGCGCCCTGACCGGGCTGCTGGCCGCGGCGGCCGCGATCGGCGTGGCCCAGCTGGTGGCCGGCCTCACCGGGCCCGCGGGGGAGCCGGTGATTGCGGTCGGCAGCGCGGCGATCGACCTGACGCCGATCCCGGTTAAGGACTTCGCGATCCAGCATTTCGGCAGCCACGACAAGACCGTGCTGCTGGCCGGCATCTATGTGGTGCTCGCTCTCTTCGCCATGCTCATCGGGATCCTGGCCCGGCGCCGGCTGGCCTACGGGCTGGCCGGGCTGGCCGTTTTCGCCGCTATCGGCGTTGCGGCCGTCGCGACCAGGCCGGTCTCCGGCCCGTCCGACGCGATCCCCACGCTCGCCGGCGTGGCCGCCGGCGCGCTCGTCCTGCTCCTGCTGGTCCGCGCCCCGGCCGCCCCGGCCGCGCCGGGCTGCGCCAGCCGCGCCGCGGCCTGAGGCCCCCGGCCGCCGGCGGTTCCTGCTGACCGCGGCCGGGGCCGTCGCCCTGGCCGCCGGCGGGGCCGGCGCGGGCCAGGTGCTGCTGTCCCGGTTCAGCGTGTCCACCGCGCGCTCCGCGATCAGGCTTCCCGGCCCGGCGGTCACCGGGCCCGCGCCGCCGGGTGGCGCGGACCTCGCCGTCCCGGGGATCAGCCCGTTCACCACGCCGAACGGGAGCTTCTACCGGGTGGACACCGCGCTCAGCCTGCCCCAGGTCCCGCCGGAGCAGTGGCGGCTGCGGGTGCACGGCCTGGTCGAGCGCGAGCTGGACATCACCTTCGACCAGCTGCTCAGGCGGCCGCTCACCGAGGCGGACATCACCCTGGCCTGCGTATCCAACCAGGTCGGTGGCCCGTACGCAGGCAACGCCCGGTGGCTGGGCGCCAGCCTCGCGGCCCTGCTGCGGGAGGCCGGCGTCAAGCGCGGCGCCGATCAGATCCTGAGCACGTCGTCGGACGGCTGGACCTGCGGCACCCCGGTCGAGACGGTCATGGACGGCCGGGACGCGCTGCTCGCGGTGGGCATGAACGGCCAGCCGCTCCCGGTCGCGCACGGGTTCCCGGCCCGCATGCTGGTCCCCGGGCTGTACGGCTACGTGTCGGCCACCAAATGGGTGGTCGACCTGGAGATCACCACCTTCGCGGCGCAGAAGTCCTACTGGGTGCAGCGGGGCTACTCCACCCGGGCCCCGATCAAGACCGAGTCGCGGATCGACGTGCCCAAGCCCCTGGCCCAGGTCAAGGCGGGCCGCACCGCCGTGGCCGGGGTGGCCTGGGCGCCGCACCGCGGCATCGACGCGGTGCAGGTCCGGGCGGACAACGGGCCCTGGAACCAGGCCCGGCTCGCGCCCGTGCCCGGCATCGACACGTGGCGGCAGTGGGTGTGGGAGTGGGACGCGCGGCCGGGGCTGCACACGCTGTCGGTCCGCGCGACCGACGGCACCCACGCCACCCAGCCGTCCCGCCGCGTGCCCATCTTCCCCAACGGGGCCACGGGCTGGGACACGGTCACGGTGACCGTGACGTAGCCCCGGCGAATGACCTCATCCCCAGATGTTCCGTTAACCCATAACCAAGGAGTCCAGAAGAAATGAAATACAAGGTCCCTGCCATCGCTGTCCTGTCCGCCGGCCTCGCGTTCGGTGCCGCCGCGTGCGGTTCCAGCGGCACCTCGGCGAGTTCAGGGTCGGGCACCCCGTCCTCGTCGCCGTCCTCCGCCTCGGCCATGCCGACCCAGTCCGCGCAGACCGCGTCGGCGCCGTTCGGGCCGGCCTGCTCCGCGGTCCCGTCGTCGGGGCCGGCAGCTTCACCGGCATGTCCACCGCGCCGGTGGCCACCGCCGCGTCGAACAACCCGGTGCTGTCCACCCTGGTCACCGCGGTCAAGAAGGCGAACCTGGTCGACACGCTCAACTCGGCCAAGGGCATCACCGTGTTCGCGCCGGAGAACAGCGCGTTCGCTGCGATCCCGTCGGCCACGCTGGGCAAGGTCCTCGCGGACAAGGCCGAGCTGACCAAGATCCTGACCTACCACGTCGTGGGCGGGAAGGTCACCACCGGCGACTTCTCCATGGGCACCAAGGAGAAGACCCTGGAGGGCGCCAAGGTGACGCTGGCCAAGATGGGCTCCACCTACACGGTCAACGGCGCCAAGGTGGTCTGCGGTGACGTGACCACCGCCAACGCCACCGTGTACATCATCAACTCGGTGCTCATGCCGAAGTCCTGAGCCGGCCGGCCGTGCGGGGCCGCGCCCGGGGGGCGCGGCCCCGCACCATGCCCACCGCGTCCGCACGGCCGTTTCACCGGCTGCGGGTCAGGTCTGCTGGGCGAAGTCCCTGGTGCGGATGGCGATCAGGGAGATGACGCCGGAGGCCAGCGCGATGATGGCCGCGACCAGGAGGATGTGGTTCAGGCCGGTGGTGAAGGCGGCCCGGGTGATCGTGGCCACCGTCGGCCGCAGCGGCGCGGGCAGCCTGGTGATGACCCGGCCGATCTCGCCGGACTGGACGGCGGAGGCGATCCTCGGCCCCTGGTGGGACAGGGGCGGCACCGCGGCGATCCGGGACCGGACTTCGCTGGCCACCTTGTTGGAGAACAGCGTGCCGAGCAGGGCGATGCCGGTGGCGATCCCGACCTGCCGGAATGTGGAGTTGATGCCGGAGGCCATGCCGGCCTGCTCCGGCTTGACCACGCCGACCGCCGTCGAGGCCAGGGGCGGGTTGACCAGGCCGACGCCGAGCCCGCCGATGATCATCCCGGGGATGAGGTGGGTCCAGGTCGATCCGGCGTTGAGCCCGCGCATCAGCAGCAGGCCGGCCCCGACGAGGATCAGGCCGGGCCCGATGAGCAGCCGGATGGGCACCCGTGACGTCAGCCGGCCCGCCACCGTGGCGGACACCAGGATGGCCCCGGACAGGAACATGACCCGCACGCCGGTGCCCAGCGGCGAGTAGCCCAGGATGTCCTGCAGGTAGAGCACGATGTAGAGGAGCATCGCGAAGATGGACGCGCTCAGGCCGAACGCGGCGACGCTGCCGCCGGTGAACGTCGGCAGCCGGAACAGGCTGAGGTCGAACATCGGGTTCGTGATGCGCCGCTCGACCAGGACGAAGGCGGCCAGCAGGACGGCCGCGGCCACCAGGCAGCCCAGCACCAGGCCGTCGGTGAAGGACCGCTGGTTGGACTCGATCAGCGCGTAGACCAGGAACGACAGCGCCGCCGTGAACAGCACGAAGCCCGCCCAGTCGGGCCGGGTGGCCTGCTGGGCGCGCGACTCCGACACCTTCAGCACCGAGATGACCACGGCGATCACGCCGATGGGCGCGTTGACGAAGAAGATCCACCGCCAGGACAGGCCGGAGGTCAGCAGGCCGCCGAGGAGCGGGCCGATCGCCACGGCCAGGCCGGTCACCGCGCCCCAGACCCCGAACGCCGTGCCCCGGTCGCGGCCGCGGAACGCGTCCGCCAGCAGCGCCAGCGAGACCGCGAACATGATCGCCCCGCCGATGCCCTGCAGCCCGCGGGAGAGCTGGAGCATCAGCGTGCTGGTCGCGAACCCGCACAGCACCGACGCGCCGGTGAACACGACCAGGCCGATCAGGTACAGCAGGCGGCGGCCGAACATGTCGGCCAGGCTGCCCGCGGTGAGCAGGAACGCGGCCAGGGTCAGCGCGTAGGCGTCCACCACCCACTGCAGGTCGGAGAAGCTGGAGTGCAGGGCGCGCTGGATGTCCGGCAGCGCGACGTTCACGATCGTGATGTCCAGCAGCAGCATGAAAGTGCCGAGGCACACCGCGACCAGCGTCCACCACTTGTTCCCGCGCTGTTCGGGCTCCCCGGCGCCGCGGGCTGGCTCAGTGCGCTGGCTCTGCCCCTGGCCGGACAGATCAGCGTGGGCTTCGGTCACGAACGCTCCCCCGGGGTTTGGTCGCATCAAGGTGGCTGACGGGTCAGGGCTGGTGACGGGTCAGGGTGAGCCTGCTGCCCACGATACGGGCGGCCGCACCCCCAGGCTTTCGCGGGTCAGGGCCGCCCTGGTTGCCGGGCAGGCCGGTCCGCCCGCAGCGGGGGCCGGCGCGGCCGGGGAGCAAGTGCGGGGATACTGGGACGTATGCCCCACCGGCAGCACAGCAGGAGCGGGCAGGCCGTCCGGGCAGACATCGATTCGGGCGTGGCCGAGCTCGTGGCCGACGCTGACCGGCCGCGGGCCTGGACGCTGCGGGTCGATGGCATCCCCCAGTCCCATGTGGACCTCGATGACCCGCTGTACCTGGAGTTCGAGTACATGCGGCGGCTCGGCCACCTGGCCGACCTGGCCGCGACCGGCCGGGAAGCCGCTGCGGGTGCTGCACCTCGGCGGGGGAGGGCTGACCCTGGCCCGCTACGTGGCGGCGGCCCGTCCCGGATCCAGCCAGCTGGCCGTGGACTCCGACGGAGCCCTGGTGGACCTGGTCCGCCGGGTGCTGCCGCTGGACCAGCCCGGCCGCCGGGCCGGCGCCGAGCGGGCCCGGGCGGGACGGGTCCGCGTCCGGGTCGGCGACGCCCGTGCGGTCCTGGCTGAGGTCCAGGCCGGCTCGTTCGACGTGATCATCGCCGACCTGTTCACCGCGGCCCGGACCCCGGCCCACGTGACCACGGTCGAGTTCGCCGCGGCCGCGGCCGCCGCGCTCACGCCGCCCGGGATCTTCGCCGCGAACATGGGTGATGGGCCGCCGCTGGCGCACGCGCGGGCCCGGGTCGCGACCGTGCGCGCCGTGTTCCCGCACGCCTGCCTGATCGCAGACCCGGCGGTGCTGCGCGGCCGCCGGTTCGGCAACCTGGTGCTGGCCGCCTCGCGGCAGGAACTCCCGGCCGCCGCGCTGGCCCGGCTGACGGCCGGCGACCCGTTCCCCGGCCGGGTGATCGACGGCGCGGACCTCGACCGCTTCGCGTCCGGGGCCAGGCCGGTCACCGACGCGGTGGCCGTGCCGTCACCGGCGCCTCCGCTGGACCTCTTCGACCTCAGGTCGTGAGGGCTAGGCCCGGGGGCCGGTGACCGTGTTGACCAGCTCGCCGATCCCGGGGACCTCGATGCTCACCTTGTCGCCGGGCTCCAGGTAGACCGGGGGATTCATGCCCAGCGCCACTCCCGACGGCGTCCCGGTCGCGATGATGTCGCCCGGCTCCAGCGTGATGCCCGCGGAGATGTGGGCGATGAGCTCGGGCACGCCGGTGATCATCTGAGCGCAGCTGGCGTCCTGGCGGACCTCGCCGTTGACCAGGGTGCGCAGGCTCATCTCCGCGACAGGCGGTGCGGCGGCCGCGTCGAGGACGACCGGGCCGAGCGGGGCGAACGTGTCCAGTGACTTGCCCCGGATCCACTGCGGCTCGGCGCTCTGCAGGTCCCGCGCGGACACGTCGTTGATGATCGAGTAGCCGCCCACGTAGTCCAGGGCCTGCCCGGCCGGGACGTTCGACGCCCGCTGCCCGATGATCACGGCCAGCTCACCCTCGTAGTCGAGCTCGGAGGTGATGGCGGGGCGGACGATCGGGTCACCGTGACCTACCAGGCAGTTGGCGAACTTGGCGAACAGGACGATCCGTTCCGGGCGCTCCATCCGGCTTTCGGTGATGTGGTCGGCGTAGTTGAGGCCGACACAGATGATCTTGCTGGGGCGGAGCACGGGCGGGGCGTACCGGGCACTGGCCGGGTCCACGCTGGCCAGGCCGGGGCTGGAGTGGGCGCCGGCGAGCTCGCGCAGCCGGGCCACGGCGGCCGGGCCTCTCGCGTAGAGCTCACCCACGTCGTGCAGCCCGCCGAGGTCAGCCACGCCCGCGGTGGCCGCGAGCTCGTCCACGGGGATGAATCCGTCCCGCGCCGCGACGTGGAGAGCGGGAACATTCCCCCGGTACAGTGCCGCCAGTTTCACGTAGATGCTCTCCCTCGCTCGCCGGGCGCCAGGCGCCGGATGCCGGGCACCGGAAGCCGGGCGTCGCCGCCCTAACCCAGGCCGCCCCAGGATATTTCGTTGAATGCGAAATATCACGATAGCAAGATGTGTCGATGCCGCTCAGGTCGGCTCGGGCGAGACGAGCCCGGCGGCGAGCGCGTCCTGGAAGCCCCCGATCGTTTCGCGCACTCCCTCGGCCAGCGGGATGTTCGGGACCTCACCGGCCGCGTCGCAGAGGGCCGGGGCGGCCAGCACCGAGGGCACCGGAAGAGGGTGGTCGTCCCAGGTGATGAGCTGCCCCGTGCCCGGGAGGACGTCATCGATGAGGCCGGCCAGCGCGGGGACGCTGACCCGGTGCCCGGGCACGTTGAGGCTGACCGCTTCACCGGACCCGGCCGCCGCGCGGGCCGAGGCGATGAAGGCCCGGGCGCAGTCCGGCGCGTAGGTGAGCAGCATGCTGCCGGTGAACTTGATCCGGAACGGCACGCCCGCGGCCGCGGCCAGCATGGCCTTGGTCGGGTCGGACGTCATGCCCTGGTCCCGGCCCAGGCCGTAGACGATGAACGGGCGCAGGGCGATCGACCCGATCCCGTGCTGGGTCGCGTAGACCGACGCGGTGCCCTCGTTGGCCGCCTTGTACACGCCGTAGAAGGAGTCCGGCAGCAGCGGGGAGTGGTCCGCGACGACCCCGGCGGGGTGCCGGTCCGGCTTCCCGAACACCGCGGCGGAACTGGCCAGGGCCAGCCCAAGGTGGCCGCCCGCGGCCCGGATGGCCTCGAACACGTTGACCGTGCCGACCACGTTGACCATCGCGCCGAGCGGCGGGTCCGCGGCGCAGAAGGGGAGCTGCAGCCCGGCCAGGTGAACCACGTGGGTGATCCCGCGGTCCGCGACCAGGGCCGCGACGTCCCCGGTACTGGTCACGTCGAGCGGGGCGAAGTCCGGCCGGCCGCCGTCCCGGCCCTGCGAGATGAGCTCGAAGCGGCGCAGGTCCGGGCTCAGGTCGGTGGCCACCACCGGCACGCCCTCATCGAGCAGCAGCCGGACCGTCCACGCGCCGATGCAGCCGCCCGCGCCGGTGACGAGGAATCTCTCAGGCGACGTCGGCATCCGGGCAGACCTCCTATGGGGGACGGGGAGCGACGTTAAACTCCGGCTCTGGCCCTGTCAACGGCCAGCCCTGTCAACGGCCAGCACTGTGAACGGCCAGCACTGTCAACGGTCAGGAGGCCCCGGGATGACCGTCGCGTATAGCGCCGCGTATACCGCCGCAGGGTGGGGTGCTCTCTTCCTCGCCGCGGCCGGGGCCACGGCCGCGCTCAGCGGCCTGATCTTCGTCGCGCTCAGCGTCAACATCAGGGCGGTGCTGGCCGCCGGCCAGCGCGAGGGCCAGAACTTCCTGACCGGCCGGGCCCTCGAAGCGCTCGCCGCGCTGCTCATCGTGCTGGTCGTCAGCCTCGTCGGGCTGGTCCCGGGTATCCCGCGCGGCGCGCTGGCCGCGTTCATCCTGGTGGCCGGCGCGGTCAGCGCCGCCTCACCGGTCCGGGCGCTGGCGGCCCGCCGGAACGGGACCGGGCTGGGCGCGCCGTTGCTGCTGCGGCTGATCACCGGGGCCGGGCTGACCATCACCCTGCTGCTGGCCGGGGTCACGCTCGCGACTGGCCACGGCGGCGGCCTGTACTGGCTGCCGGCCGCGTTCGTCCTGGCCATCGTCATCGCCGCGGTCAACGCCTGGGTGCTGCTGGTGCAGGTGCTGCGCTGAGCCTGGCGGTCAGGCCGGGCCCGGCTCATCCGCCGGCCCGGCGCCCGGCGGCCGTCCCAGCGGATTCTGGCCCGCGGCCCGCAGCTTGAGCTCCCGCTCGATCATCGCGACCAGGTCCGGGTGCGCGCTCAGGCCCCACAGCACCTCCGGCGGGATGCCGAGCCGGCGCCCGGCCTGCGACACCACCGGCTGGCTCATGCCCAGCGCCTGGGCCAGCCCCTCGTCCCGGGCGAACGTGGGCGGCAGGTCGTCGAGCGACAGGTCGGCAGGGCGGTGGAACAGCCCGTCCGGCCCGGGCAGCCACGCCTCCTCCGCCGCGGCCTGGCCGGCTGCCGACCGGACCGTCTCCCGGGCGGAGTCGGCGAACGTCTCGCGCACCGACTTCTCCACCACCCCGCCGATCAGCCGCCGGTGCGGCGCCAGCAGGACGTTCCACACGTACTCGGCGCGGGCGTGGCCGGGATGCGCCAGCGCGAACTCCAGCCCGTCGATCCGTGCCCCGGGGTCGAACCCGTCCAGGCCGCGCTCGTGCCGGGCGAAGCCGGCGACCAGCAGGACGTGCCCGAGCGGCCCAGGCGCGCGGGCCTGCACGTCCACCTGATCGCGGACCCCCATGGCGCGAAGCTGGGCCAGCCACGGCCCGTAAGTGTCGGCGGCGAACCAGGCGCCGGGGTTCCCGTCCAGGTAGATCTCCAGGTCCCGGGTCCGCTGGTAGAGGGCGGGCGGCGGCCTCAGCCGCTGCTCCCCGGTACCGGCGTTCTCCCCGATGAGGAACGCGGTCTCGCGCAGCTCGTCCATCAGCCGGGCCCGGCGCCCCGCGTCCGCCTCGTCCATGGCCCGCATGATGCAGTCGAGGTCCGCGGCGTGCTGGGCCCGGTCCAGCGCGGCCACCGCACCGGCGGCGGGCCCGTCCGGCACCGCATCGGAGCCGCCCTGGGCGTACCGGGGGAGGATGACCTCCAGGACCTCGGACACGATGTCCGGCTCGGTGAAGCCCAGCGCCTCCAGGAACGCCCGGGCCGCCGGGGCGTCCGCGACCGCCCGCCGCACGGTCGGGAACCCGGTCCCGGCCGGTCCCGGCTCGTAGTCCGCGGGCAGGTACACCGCGGGGCGGCCATCGGCGCCGAAGGGCTCGACGTGGCGGCCGTCCTCGAGCCGGATGATCGGCCGGGTCCGCGCCGGGCCGGGCGGGTCCCCCGGCAGCCGCGGTTCCCGCCACAGGTCCGGTTCGGCCTGGAGGAACCCGTAGAAGCGGGTGATCCAGTCGTCGGGCTGGGCTTCGAGGAAGCCGCGGGTGGCCTGGGCGAGCAGGTCCGCCGGGGTGACCTCACCGACGCCGATCTCCGCCCGCAGGTAGTGGCGCAGCCGGGGGACCTGGTCCTCGTTTCGGGGAAGCTGGGCGAAGGCGAGCGGCTGGCCCGCCTGGAACAGCGCCCCGAGCTGGCCGGGGGCCAGGAGTTCGCGGAGCGGGCCGGTGCTGGCCAGCTTGAGCTGCCGCGCCGCGGCGTAGCCGCCGCCCGCGGCCGGGATCAGGTCCTCCTCGGTGAGGGCGGTGCGCACCGCGTCGAACAGGGGGCGCAGCATCGAGCCCGGGGGGAAGCGCTCCGCGTCGAGCGGCAGCGCCGCCAGCACCTCCACCGTGAGCAGCCCGGTGCCGCGCAGCTCCCGGAGCACGTCCACCAGGAGCAGGGCGGTCTCGCGGACCAGGGCCTGGTTGGCCGGGTCGTCGCCGGGGACGTTGTCGCGCGCGGGCGTGGTCCGGTACGGGCCCTGGACCAGGAAGCCGAGGAACGTCTCCTTCTGGGTCGGGAAGAACACGACCAGCGGTGCGCCGTCCCGGGCCACGAGCCGGGGCTCACGGTGCGCGGTGTCGGCGCGGAACGCGATCTCGACGCGCTGGCCGGCGTGCCCGAGATCGTCGAGCCGCCGGGCCCAGATGAACCAGTCCTCCGCGCGGGCGCCCCGGCCCTGGCTCCTGGTCAGCGTGACGTGCCGGCCGGACGGGCTGCGCGGCTGCGTCCGGCGCTCGATGAGCGTGCCGGTGACGGCGGCGCCGCTGGCCCGCAGCTCGGTGAGGTTGCGCAGGAACAGGAGGGTCGCGGGCTCGATGCGGTCCAGGGCGGCGGAGATTTCCTGCACGGCGGTGGCCGCGGGCACCGTGTCGTGGTCGAACGGGAACACGAACAGGGTGTCCGCGGGGTCGCCGTCCGCGAGGGCACCGTCCGCGGGGTCAGCGTCCGCCGGATCCACGGCCTCCGGCCGGACGTAGTGGTCGATCCGGAAATGCTCGCCGCCGCTGTGCACGCGCGGGGTCGCCGTGTACGCGTACACCGACTTGAAACCGATGCCGAACTGCCCGATCTTCGTCAGGTCCGCGGACTTCCCGCTCTGCGCGACCCCGCATACGCCGCGCACGTCGGCCTCGGTGAACGGCCGGCCGTCGTGCCGGACCTCCAGCCGGTCGGCGAACAGCTCGAAGGCCAGCCTGGTCGCGCCCGCGTCCTCGGCGTTCTGGATCAGCTCGAAGATGAAGTGGGTGCGCTCGCTGTACAGGTGGCCGAGCAGGTCCAGCACGGCGGTGTCCCAGCCGTACCGGGCGACGTTCTCGTCGCGGATCTGCTCGTAGTCCGCTGGCACCCATGGCCTCCGCCCGCCCGCCCGCCGCGTGTCAGCGGGGTTTGCCCCCATGCTGCCACGGCGGACGGGCCGCGGAGGCCCGGCTACCAGCGGGTGAAGGGCTCGAACGTGTGGCTGAAGTACCACACGGGCTGGGTCAGCCCCGAGCAGTTGCCCGCGCCCTTGGTGCCCGGGCAGCCGCCGTTGTCCCGCTGCAGCGCCCAGAACGACAGCTCCGCGATCCCGTGGCTGCGCGCCCAGTGCTCCACGGTGACCGCGTCGGACTGGGTGAATGTCTCGTCCGGGCCGAAGTCGTCGATGCCGGGCATCTCGGTCACGCCGACCATGCGCCACAGCCGGGCCGGGCTGGCCCCCGGGTACAGCGCCTGGAGCTGGCCGACCAGGCCCGCCCCGGCGGTCTCGGTGTCCGTGGCCATCTCCTGCGCGGTGCCGTAGTAGTAGTCGAAGGTCATGATGTTGACCACGCTGATCCGGGCACCGTCGGCCACCGCGTTCTGCAGGACGGCCAGCCCCGCGGGGGTCAGGCCGGTGGCGAACGTGGGCAGCGTGTAGGAGAACTGGATGCTGCGGTGGTGCGCCCTGGCCCAGGCCTCGGTCTGGGCGATGGCCTCGTTGCGGCGGTTGATGCCCGCGGTGTTGCTGAGCGAGTCCGCCTCGACGTCCAGGTCGATCCGGGGCACGTGGTACGTGGTGATCAGCTGCTCGAAGACCTGCGCGATCGAGGAGACGCTGGTGCAGCTGTCGGCCAGTTCCGTGCCGGTGGTGTCCGCGCTGTAGCCGCCGAACGACGGGATGACGTTGCCGCCCCGGGCCTGGATGGCGGCGATGTCCGCGCCGAAGGACGAGGCGGCGATGGGCTGCGTGGTGTCGCCGTTCCAGTACGCCGTGCACGAGCCGGGGGACGCGGTCTGCAGGAAGGCCAGGGCCAGGTAGCGGGCCCCGGAGGCCTGGGACAGGGCGGCCAGGCCGCCGTCGGTGGTGTCGTAGGTCTCGAAGTACGGGGCGAAGACGTGCCGCGGCAGGCCGGTCCCGGCCGGGTGATCAGCGCGGGCGGCCTGCGCGGCACTGGCTCCGGTCGCAGTCAGCCCGAGCGTGGCCGCTGTGACGAGGGCCGCGGCGGTGGCGGTCAGGGCGGCCCGGAGCGGGGAGCGTCGTCTCATGCGCGGATCCTTTGTCGTTCGGGCCGCGAAGCGCGCGGCGGGGCCACCACACACCAATCAAATAGGAAAGTTTCCTATTTGATTGGGGAGGCTAGTCCGGGCCGGGATGGGCGTCAATAGGCGCCTGGCGGGAATCCCCGGGAATCCCCCGTAAATGCGGCCGCCGGCCGGTCCCGGGAGGGGTCAGGACCGGCCGGCGGCGCGCGGGGGAGGGATGCTTACGGGAAGCTGGTCACGGTGCTGGGCGTGGTGTTGGTGGGCGTGACCGCCCCGGTCGTGTTGATCACGTGGCTGATCGTGCCCACGTTCCCCAGGGAGACCGTGAGCAGGTCATGCCACGCGATCCCGGAGCCCGTAGGTGACTGGAACGCCATGGCCGAGTTGACGGCCGGATTGACGTTGAAGTAGCAGTAGCTGCCGAGGCCCCAGGCGCCGAACGAGGTGACGTTGCTGGCCACGGCGATCGCGGGATAACCGTTGGAGCTGCCGTTCATCCAGGCCGCCTGGTTGGGCGGGTCGTACGGCATCTCGTTCTGGAAGAAGATGATCTTCCCGTTCTGGCCGTTCCAGGCGACCTCGTTCTTCTGGTAGTGCTCGACGAACAGGCCGGTCGCCTCGACGTTGTTGCCGTTGACGGTCATGCCGTTGTCAGCGGTGTTGGTCGTCCAGCCGACCGTCCCGGAGTTGCCGTGGTCGGCGCGCCAGGCCCAGACGTCGTCCACGATCGTGTCGTTGGCGTTCACGACCAGGCTGGACGTGGCCTTCCCGGCGATGTCGCCGCCGATGCGGAAGAACGTGTCCTGGACGGAGATGGGGTTGCTGGCGTGGCTCACGGTCGAGCCGGCCGTGCCCACGGTCAGCAGGGCCGCCGAGTTGGTCGTGCCCGCGTCGAACAGCAGCCCGTCAATCCGGACCCCGTCGACGTCCGCGACCTGCATGGTGTTCACGCCGTTCTGGGGAATCAGCGTGGGGAACCCGAGGCCGAGGATCGTGGTGCCGGCGTGGGTGACGTTGAGCGTCTGGTTCAGGTTGTAGACGCCCGGGGTGAAGAGCAGGTTGCAGCCCTGCGACAGCGCGGTGTTGATGGTGGCCGCGCTCATCGACGGGTCGGCGACGAAGAACTGGCTCATCGGGACCGAGGTGCCCGGCGTCGGGCCGTTAGCCCAGCTGGGGCCGGACGCGCCGGTCCGCAGCGACGGCTCGAACACGTGGTAGTTGCCGCTCGAGTCGATGTAGAGGTACGGCACGTCGCGGGACACCGGGGTGGTGGCCAGCGTGGTCATCGGCGGGGTCGGGAAGCTCTGCGCGGGGGCGCCGTTCACGCCCGAGAACACCATGTTCCAGACCGAGCCGCTCCAGCTGCCGAAGTTGCTGTCGCGTGAGTACCACTGCTGCTGCGACACCGAGGACACCTGGCCGGAGACCTTGGTGTCGGCAATGTAGCCGCCGCTGGCGTACCCGTAACTGGCCGGGTACAGCTCCAGGCCGCCGTGCACGTCCATCCGGCGGAACGGTCCGGCCTGGGCCACGGCCCAGCGGTCCGACCCGGCGGACGGGTTGATGGCCATGTTCTCCGCCGACCGCCAGAAGTTCTGCGTGGCGTTGCCGGTGCCGTCGAACGCGTCCACGGTGACGTCACCGTTGATGGTCACGTCGTCCGGGTTCTGGCCGAGGCCCTGGATGGAGGTGTAGTAGCCGATGTTGGCCTCGGCGCTGTAGGTGCCCGGCTTGAACAGCAGGGCGTAGCGCTGTGTCCCGAACTGGTTCAGCTTCTGGGTGTTGAAGACCGAGTCCAGCGTGGACTGGATGGAGGCGCTGGACATGCTGGGGTCGAAGATGTCGACGTTCGGGCCGAAGTTCGGGGTGTTCGACTGCGCCGGGCAGGTGTTACCGCCGCCCCCGCCTCCGCCGCCGGTGGTGTAGACGCCGAACTCCCAGAGCGAGTAGCCGTACGGGGTGGCCCGGGCCGTGCCGTACATCCGGATGTAGCGGCCGGTGCCGGTCACGTTGAGGGTCTGGGTGCCGCCCGTCCCGGTGGTGGTGGAGTAGATCGTCGTCCAGTTGGTTCCGTCGGGCGAGGTCTGGATCTGGAACGCGGTCGCGTACGCGGCCTCCCAGTTCAGCGTGACCTGGCAGATGCTCTGTGAGGAGCCGAGGTCAACCTGCAGCCACTGCGGGTCGGAGAAGGCGCTGGACCAGCGGGTGCCGGTGTTGCCGTCCACGGCGTTCGACGCCGGGTACGCGGCGCTCTCCGTGGACGACGCCGTGGCCGGCTGGTTCAGGGCGGCGTTCGTGGTGCTGCAGCTGCCGCCGCTGGCCAGGCTGCCGTAGACCTGGAATTCCCACAGCGAGTACCCGTAGGGGGTGCCGCGGGCGGTGCCGTACATGCGGACGTACCGGCCGGTGCCGGTCACGTTGAGGGTCTGGGTGCCGCCCGTCCCGGTGGTGGTGGAGTAGATCGTCGTCCAGTTGGTGCCGTCGGGCGAGGTCTGGATCTGGAACGCGGTCGCGTAGGCCGCCTCCCACTGCAGGACGACCTGGGTGATCGAGGCGCTCGCGCCCAGGTCAACCTGCAGCCACTGCGGGTCGGAGAAGGCGCTGGACCAGCGGGTGCCGGTGTTGCCGTCCACGGCGTTCGACGCCGGGTACGCGGCGCTCTCCGTGGACGACGCGGTGGCCGGCTGTCCCTGGGACAGCAGCGTCGATGCGGCGGCGGCCCGGCCAGGCGGCCCCGCGACCAGCAGTAAGGCAGCGGCCAGAGCCAGTGCCAGTCCAATGATCGAAATCCGCCGGTAGAAGGGTACGTTCGTCACGCCCATGGCTGTCCTCGCCTGTGAGAAGCCGTTCCTCGGAAAATGCCTGCTCAAGGGCGCCCGGGGTGGAGGGCCATTGAAGGCATGCGGCTTGATATAAGCCTTAATTCATCTCGTAATTTAACCCTCGCGAAAAGGGTGGTCAAGAGGCAGTCAAGGGCCGGCTCTAACGGGTGCAGGCGCCGCCGTAGAACCCGGGGCCGGCCAGCCCGGGGCCGGTGATGTGCGGCCGTCCCGCCCCGCCGCCGGGCGGGTAGGCGGTGTCGAACCACTCGGTGAAGAACTGGCCGAGCCGCTGCTGGCACGCGGCACTGCGGGCAGGCAGCCACCGGCCGAACGCCGCCTCCAGTTGCGGCTCACTGATCGACGCGCCGCCGTACTGGCGCTGGATCTGCTCCAGCGCGCGGGTGAAGTTCGCGTGGCCGAGGATCTGCCGCAGTGCGATGTAGGCGATGCCCGGCCGGTCGTAGGTGGACGACCCGCTGAACAGCCCCCAGGCGGTCGGGTTGGACGGGGCCACGGTCCAGAAGCCGTCCTTGCTCGCGTAGACGGCGGCGAACGTGCTGGCCAGGCTGGCCTGGAAGGCCCGCCGGCCGGCCGCGGTGCCCGGGCCGCCCGCCTTGCCCTGCGCCTTGCGGGCCGCGAACAGGAACTCGGCCAGCGTGGCCAGCCCCTCCTTGTAGAACGTCATCCGGTACCCGGACTCGGTGACGTGATCGCCCCACCACTGGTGCATGTTCTCGTGATAGAGCGTGTCGGTGTCGATCGTCCCGCCCGCGAAGGTGATCATCGTCTGCATCTCCTCCTCGAAGGAGGCGGACGGCCGGCCGACGACCACGCCGCCCGAGGAGAACGGGTAGGGCCCGCTGAACTGGCTCTCGAACCGGGTGATGTCCGGCTGCTTGTCCATGATCGCGCGGTTGGCCGCCTTCCGCGCCGCGCTCAGCGAGCTGGCCTGGGCCTGATAGAACTTCGTTCCCCTAACGGTCCGTTCGGTCAGGTCGAAGTGCCCGACGCTGTCCTCCACGAGGTAACTGGCCACCGGCGCCGCCGAGTGCCAGTGCCAGGTGACCGAGCCGTCCGGGAACCGGGCGTCCGCCGGGTGCCGGCGGGTGCCCTCCAGGATGCCGTTGGCCAGCACGGTCCGGCCCGCGGTGACGGTGTCGTAGAAGTCGTAGGCAGGCTTGGCGCCGGGGTAGTCGTTGAGCGGCATCCAGTCCTCGGTGCCGACGGGCTCGGTGGTCACGAACCCGCCGTCGCCCGCGGGCTTGTCCGAGCGGAACCATCCCTCCGTGGTGCCGTCGCCATCGTTGTGCACGCCGGGCCGCCCGGTGTAGGCCACCGTGACCTGGAACGTGCTCCCGGCGCGGAGCGGCACGGCCGGGGTGATGACCAGCTTGTTAGCCGGGCACGGGGTGCCGTTCCCGGATTCCTTCTGGGCCGGCTTGGTGGAGGTCAGCTCGGGAGTGCAGGCGGGCGGGAGCGGGTTGTGCTGCGGGCCGCCGACCGGGTTGAGCTCGGAAGCCTGGTGCGCCAGGGGGTCCGGGTCGTTCTGGCCGTGCGGGTCGCCGGGGTAAGTGGGCTGCACGAACGTGAACGTGGCTGGGTGGCCGTTCACCGCGACCGAGGTGACGGTCATGTCCGGGCCGGCCGTCGTGTTGGGTGACCGGCGCTCGAAGTCCAGGCTGAAGCTGGTCAGGCACTGGGTGGCCTGGTCGGTCAGCGTCACGTGGTTGCCGGGCAGGAACTGGTTGGCGGTGGCGTCATAGACCAGGTGCACGTCGGTGTGCAGGCTGGTGTAGCCGCCGTTGCCGGTCTCCGGGTAGAGGCGGGAACCGGGCGGGGCCAGGGTGTGCGCGCCGGCCGTGCACTGGCCGCCGTGCTTGGTGCCCGCGGTGGCGGCGGGGGAGGCGGCCGCCGCGACCCCCGTGATCACCACGAGACTCGCAGCTCCGGCGACCATGCGACGGTAACGGGCCATCTCAGGCCCTCCCTCCGTATCCGGCGTACCACCAGCATCCGTCTTAACGCTGATCTGCCCCAGAAGGAAGGGTTGTGGCCAGAACGGCAGTGCGGGCCGGGGAGCGGGTGAAGGGGTGGCCTCAGAAGCGGTGCCGGGTGTGGCTGAACGTCCCCTTGGTGAAGGCCAGGACCTTGGCCGGGGTGACCGCGAACACGAGGACCGCCTCGTCGCCGCCCGGGTGGCGGAACGCGCCGTCCCGGACCTCGTAGTGCCACCGGCCGTCCCACTTGGCCGTCCACGCCGCGGCGAGCCGCTTGAGGGTGTCGTCATCGCTGACCCGGACCGCCTCTCCCTCGACCATGACGTCGAGGCCCGCGTCCCAGCTGTTGCACCCGGTCGTGAGGGTGACGTGCGGGTTGGCGGCCAGGTTGAGGGCCTTCTGCTCGGCGCCGCCGGTGCAGAAGTGCAGGGCCCCGTCAGCCCACACGGCCACCAGCGGGGTCACGTGCGGCCGGCCGTCGGCCCGGACGGTGGAGATCCAGAACAGCTCGGCGCTCTCCAGCGCCTCCCGGGTCGCCTCCCAGCTGGTCGCGGCGGCGGCGGGATCACTGAAGCGCTGGTCCAGGGTGGTCATCGGGGTGGTCATCGGGCTGCTCTCCTCCGGGTGTCCGCGGGATCTCCTCCCTAGGACGAAAGAGCGCGGCCCAAATCATCGCTGGCTACGGGCGGCGGGCCACCGCGCCGACGATCATCGAGGACTGGCCGGCCCGCGCGGCGGGCGGCGGGTCGGCCCGCCAGGTGGCGCAGTCCATCAGGCCCGGCTCGGCCAGCTCCAGGCCGTCGAACAGGGCCGAGATGTCGTCCCAGGTGTGGGCGTAGATCCGGGGGCCGTCCTGGGCGTTGTAGGTACTGGCGAACTCGTGGCCGGCCTCACCCTTGCCCCACCCGATGGAGACGATCACGTACGAGCCGGGGGCCAGCGACCGGGCCAGGCTGCTCACCACGCCTTTCGCGGTCGCGGCGTCCAGGAAGTGCAGCACGCAGCACAGGATGACGCAGGCAGGGGCGTCCAGGCTGAACCCCGCGCGCCGGATGCCGTCGTGCGCGATGATCGCCTCCGGGTCCGCCATGTCCCCGTCGATGGCCACGATCTGGCGGCTGCCCTTGGCCAGCAGCGCCTGCGAATGGGCCACCGCCACCGGGTCGTAGTCGACGTAGCCCACCATCGCGTCCGGGATGACCGCCCGGGCCGCCTCGTGCGTGGCCAGCCACAGCGGCGTCGCGCCTTCCGCCCGGACCGGGGAGGTGGGCAGCCCCGAGCCGATGTCCAGGAACTGCCGCACACCCTGGCCGGCCACGTAGCTGATGGCCCGGGTCTGGAATTTCTTGTTGTCCAGGGCCTGGTCCGCCACGTTGGGGCGGCGCTGCCGGATGGCCTCGGCCGCTTCCCGGTCGGCCTCGAAATTGTCCTTGCCGCCGAGCCAGTAGTCGTACATGCGGGCGATGTTCGGCCTGGTGACGTCGAGAGGAATCATGCGAGTCCTGCTTTCTCCCGCGGTCTGCCGAGGTTAGCGGCCTGCCGAAGGTAATGGCCAGGTGACGGGCGGCCGCAACCCGGCTCATTAAGGATTATCAGCGACGCGATCGGGTCGCGAGGCCGGGGGGCTATTGCGCGGCGCGCAGCGCGCAGGCGGTCTCGATGTCCTCGCGGGTCACCGCGGGGCCGGGTAGCCCGGCCGGGCCGCTCCCGGCCAGCCCGTTCACGAAGATCGCGAGGAATGGCATGGCGAGCTGAACGGGGCGCTTATCCGGCGGCCGGGGTGATTGATTGTGCGTGGTTGAACACGTTACGCGGATCCCACCGGGCTTTGACGGCCTGCAGCGCGGGGTAGCCGGCCTTGTAGTAGAGGGCGGGCCAGCTCGCGGGCAGGTTAACGTCGGGGTAGTTGACGAAGCAGCCGTCCGTGATCATGTTGGAGGCCGGGACGCCGCCGCTGGCCGCGTACACGCTGGCGTAGAAGCGGTTGATCCAGCGCAGGTTGACCTCGTCGTCTTCGGGTGAGGTCCAGTAGGTCTGGTACTGCAGCTTCATGACCGAGGATCGCTGCGCGACGGCGGTGGCGTCCGGCCGCAGCGCGTTGACCTGGCCCCCGTAGGAATCGACCTGCAGCAAGGCCTGCGGGTTGGCGAAGTGCGCGTCGGTCAGCGCGCGGTGGATGGCCCGGATCTGGTCGCCGGGGAACGCGGTCTTCATGTACGCCGACTTGTACTTGCCGCGCTGGTTCGGCCCGGACCCGTTGAGGGTCTGGGTGGCCTGGAGCCAGGGAAGCGTCTCCATCGTCGTCGTCCCGCCCGGCACGCCGTGGCTGATCTGGGCCAGGAAGGACGGCAGCAGGCCGAACGCGGGCCCGGCCGCCTGGGTGATCATCGAGATCTGGCCCGCCGCCTGGTGGAAGAGCTTGAGCAGGGAAAACAGGCCCGCGAAAGGGCTGGCCGGCGAGCTGTGCGCGGCCATGAAACGCCCGTAGTTGTGCAGCAGCGTGGCGAAGCCCTGGGCGGTCAGGCCGGACCACGGCCAGGTGGTGGTGGCCAGCCGGACCTGGACGGGCGGCTGCGGCAGCCGGGCGAAGTAGTACGCGGTGACGATGCCGAAGTTGCCCCCGCCGCCGCCGGTGTGGGCCCACAGCAGCCGCCCGGTCTCCGGATCGCCTTTCCTGGCCCGGACCAGCCGGGCCCGGCCGCGCCGGTCGACGCAGACCACGTCCACGGCGACCAGGTAGTCCACGGTCAGGCCGTGCAGCCTGGACAGGAGCCCGTACCCGCCGCCTACGATGTGGCCGCCCGCCCCAACGGAATAACACGAACCGCCGGGCAGGGTCAGGTTGTAGTCCCGCAGCAGCGTCTCGTACACGTTCCAGAGGGTGGCCCCGCCCTGCACGCACACCCGGCCGGCCGGGTCCAGGTGCACGCCCTGCATCCCGCTCATGTCGATGATGACGCCGCCGTGGTTCCCGGACGAGAAGTTCTCGTAGCAGTGACCTCCGCCGCGCACGGTGATGCGCAGGCCCGCGTCGTACGCCCGCTGCACGGCGGCCAGGGTCTGGCGGGCGTTCCTGACCACCTGGATGTACGCGGGGGAGCCGACCCACCGCCGGTTGAAGCCCATGCGCATGGTGGCGTACCGGGGGTCGGACGGGAAGATCGGCCGGAGCCCGTGCCCGCCCGGCGGGGCGGCGGTGCTCTCGCCGGGCAGGCCCGGTGCCGTCCCGGGCAGCACGGTCCCGGGCAGCACGGTCCGGGGCAGCACGGTCCGGGGCAGGCTGAGCGTGCCTGCGCCGGCCAGGATGCCCCCGCCGACGGAGAGAAATCCCCGCCGCCCCAGGCCCGGGCTGATGTCGTTGTCTGGTCCGGGTGTCCGGCCGCGAGCCTGCATCACTGCCGCTCCTCCGTCGTGGATTCAGCACGGTGACAACGGCGCAGTGATTCAGCACAGTGAAACGGCGCCGGAATCCGGGCTCAGTGATTTACGGTCACCCAATTATCATCGCCGAAGGTATTCAAGCGATGACAAATAAAACAGGGCCAGCCTGGCCGTAATGGTGAAATAGCGATCTTTAATGTTGGAAGCTAGGGATGGCGACGGCTGGCTTGGTGTGCGGTATGCCGTGGGTATGAGGTATGGCGAGGGTGGTGGGTTGACCGCAGTTACTCACGGACAGTCGCCCGCCCGGCTCAGGCCCCAGCAGCCCTCCGCTCCCCCGGCAGCGGCTTCCTGGCCAGCGGATCTGGCGCTGGCGATCTCGGCGGCATTCATGATCTCCGCTCTTTCGCCTTTTTGATCACTGCCCATAGCGCATCCTCGAAGATGTCCGGGTGAGCGCGCTGGAGCAGCACTAGCGCGCTTGCGCCGCCTTTCAGCCCGGACGGGCGGGCCTCCCGGTGGACGACCTGTGTCAGGGCTTCGGTCCCGGAAGACGGCTCGATCGTGGCGCGCACGGCGTCCAGATCGATCCCGATAGCGGCCAGCGCGTCCCGGTCCAGGCCGCCGAACAGGACCGCTCCCGGTCCGGCACGGCGGGCGATCTCCTCCTCGACGTCTTCCAGCGTGGCACCGCAGGAGTGCAGGACGGCGCGCGCCGGCCGCGGGCCGGGTCCTGGGTGAAGAGCGGAGACGAGGACGAACATGAGATGCTCACCGCTGAAGTAGTGACGGGTGCGTCTGCCTGCGTGCCGCAGGGCGCGGGCGAGCGAGGTGCGGGTGTCCCGGGTCAGGTGCCCGGGCATTACCGGCTCCCGATCCGCTTGCCGTGCTTGCGGTGCACGGTCTGCTTAGTAACGCCGAGCCGCCCCGCGATGTCCTGCCACGACCACCCGAGCTTCCGCGCGTTCTCGACCTGGACGATCTCCAGCCGCTCGGTAAGCGCGCGCAGGGAGGCCACGGCGCGGAGCCCGACATCAGGATCGGTGCTGGCGGCGCTCTGGGCGACTTCGAGTGCGGATTCCATACGTGTCAGCATATGCTGACACTCCTCTCCGTGTCAGCATATGCTGACGGCCTTGACCTCGGTGGGGCGGGCGGGCTAGGCCTCTCCGGGTAGCCGGGGGGGCCGCTGCGTGCATAGCCTTGGCCATGTGGACAAGCGCTTGTTCGGGCTCAGGAACCAGTACAGCGTCGTATTCTCCGCCGGCGGGCCGGGGCAACTGTCGCCGGAGGAGGTGGGGCGCCGCCTGTTCGGCCCGGTCGTGTCCGGGGGCCTCAGCAGCAGCGTGGTGCTCAGGAACGGGGGGCGGTTGCATCTGGATGTGGTCAGCTACCCGGAATACGCGACGCCGGAGTGCGGCAGCGTGCTTGACCTGGTCGTTTATGACAAGGCAGGCGAGCGGATCCTTGAAGGGCTGCTGGTGGACGCTGGCCAGCGGCTGCGCGAAGCAGGCATCGCCGGGGATATCTCGGTGTTCAAGAGCGACGCCGGTCCGGGGGGCAGCTCATACGGCTGCCAGGAGGACTACCTGGTGGCCCGGCGTGGCGAGTTCGGCCGGCTGGCCGACATCCTGATCCCGTTCCTGGTCACCAGGCAGATCATCTGCGGTGCAGGCACGGTGGTGCAGACACCGCGCGGCGCGGTGTACTGCCTGAGCCGGCAGGCTGGGCATATCGGGAACGGCCTCTCATCCGTGGCCACCCGGCCCAGGCCGCTCATCACTACCCGCGACGAGCCGCACGCTGCCGCTGCGGGGTTGCGGCGGCTGCGCGTGATCGTCAGCGACTCCACCATGAGCGAGACCACCACAATGCTCAAGGTAGGAGCTACCGACCTCGTGCTGCGCATGGCCGAGGCGGCCACCGTGATGCCAGACCTGACCCTGGACCACCCGGTCCAGGCCATCGGTGAGGTCAGCCGCGACATAACCGGGCGCAGCCGGGTGCGGCTAGCGAACGGCCGGCAGATGAACGCGCTCGACATCCAGCGCGAATATCTGGCCAAGGCGAGGGACTTCACCGGCAAGCGCGGCGCGGATGCGGCCAGCAGGCGCGTCCTGGGGATGTGGGAGCGGGCGCTGGACGCGATCGGGACAGGGAACCTCGACACCATCGCCCGGGAGATCGACTGGGTCATCAAATACCAGCTCATCGAGCGGTACCGGGCAACACATGACCTGCCCCTATCGGCGCCGCGGGTCGCCCAGGCCGGCCTGGCCTATCACGACGTGCACCGGGGCCGCGGCCTGTACTACCAGCTGCAGCGCGGCGACGCGGTCGACAGGACCGCGCGTGACATCGACATCTTCGAAGCGAAAACCGTCCCGCCGGTCCCCGGCCGCTACCGGCAGGCGGGCTGATCCCGCTCCTGCCAGATCGCCACGTCCCGATCGTTAGCGTCTTCCGCCAGCTAGGAAGCAGCCGGGTCGAAGGGATTGAGCAGCGCCACGCCACTGCGGGCGAGGTCGCCGGTATTACGGGTGACCAGGGTCCAGCCGCGGACCTTGGCTGAGGCGGCGAGCAGCCCATCGATGACCGGAAGCGGATCAGGCACGTTCAGCCGCCCCCATGCCTCGGCCACGGCGGCGTCCACGTTGATGATGCGATCTCCGTAGCTCGCCTGCAGGCCGCGGAGCCACTGCTCCAGGCCGTCGGCCTGGGCGCCGTCCTTTCCGCGCAGCCGTTCAATCCCGAGCCGGATCTCGCCAACCGTGAGCGCGCTAACGAAGATCTCCGCCGAGGTGACCGTGGCGTACCAGGCCAGGACGTGGGGATCCGGGTTCCGTTTACGGAGTTCGGAGATCACGTTGGTGTCCAGCAGGTAGGTCATGGCGCATCCGCCCAGTCGGTGTCCGGCGGGAATTCTGCGGTCCTGGTGAGATCCAATTCGTCAAAGCCGGGGCCTGTGCGCAGATAATCCTTGAAATCGGCGACGTCACCCTTGAGATGCCAGTAATCGTCGATATCAATGACCACGGCGATCTCCCGGCCATGACGGGTCACAATCTGCGGCCCGTCGGCGTGGGCGGACCGGAGAAGCTCACTGAATCGCTGCTTGGCGTCCTGAACCTGCCAGTGCATGAGCCTCCTCGCCATCTTCTGTCTAGACAGTCTAGACAGAAATATAGCACCTATAGCAGTCCATGAGCCGGCCAGGCGGGCCGGGAATCCTGGCGATGCACTGGCGGCTCCGAGCAGCCAGATGAACGACTACGCCGTGTACCGGGACGTCGTCGCGGACGTGACGGCCGAGCTGCGGCGGCGGGCCGGCGAGCTGATTGACTGCGGTGTCGGACAGGATCAGATCATGCTCGATCCCGGGCTCGGTTTCGCCAAGCGGCCCGCGCACGACTGGGCCCTCCTGGGCCACCTCGGCGAACTGCGGGACCTGGGGTTCCCGCTGCTGGTACGGCGCGTCCAGGAAGTCGTTCCGTCTCGGCGCTGGCCGCCGCGGCCGGGGCGTACTGCGTGCGGGTGCACGATGTCCCGGCGAGCCTCGACGCGGTGCGCGTGGCCGCAGCCTGGAGGAAGGGGGCAGCCGATGCGATCCCAGGTGGTGTGCCGGACCCTTGACTGGGAGCTGGCCGCCGCTGACGTGCTGCGGCTGGTGCGGGCCGACCCGCACCCGGTGGCCCTGATGGGGGCCTGGGCGGGCGGCAGCGACATCGTGGCCTCCGGCCCGGTGCGCGTCTGCTGCGCCCCGGACCCGGTGGGGGACGTGCTGGACGCCCCGCTGCCGGACCTGGGAGGCCCGCCCGCCCCGTCCCCGGCCGCCTTCGGCTCTTCTCCGGCCGCCTTCGGCGGGGGCTGGATCGGCTACCTGGGCTTCGGCCTGGCCGAGCAGCTTCTGCCGGTCCCCCCGGCGCCCGGCGACCCCCGGCTGCTCCCCGCCTACTGGTTCGGCTACTACGACCATGTGCTCCGCCGCGACCGGGTCACCGGCCGGTGGATGTTCGAGGCCCTCGTCACCCCGGGCCGGGACGGCGCGCTGCAGCGCCGGTTCGCAGAGCTGTCCCGCCGGGCCGCTGTGCGGGCACGGCGGCCGCGCGCCGCCGCGCACCGGGCGCGGCCGTACTCCTGCGGCAGTTTCGAGATGACCCCGTCCGCGGGCGAGCACCGTGCGGCGGTCCGCCAGGCGATCGGCTACATCCGCCGTGGCGACATCTTCCAGGCCAACATCTGCCTGCGGCTGGAGGCGGAGTTCGCCGGGGACCCGCTCGACGCGTTCTGCCGCACGGTGACCAGGCTGGACCCGCCCTATGCCGCGTTCGTGCGGACCCCGGGCGGGGCCGTGGCGAGCCTGTCCCCGGAGCTGTTCCTGCGCCGCCGCGGGATGACCGTGCAGTCGCAGCCGATCAAGGGCACCCGGTCCCGGCCCGCCGGCGAGCTCCCCGCGCGGCGGCAGCGGGAGCTGCTGGAGCGGTCCGCCAAGGACCGGGCGGAGAACGTGATGATCGTCGACCTGATGCGCAACGACCTCAGCCGGGTCTGTGAACCCGGCAGCGTGCGGGTGCCCGCGCTGCTGCGCGCCGAAGCCCACCCCGGCGTGTGGCATCTGGTCTCCGACGTCCGCGGCACGCTGCGGGCCGGGACCGGGGACGGGCAGCTGATCGCCGCGGCGTTCCCGCCGGGCTCGGTCACCGGCGCCCCGAAGGTCCGGGCGCTGGAGATCATCCACGAGCTGGAGGCGACGCCGCGCGAGGTCTACACCGGGGCTGTCGGCTACCGCAGCCCCGTCGCCGGCCTGGAGCTGAACGTCGCGATCCGCACCTTCGAGTTCGCCGGCGGCCGGGTGTGGCTGGGCAGCGGCGGCGGGATCACCGCCCGGTCCCGCGACGCCAGCGAATACCGCGAGTGCCTGCTGAAAGCGCGCCCGCTGATCCGGGCGCTGGGCGCCACGCTCCGCGAGGAACCAGGGGCGCCCGCCGGGGCCGCGGCGGCCGCGGGCCCGGCTGTCCCGCCCGCGCTGCGGCCCCGGCCCGCGCTCGGCGCCTTCACCTCGCTCCGCGTCACCGGGGGCCGCGGGCAGGACCTGGACCGGCATCTCGCGCGCCTGGACGCCAGCGCCTGGGCGCTGTTCGGCAAGCACCTCCCGCCCGGCCTGCACGCCGATCTCACCACCTGCCTCTCTAACGGTCCGTCCGGCCGGCTGCGGCTGACCGCGCGACCGGTTGGCGGGCCGCTGCAGGTCAGTATCGCGGTGATACCGGCCGGCCCCGGCCGGCGACGGTCGCCCTGCGGCCCGTGACCATTCCGGGCGGACTCGGCGCGCACAAGTGGGCGGACCGCCGCCTGCTCGCCCGCCTGGCCGGCGGAGGCGGGGGAGCCGGCCGGGGGGGAGAGGCCGGCGGAGGCGGGGGAGCCGGCCGGGGGGAGGACGGCGGCGGCGGGACCGGCCCCGCGCCGGATGAGCAGCTGCTGATCACCGACCGGGACGGCGAGGTGCTGGAGACCGACCGGGCCAACGTCTTCGCGGTGATCGGCGGCGTCCTGCGCACCCCGCCCGCGGACGGCCGGCTGCTGCCCGGGGTGACCCGGGCCGCGGTGCTGCGGCTCGCCGGGCGTGAGGGCGTCAGCGCCAGGGAAACGCCGGTCACCATGAGGGAGTTGCTGGGCGCCAGCGAGGTGTTCGTGACCAACTCCGTCCAGGGCATCGTCCCGGTCCGGTCCGTGGCCGGCGCCGCGGCGGCCTGGGACACCGGGCCGGTCACCGCCCGGCTGCAGGCCGCGTTCGCCCGCCGCCCCGCCGTCGCCTGGCCCCCGGCTCCCGCGCGTGCCCCGGCCGGCCCCGTGCCCCGGCGGCTCCGCGTGCCCCGGCCGCCGGGCCCGGGTCCCAGCGCGGCCCCGGCCGGGCCCTGCGCGGCCGGGCCGGCGGGGCCCGCCCGGCGGTCGTCCTGGTCGACAACTACGACTCGTTCACCTACAACCTGGCCCACCTGCTGCTCAGCCACGGCTGCCAGGTCGAGGTCGTCCGGAACGACGAAGTCTCCGCGCGCGACATCCGTGACTTCGGCCCGGCCGGCATCGTCATCTCACCGGGCCCGGGTACCCCCGCCGACGCGGGGATCAGCCTGGACACCGTCCGGGCCTGCGCGGCCACCATCCCGCTGCTCGGCATCTGCCTCGGGCACCAGGCCATCGCCGCCGCGTGCGGCGCCCGGATCACCACCGCGCCGCAGCCCGTGCACGGCCGGGCGTCCGTGATCACCCACGACGGCGGCGGCCTCCTGGCCGGCCTGCCCCGGCGGTTCCGCGCCGCGCGCTACCACTCCCTGATCGTCGACGAGGAATCGCTGCCCCCCGGGCTGGTGATCACCGCCCGCGGCCCCGGCGGAATCCCCATGGGGCTGCGCCATGCCCGGCATCCGGCCGAGGGCCTGCAATTCCACCCGGAATCGATCCTCACCGCGGACGGCGGCGCCATCATCCGCAACTTCGTCCGTACCGTCCGCGCTCGACTTTCGCGGTTATGCGGCGAGGTCTGCCCAAGCCAGGCGGATGAGGTGTATCCGGCGTAACCAGCCGGCTCTGCCGCAGCGGCCTGGGAAGCAACTGGGCCAGGGCTGCGAGGTCGGCCGGCGGATCGCGCGGAGCCCTGATCTGCGACGCGGGCGGCCAGGTCCGGGTGAACCATCGGTTTCTGGACCTGATGCCAGGCCCGGGAAACCGGGACTGGCATGGCCGGCAAGGCCCGCGTCAGTCCAGCGGCTGCCTGGCGATGGCCTCTGGCTCGCGGCTGGCCAGCAGCCAGCCGCCGGCCGCGGCGGCCAGCGGCAGCCCGGCCAGCAGGACGAGCACGTCGGTCAGCGGCAGGCCGCCGAACATGGCGGACAGGCTGCTGTGTGCCCAGGCCAGCCCGGCGACCAGTGCGCCGGCCATGCCGAGGATCGCGCCGAGCAGGCCTAGGGCGGCGGCGGTCGCCGCGGTGATCGTCCGCCGGGTCGCGGCGCTGGCGCCGGTGGCGGTGAGCGTGCGCAGGTCTCGCGCGGTCTCGCTGCGGATCAGGCCGACGGACGCGGCCAGCACGCCGAACGCGATGACGATGCCCAGCGCGGTGGCGCCGCCGGCGAACTCGCCGAGACCTGGCGTACCGGACTTGGTCTCGACCGTCACCCCGTAGGCGAGCGCGAGCTGCCGCGCGGCATTGATCTGGGCGGCGGTGAGCGATACTGGTGCCTGGATCAGCCACCCGGACAGCTGAACTGCAGACTGCAGGTGGTACTTGCTCACCGCGTACTCGGTGATCACCGTGTTCGGCGCGGAGGTGCCGCTGGGCAGGCTGCTGATCGTCTGTATCGCGGGGTTGGCCAGGCAGCCGTTGCTCAGCGTGCAGGGCGGGCCGCCGTTGCTGCCGGGCTCGTTTCCGCCCGGACCGTGATAGCCGGGGCTTTGCCAGGTCATCTCCATGTGCGGCAGGCCCGCCAGCCCCGGCCGCATGGTGAGGATGTCGGTGCCGGGAGCGATCTGGCTCGCCTTGATCCCGTATGTGGCGAGCAACTGCGGGGTGGCCATGTACACGGAGCCGGAGAAACTGCCCGGACCGTTTTCCTCCGTGCCCACCTGGTACAGCGTGACCGCGGACTCCAGTGGCACAGACCGCGCGTGCAGGCTGGCGGCGAGGCTGTTCACCTGCCCGCCTAGGCGGGCTGTCTGGGCGCTGCTGAGCTGCGCTATCAAGCCGCCGCCCGGGCTCTGCTGCACGCTGACGATCAGCTGGCTGCTGGACAGGTTGGGGCCGATCGGGTCGAGCGGATTGCCGAAGCTGATGCTGGCGACGAGGCAGATCCCCATGGCCAGGAACACGGCGAACGTGGTCGCCGCCAGCGCGGCGCCGGACCGGGCCCGGTAGCGGACCAGGTCGCGCAGCGCGATCCGGATCGCGACCGGCATCCGCGGTCCGGCGCCGGCTGCCAGCACGCTGATGGCCAGCGGGGCGAGCAGGACGATGCCGACGATCACGGCGACCAGGCCAACCAGCAGGAGCAGCGCGCGCCCTTGGCCGGCGTGCCCGTGGCCCGCCACCCCGGCCAGGCCGCCGGTGAACGCCAGGCACGCGATGCCGGCCGCGAACACGGTGACGCCGGGCAGGGCGGAGCGGTGCACCGGCTTCGGCGGCGCGGGGCGGCCCGACAGCGCGGCCACCACCGGCACCTGGGCGATCGTCTTGGCCGGGCGGCGGGAGGCGAGTACCGACGTCGCGATCGCGACCACGACCCCGATGGCGAACGCCCACCACGGCAGGTTCCCCGCGTCGACCACGTGGCCGGTGGTCTGCTGCAGTGTCGGCACGTAGGCGAGCCAGGCGGCGAAGCCGAGCACCGCCCCGGCCAGCGCGCCGGCCACGCCGACGGCCAGGCCATTGACGATCATGACCAGGCGGAGGTTGCGTTCGGTCGCGCCGATCGCGCTGAGCATGCCGAGGGCGCGGATCCTGCGCTGGGCCATCACGGAGAAGCCGGCCACCGACACCAGGCCGATGAACACCAGGCCGAGGACCTCCACCACCAGGACGATCGTCGCAGGCGGGGGCCCGCTCATGAAAGCCGAGGGGAACGTGAACGTCGCCGCCGCTGGCATACCGGGCAGCGTTGCGCTGCCGTTGCTGATCGCCTGCTGGACGGCCGGGGAGGAGCCCACCAGCATGATCACCTGGCTGGGGTGCGGGATCTGGCCCGGGGCAGCCAGCGCGAACTCGTCCGCCAGGTTGCTCGGGTCCTGCACGATGCCGGTCACCCGCCAGCTGGTGCCGGCGGCCTGCCAGGTGCCGCCCACGTGCGTGCCGTACAGGGCCGTCACCTGGCTCGTCAGCGCGACCTGGCCGGGGCCGGCCGGGTATTTTCCGCTGACCAGGCTGAGCAGCGGGGAGTTGTAGTGCCCGTGCCGATTCTCGGCCCGGAGTTGCACAGGCTGGGTGGTGCCCGTCGCGATGTCCTGATTCTCGATGAGATCGGCCGGGCCCCAGCGGCCCGCGATGGTGGCGATGTCGGCGGCCAGGTACGGGTCGGTGCCGGGCAGCGTGACCAGCGCGGCAGCGGTGCCGAACGTGGCGTAGCCGGGGTTCGGGAGCTGCGTGTTCGTGACGACGCTGGCGCCCCAGATCGTCGCCGCGACCGCCACGGTGAGCAGGCCGAGCACGAGCAGCTGCTGGCGCCATTCGCGGCGGAACAGCCGCCAGCCCCAGCGGAACACCGCGCGGCGGGCGGGAACGCCCCCGTTACCGGTCCCCGCGCGCGGGCGGGTGAGGGTCGTCACCGGTCCCGCCCCAGCAGCGAGTCCGGACCCGGCGCGGGCACCGTCTGGTCGGCGATGCGGCCGTCGCGGATGGATACCACCCGGTCCGCCCACGCGGCGAGGTGCGCGTCGTGCGTTACGACCACGGCGGCGATGCCTCGCTGGCACGCGGTGCGGATCATGCGCATCACCGCCTCGGCGTTAGCCGAGTCGAGCGCGCCGGACGGCTCGTCGGCCAGCAGCAGGTGCCGGTCACCGACCACCGCGCGGGCGATCGCCACCCGCTGCCGTTCACCGCCGGACAGCTGATCCGGGATAGTTCGACGCGCGGTCCGCCAGGCCAAGCGCGTCCAGCGCGCGCAGCCCGGCTTCCCGGGCCTTCCGCGCCCCGACGCCGTCCAATTCCAGCGGCAGCGCCACGTTCTCCGCGGCCGTCAGCCCCGGCAGCAGGTTGAAGTCCTGGAACACGTACCCGATCGACTGGCGGCGCAGCCGCGCCTTGTCGTTGCGCGACATCGCGGCCAGATCCTGCCCGGCGACAAGGACCTGCCCGCTGGTCGGTTCCTCCAGGCTGCCGGCGATGGTCAGCAGCGTCGACTTGCCCGACCCGCTCGGCCCCATCACCGCCACCATCGTCCCCGGGCCGACTTCGAGGCTGACCTCGCGCAGCGCGTGCACCTCGGCGGCGCCCTGCCCGTACACCTTGGACACCTGACGCAGTTCCAGCATGCTCATGGCGACAAGATGCCGCAGTCCGGGGGCGCGCCGCGTCTGCCCGCGGACCCATCTGCACGGCGCCGCAGTCAGCCCGCGGGCATATGCCTGCGGGCAGACGACCCGGCGCCGCAAGGCGGTTACGATCGCTGCCATGAGCATGACCAGGCGGGCTGGAGGCGCCTAGATCATGTGGGCATACCCGGTGTTTATCTGCGCCCTGCTGGCTTCCGCTGTCCTGCTGCGCCGCAGGCCGCTCACCGCTGTGGCCGTGATGCTTGGCGGGTCGGTGGCCACCACGGCGATGCCGGCGATGCCGGCGAGCGTCCTGCAGATCGTGCTCGGCGGCGCAGCGGGCACCGCGATCTGCTACATAGCCGCGACACGCCCACGCAGAGTCTCGGCCACTGGCCTGGCCATGGTCGGCGCCGGCCTGCTGATTCCGAGTCACGGAGGCCCCGATCTGGCCCCGCTGCGGGGTGGCGTAGCCGTTGTCACGATCATTGCCTGGCTCATCGGACACTCGATCCGGCAGGCACAGGCCCGGGCCGAGCTACTGCGCGCCCAGGCGGCCGCCCAGACCGTGATGGCGGAGCGGCTGCGGATCGCCCGCGAACTGCACGACATCGTGGCGCACAGCATCGGCATCATCGCGATCCAGGCAGGCGCGGGCCGCAGGGTCTTCGACGCCCGTCCCGCCGAGGCGCGCGACGCCCTGGCCACCATCGAGGCCACCAGCAGGGAGACACTGTCCGGACTGCGGCGGATGATGACCGGGCTGCGGCATGCCGAGCCCGGACCCGGGCCGGGGCAGGCGCCGCTGGGCCCGGCGCCCGGCCTGGCCGACCTCGAGCGGCTGGCCGCCATGACCCTTGAGGCGGGCGTGAAGATCGACGTGGACTGGCGCGGCAGCCGGGAACCGCTCCCGGCCGACATCGACCTGTCGGCGTTCCGCATCATCCAGGAAGCGGTCACCAACGTGGTCCGCCACGCCGGCACCAGCCAGTGCCAGGTGTCGATCGACCAGCAGGACGGGCAGCTGTCGATCGAGGTCACCGACAGCGGGCGCGGCGGCAGCCGTGGCCGGGACCGGCTACGGGATCACCGGCATGCGCGAGCGCGCCACACTGCTCGGCGGCGACTTCTCGGCCGGCCCGCGGCCCGGCGGCGGCTTCCGCGTCGCCGCCCGGCTGCCCCTGCCCGCGCCGGCCCGATGACCATCCGGGTCATCCTGGCCGATGACCAGCCGCTGGTCCGTGCCGGCCTGCGGATGCTGATCGAACAGACACCCGGCATCGACGTAGCCGGCCAGGCTGGAACCGGAGCCGAGGCGGTCCAGCTCGCCAGGGACACCGGCCCCGACGTGGTCGTGATGGACATCCGCATGCCGGGCCTGGACGGCATCGAGGCCACCCAGATGATCACCGCCGGTGAAACGCGCGCTCGCGTGCTCGTGCTCACCACGTTCGACGACGATGACTACGTCTACGGCGCGCTGCGGGCCGGGGCGAGCGGGTTCCTGGTCAAGGACATGGCGCTGGAGGACATCCTGACCGCGATCCGCGTGGTCGCGGCCGGCGACGCCATCATCGCGCCGGGCGTCACCCGCCGCCTGATCGGGCAGTTCGCCGGCCAGCCCCGTTCCGGCCGCAAACCCCGGGAACTGACCGGGATCACCGACCGCGAACGTGAGGTGCTCAAGCTGGTGGGCCTGGGCATGTCCAACGCCGAGATCGCCGCCGCCCTGTACATCACGGCAGGCACCGCCAAGACCCACGTGGCCCGGCTGCTGGCCAAGCTGGGCGCCAGGGACCGGGTCCAGCTCGTCATCACCGCATACGAGGCCGGCCTGGTATCGGCGTCACGCTGAGCCAGGAACGGGACAAGGAGGTACGGACACTATGTGGTTCGCGATCAGCGAGGCCGGGATGGGCCCGGTCAGCAGGCTGACGAACACCCTCCTCGCCGGGGGCCGGGGCAGATCGGGCGTGGAGGTCGGCCCTGACCAGATCCGGGTACAGATGGGCGGCTTCAAGCTGACCGTACCCCGGGCGTCCATCCGCTCGGCCAGCCGGTCGCAGGAGAATGTCCGCGGAACGTACGGCGTGCACAGCCGCTCGGGGCGGTGGCTGGTAAACGGCTCCCCTGACGGCCTGGTAGAGCTCACCATCGAGCCGCCCTGC
The DNA here is from genome assembly GCA_963851025.1 of uncultured Actinomycetes bacterium. Classification (GTDB taxonomy): domain Bacteria; phylum Actinomycetota; class Actinomycetes; order Streptosporangiales; family Streptosporangiaceae; genus RYN-230. The sequence goes on from CAWKOA010000010.1 coordinate 164,403, forward strand.
TATACCGGGCGCAAGCCCGTCTCGCTGTTCACCAAAGGAAAAGTGAACGCACTAACGCTGAGCCTTGCCGACCCCGACGGATTTATCGCCGCCCTCCAACCGCCCGGTCAGCGTTAACCGGTTCCCGCCGCCCATCAACATGAGCCGGAACAACGCCAGTGATCAGGCGGCGCGTGAACCACGGTGACAGTACGGGCCACGCCGACCCTCCCTTGAGCGCGGTTCCCGATGTCGCTACCAGCCGGGAACGCGCTGGACCTTGGACCGGCCCCCGATGGCAACCCTCGGCTAGGCCGAAAGTGCGAAAGTCGAGTCCGCGGCCAGGATCAGGAAACCGGGATGTCCTGGCCGCGAACAGACCGTTATCTGGAAAAAGCACGGGGCTGTATTCAGGCATGCCCCAGTTCTAAGTGCGAACGGCGAACCCTATGGTTTCGGTCCGCGTCCTTATCCGCGGCGTATAACACAAGTGCCCGCGCATCGGCGCTGGACCGGAGGGGACAGGGAGCCGCCATTATGTGTGATCTGCACACCGCAGGGTCGTCGTGCGAGCCGCCTGCGGCGGTCCCGGGCGGGGCCGCCCGGACGTTGTCGCGGCGGCATGTGCTAGGGGCCGTGGCCGCGTCCGCGGCCACCGTGACGGCGGGCAGCCTGATCGGGCGCGGGACGGCCGCGCAGGCCGCGCCGGCTTCGACGCCGGGGCTGTCGGTGACGCTGCTGGGCGCCAACGGGGGGACGCTGACCCAGCCGTTCGACGTGTACGGCCCCGGGCCGGCCGGGGAGCCATCGCTGGTGCCGAGCGCCCCGGGCCCGCTGCCCGGTACCGCCGCCCTGACCGCCCTGGCGAACCAGGCCTTCGCCGCGAGCAGCAGCTTCTTCATCGCCGAGCACATCGCGGTCAACCCGGCCAGCCTCGTCACCTTGCACGAGGTCATGCCGCCGGCCAGCGCGGGCGCGTCGCTGAGCAACCCGGCGCCGGCCATGGCGCCGTTCACCGTGATGGAGAACAACGATGTGAGGGTGACCGCGATCCTCGTGCCGCACGGCGCGGTCTACCCGGCGTACGCCTACCGCTTCGACACCGACTACGGCAGCGTCGTGTTCTCCGGTGACACCACGCACACCCCGAACATCCCGGCGCTGGCCCAGCACGCGGACCTGCTGGTGCACGAGGTGGTGGACCTGGCCGCCTTCGCCGGGCAATGCCTCCCTCCCGCCCTGCTGGCACACCTGGGCGCGGTGCACACCGACGTGACCCTGCTCGGCGGGATCGCCGCCGAGTCCGGCGTTCGCGCGCTGGCCGCCACCCACCTGGGCCCGGGTGACCCGGCCGTGCTGCCTGACCAGGCGTGGCGGAAGGCGCTGCGCGACAGTGCCCGGCAGGCGGACTTCGGGGGGCCCATGATCCTCGGCATGGACCTGATGCAGCTCCCGGTCCGGCGCCGGTGATTCCGCCGGCGCGCTGACCGCCCGTTCCGTGTCAGCGGCTAGCCGTACCCGCCGGTCAGGCGTCGGGCTCGGGGACGTAGTGGCGGCTCAGGTCGGCGGGGTCGATCCAGACCCGCACGATCGCCCGCGTCGACGGGTCGCGGAACCTCTCCGGGGTGGGGACCCAGCCGGCGGCCGGCTGCGCCCGCTGCGCGTGGCGCCGCCGCTGGCCGATCCGGGCGCGGGCCGGTGCCGGCTGCCCGCCGGGAGCCGGGCCGGCCAGCAGCGGGAGGTCGCTCACGGCCGCCGCGGCCTCGTCGGAGTAGGTGGCGGCGAGCACCACGCCGACCCGCCGGCTCATCTCGTCCAGGTCCAGCAGGCCCCGGGCGAAGTGCTCCCGCAGCAGGCCCAGCAGCTTCTCCCGGCCGGCGTCGCTGACCAGGGACCGCGGGCCCTGCGGCGGGGGCGTCGCCGGCACGGCTAGCTCACGGGACGGGCGACGATCGCCGTGCCGTAGGCCACGATCTCAGTGAGCTGCTGGCCGATCTCCGAGGAGTCGAACCGCATCGCCACGACCGCGTTCGCGCCTAGCAGCCGCGCGTTCTCGATCATGCGGTCAATCGCGTGCCGGCGGCTGTCCTCGAGCAGCTCGGTGTACTGGGTCACCTCGCCCTGGCGCAGCGCCTTGAACCCGGCACCAATCGACTTGACCGCGCCCATGCTGCGCACGACCAGGCCGAAGGCGACGCCGAGGTCCCGCTCGACGGCCATCCCTTGCAGTTCCAGCGCGGTGGTGACGGGGAATCCGCCCGGTACAGGTTGCGTCATGGCCGCCATCGTAGACACCGCGGGCTTCGTCCGGCGGCGTCCAGGGCCGCGAGTCGGTCACAGGTCCAGGGTCAGGCCGGTGCGCGGCTGGGAGCAGCAGATCAGAACGCTGCCGTCGGCCGGGGCCTCGACCGGGTCGGGGGCATAGCCGACCGTTCCGGACAGCAGGGCGGTCTCACAGGTGTGGCACACGCCGGTGCGGCATGACCAGCGCACCGGCACGTCGCACGCCTCGGCCAGCTCGAGCAGGCTGGTGCAGCCCTCATCCCAGGGGACCGTCAGGCCGCTGCGCGCGAACGCGATCTGCGGCCCGGTGCCTGGCTGGCCCGCCGGCGGGTGCGGCGGCCGGGCGGGCGCGGCCGCGATGCCCGGCGTCGACGAGCCCGCGCTGCCGAAGATCTCGGTGTGCACCCGCGCGGCGCCGATGCCCAGGTCCGCCAGCCCGGCGGATATCTGGTCCATGAAGGCGGCCGGGCCGCAGAGGTAGGCCTCCGCGGCACGCGGAAGATCCAGGCCGGCCAGCACGCCCGGCGTCAGCCGCCCGGCCGTCTGGTAGTCGCGCCCGCGGACGTCATCCGGGCCGGGCCGGCTGTAGCAGATGCAGCGGTGCGCGCTGGGCAGCTCCGCCAGCAGCGACCGCGATTCCATAGCAAACGGCTCGTCCGCCCGGCTCCGGGCACCATGCAGCCACCAGATATCGCGGCCGGACCCGGCTCCGGCCAGGGCGTGCAGCATGGCCAGCACCGGGGTCGCCCCCACCCCGGCGCTGATCAGCAGGATGGGTGACGCACCGGGCTGCAGGATGAAGGTGCCGCGGGGTGCGGCCGCCTCCAGCACGTCGCCGGCCCGGACCCGGGTGTGGATGAACTGGCTCCCGGCCCCGTGCGGTTCCCGCTTGACGCTGATCCGGTACGAACTCGCGCCCGGCGGCCCGGACAGGGAGTAGCTGCGCACCAGCGGCTGGCCGCCCGGCGTGACGGGCAGCCGCAGGGTCAGGAACTGCCCCGGCTGGGCTGGGGGTACCGCGGTCCCGCCCGGGTCGGCCAGGTGCACCGAGATCACCGACGGGGTTTCCCGCTCGACGGCCGTCACGGTCAGCGGCCGGAAACCTGGCCAGGCCGGCGGGGGGCTGGCCGCGGTCAGCCCGGCGTTACCGGTGGCCCCGCCGGGTGATTCAGGCTGATCCAGCAGGGCCCGGAACGAGGCCTTCCAGCCGTCCGGGAGGGCCGGGATCGCCAGCGCCTGCGCGATCCGCCCGGGGGAGTGGCCCGGCAGGTAGAGCAGGGCGTCTACCTCGGCCACCGTCATTGCTTCCGGCCCGGAGGCGACCTGCACGATCTCGTCGTCAGCCCGCACGGCGCCCTCGCGCAGCACCCGGAAGTAGAACCCGGGCCGGTGGTGGGACACCAGCAGCGCCGGGATCTGCGGGTCGTCCATCCGGATACCCACCCGGTAGCAGGTGACGCGCGGCTGGGTCACCTCGAACAGCGCCTCGCCGATCTGGTACCGGTCACCGATGCGGACCTGGTCATCCGCCAGGCCCGTCACCGTGAAGTTCTCCCCGAACTGGCCGTAGCTGAAGTCGTCGCGGCCCAGCTGCTGCTGCCAGTAGCGGTAGGACTCGATCTGGTACACGAACACCGCCCGGTGCTCGCCGCCGTGCCCGGCCAGATCACCCTGGCCATCGCCGTCGATATTGAGCCGCCGCACCATCTGCGGGCCCTGGACCGGCTGCTTCCAGACGGCCGTGTGCACCGTCCGGCCATGCCAGGACACATCCTGGGGCAGGCCCACGTTCACCGACAGCAGCCGGCCCGCCCGCCCCTCCCCGGCCATCGCTGCCCCCCCGTTACGCGGCCGCAGGCTGCGGCAGGAAAGAAGTTTACTTTCTGAACTCGCGCGGCGATCTGCGACGCGATCATCGCACCTCAACGCAGGGGCACCTCAACGCAGGCGGGCCGCTACCACCGACGCCAGCACCGGCAGGCTGCCGGGCCTGCTCTTGCTGGCGGTGAGCTTGGTGACCTGCGGCCCGACCTGCACGATGACGGTGCGCTCGCGGTTGAGCAGCCACGCCTGGTCGCCGATGCCCGGCAGCGGCGTGCCCATCCGCCGGGCGATCGCGGTGTTGAGGCTGGCCACGCCGCCGCCCGCGACGATCACGCTGAGGGTGCCGTCGCGGCCCTGGTAGATGACGCCGAGCCCGCCCGAGACCAGCACGGGAACCCCGGTGGTGCGGGTGACCGGGCCGACCACCGCCGCCGCCTCCTCCGGGGTGATCAGCGGCCGGGGCCGGACGGCGGCTGGGCCCTCCGGCCGGGTGCGGCTCGTCACGGCGAGGCTGGCGAGCGTCCCCGAACGCGGGTTCAGCGTGACCTCGACCAGGTCGCCGAGGGCCGCCCGGCCGAACTCGGCCGCTGACGCCAGGCACGTCCAGGACTGCTGGCCGTCGTCGATGGCCAGCATGGGCAGGCGGACCGGCTGCTCGTTCTCCCCGTCGGAGCTCTCCTCCTCGTGCCAGCGGGCGATGACCTGGCCGTGGAAGGTGACCTGCTCCGGGACCGCCAGCGTCCGGAGGAGGTCGGCTGCGCCGGCTGCGCCCAGCGTGAGGGCGGTGAGCACCGGGATCAGGGCCAGCCAGCCGATGATCCCGGTGATCACGAACGGGATCGAGATCAAGCCGATCACCCCGGCTCCGGTGAGCAGGCCGCCGCCGCGCCGCAGGGCACGGCCGCCGCGCGGCCCGACCGGCACCCGCCGCCAGCTGCCGGTGAAGGAGGACCAGGCCTGCGCGGGCCGGCCGGTCCCGTCCGGCGGGCCGGCCCGCCGCCGGCCCCGCCCGCCGCCGCCGATCTCCCGGCCGGCGGCCACCGCGTAAGCGCTCTGCCGGAGCTCCGCCGCGTCCGGGCTGCTGTCCCAGCCCGCAGGCGGGGCGCTGTTCTCCCGCCAGCGGGCGGCCAGGGCTGCGCCGGCCCGGGTGGGCCGGTCCCGCAATAGCCAGGCCAGCGCGATCCCGCAGGCGATGACCGCCGCCACCGCCGCCCAGCCGGGATGGGCCGGCACAGCCAGACTGGCCGATGCGACGGTGGCCGCGGCCGTGCCGAGGGCCAGGAAGACGGACGAGGCTCTGTCCGGCAGCCGCGGCCCGCAGACCCCCAGCTCGCGGGCCGCGGCCAGCAGCTTGTCCTCGAACGGCTTCCAGATCCCGGCGGCATCCACCTCGCAGGCCCCGGCGAGCGCGTCGAACGGTGCCCCGCGGGCGTCGCCCACCCGGGCGTGCACGTCGTCCAGCACCTGCTGCTCGAAGCTGAGCAGAGCGGGGGAGCCCGCGGCCGGTGCGGCTGGCCCGAGCCAGAGACTGGGCGGCCCGGCGCCCCCGGCCGCCGGGCCCTGGCCGGTCACGGACAGATACCCGCGCCCGGCCAGATCCAGGATCGTCGCCTGGTAGCCCGCGGCCCGCGGCTGGCACCTGGTGAGGACCAGGTGGACCAGGGCCGGCCGGTCCGCAGCAGCGAGGTCGAGGGGAGGACGGGCCGCGGCCGCCCGCTGGCTGACCACGGCGAGCCTCGCGGCGCCGGCCAGCGCCAGGACTACCGTGATGAACAGGCCAGGTAACATCCGCGCCCCCGAGCGTTCCCACCGCTATACACGGCCGCGAACGCGGCGCAGTTCACCCGGGCCCGGCGGCCCGGCCCCGCTTTCAGCGTGGCGCAGCCGGGCGATCCCGGGCCGGTGGCCGGCCGTGGATCAGATCAGATCAGCTCCAGCTGCCGGGCCCGGCGGACCGCCTCGCGGCGGTGGGTCGCGGCCAGCTTGCGGTAGATGCTCTTCAGGTGCGTCTTAACTGTGTTGACCGAGATGTACATCTCGCTGGCCACCTCAGCCGTGTTGAGCATCTCCGAGACGTGGCGCAGCACCTCCCGCTCGCGTTCGGTGAGCGGCTCGACCAGCACGATCGCGGGCTGCTCCGGGGCGCTGCGCGGAGCCGGGACCTGATCGCGGCGCGGGCCAGGGGCCAGCAGGCGCTGGTAGCCGCGGGCCAGTTCAGGGTCACGTGCCAGCGCAGGCCTGATCCACTCGCGCTCCAGGACGAACGGCAGCCGGAGCTGCTCTCGTTCAGCCAGGCGCAGGGCGTGCGCAAGTGAGCGGGCCCCGCGCGCCGGGACGCCGCGGCCGTAACTGATCTGGGCGTCGGCCAGCAACGCAGCCACCCGCACCCGCTCAGGTGCCGCACTGTGAGCGGCGAGCGCGGGGGCCAGCGCGCGCCCGGCGGCGCCGGCGTCACCGGCCGCCGCCCACGCGCGCGCGTGCATGACGGCGGCCTGCAGCGAGCTATCACGGCTGGCCCGCCCGGCCGTGGCGAGCGCGGCCCGGACGTCGCCGGCGGCCAGGTCGGCCCGCGACTCGACCTCGAGCAGCTCATGCTCCAGCCAATCCGGGACATGCCAGCCAGACCGGGCCTTCGCCAGGCACTGCGCGGTCAGTTGCAGCTGTGCCTCGGCCAGGCCAAGACGCGCGGCTACCAGCCAGGCCGCCGTCCCGGTCAGCTTGTCCGGGCTGGCGCCCAGGGCGGCGTCGGCCTGCTGGAGCAGGCTGTGCGCCGGGCGCAGCTCGTGACGCTCCACGTGCACCCAGGCCAGCGCGACGGTGGCGGCGGGGCCCGGCGGCATGACTGGCAGCGGCCGCACCCGGGCCGCGGTCACCGCGGCGTGTTCCGCCAGCTCTGCCGCGCGGCCGAGCCCGCCGCGCACGGCCTCCGCCAGGGCGAGATACCCGAGGCATTCGGCGTGCTCGTACTCCGCCCCCGGAGCCGTGGCCGCCTTCACGGCCGAGCCGAGGACACGGATCGCGCCGCCGGGATGTCCCGACCACAGCTCGACAACCCCCCGGCCGGCCAGGACGCGGGCTTGCATCCCAGGGTGGCGGGCGAGCAGTTCACCAGGGACCTGGCTCAGCAGTGCCTCGGCGCGGTCCGCGGCCGCGGCGGCCCCGGGCAGATCACCACCGTGACGAGAGGCGGCCAGGCGGAGCATCGCGGCGGTGAGCCGGCCCGGGATCTCCTGGTCGGCGGGCAGCTGCTCAAGGAGGCCTTCCGCGCTGGCCAGCGCGGCGGCACAGGCTTCCCAGTCACCACCGGCCAGGGCGGCCGCCGCAGAGACCAGGTACGGCCCGGGCTCACTCCACGCCTGGCCGCCCGGCATGCTCTCGAACTCCCGGGCCAGGGACTGGCTGTCCTGCGGCCGGCTGCCCTGCGGCTGGGTGATCCCGGTGATCTCCAGGCTGCCGACGACCATGCTGGCGGCGAGCGGCCAGTCGCCGGCCTGGGCGGCGTGCCGCACGGCCGGGATGAGCGAGCCGTTCCGCTCATAGAAGCGGGCGGCCCGGCGGTGCAGATCGCGCATCCGTTCCGGGTACCTGAGCCTCAGCTTGAGCCGCAGTACCTCCGCGAACAACGGGTGATAGCGGTACCACCCGGATCCGATGGGCTGGATGAACGTGTTCGCTCGGGCCAGGGCGGGCAGGATGGCCGCAGCCTGCTCGGCACCGGCCAGCTCGCTGGCGGCCTCGGCGTTGACCTGCTCCAGGATGCTGGTGCTGAGCAGCACGTCCTGGACCTCAGGCGGCTGCGTGTGCAGAACCTCCTCCACCAGGTAGCCAGTCAGGGCGCTGTCCTCGGTGATCAGCTCCTTGACGAACTGGTCCGGGTCGGGATGGGTGTCCATGGAGATCGCCGCGAGGCGGAGGCCGGCCGCCCAGCCCTCGGTCCGCCGCATCAGGCAATCGAGTGAGCCGGCGGAAATCGTGCCGCGGTACTGGGCCAGGAGCAGGCTGGCTTCCTCGTGGTTGAACGCGAGGTCGTCCGCCCGGATCTCGGTCAGCTCCCCGGCCAGCCGGTAACGGTGCAGCCGCAGCGGCGGATCGGCCCGCGAGGAGACCACCACGCGCAGGCCGGATCCCACGTTCCGCAGCACGAAGTCGAGCCCTTTCAGCACCTCCGGCTCGGTCAGCAGATGAAAGTCATCGAGGACCAGGATCACCGGCGGGTCCTGGGTCGCCAGGGCTGACACCAGCCGCAGCAGGAACACGTGATCGGCTCCCTGCTCCGGCGGGCCGGCCGGCAGCGGCTCCGCCATGACGACGCCGCAGCGGCGCAGGGCCGCGATCACATGGGGCCAGAAGGACTCCGGGTGATTGTCGTAGCGGTCCAGGGCCACCCAGGCCACCGCCGTGGGCTCGGCCGCCGCCCACAAGGCCAGGGCCATCGTCTTGCCTGTCCCGGGGGGGCCGGTGACCACGGTCAGCGGGCTCCACCGGGTACCGCGGGCCAGCAATCTGGAGATCCGCGGCCGCGGCACGGCCAGGACTGGCACATCCGGGGCCGTGATCTTTGACGCCAGAACCGGATCGGCAGCGCAAGCGGGTGCTCCCGGGGCACTGGTCACCATCTGCCTGGCCACGTGGGTCGCCATCGGAATCTCGCCGTCCCCCCCGAACTGCCGGCCCTGATGGTCGCTCGCCGCTGGAGATCACCGCCGGGAAGCCGGCCGCCGTGTCCGGCTGCCGGCGGCAATCTCCATCGCACCATCCACACAACGCCAGCCGGGCGGGCCCGCGCATCCCACGATTGGTATGAAACGGGGATTTAAGGTCGCCGTCAGCCCTCGAGCAGCATCAGCTGCCGTGACCGGGAGACCGCCTGGCTGCGTGAGGTGGCCCCCAGCTTCCGGTAGAGCGAGTACGCCTGTGACTTGACGGTGTGGTGAGAGAGGGACAGCTCCTCGGCGATCTCGGGGAAGGACATGTGCGTGGTCAGCAGCGGGAGCAGGCGGAGCTCCGCTGCGGTCAGGGACGACGCTCCGGGGGCGGCGGCCCCTCGTTCCTCCAGCAGGCGCACCCGGAGCCCGTCAGCCTCGGCGACCAGGTTTCCGAGGCCGGGCCGCCGGCGGAGAATCTCATCGATCTCCTGCATGAGGGTCCTGGCCCCGGCGATGTCAGCGAGCACGAGGTGGACGCGGATGAGCTCGATCCGGGCCTGGACCGCCAGCTGGGGCATCGCATAGGTCAGCAGGTGCCGCAGGCGCTGGGCCGGGACAAGCGCTTCCCGGGCCGCCGCCGCATCTCCCCGGTGCAGGGCCGCGCGGGCCTGGGCGGCACAGACCAGCGGCGTCGCGTAGCTTTCGTCGATCCCGGCCCGGCGCAGCACGGCGGCCGCCTGGTCCGCGAGCGCCCGGGCGCAGCTCCATTCACCGTGTGCCATCGCCAGCAGCGACCGCTCGGACAAGGTGACCGCTAGAGTCTCGTGCGCGCCAGCCTGCTCCCCGGCACTGACGGCATCCTGGAAAGATCGGTCGCCACCCTCGAGGTCGCCGGAAAGGACACGTGCGAGCCCCTGGTAAAGCGCGGGGGCCGGCGTCACGATGCCCTGGCCGGCGCACCTCTGCACGGCCTCGTCGGCATCGGCCACGGCCTGCTCGATGCCACTGCGGCAGATGAGCGCCCGGAGGATGGCCGCATAGGCCTGGGCGTAGGCGGTATCGCCGGGCGGCGCATCCCCCTGCCGCCAGCGATCGGCGACGTCCGCCCAGCGCTCGGCCTCCACCGGCCGCCCCGTCAACGCGAAAAACAGGCCGGCCAGCACGGCGGCCATCGGGTGCCCCTCGATTCCGCCCCGGTCCTCCAGCCACCGGAACCACCTCTGGATGGTGGTGAACTGGCCCCGCCGGTGGGCAGGCACGCCGAGTTTCTCCACCAGGCGGGCAGCTGTGTTCACGTCCCCGGCGGCGATGGAATACTCCAGGGCCTCCTCCGGCAGGCCGTTGCGCAGGCACCAGCGAGCGGCGCGGCGCCGCAGCACGGGCATCAGGCCGGGCTCCTGGCGGTGCAGCTGGGCCAGCAGCATGTCGCGGAAAAGGTGGTGGTAGCGGTACCACTCCCCGTGCCGGTCCAGCGGGACCAGCAACATGTTCGACCGGGCCAGCTCGGCCAGGGTCGCGCCGGCCCCGGGCATGGACAGCACTGCCTCACACAACGGGCCCGACATGCGTTCCAGCACTGCGGACCGGGTCAGGAAGGCCCGCTGCCCCCGGGAGATCCGGGCCAGGAATTCTGACTCCACGTAGTCGCTCACGAACCGGTCGTCCCCGCTGAAGGAAACCGCTGCGCCTGCGACCAGGCCGCCTTCCCTGAGATAGAGAGCCGCGAGATACAGTCCGGCCGGCCACCCTTCGGTCCGCCGGTGCAGCTCGGCTACCTCGTCCTCGTCCAGCACGACGCCCGCATTGGCGAGCAGCAGGGCAGCTTCCTCGCGGGTGAGCGTCAGCTGAGCTGGACCGATCTCCAGAATCCGGCCTTCGGCCCGGAGCCGCGGCACCCGCAGCGCCGGCTCAGCCCGGCCCGACAGGACCAGCCGCGAGCCTTCCGGCACATGGTCGGCCAGCGCGGATAGCGCAGCCTGGCCCTCCCGGTTACGCAGTAGGTGCACGTCGTCCAGGACCAGTACCACCGGCGAGCTCATCGAGGAAAAGGCCGACCCCAGCCGCGGCACGACCGTGCCGGGCACCGAGCTCCCCGGCGAGGCCAGCGCGTCGAACACCCGCTCCCCGATCGGCTCCACGGCATCGAGCGCTTCCGCCACGTAGGTGAGCAGGACCTTCGGGTCGTTGTCCGGTTCCGCGACCGACACCCAGGCGAAAGTCTGGGTGCTGCGCTCAGCCCACTGCGACAGGAGCGTCGTCTTCCCATAGCCCGGAGGTGCCACCACGGAGATGATCCGGTGGGTGTCCCCGTCCGCCAGCCGCTCGACGAGAGACGAGCGGGCCACAGTGCCCGGCCGGACGAGGGGACGCAGCAGCTTGGCTACGGTCAGGTCGTCCACGGCCCGGCCCGGACGGTTCTCCCGGTCCGGGCGGTCGCGCACGCCCGTGTGGCTCATGTCCTGGAGGTTCCCCGGGGCAGTCTGCTGCTCATGATCGTCCGAGGACCCCCTGGGGGCGCTCAACAGCAAGCCCGGCGCGGCTTGCAAGTCCGCCCCCTGCGGGGAAACTGTATTCCGCCAGGAGCAAGCCGGGCAAGACCACCGGTCAAGGCAGGCCTGCTCCCGGTACGCGCCCGCTCGCGGCCGTGAAGGCGATGGTCTGCGTCCACCAGGCCGGATCGGCGCACTGGGTGAGGAACGCGTCGATGGACCGGCCGTCCAGCCTGCCCGAGGCCACCAGGCGGGTGCGCAACTCGGTGACCGTCTGCTCCCAGTACCGAGCCCAGTCAGAACCACCGCGGTACAGAGCCGTCTCGGCCGTGGCCGTGACGGCCTGCAGCCCCAGCCTGGACAGCGCCGCCGGCAGCCTGCGGCCGATGAAGTAGTCGATTCCCTGCTCGCGGGCCCAGGCCAGCCACCCCTCCCAGAACACGCGGACCTCAGGCGGCTGGGCCGCGCTGACGGGCAGGAAATCCGGCTCGATCAGCAGGATCGCCCCGCCCGGCCGGGCGCTGGCCACCAGGTTGGCCACGGCCGCCTCAGCATCGGCCACATGATGCAGCACGGCGCGGGCTGTCACCAGGTCAAAGTCGCCCGGCTCGACCGGCCCGGCCAGGATGTCGGCCCGGCGAAGCTCAAGCCCGGGTTCGTCCACGCCGGCCAGGGACAGGTCGAGGTCCACCGCCACCGCCCGCCCGCCGGGCGCGACCTGCCCGGCCAGCCAGGCGGACATGGAACCGTTACCGCAGCCGGCTTCGAGCGTCCGCGCCCCTGGCCCGATGCCCAGCTGCTCAATGTGGCGCCGGTGCATCGGATCTAGCAGCCGCGACATCAGCGCCAGCCGCTGCCGCTCGCCTTCCTGGTGATGATCAAGAACGTACTCAGGCACGTTGTTAAAGCCAGGTCCCAGCTCACGACGTCAGTGAGCACCCAGGCTCCCCCCTGGGCCAGGTTACGCCCCGGGCGGCGCGGGCCAGCCGGCCTGCACGCGGGGTCCCGGGCGGCGGGCCGGGCCGCTTCCTTGCATACAGTGGCTTTACTTCTCCGGCATGCGATGGAAGGGACGTGCACGCCCGTGGGTCACGCGGCCACGCGGCAGGCCGGCTCAGGCGGCCTGACCGCGACCGAGCACCGTCTGGACAATGGTCTGCGCCTGGTGCTCTCCGAAGACCACCTGACTCCGGTCGCGGCGGTCTGCCTCTGGTATGACGTCGGCTCGCGGCAGGAGGTCAAGGGCCGCACGGGCCTGGCCCACCTTTTCGAGCACCTCATGTTCCAGGGGTCGGCGCAGGTCAAGGGCAACGGCCACTTCGAGCTGGTCCAGGGCGCAGGCGGTTCCCTCAACGGCTCGACGAGCTTCGAGCGCACCAACTACTTCGAGACCATGCCCGCGCACCAGCTGGAGCTGGCGCTCTGGCTGGAGGCGGACCGCATGGGCTCGCTGCTGGCCGCGCTCGACGAGGAGTCGCTGCAGAACCAGCGCGACGTGGTCAAGAACGAGCGCCGGCAGCGCTACGACAACGTGCCCTACGGCACCGCGTTCGAGCGGCTGACCGCACTGGCCTTTCCCGAGGGCCACCCGTATCACCACACGCCCATTGGCTCCATGGCCGATCTGGATGCGGTGACGCTGGACGACGCGCGGGCGTTCTTCCGCGCGAACTACGCGCCCAATAACGCGGTCCTGGCCGTCGTCGGCGACATCGACCCGGAGCAGACGCTTCGATGGGTCGAGAAGTACTTCGGCTCCATCCCGTCCCACGACGGCAAGGTGCCGCCCCGGGACGGCACACTCCCCGCCGTCATCGGCGCGGAGTTGCGCGTGGAGATCCAGGAGGAGGTCCCGGCGCGCGCGCTGATGGCCGCCTACCGGATGCCGCACGACGGCACGCGTGAGTGCGACGCGGCCGAGGTGGCGCTCACCGTGCTCGGCGACGGCATGTCGTCCCGGCTCTACAACCGGCTGGTGCGGCGCGACCGCACCGCCATCAGCGCAGGCTTCGGGCTGCTGCGGCTGACGGGTGCCCCCTCGCTGGGCTGGCTGGACGTGAAGGCTTCCGGGGACGCCGGAATCCCGCAGATCGAGGCCGCCGTCGACGAGGAGCTGGCGCGGCTGGGCACGCAGGCGCCGTCGGCCGCGGAGATGGAGCGGGCGCAGGCACTGCTGGAACGTGGCTGGCTGGACCGGCTCAGCACGGTCGCGGGCCGGGCCGACGCACTGTGCCGGTACGCGGTGCTGTTCGGTGACCCGCAGCTCGCGTTCACGGCCATCGACGGCCTCCTCGCCATCACTGCCGAGGAGGTCCGGGCCATTGCCGCCGAGCGGCTCCGCCCCGGCAATCGCGCCGTGCTGGTGTACGACCAGGTGACCACCGAGGCGAACGGCAAGCCGGAAGGAGCTGGGCGGTGACGGACGCAGCCGTGACCATGGACTTCCACCCGCAGCCGGCCTCGGGGCAGCCGAGGCCCTGGGCGTTTCCCGCGCCTGAGCGCGGCGGCCTGGCTAACGGGCTGACCGTGCTGCGCTGCCACCGGCCCGGGCAGCAGGTCGTGGCGGTGGAGATCTGCCTGGACATGCCGCTCGACATCGAGCCCGACGGGCTCGACGGAATCGCCACGATCATGGTCGATGCACTGTCCCAGGGCACCAGCCAGCACACCGCTGAGGAGTTCGCCGCCGAACTGGAGCGCTGCGGCGCGACCCTCGACGCGGGTACCGACTACCTGGGTGCGCGCGTCTCGCTGGAGGTTCCCGTCTCCCGCCTGCCCCGCGCGCTGGGGCTGCTCGCCGAGGCGCTGCATGCGCCCGCGTTCACCAGCAGTGAGGTCGGGCGGCTGGTCCGCAACCGGCTGGACGAGATTCCGCTGGAGCTGGCCAGCCCCGCCCGGCGGGCCGCCAAGCAGCTATCCCAGGAGCTGTTCCCGGCGTCCGCGCGGATGTCCCGGCCGCGCAAGGGCACCGAGGACACCGTCGCGCGGATCGACGCGGCGGGCGTGCGCGCGCTGTATCAGGCGCACGTGCGGCCCGCCACCGCGACCGCGGTCGTCGTGGGCGACCTGACCGGTGTCGACCTGGACGCGGTGCTGGCCGGCACGCTCGGCGGATGGGCCGGCGATGCCGCCGAGCCGCTGCCCACGCCGGCGGTGACCGCCGACGACACCGGCCGCGTGGTGATCGTGGACCGGCCCGGTGCCGTCCAGACGCAGCTGCTCATCGGGCGGATCGGCCCGGACCGGCACGACCGGGTATGGCCGGCCCTGGTCCTCGGCACGTACTGCCTGGGTGGCACGCTCACCTCCCGGCTGGACCGGGTGCTGCGCGAGGAGAAGGGCTACACCTACGGGGTCCGGGCCTTCCAGCAGGTGCTGCGGTCGCCGGCGCCGCACGCCGCGGGCGGTGCCACGGGTGCGTCGGTGCTGGCCATCAGCGGTTCCGTGGACACCGCGTCCACGGCTCCCGCGCTGGGTGACCTGCGGACGGTGCTGCGCACGCTGGCCGCGGAAGGCCTGACCGAGGCGGAGCGCGATACGGCGGTGCAGAACCTGGTGGGTGTGGCGCCGCTGCAGTACGAGAGGGCATCGTCGGTGGCCGGCACGCTGGCGGATCAGGTGGAACAGCACCTGCCGGACGACTACCAGGCGCAGCTCTACGCGCGCCTGGCCGAGACGGGTACCGCCGAGGCGACAGCCGCGGTCATCGCCGCGTTCCCGGAGAACCGCCTGGTCACGATCCTGGTCGGCGACGCAGCCCAGATCGAGGCCCCGGTGAAGGCCCTGGGGATCGGCGATGTCGGGGTCGTCACGGGCTGACGGCCCGGAGGGTATCCGTGCGCAGCCGGGTGGCGTCCTGGCCGGGCGGGGCGCCGAACAAGCGGCGGTACTCGCGGTTGAACTGGGTCGGGCTGTCGTAGCCGACGAGATGCCCGACCCCGGCGACGTCGCTGGCGTCCGCGACCAGCAGGGACCGGGCTTCCTGGAGCCGGATGCGCTTCTGGAACTGCAGCGGGCTCATGGCCGTGATGGCCCGGAAGTGCCGGTGGAACGCCGACGGGCTCATCCCGGACATCCGGGCCAGGTCGGCGATCCGCATGGGTGCGGCGTAGTTATCGCGGATCCAGCGGATCGCGTGGCTCACGTGGGACAGGCCGCTCTCGGGCAGGCCGATCTGCCGGAGCACCTCAGCGTAGGGGCTGGTGAGCAGCCGCCACAGGATCTCCCGTTCCACCAGCGGCGCGAGCACGGCCACGTCAGCGGGGTGGTCGAGCAGCCGTAGCAGCCGGGCCACCGCGTCGAGCAGTTCAGGGCCGGCGTCTCCGGCGATGACCGCAGGCGGGCCGGCCGTGCTCCGCCAGGACCGGCCCCCGGCTGTTTCCAGCAGCAGCGCGGCGATGGCGGCCGGGCGCAGCGCGAGCCCCATGGCCAGCATCGGAGTGCGCGGGTCAGTGTCGATGTAGTGGCCAGTGACCGGCAGGGCGGCCGTGGCCAGGAGGATCTGGCCGGCCCGGTACTCGATTACCTGGTCACCGAGCAGCAGGCGCTTGCCGCCCTGGGCCGCGACGACGAGCAGTGGCTCGGTCAGTGAATGGTCCGGCTCCGCCGCCTCGATCCTGGACACCCGCAACCCGTCGATCGGCAGCGGCTGGCCGGCATGGCTGGCGATGAGCCCGCGGATCTCGTCCAGCAGGCCGGCGGAACTGAGCACCGTTCCACGAAAGCACCCGTGATGCCGGGCAGGCAACCGGCTCGCGGCGTGCTCGGCAGGATCAGGCAAGAGCGGGCGCGGATCGGTCTACCTGCGGGCGGACGGCCCGCGCTTGGATGGAACCGACCGACCAGCCGGGCCCACCCACAGGAGCGCGTTCATGCCGCTGGACCAGTACGTCACCCTCGGCCGCTCGGGGCTGCGGGTCAGTCCCTTCGCCCTGGGCGCGATGACCTTTGGCGAGGACCCGCCGGGCGCCGGATCCAGCGTCGCGGAGTCGGAGAAGATTCTCGCGACCTACCTGGATCTCGGGGGCAACTTCGTCGACACCGCCAACTTCTACACCAACGGCCACTCGGAGAAAATCCTCGGCGACTTCTTCGCCGCCCGGCCCGGCCAGCGCGGCCACGTGGTCCTGGCGTCGAAGTTCTTCACCAACCTCTTCCCCGGCGACCCTAACGGCGGCGGCGCCGGCCGCAGCGCGGTCATCACGCAACTCGACGCCACCCTGCGCCGGCTGCAGGACCGACTACCTCGACCTGTACTGGCTGCACAACTGGGACCGCAACACTCCGGTCGAGGAGACCATGCGTGCCCTCGACGACCTGGTCCGCGCGGGCAAGGTCCGCTACCTCGGATTCTCCAACACGCCGGCCTGGTTCACCGCCCAGGCCCACACCATGGCGCTACTTCGGGGGTGGGCCCCGCTGATCGCGCTCCAGGTCGAGTACTCGCTCCTGGCCCGCACCGTCGAGGGTGAACTCGCGCCGTTCGCACGCGACCAGGGCCTGGCCCTGGTCCCGTGGAGCCCGCTGAAGAACGGCTTCCTATCCGGCAAGTACCGGCGCGGCACGGAGGTCACCGACTCGGCCCGGGCGGCCCACGTCCCTGGCCCCCGGGAGAGCGACTACCTCGTCATCGAGGCCGTCGCCACGATCGCCGGCGAACTCGCCACCACCCCGGCGGCCGTGTCGCTGGCCTGGCTGCGAGCCCGGCCCGGCACCGTCGTGCCTATTCTCGGCGCCCGCCGCCTCGGCCACCTGACCGACAACCTGGCCGGCCTCGACGTGACCCTCACCCCGCAGCAGCTGTGGACCCTGGACGAGCTGTCCGCACCCACCCTGAACTACCCGGCGCCGTTGCACGGCCCGCTGCGCGCCATGCTCCAGTTCGGCGGGTCCACCGTCGACGGTGAGACCTCCACCGTGTACCCGCCCCTGGTGCAAAGCGACGTCCGCTACTGACCGCTGCCGGTGAGTTGGGCGGCGCGCCGGCCGGGTCAGGTACGCCGGCCGGGTCAGCGCGGAGCGGCCTCCCAGGAGAACCCGTCCGGGTCGGTGAAGGGTCCGGCATCGCTGCCGATCATGATCCGGTGCGATCCGGTGCCGCTGGCCGGGACGCCGGCGTCCTTGGCCAGGGCCCGGCGGCCGTAGAGCGCCAGCTTGACCGGACTGGACGCCGTGGCGAACTCGACGTACTTGCGGCCAAAGCTCTTCGCCACGGCGAGGCCGCGGTCAACGTAGAACCGCTTGCTCTCGGCCACGTCCGCGGCTCCCAGCAGGAGCACGATCTGGTCGATCTGCCGGGTGGCCGGGCCGGTATTCTTCTTCGCTGAGGTCGCGACCTTCCAGATTGTCCCGTCCGGGGCTTGCACCACGCCGCCGTAGCCCCAGAACGACTTGGCGGCCGGCTTCAGCGCCGTGGCGCCGGCGTCGAGGGCGGCGTTAATGAGGCCGCTGACCGTGGCTGGCTGCGGCACCGTGAGCGACAGCGTGAAACCGCGGAAGCCGTCCGCCGGTGCGTCCGAGGCTCGCAGGCGCACCTGGCTGCCCAGGCCGAAAGCGTCGGTGTAGAAGCGGCCGGCGGCCGCGGGGTCGGCCACCTCGAGGGTGATGGATTCGATGGAAGTCATGCCGGTCACGCTAATTGGGGCGGCGCGGCCCGTGCTTCTCGATTCCTGACCGGTCTCGGCCGCTCCGAGACGCGGGTGGCGGCCGTCAACTCATCACCTATCTGGTGCATCGAGGAGGGTGTTTTGTCCGGTTCTGCTGCGCCAGATAGGTGATAAGTCGCCGCGGCCGTTCGGCGGGGGAGTCGGACGGGGGGTCATGCTGGGGTGGTGACGACTATCCGGGAGGCCAGGCCCGAAGACGAACCGGAGCTCAGGGACATCGACGCGGCCACGTGGACGGCAGACGTCTCGCCCGCTCCGCCGCCACCCGCCGGTGCGGCCTTCTTCGGCGGGCGGATAGCGCCCGCCGACGTCCTGGTCGCCGAGACCGGCCGGGTGATCGCCGGGTTCGCGGCGCTCGGCCCGGCCCACCCGCTGGCGTCAGGCTCCCACGTGCTGGAGATCCGGGCGCTGGCGGTCCACCCGGCCCGCCAGCGCTGCGGGGTGGGGCGCCGCCTCGTGGAAGCCTGCCTCGGTCAGGCCCGCCGCCGGGGCGCACGCAAGCTGTCGCTGCGTGTTCTGGGTGGCAATGCCGCGGCCCGCCGCCTCTATGAGTCGTGCGGCTTCACGGTCGAGGGAGTCTTGCGTGCGGAATTCTTCCTCGGCGGGCGGTACATCGACGACGTCCTGATGGCCTGCATGCTGGATCCGGTCGCTGGCCCGGAGGGATGACCAGCGCCAGGCGGCCAGACGCTCGTATCCGCCTGGCTGAGCACGGCTGCCGCCTCGCGGCCCGGGCGGCGGCTCTTCCGCGATAACGAAAAATCCGTGGACCGCGTTCAGTCTCGGGCCTGACTGGCGGGTTTATACAGATGAGCGCGAGGGCCGGGCTTCGGGAGGTGGGCATGGACTGGGTCAGCGACGCGGCATCGAAGCGCCAGTTCGAGGGCTTCGCCGCCGAGACGTCAGACTCGCTGCTGCGCACCGGCTACCTGATGACCGGGGACGCCAGGGACGCCGAGGACCTGGTCCAGGAGACGTTCTTGCGGGTGGCCCGGCGGTGGAACCGGGTGCGGTCGATGGATCATCCGGCCGCCTACGCCCGCCGGATCTTGATCAACCTCGTGCTGGATGATGCTGGCCGCCGGTCCCGGCAGCAGGCGGAACTGGGGCCGCAGGACGCCGGCCCGATGCCGCCGACGAGAGCGCGGCGCGGGCGCTGCGGGAGGTTGATGACCTCGCGGAGTTCCGCTGGGCGCTGGCCCAGCTGCCTGCGCGGCAGCGCGCCGTGCTGGTGATGCGCTACTGGGAGGACCTTCCCGTCGCCGAGGTGGCGGAGATCCTCGGCTGCTCGGCCGCGACGGTCACCAGTACCGCATCCCGCGCGGCAGCCCGGCTGGCTCAGGCGCTCACCCGCGGCGGGCTGCCTTCCACCGGACCCGCCACCCGGCCATCCTGAGAGGAACTACCTGATGCCTACCGACGAACTTGAGAGTCAGCTGCGCAGTACCCTCGCCCGGGCGGCTGCCGATTTCGGGAATCCGGGCCAGGCCCGCCAGCGGCTGCTCCAGCGCGATTACCACCCCCGCCGGGGGCACCGGCGGCTAGCTGCGGGCGTCACGGCCGGCGCGGCCCTCGTCGTGGGCCTGGCCGCGGTGATAGTGGCGGTAGGCCACGGCCCGGCCACCAAGGCCCCGCCCCTGGCGGCGCCCGCGCTGCGGACCCGCCTGCTCGCCGCGATTGACACCGCCAGCGGCGACATCCTGTACACGCCCGCCCCGGGCGGACCGCTGAACGGGGGGCAGTACCCGGCGTATCCCCGGCCGGGCCAGGAAGTCCATATCCGTGTCGGCCCGGCCGTCGGGTCGGACGGGAAGGTGTACAAAGACGGCGAGTTCTCCTTCAAGATGACCTCCGCGAACCCCGCCAAGAACTACACCTCCAACCTCGACCAGGGCGGGCTGCACCTTTCCGGGACGGTCATGGTGGTCGATCACTTCAGGCACGTCTGGCGTGAGTGCCACTCGAAGTTCATCCTCGGGTTCACGCTCGACGCGGCCGGTATCCGCGCCGAGATCGCCAACGGCCAGTTCACGGTTATCGGGCGGACAGAACTGCACGGGCAGCAGGCCATCGAGCTGAAGTTCAACGTGCCGCCCAACAACGAAGCCCCGCCCCATGTGACCGCGGAGCGGATGTGGGTGAACGCCACGACCTACCTGCCGATGCGGGGATACCAGCGCATGTCCAATGGACAGCAGAGCGTCTGGGATTACGTCTTCCTCCCGCCCACGCCCGAGAACCTGGCGAAACTGCACCCGGTAATCCCGGCGGGCTACACCCGGGCGGGCTGTGCCCAGGGCACCGGCCCGGCACCGAAGATGGTGATCAAGTAGCGGCTTCCCCGGCGGCCACCGAGCGCTGGAACCACCTTCGCCCCGCTCATCGGAGATTGGTCACCGAGGCCTGGTAGATCTGCTCCACCGAGCGTTCCAGCTGGGCGTTGAACTCCTCGTCGGTCTGGCTCTCGGTCAGGCCTTCGAGGAGCGCGCGGGAGAAGCTGGCGATGAGGGTGGGGTCCCGCGCGAGGAGGGCGCAGGCCTCGTCGCGGCTGTAGCCCCCGGACAGGGCCACGACCCGCAGGACGCGCGGGTCGGACGCCAGCTCGCCGTACAGGCCAGGGTGGGACGGGATCGTGATCTTCAGCATCACGGCGGCGTCCTGGGGGAGCGCCCGGACGTGCTGGGCGATAGTGTCGCGCAGCATCGTCTCGGCCTGCTCCTTGTGCGGGGCTGAGATGCTGACTTCGGGCTCGATGATCGGGACGAGCCCGGCGCTCATGATCCGGCTCGCGTAGTCGAACTGCTGATCCACGATGGCTGCGATCCCGGCCTCATTGGCGTCCTTGATCACCGACCGCATCTTGGTGCCGAAGATCTGCTGCCGCTGCGCGCGCTCCAGCAGGTCATCGAGGGTATCGATGGGCTTCATGAGCTGCACGTCGTCCTGCTCGGCCGCGAGTCCCTTGTTGACCTTCAGGACCGGGACCACGTTCTTTTCGTCCCACAGGTACTGGGCGGTGGGGACACCGCCGACGTCCCGGTCCATCGTCTGCTCGAACAGGATCGCCGCGAGGATTCGCGAGCCGCCGAAGGCCGGGCTGGTCAGCACCCGGGTCCGCATCGCGTGGACCAGGTCGAACATCTCGGCGTCGGAGCTGTAGCGGTCCGCACCGATGCCGTACTCGGCCAGTGCCTTGGGCGTGCTGCCGCCGCTCTGGTCGAGCGCCGCAAAGAAACCACGGCCGGTCTTGATCTTCTCAAACTGGCTGGTATTCACCTTTCCGTATTCTGGCACCAGTCCGGCCAACCGGCCTCACGTGCCCCGGAGCCTGGGGCGGCGCCCCGGCACCGCCACGGCACCGCCTAAGGTCTTACTTATATAAGCCTTCGCTGATATCTTGGCCTGGTGCACGCGTTCGACGTACTCGGCGATCCGGTGCGCCGCCGCATCCTGGAGCTGCTCGGGGACGGCGAGCTCACCTCCGGTGCGCTCTGCGAGGTGATCCAGCGTGAGTTCGGCATCTCCCAGCCGGCCGTCTCCCAGCACCTCAAGGTGCTGCGGGACAGCGGATTCGCCACGGTACGGCCGGACGGCGCGCGCCGCCTCTACGCGGTCGCGCACGAGCCGCTGCGCGGCATCGACGCCTGGCTCGACCAGTTCCGCCGGACCTGGACGCCGCACCTGGACGCGCTGGCCACCGAGCTGGCACGAGGCAAGCACGAGCGGAGGAAGAAACCATGATCGATGTGACCGGGGAGATCAGCGCGGTCCGCCGCGAGGTGGGCGGCCGGGTGCTGGAGGCGGGCCAGGCCCGCGTGGTCACGGTGTCCCGCAGCTACCAGGCCGAACTCGCCGACGTCTGGGACGCCTGCACCAACCCGGAACGCATCCCGCGCTGGTTCCTGCCGGTGAGCGGGGAGCTGAAGGAGGGCGGCCGGTACCAGCTGGAGGGCAACGCGGGCGGCACCATCACCCGCTGCGACCCGCCGCACGGCTTCGACGCGACCTGGGAGATGGGCGGTGACACGAGCTGGATCGAGCTGCGGCTGGCCGACGAGGGCGAGGGGCGGACCCTCTTCCGGCTGGACCACATCGCGCATGTGGACGACGAGCGGTGGGCGCAGTTCGGCCCCGGTGCGGTCGGGGTGGGCTGGGAAAGCGGGCTGATCGGCCTGTACCTGCACCTGACCACCCGGCAGGCGGTGGACCCGGCCAGGGTGGCCGAGTGGTCCGCGTCCGGGGAGGGCCGCCGGTTCCTGACCGCGTCCAGCGACGCCTGGTATGAGGCGAGCGTGGCCTCCGGCACCGACCCGGCCGGGGCCCGGGCGGCTGCCGACCGCACCACGGCGTTCTACACCGGCGCGCCCGAGCCCGGCGCCGGGGGCGGCCAGCCCGGCTGACCGGGGCCCCGGTACCGTCTCTGGGCGCTGTCTCGGCTCAGCTACTGCAGCCCGCCTCGGACGGACGTGATGCGCTGCGTGTTGAAGCCGAGCCAGTGCATCCGGCCGGCGTAGCGCGCGTGCTCAACCTTGAGGCAGCGGTCCATGATCACCGTTACGCCGCCGTCCTCGGCGATCCGCGCGCCGTCGGCGCTGATCACGCCGAACTGGCACCACAGGGCGCCGGCCTGGATCGCCACCGTCTCCCGCGCGATCCCCGGCAGGGCATCCGGCGCCCGGAAGACGTTCACGACGTCCACCGGCACGGGTATGTCCAGCAGGCTGGCGTAGCACGTCTCTCCGAGGATCTCGGTCTCGCGGGGATTCACGGGGATCACGCGGTAGCCGTGCCGCTTGAGGTAGTAGCCAACGAAGTTGCTGGCCCGCAGCTCGTTGCCGGACAGGCCCACGACCGCGATCGTCGTGGCGGTGTGCAGCACGCGCTGGATCGTCAGCGAATCCTGGTACCGGGTGAGATCGGTCATGCCGTCGCTACCTTCTTCCCACTGTCGCGGCGACCCGCGCGAAACCCTGCTCCAGATCCCAGATCAGATCCTCGACGGACTCGGTCCCGACCGACAGCCGTACCGTCCCTGGCCCGACGCCGGCGGCCTGCAGTTCGTCGTCGCCCAGCTGGCGGTGCGTCGTGCTGGCCGGGTGGATGATCAGGCTCTTGGCGTCTCCGACGTTCGCCAGGTGGGACCAGAGCGTCACGCCGCCGATGAGGCTCTGCCCGCCGGCCCGGCCACCGGCGCAGTCGAACGAGAACACCGCGCCGGCCCCGCGCGGCAGGTACTTCTCCACCAGCGGCCGGTACCTGCTCCCGGGCAGGCCGGGGTAGGTCACGTTCGACGCCAGCTCGTGCGACTCGAGGAACGCGGCCACCGCCCGCGCGTTGTTGACGTGACGTTCCATCCGCAGCGACAGCGTCTCGAGCCCCTGCAGGAACAGGAAGGCGTTGAGCGGCGCGAGCGCCGCGCCGAGATCGCGCAGGGTCTCGGCCCGGAGCTTCATCAGATAGCCGTACGTCCCGAACGTCTCGTGGAACTGCAGGCCGTGGTAGGCCGGCGACGGATCCGCCACCACGGGGAACCGGCCATTGGACCAGTTGAACGTGCCCGACTCGACGACGACGCCGCCGATGCTCGTGCCGTGGCCGCCGATGAACTTGGTCGCCGAGTGGATCACGATGTCGGCACCCCATTCGATCGGGCGGCACAGGTACGGCGTCGCGAACGTGCTGTCCACGATCAGCGGCAGCTCGTGCTCGTGCGCGATAGCCGCCACGGTCTCGATGTCCAGCACGTTCCCGGCCGGGTTGCCGATCGTCTCGCCGAAGAACGCCTTCGTGTTGGCCCGGACCGCCTTCCGCCACGCGCCCGGATCGTCAGGATCGACCCAGGTCAGCTCCACGCTCATCTTGCGCAGCAGGTGCTTGAGCTGGTTCACCGTCCCGCCGTAGAGCGCCGAGGACGAGACCACGTGGTCGCCCGGCTGCAGCAGCGTGAAGAGCGCAGCCGCCTGCGCGGCGATCCCGCTGGCGAACGCCACCGCGCCCGCGCCGCCCTCGAGGTTGGCCACCCGCTCCTCGAATACCGCGACGGTCGGGTTCATGATGCGCGAGTACGTGTTCCCGTACTCCTGCAGGTTGAAGTACGCCGACGCTGATTCCGGGTCCTCGAACACGTAGCTGGTCGTCTGGAAGATCGGTACCGCACGCGCGCCCGTGTTCGGGTCGGGCCGCTGCCCGGCGTGCAGCTGCCGTGTCTCGAATCCGAACGCGCGGCCCTGTTCGGTAGGCACAGTCTCGCCGCGGGCAGGCTGGTCGGTCACGAAGTCCCCTTCTTCGACGTCATCCGCCGGCGCCGCCTTCAGCCAGGCTGTGCTTGCTCAGGAACTGGCGGATTATGGGCGTCTGCCGCGCTTCCTCCAGCAGGAAGCAGTCGTGGCCGTACGGCGCCTCGATCACATGGAACTCGGCCGGCTTGCCGAGAGCACGAAGCGCGTCGGCGACCTCCCCTGACGCGGACGGCGGGTACAGCCAGTCGGAACTGAACGCGATCAGCAGGGTCCGCGCCGAAATGCCCTCGAGCGCCTGGGCCAGCGATCCGCGGCCGTGCTGCCGGGCGAGATCGAAATACGTGAGCGCACGCGAGGTATAGAGATAGGTGTTGGCGTCGAAACGCTTGACGAACGAGTCGGCCTGGTGGCGCAGGTAGCTCTCGACCTCGAACTCCGGTTCGGTGATCGTGTAGCGGATATCGTCGGCGAACTGCAGCCGCCGGCCGAACTTGTCGTCCAGCGCCAGTGCGGACAGGTACGTGACATGGCCGACCATCCGCGCCACACCCAGGCCGGCATCCGGCGCGGCGCTCGTGCCGTAGTAGTGACCGCCCTGCCAGGCCGGATCGCGCATGATCGCGGCCCGTGCGATCGCGTTCCAGGCCACGCCCTGCGGGTGGAGGGCGTGCGTGCTGGCGATCGCCACGACGGCGTTGACCTGATCAGGAAACTGGATCGCCCACTCGAACGCCTGCATCCCGCCCAGCGAGCCGCCGGCTACCGCCGCGATCCGCTCGATACCGAGTGCGTTCAGGAATGCACGCTCCGTCCGCACCATATCCGCGACAGTGATCACGGGGAAGTCAGGCCCGTACGGCCTGCCGGTCGCCGGGTCGGTCGACGACGGCCCCGTCGTCCCGCGGCAGCCGCCCAGCAGGTTCGTGGAGACGACGAAGAAGCGGTCCGTGTCGAATGCCTTTCCGGGGCCGATCATGCCGTCCCACCAGCCAAGCCCCGTGCGGGCCGCGCCGTCGCGATCCTCGGCCCCGAAGCCGTCGCGCGTGCCCTCCTCGGGCGGAGTCTTCGCGAAGCCCGCCGCATGGGCGTCGCCACTGAGCGCATGGCAGACCAGGATGACGTTGTCGCGCCGGGGTGAGAGGGCGCCGTAGGTTTCGTACGCCACGCGAACCGGGTGCAGTTCCCGCCCGCAGTCGAGCCGCACCGGCTCCGGCAGGTCGAGGTACTGCGTTTCGACCGTCCCCACTGAGCCGGCCGCGAGCGTTGAGGCTGGCTCCGCCATGGGGGCTATGGTAACCCGCACTGGTCAGTGTATTGTCAACCATCTCCATAGGAATTGGGGAAGGGTCTAGGGGGTATAGCGGCATGACCGCAGTCACCAACGGAGTGAACGTCCAGGCGCTGCTCGACGCGCGCGAAGTGCTGAAGGGTGCGCCGGAGGCCGCCCAGTTCACCTGGCGCGCGTCCGCCAAGTGGACGAGCGGCGTCCACAGCACGATCAAGGTCCAGAGCTTCTTCGGCCTCGGCGAGGAGCGGAACCACAAGGAAGAGTGGACATTCGAAGCTGACCACCCCGAGGTCTTCGCGGCGGAGGACAACGGCATCACGCCGATCGAGTACCTCCTCGTCGGCCTGGCTAGCTGCCTGACCGGGGGTATTGCGTCCGTCGCGGAGAATCGCGGCATCCAGCTCCGCTCGGTCGAGTCCACGGTCGAGGGCGGGCATGACATCCGCGGGATCCTCGGTGCCGACAGCGACGTCCGCAACGGCTACAACGACATCAAGGTGACGTTCACCATCGACGCGGACGCGTCGCGGCAGGAGATCGAGGCGCTGGTCGCCCAGTCCCAGAAGCGCTCCGCCGTGTTCGACGCGCTCACGAATCCGACGAACGTCACCGTCGAAGTCGCTTGAGCGGCCGCGCGGCGGCTCGCCGGTGCGCGCGCCCCGGGATGAACTGAGGGGCCACGCCATCGAGCGCACCACCACGGTCGTCATCGGCGGGGGCCACGCGGGCCTCGCCGCGAGTTGCTTCCTCAGCGCCCGGTCCATCGAGCACGTCGTGCTTGAGCGCGGAGATGTGGCCAACTCCTGGCGGCGCGAACGCTGGGACTCCCTGCGGCTGCTCACTCCCAACTGGCAGAGCCGCCTGCCGGGCCTTCGCTACGAAGGCCCGGATCCAGACGGCTACATGACGGTGGGCGAAGTGATCGAGTTCATCGAGCACTTCGCCAAGGTCTCGCGTGCTCCCGTCCGGACAGGCGTGAACGTCACAGAGGTGCGGCAGGCCGGCGGTGGATACCACGTGACGACCAGCCACGGCGAGATTCACTGCCGGACCGTAGTCATCGCGAGCGGCGCGTGCAATCAGCCATCGGTACCGCCGCTGCGTGCTGCGGTGCCGGAGTCCGTTGCGCAGCTGACGCCGTTCGGCTACCGCGACCCTGCCCAGCTCCCCGACGGCGGCGTGCTCGTCGTGGGAGCCTCGGCGACCGGCGTGCAGCTGGCCGCCGAGCTGAGGCGGTCGGGCCGGCCGGTGACTCTCTCGGTGGGGGAGCACGTGCGGTTGCCGCGCACGTACCGCGGACGCGATGTGCTGTGGTGGATGGACACGTCGGGCGTGTGGGACCAGCGGTACGACGAGGTTGAGGATCTCACCCGGGCCCGGCGGCTGCCGTCGCCCCAGCTCGTCGGGACCCCTGAGCGGGCAACGCTGGATCTCAACGCGCTCGCCTCGATGGGCGTGGAGCTGGTGGGCCGCTGGGCGGCGGTCCGTGACGGCCGCGCCCTGTTCTCCGGTGGCCTGCGCAACGTGTTCTCGCTCGCGGACCTCAAGATGGAGCGCCTGCTGGACACGTTCGACGAGTGGGCCAGGACTTCGGGGTACGACGCTGAGGCTGGCCCTCCCGAGCGCTTCGCGGCGACACGCGTGCCCGAGTCGACGCGGCTGCAGCTTGACCTGGGAAGTGGCGAGATCGCGGCGGTCGTGTGGGCGACGGGCTTCCGGCCTGACTACGGGTGGCTCAACGTGCCGGTGGTCGACGCGAAGGGCCAGCTGAACCACGAGGGCGGCGTGGTCGGCAGCCCCGGACTGTACGCCCTGGGGCTGCCCGTGCTGCGGCGGCGCAAGTCCACGTTCATCTACGGCATCGAGGACGACGCGCGTGAGGTGATCGATCACCTCACGCGCTACCTGGCCGGGCACTTATCCCCGCTGGGGGATGACGAGCGCGGCGGTGCCTGAGAGCACCCCTGTGAGGCTATTTTCGGCGAAGGAGCCAACCTTAAGCGCCGAGAAGGTGAAGGTCAGCGCCCGGCCGAAGCGACGACTGCCTGCCCCGGCACGGATGGACAGCCTGAGCACGGGGATGCTCACGGCGGCGCTTTGATCCCGGAATATCCCGTCGAGCAGCGGCAGCGAGGAGGTGCTGAAGCCGAGGCGCAGGGGAGCGCGCGGCGCCGCCTGGGAGAACTGGACGGCCGTCACGGCCGCCGAGGATGCTCCCCTCATTCCCGTTGCGGGCGTGTTGACGTAGACCGTCGTGGCCTGCGCGGCGGAGGTGCCTGCGAAGGGGCCGATGCGCTGCAGCGCACCCGGCGTGCTGATGACGTGTCTCGCCGCGGGAAGCGCGAGCGAGACCGTGCCCGTGGGCGGCCCAGACAGATGCTCCCGGAAGGAAGTGACGGCGGCGGCACCGAACGCCTGCACGGACTCGGTCGTCGGCCGGCCGACCCAGGCCCGGCGCGCGGAAGGCGAGGCTGACGCGTGAGATCCGGCCGCCAGCCGCGGCCGCCCGCAGGACCTCGCCGAGCAGCACCAGCGAGGATGTGCCGAAGCTGAGCCTGAGCCCGGCCTGCGCCGCCCGGTTCGACAGGTGCACAGCAGTGATGGAGTAGTACGCACCGGTGGATCCGGAGGCCGCCGCGCCCAGTTTCAGGTAGACCTGGGTGCCCGCCGAGCCGGCCAGAGACTGCGGGGACACGGCTCGGTGCACCGTCGTGGTCTGCAGCAATGGCACGGGGGCCAGGAACGCGCTCGTCACCCCCCCGGCGCAGAGGGCGGCCAGGGTGGCGCTGAACGCAGGCAGCGGGGACTGGGCCCAGCGCCAGCGGCGGCGATCCGCCCGCAGGCGCCGCTTCTCGAAGCGGCGCCGGTACTCGGGGCCCGGGATTCCCTGCGCCCAGAGATTCCATACGGACGCGATAGGGCCGCAGAGATACACGCAAGCTTGCATGAAGATAATGAAAATGAGCAGCCACGGCCCGTGCCGGAAGGCAGCGAGGAGCCCGGCGGCGGCGTACAGGGCGAGGGCCAGGGTCGTCTCCACCCGGCTCAGCCGGAGCGCGGTGCGGATGCGGCGGCGACCGCCGGCCTTCGAGGTCCGGAGGAACACCCCGTCTCGCCGGGCCAGCCCTTCGATGCAGCCGAGGGCGATGACCCAGGACACCGACAGGCTGATGACGAGCGACAAGAGCGCGCGCCGATAGGACAAGGTCGTCCAGAGCCGCAGCGTGTACATCATGCAGACGGTGGCGATGATGATGAGCGACAGCGGCAGGAGTGACCGGGCGCCGTCCATCGGGGAAACGGCGAAGCGGGCGTGCGTGACCAGCAGACCGGTGATCACCAGCAGCAGCGCACTGAAGGCGACCATGAGCAGATCCCGGAACCATCCGACCGACGCCATCAGGAAGTCGCGGCGCTGCGCGCTGGTGAGGTGGTTGCCGGGAGAACGGTCCCAGGGCATAAGGCTTCGCCAGTGCAGCCGCAGGATCTGCATGGCACCGAAGCACCAGCGGTGACGCTGGGTGAGCATCCCGGCGAAGCTGGGGGGCACGACACCCCGGCCGAAGCAGCGCGGGATGTAGAGGCCGGACCAGCCGTCCCTGGTCACCCGGAGTGAGGCCTCGGTGTCCTCGCAGATGCACCACTCGTTCCACCCGCCCACGGCGGTCAGTGCGCTGCGCCGGAACAGCCCCATCGTGCCGACGAAGGGGACGGTGTCACGCTCGTTGCGCGAGGACATGACCGACAGATAGAAGGCCTGGAAGGAGTTGACGCAGGCGGTGTAGTAGTCGCTGCCCTGGTAGTCGCGGTTGCCCTCGAAGGTCTGCACGAAGCCCAGGTTCGGGTCCGAGAAGTACGGGGCGGTCTCGCGCAGATAATGCGGCTGGACGATGTCGTCGGCATCGACCAGGCCGATGATCTCGGCGCGCGGGTCGGTATAGCGGCGCAAGGCGAGGTTGCAGGCGCCCGCCTTATAGCCGGGCCAGGGGGCGACGTGAACGAAGCGGACGCGCTCCCGGTCCCGGCAGTACTCCTCCACCGGTTCCCAAACCGCCGGATCCGAGGTGTTGTTGTCGATGACGACCACCTCGAAGTTCGGGTAGTCGATCCGCTCGACCGCCTTGATCGTCTCGATGAGCAGGTCGGGAGGCTCGTTGTAGGCCGCGATGTGCAAGGACACGAAGGGCTGGTAACTGGGGTCGGCCTTGGGCAGCGGCCGTGACCGGCGTGCCCGGCACAAGACATCGCTCACGTAGTTGATGTTCGAGATCCACACGACGAATGCGGCCACATCGAGCAGGATCACCAGCGAAGCCGTCAGCATCTCGAGGATCGAGTGCGTGGCGACGACCGCGATGAAGGCCGCGTAGACGATGAAGGCGAAGGACGCCGCGAGGTATGACGCGTAGAAGACCTGGCCGACGAAGTTGGTGTCCGGCTGGAGGGTCATCACCACGATCGCGGTGATGACAAGCAGGCAGGCGGCCGTTTCGAGGCTGGCGAACGGAGCGCCCCACAGTTCGTGGGTGACCACGCACGCGGCGGCCGAGATGGCTGTCGCGCCCATCCCGCCGACGAGGACCTCGGTGAGCCTCGAGCCCGTCCAGCGGAACCGGGTGCCAAACCCGCGCGCCGGGCTCAGCACGAGCACGGTGGACAGGATCAGCTGGATGAAGGACAGATAGAAGAAATCGTAGAGGTTGAATTTGAGCAGCATCCTAAGTTTCCCCCCTGGCGTTCACGCCGCCCTGCCGCCTCGGGTCGTCCGGTACCTGGATGCAGGCACACGGCGCTGACCAGGCCCGGCTCAGGGCCGGGCGGCGTGCGGGATCAGAGCTTGCGCAAGAACACATGGCCTTGGCGCGCCACGATGGCGATCGCGCCGCCGACGATGGACGACTGAGAGATAGGCCCGAAGACCCGCGAGTCACAGGCGCCCGACCGTTGGTCGCCCAGCACGTAGTACTGGTCCCGGGCGAGCGTGGTACTGGGGATCGGCCTCGAGCCGACCTGGCCGGAGCGGCGGTCGTACCAGCCCTGTTCGCGAAGCGGCCGCCCATCGACGAAGACCGTGCTGTCGATGGACCAGATCGTCTGGCCGGGCAGCGCGATGACCCGGAGCACGAGGTTTCCGCCGCCGGCCCCGGCGGTGCAGGGCAGGAACCGCGGGGGCCGGAGGACGACGATCTCGCCGCGGTGGACGGGACCGGCCAGGAGGCCGGATTTCACGACGAGGATCCGGTCGCCCGGTTGCAGGGTGGGCGCCATCGCCGCCCCGGGCACCGAGAAGGGCTGGACGGCGAAAGCCTGGAGTAGCCAGGCGGTGAGCGCGGCCACGGTCACGAGGACCGCCGTCTTGGCCAGGAGCGGGCCGCGGCGGCGAGGACGCCGGCGCTGGCGCTCCGGTCGGGTCGGCGCGGTGGGAACGTAGCCGGTCGGATCGAGGCTCAGGCCCCGCAACCGGTAGTCGAGTTCTTGCGGCGACCGGATGGCGGTCGCCCGCGGGGCGGCGACGCCGCGGGTGTGCCGGCCGGGGCCGGCGGCCGGGCTGAATGCCGAGCCGTCCGGATGTCCGTCGGTCATGACGGCCGGGAGATCGTCGAAGGGGGGCCGGCGCATCGTGAGACCTGCCTGCGGCCGGAGGAAACCAGGAACCGCTGTACGCCTTCGGTCTCGCCCTCGTCAAGCTCCCCGAAGACGACCCCAAAGTGGGTGCCGGCCCTGATGCTGCGGTTCCAGCTGATCCGGCCCGCACCCCCGAGGCAGATCCGCGAGCCGGCCACCTCTGCCTCAAGCAGAAACGGCCCGTCGAGTGGGGTCCCCGGGGCGAGCATCGGGGACGCGTCGGGCAGCACGCAGCGCGCCCCGCCCTCGCTCACATCGACGAGAGCGGCGGAAATGGTGCCGTACCCGCACAGGATGTGGGCCCGGCCGTCGACGCGGACCCGGACGTGGTGACGACGCTCCGCCGCGACACCGCCGGCCATGTCGGCCCCCTGACCGTGGCCATTGGTGGGCGGGGCGTAGAAGTCCGGGCCGTAGAAGTCCGGGCCGGGACCTCCTCCCGCGAACGGCCCGGCGTGCCCGTTCCCCGGCGCGGCGGCGGCTGCCCCGGCGCCGATCTTCGTTTGGGACGATCGCACCTGGCGGAGGCGGCGAGCCGACACGCGCCTTCTCCGGACGGAGTCGAGGCCGAAGGCATGCCGCTCGACCGGCGACAGGTCGGACCAGTTCGGCGGCATGCGCCGGATGAAGGAAAGCGCACCCTCGGCGGGCTCGGCGCTGATCTGCCGGCCCAGCCGGCCGCCACCGAGACCGCCTGGGCGAAGCTCACCCTCAGCGCAATTGAGTCGTACGGCAGGTCGAACAGGCCCGGGTCGTCGAGCCAGTCGGGGCAGCCGGCGGTGATCGCCTGCGCGACGTCCGGCCAGCGCACTCTGGCGAGCAGGTACGGGACGGCGCGGTCGGCCAGCACGAGGTAGGTCACCTCGCCCGGGTCAGCGGTCACCGGGCGACCGACGGGCGCGGGCGCCCGGCAATTACAACAAGAACCATGTCCAGGTCCCCCCTCAGGCATGCGACAGCTCTCCCCAGCTGCCGAACGCGAACGCTAGCATGGCACTTCGGTGGACTGATCTCGCTTCATCCCATTTCATGGCGCGTTAACCCAAAATTGACATTCGGTCTTTTAGCCGGCGATGGCGACGCGCAGAAAAGCCCGGCCAGGATCGCCGGAGGCGCGGCCCGTCCGGCGATCCTGGCGGGTCTCCCCGGCAGGACCTACGCTCCCGGCGGGAGAGCCGGCCTGCACCCCGGCGCGCATTTAGGGCAAAGTGGCAACCCGGGGGGCAAGCAAGATCAGCGCCATCAGGGTGACTACCGTTCCTGCGAACCTCGAACGTACGGGCCCTGAGGAGGCGTGAACAGGCATGATCCCGTCCCCGGACTTCGCCGGCCGGCTCCGGCGCCACCCCGTCGCCCTGATGGCCGCCATCGTGCTGGGCGCTGGCATCGCGATAGGCGCCACCTGGCTGTCGGCTAGCGGCACACCGGACCCGGCGGGCCGTCCGTCTTCACCGGGACAGCCGGATTTCGGGCCGAACGTCTACGTCTTCAGCCCGAGCACGCCGCAGAGCCGCATCCAGGCCAGGGTCAACTGGATCGCCCGCCAGCAGGCCGGCAGCCAATTCGGTACCCGGCGGTTCGCGCTGTTGTTTGAACCGGGCACCTATGGTTCGGCCGCGGACCCGCTATTCCTCCAGATTGGCTACTACACCAGCGTGGCCGGCCTCGGGTCCTCTCCCGGCGGCGTCATCATTCATGGCGCTATTGATTCCTTCAACCGGTGCTTCCCATCTACCAGCGGTACCAGCAACTGCACTGCGCTGGACAACTTCTGGCGATCGCTGTCGAATCTGACGATAGATTTCCCGGCGCCGCCGAGCGGCGCGCCGTGCCAGCACACAGCCGAATTCTGGGCGGCGTCCCAGGCGTCACCCGTGCGGCGGGTCGAATTCAATGGGTTCACCTCACTGACCGACTACTGCTCGAAACCCGGCTACTCCAGCGGCGGCTTTATCGCCGACTCGAAGTTCTCCGGCCGGCCCGTGCTCAACGGCAGCCAGCAGCAGTTCCTGGTCCGCAACAGCACCCTGGACGGCTGGAGCAACGATGTGTGGAACCAGGTCTTCTCCGGTGACGTCGGGGCGCCTGCGCAGAATTTTGGCTCGGGCGGCCAGTACACGACCAGGGCGGCCAGC
This sequence comes from uncultured Actinomycetes bacterium, assembly GCA_963851025.1. Taxonomy (GTDB): domain Bacteria; phylum Actinomycetota; class Actinomycetes; order Streptosporangiales; family Streptosporangiaceae; genus RYN-230. Next base: position 197,576 of record CAWKOA010000010.1, read on the forward strand.
CCGGTCACGGCGGAAGCGCCATTCCTGCAGGTGGATTCCGGCGGAAACTACAGCGTGTTCGCCCCGGCGGCGCGGCGCAACTCGGTGGGGCCGTCCTGGGTCAGCACCGGGACACCGGGCACCGCCATTCCGCTCCGGCGGTTCTTCATTGCCACTCCTGGCGACACGGTGGCGAGGATCAACGCGGCGCTGTCCCGGGGGCAGGACCTGATCCTCACCCCCGGTGTCTACAGCCTGCACCAGACCATCGAGGTAACCCGGCCGGGCACGGTGGTGATGGGCCTGGGTTTCCCCACCTTGATACCGGCGAACGGCATCGTCCCGATGCGGGTAGCCAGCGTTCCGGGGGTGAAACTGTCCGGGATGATCTTCGATGCCGGGCCTGTGGTTTCCCCAATCTTGCTGCAGGTCGGCGACCGGCCCGGGGTCGGGCCAGCGGACCCGGCCGACCCGACCGTGGTACAGGATGTTTTCTTCCGCATCGGCGGCGCCGCGCAGGGCCGGGCGGCCGCCAGTCTCGTGGTGAACAGTTCCCAGGTGATCCTCGACGACATCTGGGCCTGGCGGGCCGACCACGGCGACGGGGTCGGCTGGGCCGGCAACGTCGGGGACACCGGCATGATCGTCAACGGGGACCATGTGACCGCGTACGGGCTGTTCGTCGAGCACTACGAGAAGTACGAGGTGATCTGGAATGGGGCGGACGGCACGGATATCTTCTTCCAGAACGAGATGCCCTACGACGCACCCAGCCAGGCCGCCTGGAGGGCCGGTCCTAAGGCCTATGGCTATCCCGCGTTCCTGATCACCCATCACGCAGCCGGCTTCCAGGGGTACGGCATGGGCAGTTACAGCTTCTTCAACCAGGGCGTGCCGGTTTTCGCCAGCAGCGCTTTCAAGATCGTTAATAGTCCCGGCAGTGAGCTTCACGATCTGTTCACGGTTTTCCTCAGCACCGCCGGGTCCGGCGGCATTGATCACGTGGTGAACAGCACAGGCCGGTCTTCGACGGCGGCGAACCCCGATGTCCCCGTGGACGTGCGCCGCTATCCGTGACCCGTCCTGACGGCACTCGGTCAGGCTTAGTCGTCGTGGGTGAGCAGTCGCCGGACCGGCTCGGAGGGGCCGAGGCTGGTCGGTGTCAGGGAAGGGCGCAGGTATTCCTCGCCGAGGCTGGCATCATCGACAGGGTTCGACGCCGCTTATCCGCGCGGAGCCGTTACGCCGCGTCGTGCCGATCAGCAGGACACCCGGCTTGATCAGCTGATCCTCCGCCACCACGGCGAGCCGGCCCTGACGAGCGGCGAACTCAGACCCATCGCATGACTCTGGCTTATGCTCTCCCACCGACAGGCAATCGGGCCGGGAACTTGTATCGCCCGGCTTCAGGCTGGCTCGGTCAGCCCTTCCCGAGCAGTCCGAGGGGGCTGGGTGCGCCGTACTCGACGCGCAGTAGCGCCCGGCCGCTGGCCAGCCGGACGATGGTGATGCCCGAGGGCCGGAACGGGGCCAGCTGATTCCGCAGGAAACGGGCCAGCGAGGCCACCGTGCTGGGCCGGTGCCGGGTCCCCGGGCCGGCCGGCGCGATGTCCGCGACCCGGAGCGGCATGCTCGCGCTCGCCCCGGGAGCGGGCGCGGCGAAATCGACCACCTGCACCCGGTACATGGTGGCCAGCGCGGCGAACGCGGTGAGCAGGCGGGAATCGACCTGGCCGGCGGCCAGCGCGCGGCGGGCCGGGCCGGGAGCATGCAGCCGGGGGTTCTGCAGCAGCTGGCGGCCTGCGGTGGCCCGCGCCGCCACGTCAGTCCGCAGGCTGCGCAGGTAGGCGGCGCCCCCGTCGGCCGCCACCACGCGGACCATGGTCTGCGCGCTGCCCGTCCCGAAGCTGGCCAGCACCACGGGGGCGTACACGCTGCCCAGCCGGGCACCGAACTCGCTGCGCACGGCGGCGGTGGACACGATCAGGTCACTGCCCAGCGGGGCAGGGTTGTTCCCGCCCAGCGGTAGCAGGCGGGCCGCCGGGATCCCGTGGGCCTGCAGCAGCGCGCACATCTGCGGGTCGCAGGACACGATCGCGTCCGTGGACACCTGCGCGGCAATCCAGCGGGCCGCGGCCGTGCGGGCCGCCGTGGCCGCCCGGATGGCGGGCGCGGTGGGCGCCGGCCCGGCCGCGGCCGGGGCTGGGCTGCTGCGTATCAGCGCGATGCCGATCGCGGCCGTGCCGAAGAGCGCCGCGGCCACGACGACCAGGGTGAGCAACCGCCAGCGGGCCTGAGCGGGCCAGCGAAGATGAAGGTGGCGCTGCACCCACAGCTGCATGGCCGTGAGCGGTACCTTGCCCCGGGATGGCGGGTAGAAGCTGTCCTGACGGGAGCTGACCATCCCGGCTACTGGCTCTGGCCAGTAACTCCCTGTCCAGCCGGCCTGGTAAGGCGCCGATCCGTCTCTGATGGCATCCATCAGCTGGGCCAGCTGCGGGCGGTCGGCGGGGTTCTTGGCGAGGCAGGCGGCTACCAGGTTCGTCAGCGAGACCGGGACGTGGCTGAGGTCTGGCTGGGCGTGGACGACCCGGTAGGCCACGACGATCGGGGTGCTCGGCCCGGCCCCGAATGGCGCGGCCCCCGACGCGGCGAACGCGATCACGCTGCCGAGGGAGAACACATCGCTGGCTGGCCCGACCTGGAGCCCAGCGGCCTGCTCAGGCGACATGAACGCCGGTGTGCCCACGATTAAGCTGGGCACGCTCATTGCGGCGCCTTCTAGCGCCCGGGAGATCCCGAAGTCGATCAGCCGCGGCCCATCGGCAGCCAGGAGCACATTGGCTGGCTTCAGGTCCCGGTGCACCAGGCCGCCGGCATGTACAGCCTGCAGCGCTTCGATCAGGCCTCCGGCCAGTCTCCACACCGCCGGCTCCGGCAGGGGTCCCGCCTGGGCGATCACTTCGGCCAGCGACGGGCCGGGCACGAAGACTGTGGCCAGCCAGGGGGGATCATCGCTGGGACCTGCCGCCACGACCGGTGCGGTGTACGCGCCGCTGACCGCCCCGGCTGCCTCTACCTCGCGCCCGAACCGCCGCACGAACTCCGGGTCGCGGGCGAATTGCCGATGGATGACTTTCACTGCCACCGCCCGGCCCGCCGGGGAGAAACCCAGGAAGACCTGGCCCATCCCGCCCGCCCCGAGCCGGGCGTGCAGCCGATACCCACCGACCCGCTGCGGGTCGTCCGCTGCCAGAGGCTCCATCCCAGCTCCCGCCCCTATCACCGGCCCGGGTACGACGCAGGCCAGCGAGCACCGCGCTCACTGACTCCGCCGGGCCAGTTGCATACGAAGCGCTCCGAGCCATTCTGCCGTCACAATTCCGGCCGTAGCGGGAAATCCAGATTGAACGGCCAGGCCAGGGCGTCCGGGGTGCGGGCCGTCAGGATGAGACATGTCCCAGTCCCCGCACGCGGGACCGGGAGTCAAGCTCGGCCGCGCGCGCTTGCAGGTCACTCAAGGCCGCAGCGGCAAAGGGCAGGAACGGTTGGTCATCGTTCGCCTCCATCCAGTGCCCGAAGGCGACGCCGAAAGCGAGCATGCCCACCTCCGCCCCCAGTCGCGCGGTCAACTCGTCTGCGCCTCGCTCGCGCAGGGCAGCGGTGATCGAGTTGGCTATCCGAGCGTGCTTGAGCAGTCCCCGCTCCTGCAACTCGCTGTTCCCCACGACCACCAGCACGCGCCGGGCGGCCGTAACCCGCCGGTGCGGGGTCATCACGACCTCGGCGGCCGCCAACGCCGCCTGCAGGCACTCGATGAGGGTCGCATCCGGGGAGGCAGCCCGGATGGCGTCGGCGAACAGCCCGGACAGCACGTCTTCACCGCCGAAGAGGACCTCGCGCTTATCGGCGAAGTGCCGGAAGAACGTGGCGCGGTTCAGTCCCGCGCGATCCGCGATCTGCGCGACGGTCGTCTCCTCGTACCCGTTCTCCACGAACAGGTCCAGTGCGGCGGTCTCCAGGCGCTCACGCGCGTTCGGCGCCCACCTACTCATGGTCACATCCTAAGCGACGCGACCAGGTCGCATCATCCGGGAAGCCGACGCGACTCTGTCGCATCATTAGGTTATGATCAATGCGACTGGATCGCATCGGCGTTCCGGCGGCCCAACCAAGGAGTACTTCCATGCGCATCTTCGCCACCGGCGCTTCCGGCTGGATCGGCTCAGCCCTTGTCCCCGAACTCATCGGTGCCGGGCACCAGGTCCTCGGGCTGGCCCGCTCGGACGCCTCCGCCAAGGCGGTCGCCGACCTGGGCGCCGAGGTGCTGCGCGGCGACATGAACGACCCCGCCGTCCTGCACGCCGGGGCCCTCGACAGCGACGGCGTCATCCACCTGGCCTTCGAGCACTCCGATGGCCAGGTGGCGGGGGCGCAATCCGACGCCCAGGCCATCGAGACGTTCATCGGCAGCCTCGCCGGTTCCGGCAAGCCCCTGGTGATCTCCGGCGCAACGATCGCGGTGCCCGGCCGTATCGCGACCGAACGCGACGAGCTCATCGCCCAGGGGCCCATCGCCGCCCGCATCCGCAACATGCAGGCCGCCCTCGCGGCCTCGGCACAGGACATCCGGTCGTCCGTGGTCATGCTGCCCCGCTCGGTGCACGGCCAGGGAGAACATCACGGCTTTGTCCCCCAGCTCATCACCAGGGCGCGGGCCAAGGGCGTCTCCGGCTACATCGGCGACGGGGCCAGCCGCTGGCCCGCCGTCCACGTCAAGGACGCCGCGGTCCTCTACCGGCTGGCCGTCGAGCAAGCCCCCGCGGGCTCGGTGCTCAACGCCGTCGGCGATGAGGGCGTTCCCGTCCGCGATATCGCCGAAGCCATCGGCCGCCAGCTGAACCTGCCCGCCAGGTCCCTGCCCGTCGAGGAGTACGAAGGCATCTTCGTTTTCCTGCTCACCAGGGACCAGCCGGCCTCCAGTGCCATCACCCAGGACCTTCTGGGCTGGAAGCCCACCCATCCCGGCCTCATCGAGGACATCGAGCAGGGTCACTACTTCACCTGACCAGCCCGGACGGACCCGTTCAGGCTGTGCGGGCCGCCACGCAGGCTGTGCGGGCGACGGGAACTTTCAGCTGGGCTGTTCCCGTGGCGGGGCTAGTCCGCACTGATAGGCGAAAGTAACTGCCTGGGCGCGGTCGCGTGCGTCAATCTTGGCCAGCAGGTGGTTGATATGACTCTTGACGGTGCCCTCGCTGACGACGAGGTGTTCGGCGATCTCACGGTTCGACATGCCGGTGGCGATCAGTGACAGTACCTCGGCTTCCCGGGGCGTGAGACCCGCGGGAAGAGGGGAGAGCGATCGCCGGGCCTGGGCCGGCGATAGCGTGGCGATGGCGTCAACAACATGATGCTGAACTGCGGGGTCGATCACCGCCTGGTTATCGAGGACTTGTTTGAGGGCGTGGCGGATCTCCGCCCCGCCTGCGTCCTTGGTCAGGTAGCCGCGTGCGCCAGCCCGCAGGGCGTCGATCACGGATCTGTCATCCGCGTAGGTGGTAAGCACGACGACCTTGGTCTCCGGCACGCGGTCACGCAGCAGGCGGGTGGCCTCGACGCCATCACAGCGGGGCATCCGCAGATCCATGAGAACGATGTCCGGGACCAGGTCAGCGGCCAGGGCGACGGCCTCGTCACCGTCACAGGCGGAGCCCACGACTTCGACATCAGGCAGCAGGCCGAGCACCATCGCCAGGCCTTCACGGACCACTCGCTGGTCATCAGCGATGAGAACACGTATCGGCGTGCTCACGCCGGCACCCGCAACTCCACGCGGAAGCCACCCCACGTCATGGCTGTGGTGAGTTCGCCGCCGAGCAGTTCGGCCCGCTCGCGCATCCCGGTCAGGCCGTAGCCGGGGCCGTCGCCGGCCGCTCGCGGCGGTTCGGAGTTCATCGCGAAGTTCTCGACCGTCAGGCGGGTCCGGCGGGGCTCATAACCGAGGTGCATCTCGACCCGTTCCGGGCTGGCGTGCTTGGTGATGTTCGTCAGCGCTTCCTGCGCGACCCGGTACACCGCGAGCCGGGCCTCTGACGGGAGTTCGTGTGCCTGGCCGGATGTCGTGAACTGGCACGGGATTCCAGTGACCTCGCGGAACTGGGCGGCGAGGCTGGCCAGGCGTTCGGGTCCGGGCAGTTCGTCGTCGCGCAGCATCCCGATCGCCCGGCGGGCCTCTTCCAGCCCGGACTTGCCCAGGTGGTGGGCACGCTCGATGATCCCCGGCAGCCGGGGATCGCTGGGGTCTTCGGCCGCGAGCATCCGGGCGCCTTCCAGCTGGAGCATCAGCCCGGACAGGGAATGGGCGAGCACGTCGTGCATCTCCCGGGCGAGCCGCTGGCGTTCGGCCAGTCCAGCCGCCTGTGCCTGCGCGGCGCGGGTGCCCTCCAGCTCGATCAGGAGCCGCTCGGCCTGGTCGTTGGCCTGCCCGAGCCGTCTGGCCAGCAAGGTCATGCCCGGGAAGCCGACAATCGCGATGGCGCTGAGCAGCGCCAAGGTCGGCGAGTCGTGGCTGACGGCCACCGCCACCGCCGCCAGGCACGTGATGGCGACGATAGACAATGAGATCGGGAACCGATCTGGCACCCGCGGGACGAGCAACACCAGGCCCGCCAGGAGCCCGGCCAGGCCCGGTCCGTCGGGTTGCAGTCCCATGAGCGCTACCGAACTGGCCACCAGCACCACGGCAAAGACGATGCGGACCGCCGCGCGCCGGTGGCGGGCGGTCAGAGCGCCCAGGGCGCCGAGCGCGATCGCGCCGACCGCGAGAACTGCGGCCATGTCGCGGATCGCCACCCCCGAGTTCCGGCCGGAGGTGAACGTGACCGCCGCCACCACGACAAACACGGGCGGAACGAGGCGGCGCAACCACCGGATGACTGCCTCCTGCTGCGCCCGCACCCGGCGCAGCGTGGCGAGGGCCGGGCGGCCCGTGGTATCCGTGCTCATCTGACGAACACTACGGGCGCGTGACCCGGACGGCACCCATCCGTGGTGGCACAGCCTGGTCTAACGCAGGTTGGAGACGCCCTCCATCCTGGGTTACAGCGCAGCGGACCGGCGATCTGCAACCCTGCGCCGAAGACATGCCTCCCTCCCGTATCGCACACTTGCACCCCTGCCCGGCGAGCCAAGGACCTGTGATGCTTTCTCCCCACCGCGAGAGCCGCTGGGCCGTGGAGACCCACGGGCTCACCAAGCGCTTCGGGGCGAACACGGCCGTGAACGGGGTCGAGCTGCTGGTCCCCAGGGGATCCGCGTTCGGTTACCTCGGCCCCAACGGCGCCGGCAAGACCACGCTCATCCGGCTGCTGCTGGGATTGACGCACGCCGATGCCGGCACGATGTCCCTGCTCGGATACCCGGTTCCGCGGCATCGCGACGCGGCGCTCGCTCGTACCGGCGCCATCGTCGACGAGCCCCGGTTCCACGGCCATCTGACCGGCCGGCAGAACCTGCGGCTTCTGGCCGCAGCCCGCGAACCGGCCGCGCGGGGCCGCGTCGGGCCGGTACTGGAGCGAGTCGGCCTGGCCCACCGCGCCGACGACCGGGTTTCGGGGTACTCGATGGGCATGCGGCAGCGCCTGGGCATCGCTGCCTGCCTGCTCGGCGACCCGCAGCTGCTCATCCTGGACGAGCCGATGAACGGGCTCGACCCCGCCGGGATAGCCGAGATCCGGGGCATGATCCTGGCGCTGGTGGCTGAGGGCCGCACGGTCATGCTGTCTTCTCACCTGCTCGACGAGGTCGAGCGGACCTGCGACGCGGTCGCGATCGTCAACCGCGGCAGGGTCATCCGGCAGGGACCGATCTCTGAATTGCTGGCAGGGATGCCGGTGGCGCTGATTATCGAATGCTCTGAACCTGGCCGGGCCCGTGCCCTGCTGGCAGGCAGCACCCTGGGGGCCAGCATTCAGGCCACCCCGACGGCGCTGGGCCTGGAGGTCACGCTGCCGGGCGGCACCGGACGCCACGTCATCGCCGAGATCAGCCGGATTCTCATCGCCAGCGAAATTGCCGTCTACCGGCTCCAGCCGGTCAAGACCTCACTCGAATCTTGGTTCCTGCAGGTCACAAGCAGGCTGGAGGACCCGGAATGACAACCGTGCCAGCGGCCGGCGCATCAGCGCCTGGCCAGCCGGTGCAGGCGGCACCCCCCAGGCACCCCCGCGACCGCCGGAGTTCCCCGATTCCCGCCCTCGGCATGATCACCACCAAAATCATGGAGTTGCGGAGACGGCGCGGCCTCATGATCGCCGTCGTGATTGTGGACATCGGGCTCCCGGCGTTGTTCCTCCTCATCCGGCTGCTGCTGCACGCGTTCGCGCCGCGCACGAACCCGCCCGCCGGCGGCCAGATGATCTTCTTGCTCCTCGCCGCAGGCTTCTTGCCCACCTTCGGCTGCATCACCGCCATCATGGTGGGCTGCACCGCGGGCTCGCGCGACCTCACCGAAGGCATGTTCCGGCACCTGGTGGTGACTGGCCGGTCCCGGCTGGCGCTCTACCTGGCCCGGATCCCCGCTGGACTGGCGATCCTCGTGCCGCTGCTCGCGATCGGCTACACGATCGTCTGCGCTGTATCCGTCCTCGCCGCACCGGCCTTCATCGATGAGTCGAACCTGAACATACCTCCCGGCCTGTCACGTACCGGCTTCGAAAACTGGGCCGCGAGCCACGCCGAGCCGGTCATCTGCTCGCTCCCCTACAGCGGGCACGTTCCTGGGAACGTCACGTGCGCCGGTCCGCCCTCCTGGTCGAAGTCAGCCATCACCCCCGCCCAGCCTGCGCCCGCCGGCCTGGAAGCTCTGGCCGTCAAGATCGCTAGCCAGGACTACCGTGGCTACACCAGCACTCTCCGCCGTCCGCCGATCTCCGTCATGGCCCAGGCCGGGCTGTGGATCGAGCTTCAGGTGACCGTCGAATTCGTGCTCGGACTCGGGCTCGCGTCACTGATGGGGCAAAGGACCGGCCCGGTGATCTTGCTTCTCGGGCTCCAGTTCATCCTGACGCCCATCCTGTCCGCGCTCGTCATCCCTCACCTGCAAGATCTGCAGCGCTCGGTCGTCGGGCTGGCCATAGCGCACCTGGAACCGTCCGGGCTGCCGGTGGCTGCGGCGCTGCCAGGGGTAACCGGAGGCGTCGGGGGGCCTGGCAACGTGCAATCACTGACCGAGTCGGCCACCCAGGCCGTCTTCGTCATCATCGCCTGGCTGGCGGGCTGGACGATCCTCGGCGCATGGCGAATGATGACCAGGGACGCCTGAGAAACGCCGTGCTCACCAATTCCCCACGGGTGTCGGGGAAGACCGCAGACTTGTCTTTGATGTCGTTTGCTGCTGGTCCGCGCCCCACGAAGTATGGACCAACGACTACATGTCCATGCTGACCGGACCTGGCGCCGCCCTCCTCCTGATCCTTCCCGACCAGTACAGGCCTGGGAAGATTGCTGATCCGCATCCTGTCTGGTTCAGTCCCAAGGTCCTGCAAGAGCGCTACGGGCTCAGCGACGACACGCGGAACAAAGGCATGAACGACCTACGAGACCTCGGCCTCATCACCATCAAGCGGCAGCCCATCAACCCGGAAGACTTCGACCTCCAGCGCATCCGCAACACATACACCCTCGACCTCGACGCCCTGAACCGTACAGCCCGCAGGGTGCCGCATGAGTAGCCGATCTGGCCCCTTGTCAGCGGCATGGGTTATGCCAACATGCTGGCCGAGTTGATCATCGTCGACTCACTCGCATGTTCTCCTCGGCTCACTTATCAGGGGTGTCTCCGGATGGCCCCAAATCTTGTATCCACTTGGGTGGCCAGAGCGGGGTGGGCACCGCTCCCCCCTTAACTCCCAGATCCCTTCGTGCGCACTCGTAGAACCTATCGCGCGTCACTTCTGTATCCCTCATGGCTGGCTCCCATTGATCTGCGGCAGTCAACCGACCGGCTGCGAACCACTCCAGACGCCACACGGATTGGTGCCAAGCACGCGCTGCGGCGACTGTCTCGGGATCTCCGAGCAACAGTACCGACTCCCAGGCCCGTGCTCGTTCGCCTCCCGCATTGCTCAAATCCTCTATGGCCTCGGCGTCTGGGGTAAGAGATTCGACAGAGTGCGGGAACCCCCGCCCGGCTGCTATACGGCTGGCGAGATGAGTCACCTTTTTGACAGCATCGCCATACTCGGCATAGGTGCGCATTCGAGCTTCATCCCACCGAGCGCCCCGTTCTCGTCGCCAACGGGCCCTTTCCCCTAAGGAAGTTGTTGCAAAGGATGCAAGTGCCCCCACGCCCACACCTATGAGGACCGGCAACTCCTGGACCAGTGGATTGCTCATATGCCAACTGTCGCCCACTCGCCGGGGCAGCGGAAGCCACGGGATGCTGGCAAGATGCGGCAGGCTCGAACAGGTCAGCCCCGCACATGGCGCGAGCTCGCGGATGGCATGGCGGCGACCCCAGGCATCCGCGGCTTCCGGTCAGCCGCGGGGCCATGGCCAAAATGAGGTTTACATCCGGCACGCAGAAGGCCCCTTCCGTGATCGGAAGGGGCCTCTGGCCTGGTAGCGGGGGCAGGATTTGAAACCTGCGACCTCTGGGTTATGAGGACAGAGAGGCACCGTTCAACCCAGATCGGCATCTCACGAGCACGACCGGCAAGCTCCAGCAGTCGAGACATGACCGGGCTGCCCCCGCGCGACGTGTGCGGGCCTGTTTGACGCTGGACCGCCAGACGCCCACCATGAGCACATGGACCTAGGGCGGATCACCGTCGACCACCAGATCATGGGCGGCGTTCCCTGCGTGGCCGGTACCCGTATCCCCGTCGCCACGGTCGTCGGCCTGGTCGCGAACGGGCTCACCACCAAGGACATCATCGTCGAGTACCCGCAGCTAACCCCCGACGACGTACAAGCCTGCCTGGGCTATGCAGCGCGGGCCGTCGATGAACGCGAGCTTCCGGTCCGGCTCACCGCGTGAGATTCCTGATCGACGAGTGCCTGCCAGCCCGGATGGCAGAGCTGCTGCGCGCCGCAGGTCACGACTGCGCGCATGTCTACGAACTCGGCCTGGGCGGCCAGCCCGATGAGCAGATCATGGCCACGGCAGACCGGGAAAACAGGACGCAGCGGTCGCAAGCTTGTCTTGCGCGGTGTACTGGTCACCGGGCAGGTGATCGACTTGCAGCCGGATGAGGGTGCCGTCGAGGACGGGCAGCGGGCCGTCGTGGTCCAGCCAGGCGGCGCGGTGGGTCAGCTGGGCGTGCACCCGGTCCCACGCGGCCGCCACTGCCGTGCCGTACCGGGAGGTCTGCGTGCTGGTGCTGACCTGCGGGGCGGGCCAGGTCGCCGGGTCGGCCAGCGCCAGTTCCCCGCCGTGCTTGCGGGGCAGGAAAGGGGTAATGAGGCTGGCGCGGCGGCGCGGGCAGTTGCATCACCCGGTCGCTGCGCAGCGGGCCCAGCACCTGGGCGGGCAGGTCCGCGAGCAGATAGGCCAGCCGCGTGATGTCATAGCCTGCGTCGAAGATGACCAGGATCTGCGGGTCACCCTCGCGCCAGTGCCCGGCGGCGATCAGCCGGGTGATGACGTCGCGGACCTGCGCGGCGGTGACCGCGATGTCATCGTCATCCGGGCCTAGCCGCACCGCGTCCAGCACCGCCGTCCAGGAGGTGCGGCCCGGCTCCAGGGCGGCGATGACGGAGTATGGCCAGCCGGGGATCATCTGAGCCTGGCCCTTTACCCGCCCATACACATGGCAGAACAGCCTGCCTGGGCTGGTGGCCGCGCCAGGCCGCAGCCAGTTACTCACATCAACCGCCAGCATCAGCCGCCCGTCCGCGGCCCGCGGTAACGGCACTCCCGACCAGAGCACCGCCGCAGCCGCGCGATGTCGATCCGGCCGCAGTTCACCGCGTCATACAAGGCACCATGCCCACGCCGGTGCTCCGGCGCCAGCGACAAGAGCAGCCAGGTTAATGCACCGGGCCGCCCGCACACAGGACCGCATCCGCCAACTCGAACATCTCATCTGCCCGGGCGGTCAGGCAGGCACGGAACTCCCGGGCGGAACCCCGACAGCACGGCGGCTGGCCCGGTCCCGGCATCTTCTGGCAAGCTGTCCATCACGGCCTTCGATGGTGATCATTGTCCTTTGGCGAGAGCTTAGTGAGTGTGTGATTAATCGATGGCGAGGCGCTGGGTCATGAGAGCGATCATGGCCCACAAGACCATGGCTTCGTGGCTGGCGGGCAGGCGCTCGTAGTCGCGGGCGCAGCGGCGGTGGCTGGTGATCCAGGCGAGCGTCCGCTCGACCACCCATCTGCGCGGCAGGATCTCGAAGGCGTGGGCGTCGCGTTTGCGGACGATCTCGACCGTGATCTTCAGGTTTGCCTTCGCCCAGGCAGTGAGCTTGCCGGCGTAGCCCGCGTCGGCCCAGGCCAGGCGAACGCGGGTGCAGGTGCGGGCCAGGTTCCACAGCAGCGGTTTCGCGGCGTCGCGGTCCTGGACGGATGCGGCGGTGACCACGACGGCCAGGACCAGTCCGGCGGTGTCCACGGCGATGTGGCGCTTGCGGCCGTTGACGTTCTTGGCGTTGTCCCACCCCGGGAGGACTTCGGCACGGTGTCCGCGGCGCGCACGGACTGGGAGTCGATGACCGGCGCGGTGGGTCGCGGGTCGCGGCCGCGGGCCGAGCGGGCCAGGTCGCGTAACCGGCTGTGCAACCGGTGCAGCACGCCGTTGTCGCGCCAGGCGGCGAAGTAGCCGTAGACGGTGCGCCAGGGCGGGAAGCCTTTGGGCACGTAGCGCCAGGCGCACCCGGTCCGGTTCACATACAAGCTCGCGTTCACGATCACGCGGCGCGGATGCACCGGCGGCCGGCCCCGCCGCGACCGCCCTGGCAGCAGCGGCCCGATGACCGCCCACTCGCCGTCGGACAGGTCGCTGGGATAACTCCGGCCAGGGCGGGCTGGCCGCGTAGTCTGGGCACGCGCGGGCCCCGTGGTGTTCTTGGTCGTCACAAATCAGGGATCTTGGGGCCCGCGCTTCGCATCTTCACGGCCCGCCACGCCGGCCGCCCCGCCTCATCACTGGCCCACGGCTACACCCGAGCGGATTGCCAAACACTCACTTAGCTTGTTCTTTAACCTGCCCGGCTGAGACCTGGTCGTTTGGCGGGCCTTCGCCGGTTGGTACCGGCGTGTCGCGGTGCGTGAGTACGGCCTCCGCATGATCATGTGTTCTCGCCAAAGGACCATGATCACGAACGAAGGCCGTGATGGACAGCTTGCCAGAGGATGACGGCGGGGGGCCAGCCGCCGTGCTGTCGCGGTTCCGCCGGGAGTTCCACGCCTGCCTGACCGCCCGCGCTGATGAGCTGTCCGAGTTGGCCGATGCGGTGCTGTGCGCGGACGGCCCGGTCAGGAACCTGGCCGGGCTGTCGCTGGCGCCGGAGCACCGCCGCGGCCACGGGGCGCTTTATGACGCGGTCAACCACGGCCGGATCGATATCGCCCGGCTGCGGCGGTCGCTGGCCGGCCTGCCGTTACCGCGGGCCGCGGACGGGCGGCTGATGCTGGCCGTGGACGTGAGTAACTGGCTGCGGCCAGGTGCGGCGACCAGCCCGCAGCGGCTGTTCTGTCATGTCTATGGGCGGGGGAAGGGCCAGGCGCAGATGATCCCGGGCTGGCCCTACTCCGTGATCGCCGCGCTGGAGCCGGGCCGCACGTCCTGGACCGCGGTGCTGGATGCTATCCGCCTGGGCCCGGATGACGATGAGGCCGAGGTGACCGCCTCCCAGGTCCGTGACGTGATCACCCGGCTGATCGAGGCCGGGCACTGGCGGGAGGGAGACCCGCCTGTCCTGGTGATCTTTGACGCCGGGTATGACCCGATGCGGCTGGCCTGCCAGCTCGCGGACCTGCCCGTGGAAGTCCTGGGCCGGCTGCGCTCGGACCGGGTGCTGCACTTCCCGGTTCCGGCCCGCCAGCCAGGCACTCACGGCCGGCCTCCCCGGCATGGCCGGGCGTTCGCCCTCGCCGATCCCGCGACCTGGCCCGGGCCGCCCGTGACCACCACGACGGGGACCACCCGGTACGGCACTGCCGTGGCGCAGGCCTGGGACCGGCTGCATCCCCGGCTCACCCACCGCTCCGCCTGGCTGGACCATGACGGCCCGCTGCCCGTCATCGAAGGCACTCTGATCCGCCTGCAGGTCGATCACCTGCCCGGTGACCGGGACCCAAAGCCCGTGTGGCTATGGTGCTCGCGCGCCAGCGCCCCGCCCGCTGAAGTGGACCGGCTGTGGCAAGCGTTCTTGCGCCGGTTCGATCTGGAGCACACGTTCCGCCTGTTCAAGCAGGTCCTCGGGTGGACGACCCCGAAGATCCGCGACCCGGCGGCAGCGGACCTGTGGACCTGGATCATCATCGGCTGCCATGCCCAGCTCCGGCTGGCCCGGCCACTGGCTGACGACTTGCGCCTGCCCTGGGAACGCCCCGCATCGCCGGGGCGGCTGACCCCGGCCCGGGTCCGCCGGGGGTTCCGGAACATCCGCGCGACCCTGCCCTGCCCGGCCGGTGCACCGAAACCCGGCAAGCCCGGCCCCGGACGCCCGCCAGGTTCAAAGAACCGCCGCCCCGCACCCCGCCACGACGTGGGAAAGACGACGAAGAGGGACCGCACGCTCAAGGCACGACGCGAACGCGCAGGTTAAACGACAAGCTTAGAGCGTGAGCGCGGTTTGCTGGGAGCTCATCCTCGGCGGCCTTCGCTCGACTTCGCCGAGCACATGTTCTAGGAAAACGACATCGCTGCTCAGTGGCGCCCCACGATGCCCGTCACTCACCGGTCCTCGTGACTTCTTGCGTGCATTTTGACGGACCGGTGGTGCCTGGCATCAGCGCAGAGGTTAGCTGGGAGCACGACGAGGTCGGCGAACACGTCGCTGAGATCACTGCTACCTTCGATCACACGCCAGAGGATGTGTGCAAGCCCGGCGGGTCCACGCATTACTGGGCAGAGCACATGCTCGGTGTGGTCTGGCCGTCTGCCAGATCGAGGGAGGATGACCCGCGCTGATCCGGTTGCTGAGGAGTCCCTGTGGGTGAGGTGCCTGACCTGCAGTTGATGATCACGGCGTTCACCGAAAAGGTCAAAGACGTAGCCCACGCGGCCGTCGTCTCGTCCGACGGTCTGCCGCTGGCGTGCTCCCGCGGCTTTCCTCCCGACCTCGCGGACCAATTGGCCGCGATCACTTCCGGGCTGTGCAGCCTGGTGCAGGGCGCGGCTCGGATTTTCGAGGGAGGGCCGGTCGTCCAGACCGTCGTGGTCATGGACCGCGGTCTCCTGATCGTCAGGGCCGTCACTGCCAGCACGGTTCTCACCGCCCTGGCCGCTGCTGACTGCGATATCGGCCAGGTGGCCTACGAGATGGCACTGATCGGTGAGCAGGCAGGCCGCGTCCTGGGCCCCGCCGTCCACGGCGGCCCGCGCTGGCCAGGCTAGCGCGACTTCAGCGGAGGACGATCAGAGTCGCGCCACGGCCGGACCGCAACGCGGCGTCGGCTACGGAATCACTACTACATCCGCGGCGAATGGCGGCTGGTGGGGCTGAACGGCAAGGTCTACCTGCCCCCCAGATGTCGGCGGCACGTGAATACTGACCCCGGTGTGGCACCGCCGTTGGTCCCCCGCACCTGGTCGGGCTCGTCCGGGCCGGGAGCGACCTTCGTCAACGGCAAGCTTGCCGAGCGGCCTGGCAGGACGCCCGCCCGAGGCTGCCTGAAAGATCCCCTGCCCGGCGATGATCCCGGGACTCCGGGGCCGTCTACACGATCAGCGGCACGAAGCGACCACGCTGGAGGACCCCGTGCGGAAGATGCTCTCATTCATGATGACCAGCGCCGACGGCTATCACGCCGACCCCGGCGAGGCCCTGGACTGGCATAACGTCAACTACGAGTTCAGCCAGTTCGCTCTGGCGCAGCTCCGGGAAGCCGGCACGCTGGTGTTCGGCCGCGTGACCTATGAGGGCATGGCCGCTTTCTGGCCCACGCCCGCCGGCGAGCAGTCCGACCCAGACGTCGCGAAGGCGATGAACACCACCCCCAAGATCGTCATCTCGCGGACGCTGGCCCAGGCCACCTGGCCCGGCACGCAGGTCATCAGCACCGACCCCGAAGAGGAACTGGCCAAACTCAAGCAGCAACCCGGCAAGGACATCGTGATCCCGGGCAGCTCGACGCTGACCGCCAGCCTGCTGCAGACGGGCCTGCTCGACGAACTGCGGATCATGGTGAACCCGGTCATCCTCGGCCAGGGCAGATCCCTGTTCGCGGGAGCCGGCATGACCAGCCTCAAACTGCTGAAGACCCAGCAGTTCACCTCCGGCAACGTCCTGCTCTACTACCAGCCGATCACGAACTGATCAACACCGGAAGAGCTGATCCACAGATCTTGGCTTAGGCGCTCATTCAGAAGTACCACTGCTGATATTCGTTAGTTGGCTGACATGGATTGGTGTAGATGCTTCCGCTGGCGTTGCTGTCCAGGCAGCGGCCCGTCGCCACGTCCTTGAGGTTGTAGATGCCGAGGGTGCTGGTCGAGAGCAGGGCCCAATGCTGGTAGCCGTTGCCCCCCGAGCACGGATTGCTGTAGACACTCCCGCTGGCGTTGCTATCCAGGCAGCGGCCGCTCCCGACGTTCTGGAACATGTAACTCCCGTTGCTGCTGGTAAAGTTCCACAGCTGCAGCGCGTACGTCCCTATAGGACAGTAATTGTCGGTGTAGATCCCGCCGGCTGTGTTACTGGACAGACAGCGCCCGGTGTACTGGTCCCACCACATTGTGCCAGTAGCAGCGTGCGCCGCGGGCGCGCTGACTATCACGCTGCCCAGTGTGAGTACGCCCCCCATAGCGACGGCGATCCTGGTTCTGATTGACACGTCCCCTCCTAAGGAAAGATAGCGGCCCGTCGTGATGGCCGTTCGTGCTCGCGTAGACGATCGCGAAATTGCGAGCTGGACCCTGGATCCGGCTTCAGCCCATACGGGGCTGGTTTCATTGTTGGGACCCCCGTTCTTAGCCGGAGCGGCGCCGCTGACCGCATTGGGCTTTTCCTGAATTCTCCGGCAGGCGCGCACGGGTTTGTCATCGATGCGTCACAGGCCTGGCCTGCCGGCGGGCGATGAAACCGCGTGACCGCCGGGAACGGCATGGGATTCGGCCCGGGCCTGTCCAGCCAGGGAGGCGGAATCACATCGCGGACAGCCGGGTGTCTCAGATCAGTCTCAAAGGTGGCCCGTGCATGTCCGGCATTGACAGGCCTGCATCGGGGCCCAGGGAGGTTCGGGCGACTGGAAGAGGAGACGGGCGACCGCGTCGAGACCGTGTTCCAGGCGGCGGAAGTAGGTGGCGCGGCTGAGGTGCATGCGGCGCGCGATGACGTCATGGCCTGTTCGCCGTCGCAGGTAGCGGTTCTGGAGGAGCTGGCCGGCCTGGACGTGGAGGGGCGTGTCGGATCCGGCCAGGGTGTAGATGGCGTCCGTCAACTGCTCACGCAGGCCGTCAACGGTGGTGACCGCCGACAGGGCAAGCAGCGGGCTACGGGCCAGGGCGGCCGGGTCGGCCAGCTGCTCAAGCGCCTGGCGCACCTGGGCACGCAGCCAATGCTGCTCGCGGACCAGCGGGGCGGGCAGGCCGGCCGCACTGAGCCCGTCGAGCCACCGGGGCAGGTCGTCGCGGGCGAAGTGCTGGGTGAAGATCTGGCCCTGCCGCCCGCAGGCGTAGACGTCGTGGCGGGTCTGCCCGTGGTGGGTGAAGCCGAGCCGCCGGATCAGGGCCTCGATATCCGGCCATGGGGTGGCGACCAGGAGCCGGCCGTGGAGGATGCTGGCGGCCAGGGTGTGGTGCAACAGCGCGGCGCGGGCAGCCGGGTCGCGCTCGTCGCAGATCAGGAATCCAGCGAACACGCCCGCGTGCGGGCCTGGATCGCTGTCCGGCGGGTGGGTGAGCCGGTCGGTATGCAGCTGCAGAAGTGGCTCGAGGGTGGAGGCTGTGCGCGCGCCGACCGGGATCGTGTTGATGAGCCCGGCGGGTACGCCGTCGGGAGTGCAGGCGAAGTGGAAGCCCTCGGCCGCTTCCGTGAGCCAGGACTCCAGCATGCGGGAGCAGTTGCGTCGGCTGAGGTTACGCCGGCTGGCCCAGTCATGAACGAGCCGCGCGGCGATCTCTTCCTCTCCGGCCGCCATGGGCCGCACCCGGACGAGGCTGGCCGGGACCGGGAAGAGTTCCTCGCGGATGAGCGGGTCACCAGTGAGGAACAGCTGATGGCGGACCAGGCCGGCGAGTGCCGCCTGGTCCGGCGCGGCAGCCATCAGCCGCCTGGTGTGCATGGCGGCCCTGGTGAGAGTGGTCCGGTGCGCGATCGGCTGACGCCAGTGGCAGGCCAGTTCGAACAGCGTGCGGTACGGTACGGCGACCGTGAGCCCGCCCGCTGCGGGTGCGACGATGCTGAGTGCACTCAGGGCCGTGAAAGTCTGGGCCCCGGGTGTGCTGGTCAGCTGGTGGAGTAATTCCTCGTCGGCGTGCCCGGCGCTGGCCAGTGCGCTGAGGGCTGCTGTAGCGCGCTGATGCGGGTCCTCACGCTGGAGGCGGGCCAGGATTTCCCGGACGGTCACGTCTGCCATCGCGGCGGGGATGGGGGCGGCGGCCTGGGCGTGCAGGGATCGGCACAGGCAGTCGGTGACCAGCGGAATCCCGGCGGACAGGTGCACCACCAGTTCGCGCTGCTGCGGGTGGTGTATCCCGAGCCTCTCGGCCAGGGCGTCGATCGCGGTGTCCGGCCACGGCCTGACCGCAATCGTCACCAGCCGGGCGGCCCGGGTCCAGCCCGGCAGTGACCGTAGCGCCCGGCGGCTGATGGCCACGATCACGGGGGCGGGCCGGTCGCGGGGCAGCGATCCCAGAAGTTCCAACAGGGTCGAGGCGGCGGCCCCGTCAGCATTGTCCAGGGCCAGCACCCGGCCCGGCACAGTGACCAGGGCCTGGTGCAACTGCTCAGTATCGGTCTGGTCCAGGCCGATGATCGGTACGCCATGATCCGGAACGTGGGGCTCACGGGTGGCGGGCCACGGCTGACGTGTGCGTTCCCAT
The DNA here is from genome assembly GCA_963851025.1 of uncultured Actinomycetes bacterium. Lineage (GTDB taxonomy): Bacteria > Actinomycetota > Actinomycetes > Streptosporangiales > Streptosporangiaceae > RYN-230. The sequence goes on from CAWKOA010000010.1 coordinate 216,768, forward strand.
GCCTCCAGGAGTGCGCTCTTGCCCACCCCCAGCGGGCCCGTCACGTTCACCACGAGGCTCTGCCCGTGGTCTTCCCGGCGCCGCAGGCAGAGCGCTTCCTCCACCTGGGCCAGGACGATCCGTAACGGATCGGGCCATACCTTAGTCGTTGCCTCGCATGTGCCCGGAGTCCTCTGGCTAGGGTCCACGCGGTCGCGTGGCACGGTCTCGCCCGTGGACCGCCAGGCCTGCTGGTCATCCGCGGTCATCGGCTGCGAATGGCCTGGCGCCGCAAGGTCCGGTCCTGGGTCGCCGACCAGAATCTGCTGGTGCAGCCGCTGGAGTTGCGGGCCGGGGTCGAGTCCGAGTTCTTCCGCGAGTGTCATGCGCACCCGCTGATACACATCCAGGGCCTCGGCCCTGCGACCGCACCGGTACAGCGCAACCATCAACTGGGCGGCCGGGCGCTCTCGCAGTCGGTGCGCGGAGACCAGGCCCCGCAGGTCGCCGATGATGTGGAGGTGCTCCGCGAGCGCTAACCTGTGATCGTAGTAGGCCTCCTGGGCGGCCCACCTCCGTTCATTCCAGGCATCGGCTGCCGCCTCGATCACCAGGCCGGACAACCCTGCCAGCGCCGGACCGCGCCACAAATCCAGAGCACATCGCAGCAGCGCTGCCGCGCCCGCCACGTTTCCGGCTGCGGCGGCAGCCTTAGCCTGGCCGATCTTCGCCTCGAACACCCACGCATCGAGCGCATGTCTATCCATGCACATCCGGTAGCCGCCGCGTTCGGTAGCGATCGCATCCGACTCGCCGCCGCTGGCCAGCAGGTGGCGTAACCGTCCAACGGCGTTCCGCGCCTGCTTGACCGCAGTGGCCGGGGGCCTGTGCTCCCATAGCGCATCCACCAGATCGGCCACCGGCACCACCTGTCCGGCGCTCAGCAGCAAGACGGCGAGTACCACCTGCTCGCCCGGCCCACCCAGGGCGAGCCGTCCGCCTGCGGCCGCCTCAGCCTCCAGGCTCCCTAAGATCCGGAACTCCATATTTACTCATCCCCGTAGTGACAAGGCCACGGCTACGTGCCTGGGATTCAGTATGCGAAACGCCGTCGAACATCTACAGATCGAAGCCGAAAGCCGGGGCGATTTGGTGGCTTGGTCCTGCTGAGGATGTGGTCTGTGACAGGGGGTAAGGGCGCGGGCGATCAAACGCCGACCCCGCAACCCCGGTCAGCTGATCGCGGCGGCCCAGGACCGCTTCGGCCGCCTGGCCGGAGCGCTGATCAGCGTGGGCGGATCACCAGGCGGAACCGTCGCGGCCACTGACGACGACGCATGGCGGCCCGCGTTCGAGGGCGTCTTCCTCGGCGCCGTCCGGCTGGCCCGCGCCCTCGCCGCCAGCCTGGCAGGCCAGCACAACGACGGCGGTCGCACCGGGACGGGCGGCTCTGTCGCCTTCGTGCTAGCCCCGCTCCAGAGCACCCCACACCGCGGCCCGAGTCAACCTGCTCCGGCGGGCTTATTCGGGAGGAGTAGGTCGTCGTGCACACCGTGCCGTTGAGAGTGAACGCGGCCGGGGAGAGGGCACCCAGGTTGCCGTCACGTTGCGGAGACCCGTGCTTCTGGTCCGCTTCTGATGCCATTCCCTGCCAGTGGACAGCGATGGTCTGGCACAGGTGGAAGACTCAACCTGTCGCCCAGGAACCGGAATCGAGATGTCCAGCATCTACCGGGCTCGCACATGAGCTGCCGTGCACAAATCCGTGCACAGACGGCAAGCAAAAAGCCCCTTCCATGATCGGAAGGGGCCTCTGGCCTGGTAGCGGGGGCAGGATTTGAACCTGCGACCTCTGGGTTATGAGACATACGACGCACGTCTTCCACGTCTCAGGCGTGACCGCTCGTCTCACTGACCAGGACGTGAACCTGGTGGCCGTCTCTCGTTCTCCGTCGTGTCTCGCCTGACCCGCTCGGTCTCGTTAGCAAGCCCGTTAGCGGAACTGGCGCCTGACCTGCGTCATCCCGGTCCTCCTCCGTCCTTGCTCGTAGCTGCCTTCCCTTGGGGTGCGGCGGTCACTCCACCATCCGCTCGGGCTGGTGGATGAGCGCGACTTACTTCTGGCACGGCCTTGTTCAGGACTTATGGCCATTGCGCGCGAGCGCGCCGGAAGCGCATGCTCGTCGCGGAGGACAACAACCATGGGCCGTTACGCTGAAGCGTTCCAGCAGAGCCTCACCGACCCGGAGCGTTTCTGGGGCGCGGCAGCGAGCGGAATCGACTGGTACCGCCGGCCGACGGTCGTGCTGGACGAGTCCAACCCACCGTTTTACCGCTGGTTCGCCGACGGCATGCTGAACACCTGCTTCAACGCCTTGGACCGGCATGTGAACGACGGCCGCGGCGACCAGGCCGCCCTGATCTACGACAGCCCGGTCACGGGTACCAGCCGGAAGCTGACCTACCGGCAGCTCCTCGATGAGGTCGCGCGGTTCGCAGGCGTGCTGCGCGGGCTCGGCACGGGCGCTGGCGACCGCGTGGTCATATACATGCCGATGATTCCCGAGACAGTGGTCGCGATGCTCGCCTGCGCGCGTCTCGGCGCCGTGCACTCGGTCGTCTTCGGTGGGTTCGCCGCGCCCGAACTGGCCGCCCGCATCGACGATGCAGCGCCCAAGGTCGTCGTGTCGGCTTCCTGCGGCATCGAGGTCAGTCGGGTCCTGGAGTACAAGCCGATCCTGGACAAGGCGATCGAGCTATCGTCCAGGAAGCCGGGCCGGTGCGTCATCCTGCAGCGGCCGCAGGCAGCGGCGGCGCTGACCGAGGGCCGTGACCTGGACTGGCAGGACGCGATGGCGGCCGCCGAGCCCGCCGACTGCGTCCCGGTCGCGGCCACTGACCCGCTCTACATCCTGTACACGTCTGGCACTACCGCGAAGCCGAAGGGTGTTGTCCGCGATAACGGGGGCCACGCCGTCGTGCTGCGCTGGAGCATGGAAAACATCTACGACACCAAGCCCGGCGAGGTCTTCTGGGCCGCGTCCGACATTGGCTGGGTTGTCGGGCATTCCTACATCGTCTACGCCCCGCTGCTGGCGGGCTGCACCACGGTGCTGTATGAGGGCAAGCCGGTCGGCACCCCGGACGCCGGGGCGTTCTGGCGGGTGATCGCCGAGCACGGGGTTAAGGCGATGTTCACCGCGCCCACCGCCTTCCGCGCGATCAAGAAGGAAGACCCGGCTGGTGATTTTGCCAGAAAGTACGATCTGTCTGGCCTCCGGTACCTGTTCCTGGCGGGCGAGCGGCTCGATCCGGAAACCTACCGGTGGGCAGGCGGGCTGCTCGGAATCCCGGTGATCGATCACTGGTGGCAGACTGAGACCGGCTGGCCGATCGCGGCCGACTTGATGGGACTTGAAGCGCTGCCCACCAAGCCGGGCTCGCCGAGCGTGCCGGTACCCGGCTACGACTTGCACATAGTCAACTCGGTCAGCGGCGCCGACGTCCCGCCCGGCACCACCGGGGAGATTGTGCTGCGGCTGCCGCTGCCACCGGGATGCCTGACCACCCTGTGGGGTGACGACCAGCGGTTCATCGAGTCCTACCTGGTGCAGTACCCGGGCGCCTACATTACGGGGGACGGCGGATTCCGCGACAGGGATGGATATGTCTACGTGATGGGCCGTACCGACGACGTCATCAATGTCGCCGGGCACCGCCTCTCCACGGGGGAGATGGAGGAGATACTCGCCAGTCATCCCGCCGTCGCCGAATGCGCGGTCATCGGCGTCAATGACCCTCTCAAAGGCCAGATCCCGCGCGGATTCGTAGTACTCAAAGCGGGCGTCGAGACCGGCCCCGACGTGCTGAGCGCCGAGCTGGTCGGCCTAGTCCGCGCTCGGATTGGCGCAGTCGCCGCGCTGCGCCGGGTCAACGTCGTGGCGGGACTACCGAAGACTCGTTCGGGCAAGATCCTGCGCAAGACCATGCGCGGCATCGCCGACGGCAACAACGACGAACTCGTGCCCTCCACCATCGACGACCCTGCCACCCTCGACGCGCTGCGCCCCGTCCTGCGGGACAGCGGCTGACCAAGAGAGCTCTCTCTGCGCTGAGCCGTCCGGTGCAACGCGACCGCCCACCGTTAGCAACCAACATGCAGAAGGCCCCTTCCATGATCGGAAGGGGCCTCTGGCCTGGTAGCGGGGGCAGGATTTGAACCTGCGACCTCTGGGTTATGAGCCCAGCGAGCTACCGAACTGCTCCACCCCGCGTCGGTGTGCCTTCACTTTATGGCCAACCGCAGGCGGAGGCAAATCAGCGCCGCGCGGCCCGCTGAGACCGCACTACGAGCACGACGGCGACGACGATCAGGACCCCGCCGAGCAGCATCGATGCCGTCAGGGCCTCACCCAGCAAGGACGTGCCGAGGATCACGGCGATGATCGGGTTGACGTAGGCGTAAGTGGCGACGGTGGCCGTGGGCAGGCGGCGCACGGCCACCACGTAGGCGCTGAACGCGATGATCGAGCCCGGTCCGATGAGGTATGCCAGGGCCAGCCAAGAGGCGGCTGATACGTGCGCCGGGTTGAACTGGCCGAATTCGCCGGTCACGGCGGCCGCCGCGAGCAGCACCGTCCCGCCGGCCAGCATCTGCATCGCGGTGGCGAGAAGCGGCCGGGACGGGAGCGGCACCCGCCGCGAGGCGATGGTGCCGGACGCCCAGCTGACGCTGGCCACGAGGATGATCACGATGCCGGTCCCGGGCGAGCCGCCTGCGCCCCCGTGCCCGGCGGCCGCGTGGCTGGCCGCCGCATGCCCGGCGCCGCCGCCGAATGGCCCGGCCAGGAACCCCACACCGATCACGCCCGCGACCAGTCCAGCCAGGGCCAGCAGGCCGATCCGGGCTCCGTTGACGAAGCGGTCGATGACGATCAGCCACAACGGGACCGTGGCCACCAGCAAGGCGGCCAGTCCGGACGGGACACTTCGCTCGCCCACCGACACCCCGCCGTTCCCCCCGGCCAGCAGCAGGGTGCCAACCAGGGCCGCGGACCACCAGCCCGCGGCGCGGGGCCGGTCGGCGGTGCGCAGCTCGGGGCCGCCGGACCGGATCGCGAACGGGAACATGAGCATCCCCGCCACGACATAACGGATACCCGCCATCAGCAGCGGCGGCAGAGTCTCCACGCCCACCCGGATGGCGAAGTACGTGCTGCCCCACAGCACCCAGACCACCAGCAGCGAAAGCCATCCGACCTGCCGGGCGCGGCCGGCGGCCTCGTCCGGCCCAGCCCGGCCGGTCCCGGCCGGCCCGGCCCCGGCGCTGCCCAGTTCTCCCGTCTCCTCCGGCGCGTTGACCACCCAGCCACGCTGCCCGCCGGACACGACTCAGGCCAGTGGCAGGAACGCCATATGAGGACTAATTCCTGCCACACCGGCCGACTCGGTGGATTCCCGCGGCCCCGGCGGCCCCCAGCGGGCGTACCCCGCGTACCCCGCGTACGCGGCCCCGCGGTCAGGCTGCTCGAGACCGGCTGCCGGTGCGGGCTCGCGGGACTGGGCCCCCAGGCCTGTCCCGCTCGACCGTAGCCGAGAAGCCGAACCCGGTCCGCACGTTGGGATCGAAGAGAACCAGCGCGCGGCCCTGCTGCCGGGTCCGCCGCATGAGACCTTCCAGGACGGCGGCGCCGGGGGCCCTGGTGCTGGGCCCTGGCCGGGCTGCAGAGCCAGGCCCTGCTGGCCGGTGCTGCTGGCCGGCTGGGCCGCGCAGGACAAGCTGGTGCGCGGCCTGTCCATGGGTGCGGTGAAATAGCACGTGCTGCCAACCCCGGGAAGGTGATGCCATGCGAGCCGCGCTTATCAAGGAGTCCCACGAGGTCAGCGTCGTCAGCGTGGAAGACCCGGCCCCGGGCCCCCGCGACGTCGTGGTGGACGTGGCCGCCTGCGGGATCTGCGGCACCGACCTGCACATCCTGGAGGGGGAGTTCGCGCCGTCGCTGCCCATCGTCCCCGGGCACGAGTTCTCCGGGGTGGTGGTGGCGACCGGTTCCGAGGTCCGCGAGCTGACCGAGGGCCAGCGGGTGGCCGTGGACCCCTCGCTCTACTGCCACGAATGCCACTACTGCCGGATGGGGCGGGGCAACCTGTGCGAGCGGTGGAACGCGATCGGGGTCAGCGTGCCCGGCGGGGCCGCCGAGTACGCGGTGGCCCCGGTGGCGAACTGCGTGCCGCTGCCGGATCACGTCCGGCTGGAGGACGCCGCGCTGATCGAGCCGCTGTCCTGCGCGATCCGGGGCTACGACGTGCTCCGGTCCCGGCTCGGCTCGCACATCCTCATCTACGGCTCGGGAACCATGGGCCTGATGATGCTGGAGCTGGCCAAGCGGACCGGCGCCGCGTCGGTGGACGTGGTCGACCTCAACCCGGACCGGCTCGCCACGGCGACGGCGCTCGGCTGCTCGCGGACCGCGACCTCCGCCGCCGAGCTGGACCAGCCCCGCGGCTGGGAGCTGGTCATCGACGCCACCGGCGCCGGGCCGGCCATCCAGGACGGGCTGGGGCGGGTCAGCCCGGGCGGCACCTTCCTGCAGTTCGGCGTGGCGTCCTACGACACGAGGGTCACGATCGAGCCCTACCGGATCTACAACAAGGAAATCACCATCACCGGCTCCATGGCCGTGCTGCACAGCTTCGAGCGCGCCGCGGAACTGTTCGCCGCCGGGGTGCTGGACCCGGACGTGTTCATCAGCGACCGGCTCCCGCTCGACGACTACGCCGGTGCGCTGGACCGGTTCAAGCGGGGGATCGGCCGCAAGATCCAGGTCATCCCCTAGCCGCCGCTACGACGACGACGCCGGGACCGGCCGGGTGTCGCGGGCCCGGACCGGCTCGCCGCACGCCCCGCACACGACCTGGGCGGCCAGGACCTGGCCGCAGGTGTGCTCCAGCACCAGCGGCGGCCCGCCGTCCCCGGCCAGGTACGTGTCGCCCCAGCGCATCAGCGTCACGATGACCGGGTACAGGTCCCGGCCGGCGGCGGTGAGGTGGTACTCGAACCGGGCCGGATGCTCGGAGTACAGCCGCCGCTCCAGGATCCCGGCCCCGGTCAGGGTGCGCAGCCGGGCGGCGAGCGTGTCCCGCGGCGCCCCGGTGCGGCGGATCATCTCATCGAAGCGGCGGTCGCCGAGGAACACCTCGCGCACCGCGAGCAGGGCCCATTTCTCGCCGACGATGTCGAGGGTGCGGGCCACCGAGCACGCCCGCGGCTGGCCGGCGTCTTCCTTCATCGCCCCAGCGTACCGAGACGGTCGGGATTCTGGACGGACCCAGCCCCCGACCCAGCCCCCGACAGGCGCTGAGCCCGCTGGTGCACGACCAGGCGCTGGATACCCAGGCTCACGGCCAGGTAGAGCACGATGGTGGCGGCCCCCACGTTGCCGGTGCCGTGCCCGGCGACTAGGGCGTCGTACCCGAGGTGGGCGGCCAGCGCCACGACCCACAACGACGCGGTCACCCAGCTGCCGCGCGACCACGGCTGACCGTCCTGCAGCCAGATCCGGACCGTTGCCGCGCGCAGCACGCCGAACCCGGCGGCGAGCACCAGGCTGCCCGCCAGCGCGGCGTACGTCACCGCGCCTGCGTGGTGCTTCTGCACGAACTCGTAGGTTTCGATCAGCCCGATCACCCCGATGATCGCGGCCAGCCGCAGCCCGGAGGCGTTGACGGGGCGGGTGCGGAGCTGGCGGTAGATGAGCAGGGCCAGGACGGCTACGCCGATGACGATCTGGGTCACCACGGCTATCTTCTCCGGGAGGCTGGGCGGGCAGGCGGGACGGGCACGGTGCACGGCACGAGGGGCACCGTGCACCCCCTGTCGTGCACGGTGCTCTGCCACGCTAAGCCGCCCCGGCGCCCCCGTCGTAGGCGCGCTGTCCTGGCCCGGGCATGACAAATGTCATGGCCAGGCTGGTCATGGCCAGGCTGGTCATGGCCAGGCTGGTCAAGACACGGGGCTCAGTCCGGCAGCGTGCGCGGCAGGCCGAACCTGGGCAGCACGCTGTTGTCGAACCGGGTCAGCGCGCAGATCTCCGGGCCGGCCAGGGTGGCGACCAGCAGCCCGTTGGCGTGCGCCACCGCGGCATGCGGGTCCCGCACATAGATCCCGAACGCGGGCTGGCCGTTGGCCCGGGTGGCGATCAGCCGGTACTGGCGGCCGCGCCAGACCGCGGTGAAGAACCGGCCCGTCAGCTCGCGGCCCAGGTACTCCAGCGGCAGCGGCGGCATGGCCAGCAGCACGTCCTCGGTGAGCAGGGCCACGATGTCGTGCACCGCGCCGCTCTCAAACGCCTCGGTCAGCCGGGCCACGAGCTGCTGCTCGGCCGGGGAGCCGGGCGGCGGCGCGGGTTCCCGCTGCTCCGCCGGGCCCAGGCGGCGGGCCATCGCGGCGCGGGCCCGCTTGAGGGCGCTGGTCACCGACTCCTCGGTGGACTCCAGCATGCCGGCCACCTCGCTGGCCCGGAAGGCCAGCACGTCGCGCAGGATGAGCACGGCCCGCTGGCGGGGCGGCAGCAGCTGGAGTGCGGTCACGAACGCCAGCGAGATCGCCTCCCGCGTCTCGTACCGGGCCTCGGGGCCGGGCGCGCGGTCCGCGAGCCCTTCGAGCAGGGCGTCCGGGAACGGCTCCAGCCAGGTCACCTCGCCCAGCCTGGTGGGCTCCAGCGGCTCCGCCCAGGAGGGCGGGGATCCGGCCCGCGGGCGCCGGCTGCCCGAGCGCAGCGCGTTCAGGCAGCGGTTCGTCGCGATCCGGTACAGCCAGGTGCGGACCGAGGATCGCTCCTCGAACCCGCGCAGCCCCTGCCACGCCGCGAGCATGGTTTCCTGCAGCGCGTCCTCGGCGTCCTGCGCGGACCCGAGGATCCGGTAGCAGTGCACCAGCAACTCCCGCCGGTGCACCCCGATGAGCTGGCGGAACGCCTCGCCATCGCCGGAGCGCGCGCGGGCGATCAGCTCCGTGGTCACGACCGCATCACCTCTTCTTCAGTTGCTTCCCCACGGCTGCCCATACTGACCCCGGCAGGACCGGAAACTGGGCGCCGCCGGCCCGGCCTGCGGCTCCCGGCCGGCTCACCTGAAATCCCGCGCCGCGCCTCCGCCCGCGGCCGCCCAGTCTGCGGGCCGCCGCGTGTCAGCTTCTTCAGCAACGAAAAGCCACCCTCGCGGGCCCGTGACCCGCTCCGGATCCGGGCCTGACGCGGCGGGTGGCCCGTCACAGGAGGTGCTGACCATGCCCACGTTCTTGTTTTCCTACCGGGTGCCGGCGGACTACCAGCTGGGCCGCCCGGAAGCGGCCGCCAGCTGGACCGCGTTCTTCGACGGGATGGGTGACCACGTGGTGGACCGGGGCCAGCCCGCGTCCCAGACCGCGGAGATCGGCCACTGCGGGGCGGGCACCCGGCCCGGCGGGTACTCGCTGATCTCGGCCGCGGACCTGGAGACCGCGCTCACGCTGGCCAAGGGCTGCCCGGCCCTGGCTGCCGGCGGGGTGCAGGTCGGCCAGCTCGCAGACCTGGGGCCCGTCGCCTGACCAGGCCCGTCAGCCGGGTCAGCCATGCTCGCCGGGCTGGCCAGCACCGGGTTGGCCAGCACCGGGCTGGCCAGCACCGGGGCCGTGGCTCCGGTGGATGAGCCAGACGTTGGGTTCCCAGTACCGGCCTGTGTCCTGGTCACGGTCGATATGCACGGTGGCCAGGCCGGCCGGGAACACGTAGTCGCCGGTCTCCGGGAACTTCATCCCGGTCCAGGACTCCCAGTCCGCGACGTTCCCGGTGATGCGCAGTGAGCGGGGGAGGACGGGGCCCAGCCGGCCCCCGAGCCGGGTGTGCACCCGGATCCACGGGTCGAACGGCGTCCCGTCCTCCCGCGTCCAGCGGGCGTAACGCTCGATCGGGATGCCCGGGTAGCGCTCTTTCAGGTTCGGCCGGACCGGCGCGATGAGGTGGGCCAGACCGGCGCCGGAGGCCAGCCCGGCCATGGCCCGCAACACCGCGGCCGACAGGCCGCGGCCCTGGTGGCGCGGCAGGATCTCGGCGGCCAGCGCGCACAGCGCCGTCGGTGTCCTGCCCGCGGCCCGCAGGGCGAACCCGGCCTGGATGGACGCGTCGATGCCCGGGCCCAGGGCCGCGTCGGTGCCGTCCCAGGCCACCGGGATGGTGTGACCCTCGGCCAGCACCTGTCCCGGGCCGGCGTCGTACAGCACGAACTGCCACTCGGGAAAGGTCTCGTACAGCCGGTCCCAGTACTGGTTGAGCACGTCGCCGTGCCGGTTGTACTCCGGCCACACCTCGGACGACAGGCCGCCGATGCTGTCCCACAGCTCGGGCCGCTCGCTGTACCGGATCATCTGCGGGGTCATGGTGCCTGGCGGGCCGGCCGGAACACGTCGCGGAGCGTCTGCGCCAGCAGCGCGGGCTCGGCCACCGCCGGGAAGTGCCCGCCCCGGTCGTGCTCGGCCCAGGCGGTCAGCCGGAAGTACCGTTCGGCCAGCTCGCGGGGCGGCTTGGGGAACGGGACCCGCTCGCCGCCGAAGATACTGACCGCGGTAGGCACAGCGGGCGGGTCCCCGGGCGGCAGCGCCGTGCCGGGGTGGTGGGCGTAGGCCCAGTAGGGCAGCAGCGACGAGGTGATGGTGCCGGTGACCCAGTACAGGGTGAGCGTGCCGAGCAGCAGGTCCCGGCCGAACGCGGGCTGGCCGTCGCCGGTGACCGCGCTCCAGGCCGTGATCTTCTCCCCGATCCAGGCGGCCAGGCCGGCCGGGGAATCGTTCAGCGCGGCGCCCAGCGTGGACGGCTTGGTCGTGTGCTCGTGGGCGTACCCGCCTTCCTCCGCCGTCCACGCGGCCACCTCGGCCAGGAACGTCTCCTCAGCGGGGCTCCACGGCCGGGGTGGCGCGGCCAGTCCCGGCGTGGCCAGGTGGATGCCCGCGACCGCGGCGGGGAAGTCCCGGGCCAGCCACGCGGTGACCCCGGCCCCGAGGTCACTGCCGTGCGCGGCGAACCGGGGGTAGCCCAGTCCCTCGGTCATCAGCCGGTGCCACAGCGCGGCCACCGCGGCCGCGGTGAGGCCGCCCGGCGGCGGGGTGGCGGAGAAGCCGAACCCCGGCAGCGAGGGCACCACCACGGTGAACGCGTCCGCCGGGTCGCCGCCGTGCGCGGCCGGGTCGGCCAGCAGCGGGATCAGGTCCAGGTACTCGCAGAACGAGCCGGGCCAGCCGTGGGTCAGCAGCAGCGGCAGCGGGTCCGGGCCCTGGCCGGGCACGTGGACCAGGTGGATCAGCTGGCCGTCCACGGCCGCTTCCTGGTGGGTCAGCCGGTCCAGCCGGGCCTGGAAGGCGGCGGTGTCGAACGACCGCCAGTCCGCCAGCAGCGCTTCCAGCCAGGACCGGGGCACGCCGCGTTCCCAGCCGTCCCCGTCCGCCGCGGGCAGCCGGGACCGGCGCAGCCGTTCCCGCAGGTCGTCCACGGCGTCCCCGGCCAGGGTGACCCGGATGTCCCGGGTGCGCACTTCGCCCACCCAGCCAGCATGGCAGGCCATGAAGGCCCCGGCGCGCTGGGCGCGCCGGGGCCTTCGGTGCTGGATACGGGACCGGTCAGGTATCCCTGGTGGCGTCCTGGGGGTCGAGGGATTCGGGGGACACCGTGGCCTGGGCCGAACCCGGCTCGTCCAGCACCTCGGCAGACACCGTGGCCCCCGGGACGGACATGGCCGCATCCGGGGCCTGGGTGCCCGCGTCGGCCTCCGGCCAGGTCTTCAGCTCCACCTGGGGGATGAGCCAGGAGGCGAGGAAGGCCAGGAAGGCGATCGGCACCGCCACCAGGAACACGGTCTGGATCGATTCCGCGTAGCCCGCCACGAAGCCCGCGTGCACCACGGCCGGCAGCTTGCTCAGCAGGGCGGGAGTGGCGTCCGCGCTGCTGAAGCCGGACGGGAGGGTCACCCCGTGCAGGTGGCTGGCCAGGTTCCCGATCAGCACGTTGGAGAAGATCGCGCCGAAGATCGCGGTACCGAAGGACCCGCCGATGGACCGGAAGAACGTGGCCCCGGACGTGGCCACGCCCAGCTCGCTGTGCGGCACCCCGTTCTGCACGATGATGACGAGCACCTGCATCACGCCGCCGATGCCCAGACCCAGCACCAGCATGTAGATCGCGTCCAGGTACGTGGGCGTGTGCACGCCCATCAGGTGCAGCAGGAACATGCCGACGGTCATCAGCGCGGTGCCCATGATCGGGAAGAACCGGTACCGGCCGGTCCTGGAGATGACCTGGCCGGAGCCGATCGACATGAACAGCAGCCCGGCCATCAGCGGCAGCAGGTACACGCCGGAAATGGTCGGCGAGATGCCCCGCACCACCTGGAAGAACGCCGGCAGGTAGGTGATGGCGCCGAACATCGCGAAGCCGACGATGAAGCCGACGACGCTGGTCACCGAGAACGTGCGCAGCTTGAACAGGTGCAGCGGCAGGACGGGCTCGGCAGCGCGGCGCTCGACCAGCACGAACACGCCGATGAGCACGGCCCCGGCCGCACCCAGGATGTAGATGGGTGCCGAGTTCCACGCGTAAGTGGTGCCGCCCAGGCTGGTCAGCAGGATCAGCGACGTGGCGGCCAGCGACAGCACCAGGGTGCCGAGGTAGTCGATGACGTGGTGCACCTTGGTCAGCGCGCCGGGCACCTGGACGGCCACCACGGCCAGCGCGACCAGGCCGATCGGCACGTTGATGTAGAAGATCCAGCGCCAGGACAGGTTGTCCACGAAGACCCCGCCGAGCAGCGGGCCGATCACGCTGGACACGCCGAAGACCGCGCCGAACAGGCCGACGTAGCGGCCCCGCTCGCGGGGCGAGACGATGTCCCCCACGATGGCCTGGGCGCCGACCATCAGCCCGCCGGCGCCGAGGCCCTGCACCGCGCGGAACGCGATGAGCTCGAACATCGAGTGGCTGAGCCCGGACAGGATCGAGCCGATCAGGAAGATCACGATGGCGGCCTGGAAGAAGATCTTCCGGCCGTACTGGTCGCCCAGCTTGCCCCACAGCGGTGTGGACACCGTGGTGGCGAGCAGGTACGCGGTGATCACCCAGGCGATATGCGATCCGCCCTGGAGGTCACCGACGATCGTCGGCAGCGCCGTGGACACGATGGTCTGGTCGAGCGCGGCCAGCAGCATGCCGAGCATCAGCGCGCCGATGATCAGGAAGATCCGCCGCTGGCTGAGCCCGGGCAGCGCGCTGCCGGGGGCGACGGCAGTGCTGTCTGGGGATGTCATTCCTCGTCCTTTCCGGGCGCCGCCGTCCCCGTGACGGGGCGCAGTGAGCAGTGTTCGGGTAGTCCGTCGGCCAGGGCCTGGAAGGCCCGGTCGGTAAGCAGGTCCAGCGGCTCCGCGCCGCCGGAGCTGGCCCAGTAGACCGTGGTCGCGCGGATCACGGCGCCGGCGATGCCGGCCAGCAGGGCCGGGTAGGGGTCGCGGGCAGGATCGGTGCCCAGCCTTTCCGCGACGGCCTCGGCCATGGCCCCTTCGATGCTCGCCATGTGCGCGGACTGGGCCGCCCGCAGGTGCGGGTCAGCCCGGACCACCTTCATCCGGCGCAGCATGTCCTGCGGGTCGCCGCCCAGTTCGCCGAGTTCGTCGGTGACCTTGCGGGCCTCGATGGCCAGCGGCCTGGCGCAGTGCCTCCAGGGCCGGATCGCCCGGGGCCTGGCGCAGGATCCGCTCGCGCATCGCGCTGATCCGGTCGGGGTCCGCCCCGAACAGCGCGGCTTCCTTGGACGGGAAGTAGTTGAAGAAGGTCCGCGGTGAGACGTCGGCCGCCTCGGCGATGTCCTCCACCGTGACGTGCATGAAGCCGCGCTGGGCCACGAGATCCAGGGCGTGCCGGCGGAGCGACCGGCGGGTGGCGAGCTTCTTGCGCTCGCGCAATGAGGTCTGTGGTTCTGCCACCGGGGCGGTATCGGCCAGGGTCATGTTGCGCTCACTGAAAGCTGATAACTCATCGAATGTTGCGGTCAGGTCAACATTACAGTCCATGCAAAAATTCCTGGCGGGCGGGGAGATTTTCCGGGCCGGACGGAGGCCGCACCGCGGGGGCCGGCGGAGGCCGCCGCCGGGCCTGGAGGGCCACGGCCCGTCCGGGTCGAGGGCCCCAGCCGGGCCCTTGACAGGGCCCGGAACGGGGTCTACGTTCAAGGGCAAACTAATAGTAAAGTTTCTTATTAGTTAGGTCAGCCCGTTCTTCCGCCCAGACGCGCCCGGCCCCGGGCGCCTGGACCCCGCCCGCTGGAGGACGTATGAGAGCGCGCCCTGATCGCCGCCCCGGCCGCCCTGCTGCTGGCCACGTTCCTGACCGCAACGGCGGCGGCCGGCCCGGCGGCCGCCGCCGCCAACCTGTTAACCAATCCCGGCTTCGAGACCGGCACGCTGTCCGGCTGGACGTGCGCGGCCACCGACCACGTGACGGCCAGCCCCGTCCACTCCGGCTCCGGCGCGCTGGCCGGGGCGGCCAGCGGCAGCGACGACGCCCAGTGCACGCAGACCGTGAGCGTGCAGCCCAGCTCGGCGTACACGCTGACCGGCTGGGTGCAGGGCAGCTACGTGTTCCTCGGCGACACCGGCACCGGCAGCACGGACACCGGCACCTGGACCGCCTCGGCCGCCGGCTGGCAGCAGCTTTCCACCTCGTTCACCACCGGCGCCTCGACCACCAGCGTCACCGTGTACGTGCACGGGTGGTACGGCCAGGGCACCTACTACGCCGACGACCTGTCACTCACCGGCCCCGGCGGGAGCGGCGGCGGGGGAGGAGGCGGCAGCGTGCCGGCCGCGCCGGCCGGGCTCACCGTCACCGGGACCACGGCCTCGTCCGTGTCCCTGTCCTGGACCGCCCCGGCGGGCACGGTCACCGGGTACACCGTGTACCAGAACGGCACCCGGGCGGCCTCGGTGACGGGCACCTCGGCCACGATCACCGGCCTGGCCGCCGCCACCACGTACAGCTTCACCGTGACCGCGTCCAACAGCGCCGGCGAGTCCGCGGCCTCGTCCGCGGTCCAGGCCACCACCGCCTCCTCCGGCGGCGGAGGGGGCGGGGGCGGCAGCCCGGGCAGTTACGTGGTCGCGCCGTACGCGGACATGACCAACAACCAGGAGCCCATGCTGAACGAGGCGGCCACCCAGGCCGGCCTGAAGGCGTTCAGCGCCGCGTTCGTGATCGGCAGCGGCTGCACGCCGATCTGGGGCGACACCCTTCCGGTCACTAACGATCCGACCGTGACCGGTGAGATCACCACGGCCGAGGCCGACGGCGCGCAGCCCATCGTGTCCTTCGGCGGCGAGTCGGGCAGCGAGCTGGCCGCATCGTGCTCCAGCCTCAGCCAGCTCACCGCGGCCTACCAGTCGGTGATCGCCACCTTGCACGTGACGCACATCGACTTCGACATCGAGGGGGCCGAGATCGCCTACACCGCCGACAACGCCCTGCGCTTCCAGGCCATCAACGCCCTGGAGGCGGCCAACCCCGGCCTGGTCGTGTCGGTCACCATCCCGGTGCTGCCCAGCGGGCCCGACGCCAACGGCCAGGCCTTCCTGGCCGCGGCCCGGGCGGCAGGCACCCGGATCGACGTCATCAACGTGATGACGATGGACTACTACGGAACCTGGGACACGGGCGGCCCGAACATGGGCGCCGACGCGGTGGCCGCGGCCCAGGCCACCCTGGCCTACGCGCGGACGCTATGGCCCGGCATGACCTACGCCAACATCGGCGTAACCCCGATGATCGGCCAGAACGACGACCCCGCCGAGGTATTCACCGAGGCGGACGCGCAGACCCTGGTCAGCTTCGCCACCCAGAACCACCTGGGGCGGCTCGCGTTCTGGTCGGTGGACCGGGACCAGTCGTGCGGCGGCTCGGCCAGCGGCCTGCCCGCCTGCTCGGAGATCAGCCAGCAGCCGCTGGACTTCACCAGGATTTTCCTGAAGTACACCGGCTGATCTGGCCGTCCCGTCCTGGCCCGGTGTGGCGCACGACTCACAACCGGCAGGCCGTCACCTGCCGAATACCAGTGACCAGCCCCCATGCGAGACTCGAGGATATGTCCACGTCCCTGCGTTGCCTGGTCACAGGCTCATCCGGGTACATCGGCGGCCGGCTCGTGCCCGAGCTGCTCGCCGCGGGCCACCGGGTCCGGTGCATGGCCCGGGACCCGGGAAAGCTGGGTAACCGGCCCTGGACCGACGACGTGGAGATCGCCCAGGCCGACGTCATGGACGCCGCGGCGGTCCGGCGGGCGCTGCAGGACGTGGACGTGGCCTACTACCTGATCCACTCCCTCGGCACCGGTGCCTCGTTCGAGCAGAAGGATCGCGACGCGGCCGGGCTGTTCGCCGCGGCGGCCTCGGAAGCGGGGGTGCGGCGCATCGTGTACCTGGGCGGGATCGTGTCCGGCCCGGCCGCGGACCTGTCCCCGCACCTGCGTTCCCGGGGCGAGGTGGGCGACATCCTGCTGCACAGCGGGGTGCCGACCGCCGCCCTGCAGGCCGCCGTGATCATCGGCAGCGGCTCGGCGTCGTTCGAGATGCTCCGCTACCTGACCGAGCGGCTGCCGGTCATGGTCACCCCGAAGTGGGTGGAGACCAGGATCCAGCCGATCGCGGTCAGCGACGTGCTCCGCTACCTGGCCGGCTGCGCGGACCTGCCGCCGGACGTCAACCGCCGGTTCGACATCGGCGGCCCGGACATCCTCACCTACGCGGAGATGATGCGGCGCTACACCGAGGCGGCCGGGCTGCCGCCGCGGGTGCTGATCCCGGTGCCGCTGCTCACCCCGCGGCTGTCGTCGCTGTGGGTCGGGCTGGTCACGCCGGTACCGTCCGGGCTGGCCATGCCCCTGGTGGAATCGCTGCGCAACGAGGTGGTGTGCGCCGAGCACGACATCGCCGAGTACGTCCCCGACCCGCCGGGCGGCCTGCTCCCCATCGGCCAGGCCCTCAGCCTGGCGCTGCGGCACACCGCCGAGGGGGACGTGTCCACCCGCTGGTCCTCAGCGGGCACCCCTGGCGCGCCCAGCGATCCGCTGCCCAGCGACCCCGCCTGGGCGGGCGGCTCCCTGTTCGTGGACGACCGGAGCAGCGTGGTCCGGGCCTCACCCGAGGCGCTGTGGCGGGTCATCGAGGGCATCGGCGGCGAGACCGGCTGGTACTCCTTCCCGCTCGCCTGGGCCGTGCGCGGGCTGATGGACCGGCTGGCCGGCGGGGTCGGGCTGCGCCGCGGCCGCCGCGACCCGAAGCACCTGCTGGTCGGGGACGCGCTGGACTTCTGGCGGGTCGAGGCCATCACCCCCGGGTCCCTGCTCCGGCTGCGCGCCGAGATGAAGCTGCCCGGCCTGGCCTGGCTCGAGCTGTCGGTCGGCGAGGACGACCAGGGCCGGACCGTCTACCACCAGCGGGCCATCTTCCAGCCCCGCGGCGCGGCCGGCATCGCGTACTGGCGGTCCATCTCCCCGTTCCACGGCGTCGTGTTCGGCGGCATGGTCCGCAACATCGCCCAGGCCGCCGAGCACGTCAGCCCGTGGGGCGTCGCCGCCACGGAGAACGCCGGGCCGGGTTAGGCCCGGCGGCCGCCCGGCGGACCGGGCCGGATACGCCCGGCGGCCACGGGCCGGGTGCTCCGCGGCGTTAAGGCCGCGGAACACCCAGTCGTGGCCGCCCGGGGACGCTGGGCGGTTAGACCGTGTCACGTCCCCGCCGGGTCAGCGCGTCCACGGTGACCGCGGCGACGAGCACGAGCGCCGTCCACATCAACTGCGCCGGTGCCGTCAGGCCGAGCAACTGCAGCCCGTTGGCGATCACGCCGACGACGAGGCCGCCCAGCAGCGCGTCCAGCATCTTGCCCCGCCCGCCGAACAGGCTGGTGCCGCCGATGACCGCCGCCGCCACGGCGTTCAGCACGTTGGCCCCGCCGTTGACGCCGCTGGAGATCGACCCCAGGTAGGAGGAGTAGATGATGCCGGTAATGCCGGCGGTCAGGCCGCACAGCGCGAACGCCAGCACGCGGATCCGGTTGGTGTTGACACCGGCCCGCCGGGCGGCCTCGGTGTTGCCGCCGATCGCGTAGATATAACGGCCGAACCGGGTCCGCCCGAGCAGGGTCGTGTAGATGACCAGCACGGCCAGCACGACCAGCACCACCCAGGGCAGCCCGCGCACGGCCAGGAAGAGCGTGCCGCGGTTGGTGTTGCCCACCAGCACCACCACGATGCCCGCCACCGCGATCGTGGCGATCTTCAGCAGCGTGATGGACAGGGGCGGGGCGACCAGCCCGTTGACGCGCCGCCGGTGGTCCCGCAGGTACATCATGGTGCCGGCCAGCACGACCAGCACGATCGTGACGATCCAGCTGCCGGCCGCGCTGAGCGCGCCGCCCTCGATGTCGTTGAGGACGTTGTTGTTCAGCCGGATGACGCCGCCGTTGCCGATGCTGCCGGTCGCGTCGATCAGGAAGATCAGCAGGCCGGACAGGAACAGGTAGCCGGCCAGCGTGACGACGAACGAGGGCAATCGCAGGCGGGTGATGATGACGCCCTGGACGGCCCCGTAGATTCCGGTCGCCGCGAGCGTGGCCAGGATCGCGACCCACCAGGGCCAGCCTGTGGCCACCATCCACAGGGCGACGACCGCCCCGCAGGCCGCGGTGTACCCGGCCGCCAGGTCGATCTCGCCCAGCAGCAGCACGAAGACCTCGGCCATGCCGAGGGTGATGATGAACGCGGCCTGGGTCATCAGGTTGACCAGGTTGCCCGCGGACAGGAAGACCGAGCTCTTGATCTGGAAGAAGATCACGATCACGACGAGGCCGATGATGACCGGCAGCGCGCCGCTCCCGCCGCCGCGGACCTGCTTGGCCCAGATCCGCACGTACTCACCGACCGAGTTGGCCATCAGCTCCGCTGAGGCCCCGGTCCGGACCGCGATGTCTTCCGGGCTGTCCGCCCCGCTGTCCGCGGCGATCTCGCCCCGCTCGGGTGCTGGATTCGTGGATGTCAAGGGTCAGCCCTCCCGGCCGCTGTCGGGGGTGCGGGCACCGTTGCCCGTGCGGCCGTTGCGTTCCAGGCCGCCCGTGGTCATCAGCTCGACCACGGACGACGTGTCGTAGTCGGACGCCGGGCCGACCGAGACCAGCCGCCCCAGGTACAGGACAGCGATCCGGTCGGCGACCTGGAAGACGTCGGTCAGGTTATGCGAGACCACGAGCACGGCGATCCCGCGCCCGGCCAGGCGCCGGATGAGGTCGAGGACCAGTTCGGTCTGGGACACGCCCAGGGCGGCCGTCGGCTCGTCCATGATCACGAGCCTCGCGTCGAGCATCACGGCCTTGGCCACCGCCACCGACTGGCGCTGCCCGCCGGACAGCGAGCCGACCGGCTGGCGGATGTTGCGGACCGTGACGACCCGCAGGTCGCTCAGGGTCTGCTTGGCCATCTTCTCCATGGTCACCTCGTCCAGCAGCACATGCCGCCGTTTCTCGTGACCGAGGAGCATGTTCGCGACGATGTCGAGATTGTCACAGAGGGCGAGGTCCTGGTAAACGGTGGCGATCCCGGCGTCGGTGGCATCCCTCGGGGAGCGGAAGTGCACCTGCTGGCCCTGCCAGACGATCTGCCCGTGCGAGGGTTCCCAGATTCCGGAGATGGTCTTGATCAGAGTTGACTTGCCGGCCCCGTTGTCGCCGACCAGGGCAGTGACCTGCCCGGCCGGGATCTCGAGGTCGATCCCGCTGAGCGCCTGCACCGGGCCGAAGTTCTTCCCGATGCCGCGCATTTGCAGTAGCGGCCCGTCCATGGCTTGAGTTCCTTCGCTGATACCGGGCGAAGCCCGGCCCGCGGTGGCGGGCCGGGCTCCGTCTGCCGAGCTACCTGTCACTGCTGGTGTCCCGGTCGGCTATCCGACCTCGACGTCAACCCGAGATGCCCGCGG
Source organism: uncultured Actinomycetes bacterium (assembly GCA_963851025.1). Lineage (GTDB taxonomy): Bacteria > Actinomycetota > Actinomycetes > Streptosporangiales > Streptosporangiaceae > RYN-230. The sequence goes on from CAWKOA010000010.1 coordinate 236,776, forward strand.
CCGAGCACGCGCTCGCGTACTTGCCCGCGCACAGCTGGGAGGCCGGAACGAACTTGTCCGCGATGACGGTCGAGTTCATGTTAGACGTGGTCACCCAGGTCGGGCTGAGCAGCGCGGACTTCACGGCCACCTTGGCCGTGGTGTCCTGGGTGCTGCCGTTGACCAGGCTGGCCGGCGGCGTGATCCCGGCCCGGGTGTACATGGCCAGCGCAGCGGCCGCCTGGGCCTCCAGGTAGATGGGCTTGTACACGGTGCCGCACTGGTAGCCGGTCAGGATGTTCTGCAGGCCGGTCAGCGTGGCGTCCTGGCCCGTGGTCGGGAAGGTCTTGGCCTTGATGCCCTTGTTCGCCAGGTAGTGGATGATCGGCGCGCCGTTCTCGTCGTTCGGGATCAGCGCGGCGTTGATGGTCGGGTGGGCGGTGTACTGCTGCTGGAACTCACTCAGCGCGGTCGGCGGGTCCCAGGTGCCGGCCGGGTTGCTGACGTCCTTCCAGCCGGAGCTGAAGTGGGGCGCGAGCACCGCGTCATAGCCCTGGGCGAACAGCGTCGCGTTGTTGTCGGTGGGCGCGCCCTTCATGACAATGACCTGCGGCTTCTTCACGCCCCAGGCGGCGACGCAGCTGACCAGGCCCTGCCCCATCAGCTTGCCGACCTGCACATTGTTGAAGCTGACGTAGTACTTGCGGCTGCCGCCGAGGACCAGCCGGTCGTAGTCGATGACCGCGACGCCGTGCGCCTTGGCGTACGACTCGATGTGCGCGCCGACCCCGGAGTCCAGCGCGTCCACGACCAGCACGCTGGCGCCCTTGGTGATGGCCGTCTGGGCGTCGCTGAACTGGGTCGCGTCGCTGCCCAGCGCGTTCTGCACCGTGTACTGCGACGACTTGAGCCCGGCCTTCTGGAACGACTCCTTCAGGTACGGGGCGTCGAACTCGACGTAACGGGTGGACGACACGGTGTCCGGCAGGATCACGGCGACGCTGCCCTTGCCCTTGGCGGCGAGGGGCTTGAGCGTGGCCATGGCCGAGAACGAGTTGTTGATCTGGCTGAGGGAGAGCTGGGGGATCGCGGCGCTGCTGCTGCCGCTTCCGGAGGAACCGGACGATGAGCTGCTGCCGCAGGCGGCGATGACGAGAGCCGCACTGCCAGCCACGGCCGTCAGCGCCACTTTCTTGGTAACTGAATACAACGGAACCACCTCGCTGTGGGCGGGTACATGTCGGGGCGCGTGACCCGGCGGCATACCTTCAGCCGCCGCACGCCCCCATCTATCTGGGGAAACAGTAGGACGACAGGGATAAACAGGGCCGTAAACATCTCTGTAACGTCGTGAAAAAAGTATTAACAACATTCGAGCGCCGATTATGGTTACCGCTCACATTCGAATTTGTGTCTGGCGTGAGACGAGCCCGAGACCCGGCTGAGACCGGAATGACTTAGGGCGTGCCTTAGGCGCGGCCGATTCACTCGGCGGCGATGCGGTAGCCGGCCCGCGGCTGGGTGAGGATCACCGGCTCGCTGTCGTCCGTTTCGAGCTTGGCGCGCAGCCGGCGGACGTAGACCCGCACGTACTCGGTCTCGGTCTCGTAGCCGCGGCCCCAGACCCGGCGCAGCAGGTGCGCGTGGGTCAGCAGCTTCCCGCGGTTGATGGCCAGCTCGCGCAGCAGCGCGAACTCCGTCGGGGTGAGATGGACGGCCACCCCGTCCCGGCGGACCTGCTGGCTGGCCAGGTCGATCTCCACCTGGCCGATGGTGATCACCGGCGGGACGCTCTGCGGGGCCGTCTCGGCGGGGCGGGTGCGGCGGAGCGTCGCGGTGATCCGGGCCAGCAGTTCCTCGATGCTGAACGGCTTGGTCAGGTAGTCGTCCGCGCCCATGTTGAGCGCGGTGACCTTGTCCCGTTCGCCGCCGCGGGCGGACACCACGATGATGGCGACCGAGGAGCGTTCCCGGATCAGCTGGCACAGCTCGAACCCGTCGATCTCGGGCAGCATGAGATCGAGCAGCACGATGTCGGGGTCCTCGGTCTCCAGCAGGTTCAGCGCCCGCAGCCCGTCGGCGGAGACCACGGTGTCGAACCCCCGCACCGAGAGGTTGGACCGGATCAGGTCCACGATGTTCGGGTCGTCCTCGACCACCAGGGCGCGGGTGGTGCCGGTCTGCTTGAGCATCTCAGCTGGCTCCCCTCGCCGGCGCCGGTGCGGTCCGGCTGGCCGTCCCGGTCTCCGGCCCGCCGCCGGGGGCCGGGGTGTCCGCGGCCGGGTTCTCGGGGTTCTCCACCGGCAGGGAGATCCGGAAGGTGGTGCCCTGGCCCGGCTGGACGAGCTCCATCTGGCCGCCGTGAGCCTCGACGATGCCCCGGGCGATGGACAGGCCCAGGCCGGACCCGGAACTGGGCGAGCGGTGGCGGCGCATCGGCTCGAACGGGGCCTGCGCGACGTCGGCCGGCATCCCGGGCCCGTTGTCGGCCACGCTCACCAGCACCGTACCGGGGCCGTCGAGGCTCGCCGTGACCATGACCCGGGTACCCGGGGGGTTGTGGCCGACCGCGTTGGCCAGCAGGTTCACGAAGACCTGTTCCAGGCGGTCGTGGTCGGCCCAGATGGCGGGCAGGTCGGCCGCGCACCGCACGCCGACCAGCAGCGCACCGGACGGGGGCAGGCAGGCGATCGCGGCGTCGAGGACCAGGGGCATGTCACACCAGTCCCGCTGCAGCTGCAGGATGCCGGACTCGATCGCGGAGAACCGCAGCAGGTCGTCCACCAGCCGGCCGAGCCGGGCCGACTCGGCCGCGATCCGGGTCAGGAACCGCTGCTCCGAATCCTGATCCCAGGTCACGTCGGTCTGGAGCAGGCTGGAGGCGTATCCCCTGATCGCCGTCAGCGGGGTGCGGAGCTCGTGACTCAGCCGGGACAGGAAGCCGCGCTGCAGCTCACGGGACCGGCGCAGCGCGGCGGTCTCCTGGTTGGCGAACCAGGCCTCCTCGCGCTCCAGCGCCAGCCGCAGCGAGTGGGCCGCGTCCTCCAGCAGGGCCGCGGAGTCCGCGGGCAGCGGCCCGTCATGCCAGCGGGCCACGAGGGCCGCCTGGCTGTCGGGGGCCGGGAAGGCCACGGCCAGCAGGCGCTCATCGGCGTCGCGGCTGGGCTGCGCGGCCACGTCCTGGCCGCCCCGGGCCAGGGCTGACCCGGCGGCCCGCCGGGCCGCCGGGCTCGCGGCCGCGGAGTCAGGGCCGTGCGGCCCGGTCCGGCGGGGATCGGCCGGATCGGGCAGGTCGGCCAGGCTGGCCGCCGCCCGGCAGGCGGGCGGCAGGCCGGGCCGCTGGACCACCAGCGCCACCTCGTCGGCTTCCAGGCCCCGGCGGAGCAACTGGAGGGCGATGCCCAGCCCGTCGGCGACCGGGGTCGGGCCGGCCAGGGTCTCCAGCATTTCCCGGATGGTCTCCAGCACCCGGTTGCGCGAGGTGACCTCGTCCAGCAGCCGGTCCCGCTCGATCGCGCCGGCCGCGTACCCGGCGTACAGGGTGGCCAGGTCGAGGTCGTCGCGCTGCGGCTTGCCCGCCGTGGCGCGGAACACGGTGATGACGCCGAGGATCCCGCCCGGGCCCAGCACCGGGACCGACCAGGAGCTCGCGACCTTCGCCGACCTGGCCTCCTCGGCGAAAGCCGTCCAGGCCGCCCCCGCCTGGACGTCTTCCTCGACGATGGGGCATTGCGCGGTGGCGGCCAGCCCGACCGGACCGCCGGCCGGGCCCAGCGGCAGCTCCGACCAGGCGGACAGCAGCGGAGGCGCCAGGCCCAGCGAGGCCGCGCACACCAGCCTGGACTGCGCCAGCAGGTGGATGCACAGCCGCTCGCTGCCCAGCGCGGCGCCCAGCGCGGACAGGATCAGCGCCAGGCTCGACGACGGGTCCGCCGACACCAGCCGGTCGGTAAGGCCGTGCAGCCGGGTCAGCTGCCGCCGCGCGGACGCGTCCACCTCCTGGCCGGACACCAGGGCCACGACGTCGCCGGGATGCACCTCGCTCGGCGCCACCTCGGCGACCAGCTGGCCGTACCGGAGCACCGCGATCCGGTCCGCCAGGCGGAACATCTGGCTGATGTCGTGGCACGCGAGCAGGACCGTGGTGCCCTGCGCGCGGACCCGCGCGATCAGCTCTTCCACCAGGGCCGATTCCTGCACGCCGAGCGAGGCGGTGGGCTCGTCGAGGAGCAGCAGCCGGGGCTGGTGCGCCATGGCCCGGGCCACCGCCACCAGCTGGCGCTGGCCACCGGACAGGGACCGGACCGAGCGTTCCGGGTCGTTGAGCGGCACACCCAGCTGCTCGAGGATCGCCGCGGCGTCCCGGCGCATCCGGATGCTGGACAGCAGCTGGCGGCGGCGCTCGCGGCCGAGCATCACGTTGGAGGCGATGTCCAGGTTGTCGCACAGGGCCAGGTCCTGCCAGACCACCGAGACGCCCTGGCGCTTGGCGCCCTGCGGGTCGGCCGGGACCGGCCGCCCGTCCAGCGCGATCACGCCCGAGGTCGGGGTGATATCCCCGGCGATGCACCGGATCAGCGTGCTCTTGCCCGCGCCGTTCTCGCCGGCCAGCGCGACGAGCTCACCCGCGCGCACCGTGAGATCCACCCCGTCCAGGGCGGTCAGCGGGCCGAAACGGACCCGGAGCCCGGACACCGCGAGCTGCACGGGCGCCCGTGCCGCCGGGGCCTGCGGCCCCGGGGCTAGGGGTGCTGGATGCACGGGCTGACCAGAGGGCGGCTGGGGACGCTCATGGGGACATTCTCGCCGGCATCGTGGCTGCTCACCACCTATCGGCCGGCCCGGGGCGCTGTACCGCTTGACTCCGTACCGGAGTACGGCTGTTAGCTTGCCGGGCATGGAGGGGCTGACGATCGGGAAATTCGCCGAGGCCGAAGGGGTCGGCGTCGAGACCGTGCGGTTCTACCAGCGGCGCGGCCTGCTGGCCCGGCCCGCGCGGGGCAGATCCGGATTCGCCGAGTACACCGACGACGACCGGTGGCGGCTCGCGTTCATCCGCCGGGCCCGGCGGCTCGGCTTCACCCTGGCCGAGATCGGCGACCTGCTCGGCCCGGCCGAGGCCCGGTCCACCGGGGAGATCGTCCGGGCTGCCGAGGCGAAGCTCGGCGTGATCTCCGGCCAGCTCGCCGAGCTCGCCCGGCTGCAGTGCCGGCTCCGCCGCCTGGTCCAGGTCTGCGCGCACGGCAGCAGCGCCGACTGCCTCGCCCTGCACGTTTGACCAGGGGCAGCTTGACCACGGGCAGCTTGACGAGGGGCAGCCGGGTGACGGGCACGACCAGCTCCCCGCCAGCGCCTGACCGGCGCGTCACGGAGAGGAATGCGACCATGGGCATGGTCAGGACGGTGACCGACGACAGCTTCGAGGCCGACGTGCTGCGCAGCGCCAAGCCGGTGATGGTGGAGTACTGGGCGCAGTGGTGCGGCCCGTGCCGCCAGCTCGGGCCGGTGCTCGACGCCATCGCCGCCGAGCACGGCGAGGCGCTCGACGTGGTGAAGATCAACGCGGACGAGAACCCGCAGGCCGTCGTGCGGTACGGCGTCATGCTGGTGCCCACCGTGGCCGTGTTCGCGGGCGGCGAGGTGGTCAGGCAGCTGACCGGGGCCCGGTCCAAGTCCGCGCTGCTGCGCGAGGTCGCCGACTTCCTCTAAGGCGTGTCTCGTGACACGCCTTCGGCGGCCCGGTTCTCCTGCTGCTGGTGAGAACGCCCGCCGCTGGGCATGATCACCCTCGTGCCCTACTCCGCCCTTGCGCACCTCGAATGCTCCCGCTGCGGCACCCGGTACGACGCCGGCCAGGTGCAGGGCACCTGCACCTGCGGGTCGCCGCTGCTGGCCCGCTACGACACGGACCGGGTCCGCGCGCAGCTGTCCCGCGACGACCTCGCGGGACGGCCACCCGACCTGTGGCGGTATCACGAGCTGCTGCCGGTCAGCGGCGCCAGCCGGGTCGTCAGCCTGGGGGAGGGCATGACCCCGCTGCTGGCCCTGCCCCGGCTGGGCCAGGCCCTCGGGGTGCCCCGGCTGTGGATGAAGGACGAGGGGCTGACCCCGACCGGTACCTTCAAGGCCCGCGGCGCGGCCGTGGGGGTGTCCCGGGCCGCCGAACTCGGCGTGACCGGCGTGGCCATGCCCACCAACGGCAACGCGGGCGCGGCCTGGGCGGCGTACGCCGCCCGCGCCGGGCTGCGCAGCCTCATCGTGATGCCCGCCGCCGCGCCCTCCATCACCCACGCCGAGTGCGCGGCGGCCGGCGCGGAGCTGTACCTGGTCGACGGGCTCATCGGGGACGCGGGCGCGATGGTCGCCGCGGCCCTTCCCGGCCGTCCTGGCTACCAGGACGTCTCCACCCTCCGCGAGCCCTACCGGCTGGAGGGCAAGAAGACGATGGGGTACGAGATCGCCGAGCAGCTCGGCTGGCGGCTGCCGGACGTGATCGTCTATCCGGCCGGCGGCGGGGTGGGCATCATCGGCATCCACAAGGCGCTGCGGGAACTGCGTGAGCTGGGCTGGGTCGACGGCCCGCTGCCCCGGCTGGTCGCGGTGCAGGCCGCCGGCTGCGCGCCGATCGTGGCCGCCTTCGCCAGCGGCGCCGCGCAGAGCCAGCCCTGGCCGGACGCCCGGACCGTCGCCTTCGGCATCACGGTGCCCAAGGCGCTCGGTGATTTCCTGGTCCTGCAGGCCGTGCGGGGCACCGGGGGGACCGCCGTGGCCGTGACCGACGAGGCGCTGCTCGCGGACCAGCGCGAGACCGCCCGGCTGGAAGGCAGCCTGATCTGCCCCGAGGGGGCCGCCTGCGTCACCGCCGTCCGGCAGCTCCGCGAGTCCGGCTGGCTGGCGGCCGGCGACGAGGTGGTCGTGCTGAACACCGGAACCGGGCTGAAGTACCCGGACCTGGTGGCCGTGGACCTGCCGGTACTCGCGCCCGGCGCGGCGCTCCCATGCCTGGCGGCGCAGCCGTTGCTGCACGCCGAGTGAGCACCCGGGCAGGAATCCGGCCGGGAGAGGTGTGTGCGGGCCGCTGCGGGGAAGCTGGCGGCCACGGGCCCTCGGCTACAGGAGGTTGTTTCCCATGACCTACGGCGGCAGCGTCGCGCTGATCGTCATCGGCGCGATTTTGAGATTTGCCATCAGCTACTCGCCCGCGAATGTGAACCTGCAGCTCGTCGGCGTGATCCTGATGATCGCGGGTGTCATCGGCCTGATCGTCTCCCTGGTGTGGATGTTCGGGCGCAGGCGCCGGACCGTCACCACGACCAGGACCCCGAACGCGACCGAGGTCTACGAGGAGCGCCGCTACACCGAGCCGCCGCTCTAACCCGGCAGGCCAGGCAGGCCGGGCCCCCGGGACGGATCATCGTCCCGGGGGCGCTTCATGTCAGCCACCGCCAGGTGGGTAGTCCCTGGTCACCGCGGGGTCGCAGCATAGAATCAAGATCCAGACGCGGCTTAGCCGGGGAGAGAGCATGGCGCGTTCCATCTGGTCGGGGTTCCTGAGTTTCGGGCTGGTGAACGTCCCGGTGGGGCTGTACCCGGCCACCGCGGACCAGACGATCCACTTCAACCAGCTGCACAAGGACACGTCGCACCGGATCCGGTACAAGAAGGTCGACGAGGTCACCGGGGACGAGGTCGCGACCCAGGACATCGTGAACGGCTTCCCGCTCGGCGGCGGCGAGTACGTCGTCGTCACCCGGGACGAGCTGAAGGAGGCCGCGCCGGGTAAGTCGGAGACCATCGAGATCAGCGACTTCGTGGACCTGGGCGAGATCGACCCGGTGCATTTCCGGCAGACCTACTACCTGGCCCCGCGCGGTAAGGGCGCGGACCGCGCCTACGCGCTGCTCCGGCAGGCCATGCACGAGACCGGCAAGATAGGCATCGCCACCATGGTCCTGCGGGACAAGGAGCACCTGGTCGCCGTCCGTCCGGGCGACGACGTGCTGATCCTGGAGACCATGTACTTCGCCGACGAGATCCGCTCGCCCAGCGAGGAGCTGGAGACGCTGCCCAAGGAGGCGAGCTTCCAGGGCCGCGAGCTGGAGGTGGCCAAGAGGCTGGTCGAGTCGCTCACGGTGCCCTGGGCGCCCGGGGACTACCACAACACCTACCGGGCCCGGGTCGAGGAGCTGATCGAGCGCAAGCGCGAAGGCGAGGCGGTGGTGTTCGAGGCGGAACGGCCTAAGTCGAACGTCATCGACCTGATGGCCGCCCTGGAGGCGTCGGTCGCGGACATGAGCCCGGGCGGGGCCGGGGCGGGCGGCCGGGACAGCGGGGGCGCGCGCGGCCGCGGCGGGCCCGCGGCGGGCCGCGGCCGGTCCCCGGCCACCGGCGCCGGGCCGGATGACCTGGACGCACTGTCCAAGGCGGACCTGCTGGCCCGGGCCGCGGAGCTGGACATCCCCGGCCGCTCGAAGATGTCCAAGCCGGAGCTCATCAAGGCCATCCGGGCGGCCGGCCGGCCGAAACGGGGCGCGCGGAAGATTTCCTAGGAATCCGCTCCCCGCCGGCCCGGCGGGCTGCGGCTGTCGGCCGGCGGTGATAGAGCTGACTCGGAAGGAGCCGTGATGCCCGAGTCAGCCGTGATCATCCGCGCCTGTGCGGAGTGCCAGGACGATCTGGAGCACTGCCACGGGACCGCGATCCTGCATCTGGACGGGGCCGCGGACTGCTCGGACGAGCCGGACTGCCGGCTCGGCGCCGAGCTGCACCTCTTCGTGATCTCCTGTGCCGAGGTGGACTGCCGCTGCGACGAGGCCGGTGGCCTGGCGGACCTGAGCGGGCAGCAGGCCGCCGCGTCCTGACGGCCTGCCCCTCAGGGCCCCGCCCTGGCCGTAATAGTCTGGTCCGATCCATTCTGTGCTGGTTTGCATACAGTGAAAGAGCAGGGCTGTCGGCTGAGTGTCGCCGGGGCCAGCGGCCAGGGCAGGCCACGGAGAGGGGCGCGATGCCGGCGCAGGACACGTCCGGGACCAGGGCGGGCCGCGGGACCACGGCGCTCAGCCTGGATACCAGCGTGGCGCATCCGGCCCGGATCTGGGACTACTTCCTCGGCGGCAAGGACAACTTCGCCGCCGACCGGGCCGCGGCTCTGGACGTCCTTGAGGTCATGCCCGCCATGGCGATGGTGGCCCGGGCGGGCCGGGCGTTCCTGGCGTCCGCCGTGCATTACCTGGCCACCAGCGGCGGCATCAGCCAGTTCCTCGACATCGGGACCGGCCTGCCCACCGCGAACAACACCCACGAGGTGGCCCAGCGGGCCAACCAGCAGGCGCGGATCGTGTACGTGGACAACGACCCGATCGTGCTGGCCCACGCCCGCGCCCTGCTGACCAGCGGGCCCGGCGGCCGGACCGCCTACGTCGACGCCGACATCCGGGACACCGGCCAGATCCTGGGCGAGGCGGCCCGGACCCTGGACTTCAGCCAGCCGGTCGCGCTGATGCTGCTCGCCGTCCTGCACTTCGTGCCCGACGCGGAGGGCCCGTACGCGATTACCGCCCGGCTGCTGGAGGCCCTGCCTCCCGGCAGTTTCCTGGTCGTGTCCCACGCGGCCGCCGACATCGAGACCGGGATGGTCGCGGCCGGGACCGAGCGCTACAACCAGCGGTCCGCGGTCCCGATCACGCCCCGGACCCGGGCCCAGGTGGCCCGGTTCTTCGACGGCATGCAGGTCGTGGACCCTGGCGTGGTGCCGCTCGGGCACTGGCATCCGGGCCCGCTCCAGCAGTTCGACGCGCCCGGCCTGCCCACCTACTGCGCGGTGGGCCGCAAGCCCTAGCCCCGGCTCAGGTCCTGGCCCGGGCTCAAGTCCTGGCCCGGGCTAGGGCACCGCGGAGGCCTGCGGGGTGGGCGCCGCCGTGTGGTGGCCCTGGAACAGGATCGACGCGATCTGGGTCAGCTTGTTGCTGCCGTACTTGAACCCGGCGTCCCCCACGCCGCCGAAGCCCTCCAGGTTGTACATGATCGCCATGGTGTAGTCCTGGCCCGGCCCGGCGAACCCGACGGTGTTGGTGATCCACAGGTTGCCGTCCTGCTCCCATCCGTCCTTGTTGCCCGGGTGGTTCTCCGGGCCCGCACCCCACACGCCCCACTGCTGGTCGAGCGCGCTCACGTGCTGGAGCCGGTAGACCAGGTAATCGCGGACGCTGGCCGGGGTCTGCTTGAGCACGTAATTGATCAGGTTGTCCAGGTCCTGGGCCGTGCAGTACATGAAGCCCCAGTTGGGCACCGACGAGGTGAACCGGGCGTCGTTCATCCCGAACGCCCGGATCCGGTTCAGGAAGCTGCCGTCCTCGTACTTGTCCCACAGGTAGTTGGCGTCGTCGTCATTGCTGGTGTACAGCGCCTGGAACATGGCCTCCCGGTCGGCGCTGGTCAGCGAGATGCTGCCCGCGTCGCTGCGCAGCAGGATGTCCGTCATCATGGCCAGCTTCATCGTGGACGCCGCCGGGTACGCGACGTCAGCGTTGGCGTTCTGCCAGGTGGCGCCGTTCTTCCGGTTGTAGATCACGATGCCGATGGAGCCGGGCAGATGCCGCATGTACCGGCGGATCTCCTTGATCCGGTTCCGCATCGTGCAGGGGAAGCCGGGCGCGTTCCGGGCGCAGACCCTGGGCGTGGGCGTCGGGCTCGGGCTTGGCGACGGGGTCGCCGGGGAGCCGGACGCGCTGCCCGTGGGCAGCGCCGCCGAACGCTGGCTTGCGGGCGTGAACATACTGCAGCCCGACACGGCCAGAATGACGAAAAGTGAGCACGACACTACAGGGAGCCACGCGCGACGGCGTGGCGTCCGGGCCGCCGACGAATGCATGCCCGACAGGATACGAGCGCCGCCGGCGTGCCGGGCCGTTCGGCGGCCTCTCGGGCGCGCCTGTTGTGAATTCTTGACGCGGCGCCGCTCAGGCCGGATGCTCCTGCTGGTCGCCCGCCCACTCGGTGTGGAATGTGCCCGGCTTGTCCACCCGGTGGTAGGTGTGCGCGCCGAAGTTGTCCCGCAGGGCCTGGATCAGCGCGGCGGGCAGCCGGTCCCGGCGCAGGCCGTCGTAGTAGGCCAGCGAGGAGGAGAACGCCGGGGACGGGATGCCGGCCGTCGCGGCCTGCGCCACCACCCGCCGCCAGCTGTCCACCCCGTCCCGCACCGCCGCGGCGAAGTACGGCGCGACCAGCAGGCTGGGCAGCCCGGGGTTCTCGTCGTAGGCCTCCCGGATCCGGTTCAGGAACCGGGCCCGGATGATGCAGCCGCCGCGCCAGATCGTCGCCATGGCGCCCCGGTCGATGCCCCAGCCGTACTCGTCGCTGCCCGCGGCGATGTGGTCGAAGCCCTGGGCGTAGGCGACCACCTTGGAGGCGTACAGCGCCCGGCGGACGTCCTCGACGAATGCGTCCCGGTCACCGATCTGCGGCGATATCCCGGTGCCGAACGCTTCGCGGGCGGCCTCGCGCTGGTCCGCGTGGCCGGACAGGGCCCGGGCGAAGGTGGCCTCGGCGATGCCGGTGATCGGGATGCCCAGGTCGAGCGCGCTCTGCACCGTCCACCGGCCGGTGCCCTTCTGCTCGGCCTGGTCGAGCACGATGTCCACGAACGGCTGCCCGGTCTCCGGGTCCGCGTGCGCGAGCACCTGGGCGGTGATCTGGATCAGGAACGAGTCCAGGTCCCCCTCGTTCCAGGTGCGGAAGATGCCGGCGATCTCGGGCGGCGAGGCCCCCAGGCCGGACCGCAGCAGATCGTAGGCCTCGGCGATGAGCTGCATGTCCGCGTACTCGATGCCGTTGTGCACCATCTTGACGAAGTGGCCGGCGCCGTCCGGGCCCACGTGCGTGCAGCACGGCGTGCCGTCCACCTGGGCGGCGATCGACTCGAAGATCGGGCCCAGCTTCTCGTAGGACTCCGGTGACCCGCCCGGCATGATGCTGGGGCCGAGCAGCGCTCCCTCCTCGCCGCCGGACACGCCGCACCCGACGAAGTGCAGGCCGTGGTCGCGCAGCGCCGCCTCGCGCCGCCGGGTGTCCATGAAGTGCGCGTTGCCGCAGTCGATGACGATGTCCCCGTCGTCCAGCAGCGGGACCAGCTCGTCGATCACGGCGTCGGTGGGTGCGCCCGCCTTGACCATGATGATGATCGCCCGCGGCCGGCTGAGGCTGGCCACGAACTCCGGCATCGACTCGGCCGGCACGAACGTGCCCTCGTCGCCATGCTCCTTGACCAGGCTGTGCGTCCGCTCCGGCGAGCGGTTGTGCAACGCCACCGCGTAACCGTGGCGGGCCAGGTTCCGGGCCAGGTTGCGGCCCATCACCGCCAGGCCCGTCACGCCGATATCTGCGCTGCCCTGCTGAGTCATGCGTGGCTCCTCGGAGATTCTCGTCGTCCATTCGCGAGGGTAGTCCGTCACCGCCCCCGGGCGGCCCGCCGTCCCCGGGCCGTAAGGTCCGGGCGGCAGGGTCCGGGCCGTGGGTCCGGGCTGCGCTGCGCGGCGGCACCGGCAGGGTCCGGTGCGGGCGCCACCCCGGCGTCAGCGACAATGCCAGGGATGACTATCCTGCTGCAGCGCCCGGCCCCGGAGTTCCGCGCTGATCCCCTGCAGGGCCGCGTGTTCACCACCGCCCGCCTGGTGCGCAGCACCGACGTGACCCCCGCGGGCCGGCTGCGGCTCGACTCGCTGGCCCGCTACCTGCAGCAGGCCGCCGAGGACGATGTCAGCGACGCAGGCTGGGACGGGCCGTACCTCTGGCTGCTGCGCCGCGTGGCCCTGGCCATCCGCGGCTATCCCGCGCACCGGGAGCGAATTTCGTTGCGGACCTACTGCTCCGCCACGGGCCCGCGGTGGGCCGAGCGCACCACGACGGTGAGCGCGGCGGACGGGGATCTTATCCAGTCCACCGCGATCTGGGTCGCGGTCTCGGCGGGCGACGGGCGGCCGGTCCCGCTCGGCGAGTCGTTCCAGCGGGTCTACGGGCCCTCGACGGGGGGCCGGCAGGTCTCGGCGCGGCTGTCCCACCCGGGGCTGCCCGGCTCCGCGGCGAGCCGGCCCTGGCCGCTGCGCGCCGCCGACTTCGACACCGCGGGCCACGTCAACAACAGCATCCACTGGGCCGCCGTGGAGGACGAGCTGGCCGGGGTGGACTGGCTGCCCGGCCACGCCGAGCTCGAATACCACCGGCCCATCCTGCCGGTCGCCGAGCCGGAGCTGGTCAGCAGGCCGGAACCGGGGGAGCTGCGGGCCTGGCTGCGCGACGGGCCGCAGCGGCTGGCCTCCGCCTGGCTCACCGCCGCAGGAACGCACTGACCACGGCGGTGAACCCGGCCGGGTCCTGCCAGCACAGCAGGTGACCCAGCCCGGGGAAGGTCACCAGCCGGGCCCCGGGAATCCGGCGGGCCAGCAGCCGGCCGTTGCGCGGATCGACCACGGTGTCCGCGGTGCCGTGCAGGACCAGCGTGCGGGCCCGGATCCGGCCCTGGCGGCCCTGGCCGGCGTAGCTGGCGCCCGCGGCCGCCTGCGCCATCCAGGCCCGCGGCGGGGCGGGCCGGGCCCGCTGCAGGCTCACCAGGCGGCGGACCAGCCCGGGGTCGCGCGCGGCGCCGCCGGGGGACAAGGCGTTCTCGGCGTGGCGGCGGGCCGCCTCGGCCGGTGACATCACCCGGGACGCCGCGAGCAGGGCCACGGACGCGGCCGGCATCGGGAAGGCGAACGGCCAGCCGGGTGAGGTGGACACCAGCACCAGGCCGTCCACCCGGTCCGGGTAGCCGACCGCCAGTTCCTGGGCCACCATGCCGCCCAGGCTCATGCCCATCACGTGCGCCCGCCTGATCCCCGCGTCGTCGAGGACCGCGATGACGTCGGCGGCCATGTCGGCGACCCGGAACGGGGCACCGGGCAGGTCGCTGCACCCGCTGCCCCGGTTGTCCACCAGCACCAGCCGGAACCGCCGCCGCAGTCCGCGGCGCACCGGCTGCCAGCCCGACCGGTCGAAGCCCAGGCCCTGGATCAGCACCAGCCACGGCCGCCACCAGGCCCGGCGGCCGCGCAGCTCGTAGGCGATGCGCAGGCCGCCGGGCCGGGCGAACCGGGTGCGCTGCGGCCGTCCGCGCCACGCCACTAGCCGGCCCCCCGGGACACGACCAGGAAGACCGCGGCGTACTGGGCGGCGTAGGCGGCCACGGTGCAGGCGTGGAACACCTCGTGGAACCCGAACCAGCCGGGCAGCGGGTCGGGGCGCCGCAGCGCGTAGACGACCCCGCCCAGGCTGTACAGGACCCCGCCCGCGACGATCAGGATGACCACGCCCAGCCCGGCCCCGCGGGCCAGCTGCGGCAGCACGGCCAGCGCGACCCAGCCCAGGGCGAGATACAGCGAGGTATAGAGCCAGCGGGGCGCGTGCATCCAGGCCACCCGGAACACCGCCCCGGCGGCCGCGCCGGCCCAGATCACCGCCAGCACCACCACCCGGATATCGCCGTGCAGCGCGAGCAGCGCCAGCGGCGTGTAGGTGCCCGCGATGATCAGGTAGATGTTCGCGTGATCGCAGCGGTGCAGCAGGTCACGGACCCGGGCCGGGCCGCGCCGACGGTGGTAGGCGGCGGACACGCCGAACAGCAGGGCCGAGGTGAGCGTGTAAACGGCCGCCCCCAGCCGGGCCGTCCGGCCCGGGGCCACAGCTATGAGCACCCCGCCCGCGGCGAGCGCCAGCGGGAAGGCCCCGGCATGCAGCGCGCCGCGCAGCCGGGGGACCTGGTCAGGCAGGGGCCCGGCGGGCTTCCGGACGACATCGTGTGCCATCCGCTTCCCCTCAGGCACTCGATATTACTCATGAGTAGCCTACCCTGGCCGGCTCAGCCCGGGCCCCCGCCAGCCTGTGATACCTCACACACGCCGGAACTCCAGCACCCGGTAGGGCATCACCCCGGGCAGCGCGGTGTCCCGGACGAGCTCGTAGCCCTCCGGGCCGAGCAGCGCCTCGTGCTCGGCGCGGGTGCGCTCCCGCCCGCCCAGGGTCATCATCATGATCAGGTCCATCAGGTGGGCCAGGGACGGCTCGGGCCCGTCCGGCAGCACCCAGTCGATGACCATCAGCCCGCTGCCCGGCCTGCCCGCCCGGTGGCAGTTACCGGCGATCATGCGTACCCGCTCGTCATCCCAGTTGTGCAGGATCTGGCTCAGCACGTACAGGTCGCCGCCGGGCGGCACCTCGCGCAGGAAGTCGCCGTCCACGATCTCCACCCGGTCGCCGACACCCGCCAGGGCCAGGTACCCGGGGGCCTCGGCCAGCGCCTCGCCGCGGTCCATCAGCACCCCGCGGGCGTCCGGCAGGGCGCGGAGCAGGTAGGCCAGCAGTGTCCCGCGGCTGCCGCCCACGTCGACGATGAGCCCGGAAGCCAGCGGCCGGAACCGGGCCCCGGTGAGCTGGTCCACCATGATCCCGGTGACCCGGCCCATGGCCCGGGCGAACCAGGCCGCCTCGTCCGGGTGCCGCCCGTAGTACGCGTAGATCCCGTCGGGCCGGGTCGGGTCCACCGGGTCGGGGCTGCGGACGACCTCCTCCAGGAGCCCGGCGCTCTGCCAGTGCGGCGGTCCCAGGAACCCGACCGCGACGCCCCGCGCGGAGCCCTCGGCGTCGCTGCGCAGCAGGTCGCCGGCCGGGGTCAGCGCGTACCGTCCCGCGCCGTCCTTGCGCACCAGCCCGTAGACGGCCGCCGCGGCCAGCAGCCGGGACAGCGCGTCCGGGGCGGCCGCCACCCGGGCCGCGAGTTCCCCGGCCGTGAGCGGGCCGCCGGCCAGTTCGTCCGCGACCGCTAACCGGGCCAGCACGGCGGCGACCTGGGAAGTCATCATGCCTTCGAGCAGGCGGCCGAGCGGGGCGCCGGCCTCGCCGAGCATCGAGGTGTACAGGGACATCTCCCCGGGCGCAACGTTCTCGGGTACGGCGCTCTCGGGCACGGCGCTCTCGGGCACGATGGGGCTCCCCTCTGCGGCCGGAAAGGCGCACGGAATGGACCGCGAATGGCGTTCCCTGCTCCAGTCCACACGCCCGGGCAGGGCTTGTAAATGCGGTGCTGGCAAATGGGCCGGCGTCCCGGTGCGCGGCGCCCAGGTGCCGGGCCGCCGCGGGTGCGGGCGGCCCGGGGGCAACGGGGCCGGCGTCCCGGGGGCGGGCCCGGATTTGGCCCGCGCTTTACATTGGCTCGCGCTCTACACTAGAGAGCAGCGGCCTGATGATGCCCGTGGCGTGGCGGCAGAGCAGCGCAGCTGGCTCGGTGGGTCGGGAGGCGGAACGATGACGTCCGGGATCAGCCTGGTCAGTGCGTGGGCGGGGGCCGCTTCTGCTTCGCAGGGCTTCACCCTCACCGACGCTATCGTGATCTTCGTGGTGGTGATCGTCCTGCTGATCGTGGGCGTCGCCCTGGCCGGACGGCGGACCCGGCTGCTGGTCACCCGGCCCCGGCTGCGGACCGCGCACAGCCGGCGGGTCCGGCGGGCCGCCACCGAGGACGTCGAGGAGATCGAGCGGGACGCCCGGCTGCGCGGCCGCCCGGTCCGCAGGCTTCCCCGGCGCGGGGAAGAGGACGACGACCTCTAGGGCTGGTTCGGCCGCCTGCGCCACACGAGCCAGCCGAGCCCGGCCAGCACCGCCAGGCTGCCCGCCACGATGCCCGCGACGGCGCCACCGGACAGGGGCGCCGGGGGAGCGTCCGCGCCGGGCAGGGTCGCCGGGGTGGCCTGCCCCGGCGGGGCAGGGCTGGCCGGGCCCGGGCTGGCCGGGCCCGGGCCCCGGGCGCCCGTGGCCAGGAACGAGACGACCCGGTTCCCGGCCGGGGCCAGCAGCAGGCCGGCTCCCGCGCTGGGGGTGGGGAAGTGGTTCGCGCCGGTGCCCACGGGGGCCTGCTGCCGCACCTTCCCGGTCTGCGGGTCGAGACCGTACAGCCAGCCGGCCTGGCTGATCGTCCAGACCAGGCCCCCGGCCACGATCGGCGGGCCGCCGCCGGTCCCGGAACTCCACAGCAGCCGCAGGCCCGGCGGTGACGCGTCCGCGCGGACGGCCAGGATCCCGCTGACGCAGGGCAGGTACACGGTGCTGCCGGCCACCGCGGCGCCCCCGTCGATGTTCGCGCCGCACACCGGCTGCGTCGAGGTGAGCGCGCCGCCGATGCCGCCGAGATGCGCACCGTCGAGCAGGTAGGCGATCCCGGCCTTCCCGGCGATCAGCACCCGGCCGCCGGGCAGCAGCGCAGGCTCGGCGGACATGTCCAGGTCCCGGGAGTTGTTCTCGGCCCAGTCGGCCGGCGCGAAGTACTGCAGCAGCTTCATCGAGGGCGACAGGTCCAGCACGGAATCGCTGTCGTCGAAGCCGCGTGAGGCCTTGTACACGGACCCGTTGCCGACGGTGACCCAGACGTGGCCGCGGTCGTCCACGGCCGGGGCGGCGCCGCCCATCCAGACCGCGCCCTGTGACTCGCCGGGCTTCGCGTCCACGGTGAACATCGCGGGCCGGCCGCCGGCCTCCGGGACGGACACCACCCGCCCCCGGTAGGTGGCACAGTCCCCGTCGTTGCCGCCGAAGCCGAACACCACCCGGCCGCCGGCCAGGGCCAGCCCGGTGCGCTGGAGCAGCGCCGCGGTGTCCGCCCCGGGCGGGTCCACGTTCCGGGTCATCTCCACCCGGCCGGTCGCCGTGCTCAGGCCGGCCAGCACGTGGGCCGGGCGGCCCCGGGTTTCCTCGTCGGCCACCACGAAGATCTCGGCCCGGGCCGGGTCGATGACCGGGGTGCCGGTGATCCCGACCCGGGGCGTGATGTCCCCGCACGGCAGCGAGCTGGCCGGGACCGGGGCGGCCAGGTGCCGGGACCAGGCGACCCGCCCGGTCGCGGCGGACAGGGCGTACACGGTGTTGTTCTCGGTGGCCACGTAGACCCGGCCCGCCAGCACCAGCGGCTCACCGTAGATCTGCCCGTCCAGCGCGGGGGAGGCCCACTTCTGGAACGGGGTGTTCACCCGGCCCGGGGTCGCGGCCACGCCGTGGCCGGCCGGGTCGCCGTGGTACACGGTCCAGGAGCCTGCCTGGGCGGTGCCGGCCTGGGAGGAGCCCGGGCTGGCGCTGGGGGAGGAGCTGGTGCCCGAGGTGGCGAGAGTGCCCGCGCCGGCGGATCCGCCCGCGGTCATCCACAGCGCGGCGGTCAGGCCCGCGAGCCACCCGGCCGTCCGCACCGCCCGGCTGCTGCGCATCGTCAAAGCCTAGCCACGCCGCGGCGTGGCTAGGGCCTGTCGCCGCCCCCGCCCGGGTGGCAGCCGGAATTCGCGTCCGGGGGCACATCGAGGGCCGGGTTACGGGCGAAGAACCCGAACGGCTTGAGCCAGAACGACACCGTGTCCACCGGCATGATCGGCCAGTCCTCGGGCCGGGTGATGTGGTGGATGCCGAACACGTACCACAGGACGACGTCGGTGTCCTCGATGGAGCGGTTCTGCGCGGTCCACACGGGCAGCCCGGAGTCGGCCGCGCTCTGGGTGGGGAAGTCGCCGCAGGGCCAGCGCTCGTCCGGGTGGTACGGGGTGACCCAGAGCGTGTGCTCTATCACCCTGGCCCGGCGCAGCACCGCGGACGAGGGGTCCAGCAGGGCCGGGAACGACCCGCCCGGCACCAGCTTGTACCCGGCCGGGGTGCCGAGCGAGTTCGGCGCGCCCGTGCTCACGACCTTCCAGCCGCGCTGGGTGTGCCAGTCGTAGTCCTGCTTGCCCTCCGCCTCGGTGCGCAGCGGGGTCTGGCGGAGCACCAGGCCGAGCCCGTACGGGTCGCCCGGGCCCGGGCGGGCCGGCTCTGAGTTCGACCGCGTACACGGTGTTGGCCGGCCCGTCCACGTCGAGGTCCAGCCGGGCCACGATGAAGTGCTGGTGGAACGGCGCGTAGGTGCGCTCGTCGACCAGCGTGCCGTACGGGGGCTGCTGGCCGGCCGGGAAGTTCGAGGTGACCATGATCCCGGTCGCGCGGACCTCGCATTCGATGCTGCCGTCCTGGTAGAAGCGCCAGTACACGAGGTACTCGTAGTTCGCCACGGTGACGTGGAAGGACACCACGAGGCGCCGGGCGCGGCGCACCTCGGGGCCGAACTCGTGGTCCACGTGCTTCCACAGCACGCCGTTGTCCTCCTCGTGGATGCAGATGGCGTGCGGGATCAGCCGCGGCTCACCCGCCGAGTCGTGGACGACCGCGTCGACGTAGGTGATCTCGCCGAGGCAGTCGCAGCCCCGCTCGAGCGAGGTGGTCATGAAGCCGAGTCCCCACTCGCCGATGTCGAACGCGGTCCGCCGGAAGTGGTCGGTCGTCGGATCCCGGTACGGCACCACCATCTCCGCGAACGAGAGGCGGTGCGCGACCGGCCGCAGCCGCCCGCCGTCGCGGAACCCCACGGTGTGCAGGACCAGGCCTTCCCGGTAGTTGAAGCCGAGCCGCAGCTCCCAGTTCTGCCAGCGGAGCAGGTGCCCGTCCAGCTGGAACGAGACGCCGTCGGGCTGGCTGATCTCCAGCGGGGCCACCTCGCGCAGCGGCATCGGGATCAGCTTGGGCAGGTACTCGCCCATCACCTCGGGCTGGCCCCCCGGGTCGGCCTCGTCGCCGATCTCCAGCAGCGTCATCCGGTTGAGGTCCACGATCGGATGCAGCCCGCTCAGGTGGTGCGCGTAGGGATTACCCTCCTCGCTGCCGCGGTACCAGACGTCCGCCCAGCCCAGCCGGAGGCCGCGATACCGTGGCGGGACCAGGTCCGCGCCAAAGGCCCAGAGATCGGTGAGGATGCGAGAACGATCGGTGATACCGCGCCGGGCGAGCGCCGCCGCCAGCGCCGGGTCGCCGCGCAGCATCTCGTCGCACTCGTGCCACTCGTCCAGGGTGATGTTCGGCTGCTGGCCGGGCAGCGGTTCCCAGGCCGTGACGGCGCCGGCGTCCAGCGACACCACCGCGCGGTACGCCTGGCCGTCCTCCCGGTTCCAGCACACGGCCAGCGCCTCCCGGCCCGGGCCCGTTTCCCCCGCCAGCAGGGCGTCCTTGGGCGGCTCGCGCAGCTCGACCGACGCGATCCGCCAGCCTGTCCCGACCGCCCGGTCGCGCCGCAGCGCCGCGGCGGCCTGCCGGAACTCGCCGGCGGTCAGCGGGTCGAGGGGATGCCGGGCCGCCGCCGGCTGTTCCTGGGTGCTCACCAATCGCCTCCACATGTGCGCTCAGCCCTGCTGGCCCGGTCCCGTAACCTGACTACCGTTGCCGATGAGTGAGTCATAGTGAGCCACCCACCGGCACCCCGTCTCGGGGTTGTTTCCCAGCCTGCTCGCTGGTTCCCTTCCGCGTTTCATTGCCACCTGCCCGGCGAGGCCGGGTCTTATGGTCGGCTCCACGCTTGACCGCGGCCCCGACTGGGCCGAGGGCGCTATCACCCGTGGTGGGCGGCTCGTAGCGCGCGAGGTTAATGGCGGCGTTGTCGTCGCGCTGGTGACTGGTCCCGCATCCGGTGCAGGTCCAGTGTTGGTTCCATCCGATCTCCTGCACGTGCCCGCAGGCGTGGCAGGTCTTGGAGGAGGGGTACCAGCGGTCCGCTATGACGAGGCGGGAGCCGTACCAGCCGGTCTTGTAGGCCAGTTGGCGGCGGGTCTCGCCGAGAGCGGAGTCGGACAGGCCGCGCCTGCGGGCGCGGGCGCCCGTCAGGCCCTTCTGCCGCAGCATCCCGGCCGCGTCCAGGCCTTCGACCACGATCTCGCCGTGGGTTTTGGCGAGCCGGGTGGTCAGGTTATGGAGGTGGTGGCCGCGGATGCTGGCGACCCGGCGTTGCAGCCGGGTGATCTTCCGCTGGGTCTCGGTGTAGCGACGGGAGTCTCGGGAGCGGCGCGATCGCTCCCGGGACAGATGCCGCAGTTCCTTCAGCGCCGCTTCGAGGGGCCGCGGGTTCGGCGCCCGTTCGATCACCTCGCCGTGCTGGCCTGCGACGGTGGCAAGGACACGCACACCTACATCCACCCCGACGCGCGACGCCGGGTCACCCGCACGGGGCTGGATGGGGCGCTGGATGAGAACCCGGAAAGCGACCACCAGCCGGGTCCCGCGGCGCGAGACAGTGGCGGCGAGGATGCGGGCTCTGCCTTTGGCGATCAGCCGCTGCAGGCGGCGGGTGTTCTCGTGGACCCGGACGGTGCCGATCCTGGGGAGGGTGACGTGCCGGCGGCCGGGTCCGACCCGGATCGCGCCGGTGGTGAAGGTGACCCGGTCGCGGTCGAGGCCCTTCTTCACGAACCGCGGGAACCCGGCCCGGCGGCCCTGCCGGTTACCGGCACGGGAGGTCTGCCAGTTCCAGTAGGCATCTACCGCGGCCTTGATGCCGTCGGCGAATGCCTCCTTGCTGATCTGAGGCCACCACACCTGGCCGGTGCCAGCGTCTGCACACTCGGTGTCCTTGACCTGGTTCCAGCGTTTCCGCAGCCCGGCAAGCGACGGGGCATCGGTCTCCTCGCCGGTCTCCCGGTACCGGGTCAGGTCCTCTTTGAGGGTGCGGACCGCCCAGTTGCGGGCGTACCGGCGGCCACCGAACTGACGCCGCGCACACGCCGCCTGCTCCGCGGTGCAGTCCAGCGCGAACTGGAACGCCTGCACCGTCCAGCCGTCCGGGATCTCGAACCTGGCCATCAGGACCCCGGCTCTCCCGGGGCGTTCAGGAAAGCGGCGCGAGCCAGAACAGCAGGGGGGGGGTGTGGGGGGTGGGGTGGTGTTTGTTTTGTTGTATAGGTGTATATTAGGAGTGTGTAGTCAGCGGCCAGGTTGGGTCGTAAGTCCCGTGAAGAGCAGAAGATGCAGTAAGAGAAGCCCGGCGCGGCACCGGCCGGCGTTTGCGAGCCCGGGCCGCGCGGAGCCATGCCGGTGGCTGGTGTTCCCAGGCTTCGGGCCGGGCGGCCGTGACCTTGGCGTACCCGGCCCGGCGGATGTCGCCGCCACTGACTCCGAGCCGCTGCCCGGCCGCGCCGGGGCTCACCCGCTCACTCATGACTCCGCATTCTGCCCTCCAGCACCGACAGCCGCCTGCGGGCCGATGTCCCGCTGGGCGCAGCCGACGCTTTCAACGCCCGATTCCGCGCCGACCGGCGGCCGTGCAAGCGAGCACAGAAACTGGTGAGCACACCTTGTCCGGCCACCTCCCCGTTACCGAGCACCACCAGCCGCCTCACTAGAACACCTGTACGCTCAGTATTGATCGCTATTTCGGCAACTGTTCAAACCCCCCGGGTTGCCTCTTGATCCAGTCTGCGCAGGCCTCGTTCACCCGGGGGGCGGCCGGGCCGGTCGGTTTCGACCTGGACCTGACCCTGATCGACTCCCTGCCCGCGATCCTGGCCGCGTGGGCGGAGGTCGCCCGCGAGACCGGGACCGTTATCGACCTGGACTCCGTCACCCGGCGGCTCGGCATCAAGCTCGAGGACGAAGCGGCCTTCTGGTTCCCGGCCGGGGAGCGCGGCGCGGCCGCGGCTGCCTACCGGCGGCACTACGTGCGGCTGGCCCCCCAGCTGACCACGGCGCTGCCCGGCGCGGCCGCGGCCCTCGCGGCTGTCCGCGGAGCCGGCGAGCAGGCCATCATCATCACCGCGAAGCACCCGGTCTCGGCCGGGCCCAGCCTGATCGCCGCGGGCCTGGCGGCCGACGGCCTCTACACGCACGTGTACGGCCCGGAAAAGGCCGCCGTGCTCACCCAGGTCGGCGCGGCCGTGTACGTCGGTGACGCCCCGGCCGACATGGGCGCCGCGGCCGCCGCGGGCGCGCACGCGGTCGGGGTCTCGACGGGGTCGTTCGGCGCCGCGGACCTGCGGGCCGCCGGGGCCGGGGTGGTCCTGGACTCGCTGCTGGAGTTCCCGTCCTGGTATGCCGCCCTGCGCACCGCCTGACGCCCGGCACCGCCTGACGCCCTGCACCGGCTGGCTCCCGGCGCTGGCCTGATGACCGGCACCGCCTGACGCCCGTACCGCCTAACGGTCCGCGCCCCGGTGACCAAGGGCCCTGTGACCGCGGGCGCGAGCCGGGTGATGCTGGCGTCACCGTGACGGCAGAACGCAGGAGAGGCAGTGCGGCGATGACGGCCCCGGCCCCGATGAGGCACCACACGCTCCCGCGCCCCGCGCTCCCGCGGCCCGCGGTGGACTTCAGCCAGCGGCCGATGCTGGTGTTCTGGGAGACGACCGGCGCGTGCCTGCTGGCCTGCCGGCACTGCCGCGCCAGCGCCACCACCGAGCCCCCGCCCGGCGAGCTCAGCCACGCCGAGGGCCTGGCCCTCATCGACCAGGTGGCCGGGTTCGGGCGGCCCTACCCCATCCTCGTGTTCACCGGCGGTGACTGCCTGCTCCGGCCTGACCTGTTCGACCTGGCCGGGTACGCGACCTCGCTGGGCGTCCCGGTCTGCCTGTCCCCGTCGGTCACGCCGCTGCTCACCCCGGCCATGATCGAGCGGATCGCGGCCTGCGGGGCCCGGGCCGTGTCCGTCAGCCTGGACGGGGCCTGCGCGGCCACCCACGACGGGGTGCGCGGCATCCCCGGCCACTTCGGGCAGACCATCCAGGCCATCCGGGATCTCGTGGCCGCCGGCCTGACCGTCCAGGTCAACACCACCGTGATGAACCGCAACGTCGTCGAGCTGCCCCGGATCGCCGCGCTGCTGGCCGAGACCGGCGCGCACATGTGGGAGGTCTTCTTCCTGGTCCAGGTGGGCCGCGGGGTCAGCACCGCCGCGCTTCCCCCGGCCGGGCACGAGGACGTCTGCCACTTCCTGTACGACGCGTCCCGGCACGGGTTCGTGGTGCGCACCGTGGAGGCCCCGTTCTTCCGCCGGGTGGTCGCGGCCCGCCGGGCCGGCGAGCCAGCCCCGCGCACCCCGCTCTACCTGCGGCTGTCCGGCGAACTGGGGGACCTGCTCGGCCCGCCGGGACGGCCGCCGAGCGCGCACACCGCGCCCACCCGGGACGGCAAGGGCATCCTGTTCATCTCCCACGACGGCGAGGTGTACCCGGCCGGGTTCCTGCCGCTCAGCCTGGGCAGCGTCCGCGACCGCCCGCTGCGCGACATCTACACCCGGGACCCGGTGCTGCGCGCGATCCGGGCCGCCCGGTTCACCGGGCGCTGCGGCCGGTGCGAGTACGCGGACCTGTGCGGCGGATCACGGGCCCGGGCCTACGCCGCGACCGGCGACCCGCTCGGCGAGGACCCGGCCTGCCCCTACCAGCCCGCGGCCGGCTGATGGGCCGGGAACCGGGCGGCCCGGGGGGCTGGCCGGTGCTCATCCAGGGCGGGATGGGCGTGGCCGTCTCCGGCTGGCGGCTGGCCCGCGCGGTGGCCGCCACCGGGCAGCTCGGCGTGGTGTCGGGGGTAGCGCTGGACGCGGTGCTGGCCCGGCGGCTGCAGCGTGGCGACCCCGGCGGGGACATCCGGCGCGCGCTGGCGGAGCTACCGCTGCCTGGCGTGGCCGGCCGCATCCTGGGGCGTTACTTCGTGCCGGGCGGGATCCCGGCGGGCCAGCCGTTCCGTCCCGTCCCCCGGCTGGGGCTGCGGCCGAACCCGGCCGGGACCGAGCTGGCGGTCGCGGGCAACTTCGTGGAGGTGTACCTGGCCCGGCAGGACCACCAGGGCCCGGTAGGCATCAACTACCTGGAGAAGGTCCAGCTGGCCACCCCGGCCGCGGTCTACGGCGCCATGCTCGCGGGGGTCGACTACGTGCTGATGGGCGCGGGCATCCCGGCCGAGATCCCGGGCCTGCTCGACGCGCTCGCCGCGGGCGGCCCGGGCGAGGTGAGCGTGACCGTCGCGGGCGCGGACTCCGGTACCCGGCACGTGGCGCGGCTGGATCCGGCCGCGCTGCACGGGGCCAGCCAGCACGGGGCCAGCCAGCACGGGGCCAGCCGCGGGCCGCGGCCGCCTCAGACGGCCCGTCTTCCTGGCCATCGTCTCGTCGGCGATTCTGGCGCAGTACCTGGCCCGCCACCCGGCGACGGCCCCGGACGGCTTCGTGCTGGAGGGCCCGGGGGCCGGCGGGCACAGCGCCCCGCCCCGCGGGCGGCTCCGGCTCGACGGCACCGGCCAGCCGGTCTACGGCCCGCGGGACGAGATCGACCTGGCCAAGGTGGCCGCGCTCGGGCTTCCTTTCTGGCTGGCGGGCGGCCAGGCCACCGCCGGGCGGCTGGCCGCGGCCCGGGCGGCGGGTGCGCAGGGCATCCAGGTCGGCACCGCGTTCGCGCTCTGCCGGGAGTCCGGCCTCGAACCCTCGCTGCGCGGCCAGCTCATCGAGCAGGCGCTGGCCGGCACGCTGACGGTGCGCAACGAGCCGGAGGTCTCCCCGGCCGGGTTCCCCTTCAAGGTGGCCGGCCTGCCCGGCACGCTGGGCGACGACGCGGTCTACGACGCCCGGCCCCGGCTGTGTGACCTCGGCTACCTGCGGGTGCCCTACCAGCGTGCGGGCGGCCGCGTCGGGTACCGCTGCCCGGCTGAGCCGATCGGCGTTTACCTGCGCAAAGGCGGCACGGCCGAGGATGCGGCCGGCCGCCGGTGCCTGTGCAACGGGCTGCTGGCCACGATCGGCCTGGCGCAGCGCACCGCCGCGGGAACGGCCGAGCCGCCGGTGGTCACGCTGGGCCAGGATCTCGGGTTCCTGCCCGCGCTGGTGGCCGCGGCCGGTCCCGGCTTCGGCGCCGCGGACGTGGTGGCCTCCCTGCTCCAGCCGGCCTGCCGCCCGTACCCCCGCTGACCGGGGAGTACCGGGCTGTAGCCTGTCCGGCGTGCTGGAACAGGTGAGCGTCACCCGCTACGTGACCCCGCTGCGGGAGGGGGGATCGCTGCCTGCCCTGGTCGAGGCGGACAACCTCGGCACCTACGTGCTGAAGTTCCGCGGCGCGGGCCAGGGCCCGAAGGCGCTGGTCGCGGAGATCGCCGGCGGCGAACTCGCCCGGCGGCTCGGCCTGCGCACCCCCGACCTGGTGCTCGCCTGCCTGGACCCGCGGATCGCCGCCACCGAGCCCGATCCGGAGATCCAGGACCTGCTGCGGGCCAGCGAAGGGCTGAACGTGGGGGTGGACTTCCTGCCCGGGTCGGCCGGCTTCGACCCCGCGGGCTGGGCGGTGGACGCGGACTTCGCCAGCCGCGTCCTGTGGTTCGATGCGCTGATCCAGAACGTGGACCGCACCTGGCGCAACCCGAACCTGCTGGTCTGGCACGGGGACGTCTGGCTGATCGACCACGGGTCGGCGCTGTACTTCCAGCACAACTGGCCCGCGGCCCGGCCGCTCGCGCCATTCGACGCCACGGATCACGTGCTGCGCGGCGCCGCGACCCAGCTTCCCGCCGCGCACCAGGCCCTGGCCCCGCAGATCACCGCCGCGCTGCTGGACGAGGTACTGGCCCTGGTGCCCGCCGGGTGGTTCGGCGACGGCCGCCCCGCGGACTATGCCGCGCACCTGCTGGAACGGGCCCCCCGGGTGCTGGAGGTGATCCGCTGATGGGCGCGGGCACCGAGGCCTTCGAGTACGCGCTGATCCGCGTCGTGCCGAGGGTCGAGCGCGGTGAGGCGATGAACGCCGGGGTGATCCTGTACTGCCAGCAGCACCGCTATCTCGGCTGCCGGATTTTCCTCAACGAGGACCGTCTCCGGGTGCTCGACCCGGCCCTGGACATGGCGGCGGTGGCGGCGGCCCTCGGCGCCCTGGAGGAGGGCTGCCGTAGCGGCCCCGCGGCCGGGCAGCCGCCGGGGGTGCGGTTCCGCTGGCTCACCGCCACCCGCAGCACGATCGTGCAGCCCGGCCCGGTGCACAGCGGCCTGACCGCCGACCCCGCGGCCGAACTCGACCGGCTCTTCAACGACCTGGTCCGCTGACGGGGAACCGTCGCAGCAGGCCGGTAACCTGCGTTCATGATCGATCACATGGGTGTCCAGGTGGCGGACGTCGAGGCGTCGCTCGCCTTCTACCTGCGCGCGTTCGCGCCGATCGGGATGCGCGAGGCGATGCGCTTCCCGGCCGGCCCGTCCTTCGTCGTCGGCCTGGCCGGGCCGGAAGGGGTGCCGCAATTCTGGCTCAGCCCCGCCCAGGGGACGGAAACCAGGGAATTGCATGTCGCGTTCCGTGCCCCTGGCCGTGACGCGGTGGACGCCGTGCACGAGGCCGCGGTCGCCGCGGGGACGGAAGTGCTGCACGCCCCGCGTGAGTGGCCCGAGTATCACCCGGGTTACTACGCCGTGTTCCTGCGCGACCCCGACGGCCACAACGTGGAGGCCGTTTACCACGGCGGGTAGGCGGGCCAGCCCGGGATTACTTCTCCCCTTCCTGATGTTAGTTTGGATTAAGCAACTATTAATCCGGGGACGGCTGTCCGGCCGCAGGCATGGCCGGGAACAGACCGTTAGGGAAGGGTAGGCATGCAGGCCTCCTCAGCTGAGCCAGCCAGCTCTGCGCAGCTCAACGGCCATCATGAGCCGAACGGCCAGCACGAAGCAGCCAGCCGCGGGATCCTGCAGCGCGGCGCCGGGCGGGCGGCCCAGCCCCCCGGCCCGGGCTACAAGTGGATCGCGCTGTCGAACACCACGCTCGGCGTGCTGATGGCCACGGTCAACGCCTCGATCATGCTGATCGCGCTGCCGGACATCTTCCGCGGCATCGGGGTCAACCCGCTCCAGCCGGGCAACACCAGCCTGCTGCTGTGGATGATCATGGGCTACCTGGTGGTCACCGCCGTGCTGGTGGTCAGCTTCGGCCGCCTCGGCGACATGTTCGGCCGGGTCCGGATCTACAACCTGGGCTTCGCGGTGTTCAGCGTGTTCTCGGTGCTGCTGGCGCTGACCTGGCTGCACGGTTCCGCCGCGGCCTGGTGGATCATCGCGGGCCGGATTCTGCAGGGTGTCGGCGGGGCCATGCTCATGGCCAACTCCGGCGCGCTGCTCACCGACGCGTTCCCCACCAACCAGCGCGGGCTGGCGCTCGGGCTGAACCAGGTCGCGGGCATCGCGGGCTCGTTCATCGGGCTGGTCCTCGGCGGCCTGCTCGGCCCCATCGACTGGCGGCTGGTCTTCCTGGTCTCGGTGCCGTTCGGGGTGTTCGGCACGTTCTGGGCCTACCTGAAGCTCCGCGAGCTCGGCGTCCGCCGGCCCGCCCGGCTGGACTGGGCGGGCAACGTGACCTTCGCCATCGGCCTGATCGCGGTGCTGGTGGGGATCACCTACGGCATCCAGCCCTACGGCGGCCACACCATGGGCTGGACCAGCCCGTTCGTGCTGACCGCCATCTTCGGCGGCCTGGCCGTGCTCATCCTCTTCTGCTTCGTGGAGACCCGGGTCGAGGAGCCGATGTTCCAGCTGAAGCTGTTCAGGATCCGCGCCTTCACCGCCGGGAACCTGGCCAGCCTGCTGTCCTCGCTGGGCCGGGGCGGCCTGATGTTCGTGCTGATCATCTGGCTGCAGGGCATCTACCTGCCCCGGCACGGCGTCAGCTTCAGCCAGACCCCGCTGAAGGCCGGGATCTACATGCTCCCGCTCACCGTCGGCTTCCTGGTCGCCGGGCCCGTCTCCGGCTGGCTGTCCGACCGCTTCGGGGCCCGACCCTTCGCCACCGGCGGCATGGTCGTGGCGGCGGCCTCGTTCCTGCTCCTGGAGCTGCTGCCGATTAACTTCACCTACTGGCAGTTCGCGATGATCCTGCTGCTCAACGGGCTCGGCATGGGCTTGTTCGCCTCCCCGAACCGGGCCGGCATCATGAACAGCCTGCCGCGGGAGAGCCGCGGGGTGGGCGCCGGCATGAGCGCCACGTTCCAGAACTCGGCCATGGTGCTGTCCATCGGCATCTTCTTCACGCTGATCATCCTGGGCCTGGCCTCCTCGCTGCCGGCCGCGCTCAACCACGGCCTGGTCGCCCAGGGCGTGCCGCGGGCCGACGCGGCCCGGGTCGCGGCCCTGCCGCCGGTCTCCGTCATGTTCGCCGCGCTGCTCGGGTACAACCCGATCCAGACCCTGCTCGGCTCGGCCCTGACCAAGCTGCCGGCCAGCCACGCCGCCTACCTGACCGGGCGCAGCTTCTTCCCGGCCCTGATCTCGCCGGCGTTCTCGAACGGCCTGTCCATCGCCTTCGACTTCGCCATCGCGGCCTGCCTCGTCGCCGCGGTCGCCTCGCTGCTGCGCGGCCGCCGGTACGTGCACGAGGAGCACGCGGCCAGGGCGGAGGAGCCGGCTTCAGCGTCCAGTCCGGGGATCTCGGAGGCAGTGGTGCGAGATCCCCGGACGGACGTTTCTCAGCAGCCCCTGGTCAGGGGACCACGGTGAATGGCCGCATCATCTCGTTGTCCTCGTGCTCGACGATGTGGCAGTGGTGGACGTAATTCTGCGGCCCGGAGACTCCCCGGGGAAGGTCGAACTTCGCCCGGATGGTGGTGAAGTAGCCGGGGTTGGCCTTGACCGTGTCCTTGAAGCCGCGCTCGTCCGGCGCAGGCGGCTCCATCGGGCCGGTGGCGAACGGCTCGGGGCTGATCCCGCCCGGCACGCCCGCCGGGCCGCCGTACTTCTTCTGGTACGCCGCGGCGTCGTACGGGGTGCGCCCCACCACCTGGAACGTGACCAGGTGCACGTGCATGGGGTGCGTGTCCATGGTCATGTTCACCCAGACCCAGTCCTCCACGGTGCCGGCCTTCGGCGTCTCCGTCACCGGCGCGCCTCGAAGTCCATCCCGTTCAGGTTCAGGTACCAGCCCGCCGTCTCCGCGCCGATCTCGTTCAGCGTGATGTAGCGGGTCTGACCGGGTGGTGCAGGCGGGCCCGCTGCCCGGGCAGGCTGTCCGGGACCGACCGGGGGCCGCGGTGGGTGACCGAGGTGCCCACCCGGATCTGCATGACCGGCCCCAGCGGCGGGCGCCGGGGTGGACACGGGGGCCGCGGGCGTGTGGTTGCGCAGCTCCAGCGTCCGGCCGTCCAGCCCGCGGAAGTCGACCAGCACGTCGGCCCGCTCGGCCGGGGCCAGCACGAGCTGCGCGGACCGGGACCGGCACGTCGAACAGGCCGCCCTCGGCGCCGATCTGCCACATCGGCAGGCCGCCGAAGCTCAGGCTCATGATCCGGGCGTTGCACCCGTTCAGCACCCGGAAGCGGTACATCCGGGGCTCGACGTCCAGGTACGGCCATACCTTGCCGTTGACCAGCATGTGGTCGCCGAAGTACTCGCCGATCCAGGTCACGCCGGGGATGTCGCTGACCGGGTACAGGAACTTCCCGTCCGCCCGGAACTGGCGGTCCTGGATGACCAGCGGGATCTCGTACGCCCCGCCCGGGATCCCGATCGGGTTGGGCTCGGTGCCGGTGTCGTGGGAGTCGCGGATCAGGTACCCGGCGGCCAGGCCGGCGAACACGTTCAGCCGGGTGGTGCCCATCCCGTGGTCGTGGAACCAGCGCAGCGAGGCCGGCATCTGCGGCAGCTGGTTGGTGTAGTGGACGTGTTGCGTCTCGCCCGGGTGCGTAGCCCATGGCCGCCGTCGGTCAGCGGGTTCCCGTCGCTGGCGGCCGCCACGAAGCCGCCGTGCAGATGGGTCATGGGTCGTACGGTCCGGCCGTTAGGGCTGGTAAGGCGGGTGTCAACCGGGATCCAGTCGGGATAGATCGTCGGGCAGCTGGTTCGTATAGCTCACGTGCAGCGGTGTCCCGCTCTCCGCGGCCAGCACCATGCCGAACGAGCCGGCCTGCCGGCCAGGCCGGAGCCGTCGTCGTAGGCCCAGACCGTGGTGGGCGGCAGGTCGGGGTGCAGGCGGCCGGCGTGATCTCGCGCTGGGTGAACGAGTACTGGTTGGTGCCGCTCGGGGTCGCCACCACGATGCCCGTTCCGGGCACGGGCAGCGGCTCGCGGAACTTCCGCAGCCTGCCGCCGGTCAGGGCGGACGGCCGGGCGGCCGGTTAAACTGGCCGCGCCAGCCCGCGCCGCGCCGTGACAGGCAGCGCCAGCAGGGCGCCGGCGCCCAGGCCGTACTGCAGGAACCGCCTGCGAGTCGTATCGGTCATCGTGTGTGCCGCCTCACGGGCCTGCTGGCCATCGCCGGATTCGCTGATCGTCCGGCGGCTCCAGCCGTTCGGGGGCAGGGCGCGCCATCGCGGTCCGCCGACGCCATGCTCTGTGCCCGTTCTGGGTATCTTCTGTGGCGCTGTCCTCATTGCGATGCTCGGCCGCCCCGGCGGGGGAGGGCCGGTCGGCCCCTGCGTCCCGGCCTTAGGTCCCGGTCCCGCTGTCCCGCGCGGCTCACTCGCAGCGGGGCCGGGTCACGCCGCGGCGGGCGCGCCGGCGGCCCGGATCCCGCGCGCGGCGCTGACGATCGCGACGGCGGCGGCGAGCAGGACCGCGGGCAGGTAGACCGCGAGCAGCCAGCCCTCGTGGTAGCCGGCGTACGGGGGAGCCCACAGGTAGAGGCCGACCGCGGCGGCGATGCTGGCCGCACCGGCCAGGCCCATGGCCGCGGCCGCGACGCCCGCGGCCGGGCGCGAGGCTGACGGCCGGTCCGCGGGGGTCGGAGCCTGCGGAGCGCCAGCCCGGGCCCGGCCGCGGAGACGCCGCCGACCGCGAATCCGAGGACCACCAGCGCCAGGAACCAGCCAGGGCCCGACTCCGCCGTCAGCCAGGTCGCACGACCGAGCCAACCTGCCCGGGCGGGACGGGGTACGCGGCGGGGCGGCGGACCAGGCGGGCGGTCACCACGGCCGCGGCCAGGTACAGGGACGGGCACGACGACCGGCGCGAGCAGGTAGGCCAGTCGCGCGGCCGGTGGGCGCGGGAGCGTGTGCGCAGCATCAGCCAGCCACAGCGGCAGGCCTCCGGCGAGCGAGGGCGAGCACGGAGACCAGGACGGCCCCGTCGAACACCCAGTACGACCACTGGATGACCAGATGCCGGGGCCGGTGATCCCGGTCTGGAGCGGCGGGCTGGGCCTGGGTGAGCTGCGCGAAGACAACCGCCAGGCCGGCCAGCACCGTCCACGCCAGGAGGACGGTGGCCAGGCTGGCCCGCATCCGCGCGGGCCGGTCGTACAGATGGCGGATGGCCAGATCCACGCCGGTACCGCCCGCCAGGCCAGGCTGGCGACGGAGCGCAGGCCGGCGCCGGAATCGTCCAGCAGGCGCCGGACCTCGTCGCCGTAGCGGGCCCGCCAGGCGGCCGGGTACAGGGCCAGCGCCGCGCGGGCCAGCGCTGTCTCACGAGGCCCGCGACGGCGCGGGCGGCGGCCGGCGGCGAGGCGGGCGGTCAGGCGGTGGCGGGCGCTCATGCGCCGGCCCAGCCGTAGTGGGCGCGCAGCCGCTGCCGCGCGACGGAGGCGACCTGGTGCATCCGCTCGGACTGCTCCGCCAGCTCATGGGCCCCGGCCGCGGTCAGCCGATAGGGCCGGCGCCGGTCCTCGGCGTCCAGCGGCTCGATCAGGCCGCGGGACTCCAGCCTGGAGATCACCGCGTACAGGGTGCCGGCGCTGAGCCGCACGCCCATGGTGTCCGCCACGTCCTGGGTGATCGCGTATCCGTGCTTCGGCTCCTCGGCCAGGCTGGCCAGCACCAGCAGCGGCGGATCGGCCCAGCGGTCCAGCCGGTTCGTCATCTCAGCCTCCGTGCGCTCGCCGCCCGCTCATCCTCTTACTCGGCTCACGCTATACCGCTGAGCGGTATAGCGCAAGGCGATACAACCTGCCCGCCCGGCTCCCAGCCCTGGGCATCCGGCCGCCGGGGCTGAGGTACGGCACCGGGCGGATGAGAGGCTGTCCCTGAGGACGAATCGGGCAGCCAGGGAAGGTGCGGCCAATGCGGATCGCCGATGACATCACCCAACTGATCGGGAATACGCCGCTCGTCCGGCTGCAGCGGGTCACCGAAGGTGCCGGCGCGCAGGTCGTCGGCCAAGCTGGAGTTCTTCAACCCGGCCAACAGCGTCAAGGACCGCATCGGCGTGGCCATGATCGACGCCGCCGAGCGCGACGGGCTGATCGGGCCGGACACCGTCGATCGTGGAGCCGACCAGCGGCAACACCGGCATCGCCCTGGCCATGGTCTGCGCCGCCCG
Organism: uncultured Actinomycetes bacterium; assembly: GCA_963851025.1. Lineage (GTDB taxonomy): Bacteria > Actinomycetota > Actinomycetes > Streptosporangiales > Streptosporangiaceae > RYN-230. The sequence continues at coordinate 269,867 of CAWKOA010000010.1, forward strand.
CGGCTACCGCTGCATGCTGACCATGCCCGAGACGATGAGCCTGGAGCGCCGCCAGCTGCTCCGCGCCTCGGCGCCGAGCTGGTCCTCACCCCCGGCCCCGACGGCATGCCCGGCGCCATCGCCAAGGCCGAGGAGCTGGCCAAGAGCGACCAGCGCTACTTCATGCCGCAGCAGTTCGAGAACCCGGCCAACCCCGAGATCCACCGCGCGACCACGGCCGAGGAGATCTGGCGGGACACCGACGGCGCGGTGGACATCTTCGTGGCCGGCGTCGGCACCGGCGGCACCATCACCGGCGTGGGCGAGGTCCTCAAGGAGCGCAAGCCGTCGGTGCGGATGATCGCCGTCGAGCCGGCCGCGTCGCCGGTGCTGTCCGGCGGCCCGAAGGGGCCGCACCCGATCCAGGGCATCGGCGCCGGGTTCGTGCCCGACGTCCTCGACACCGGGGTGATCGACGAGATCATCGGCGTCGGCAACGACGACGCGATGGACATGGCCCGCCGGATGGCCCGCGAAGAGGGGCTGCTGGTCGGCATCTCCTCGGGTGCGGCGCGTCTGGGCCGCCGTCCAGGTGGCCGCGCGGCCGGAGAACGCCGGCAAGCTGATCGTGGTCGTGGTCCCCGACTTCGGGGAGCGCTACCTGAGCACCCCGCTGTTCGCGGGCCTGGGCGACTAGCGATGCTCGCTGCGCTGCGCGCGGACCTGCGGGCGGCCAGGGAGCGTGATCCGGCCGCGCGCAGCACCGTGGAACTGGTGCTGTGCTATCCCGGGCGTGCACGCCATCTGGGGGCACCGGGTCAGCAACTGGCTGTGGCGGCACGGCCGCACGCTGCTGGCCCGGATCTGTTCCGCGTTCACCCAGCGGCTCACCGGGGTGGACATCCACCCGGCCGCGGTCCTCGGCCCCGGGCTGTTCATCGACCACGCGGTCGGCGTGGTGATCGGCGAGACCGCGGAGGTCGGCGCGGACGTGACCATCTACCACGGGGTCACTCTCGGCGGCACCAGCCTGGAGCGCGGCAAGCGCCATCCCACGGTCGGGGACCGGGTGACCATCGGGGCCGGCGCCAAGGTGCTGGGCCCGATCACGATCGGCCACGGCAGCCGGATCGGCGCGAACGCCGTCGTGGTCAAGCCCGTGCCGCCGGACTCGGTCGTGGTCGGCGTGCCCGGCCAGGTGATCATGCGCAGGCACGCCCGGGCCGCGACGGCGCCCGCGGATCTCGACAACGCCGTGCTGCCGGACGTGGTGGGCGTCAGCCTGCGCGCGCTGCACGACCGGATCGAGGATCTGGAGGCGAGGATCGACGGGAACGGCCCGCGGCCGCGCGCCGCCGGCCCGCGCCCGGGGGCCCAGCGCCCGGCCAGCACCGAGGTCTGGTACGAGCAGGACTTCTCGATCTGATCGTCTCGCCCGTCAGCCGCCGCGGTGCGGAGCCGGGAGCGGCCTGGGGGAACGGTCCTGGCCAGGCGTGTAGACAAGGTGAGAGACAGCCAGCTTCCTGGGGACGTGATGGCAGGCGACAGCGGCGTGGATCTGAACGGCACCCGGGCTCTGGTCACCGGCGGGACCAGCGGCATCGGCCTCGCCATGGCCGACGCGCTCGCCCGGGCCGGCGCCTCGGTCGTGCTCACCAGCCGGTCGGCGGAACGGGCCACCGCGGCCGCCGCGCGGCTGCCCGGCGCCCTGGGCGTGGCCGCGGATGCCCGCGATGAGGTGTCCGTCGCCCGCGCCGCCGAGCAGGCCTGGTCCCGGCTCGGCGGCATCGACCTGCTGGTCAACAACGCGGGCCTCGGGGATGCGGACCGTCAACCCCCGGTTCATGATCGAGCCCCGGGGGTTCTGGGAAGTCCCGCCGGAAGGGTTCCGCGCCGTGGTCAACGTGAACCTCACCGGCTACTTCCTGATGGCCAGGGAGCTGACGCCGCAGGATGCTGCGGGCCGGGTCCGGGCGGATCGTCAACATCTCGATGAACCACACCACGATGACCCGGCGCGGCTTCGTCCCGTACGGGCCGTCCCGGGCGGGCGCCGAGGCGCTGTCCCGGATCATGGCGGCCGACCTGGCCGACACCCCGGTCCGGGTCAACATGCTGCTGCCGGGCGGTGCCACCGAGACCGGCATGGTGCCCGGCGACCGTCCCGCCGGGCTGACGCTGATCGACCCGGCGGTGATGGGGCCGCCGATCGTCTGGCTGGCCTCACCCCAGGCGCGTGACGTGCACGACGAGCGCATCGTCGCCACCGGTTTCGAGGCGTGGCTGGCGGGCCATGCCCATCGGTCAGCGTGAGAGCAGTTCCAGTTCGCCGGAGTCGATCCGGGCGGTGATCGTCCGGCCCGCGTCGCTGGCCTGCGGGATGCCTGCATGGACGAATGCCCGAGGTGACCTGCTGGCTGACCCGGTAGCGGGCACTGGACGGCAGGTGCAGGGTGGCCTGCGCGGAGACGAGCGTGAGGCTGGCGCCCGGGCGGGGACACGAACCAGGCGCTCAGGTGGCCTGAGGTGATCGACGCCGTCAGGCGGGGGAGCGCTGCCCGGCCGCGCTGATGTCCACGCTCCGGACGCTGCGCCTCATGCTGGGGTTCGTCGCAGCCATTCTCTTTGCCATTGCCTTCATCATCAACGCCGCGAACGTATCCATCAACAACGCCATCTTCTCGCCGACGAGCCTGATGCTTCTCGGCCTGGTCTGCCTGGCCCTGCACCTGTCCGGGGTCGGCACCAGCTGGAAGTACCGGCGCTGATCGCCGGCTGGCCGCGCCAGCCGCGCTAACCCCGGCTAGCCGCGCACGGGCCCCGCCGCTGGTAGCAGGCGGGGCCCGGTACTGAGCAGCGGCCTGGTCACGGCAGGATGACAGGCGTGGATCCCGCAGACATCGCCCAGGCCCTGCGCGCGGCGATGCGGGGCGAGGTGGATGAGTCCTCCCGCCGCCGCGCCGAGTACTCCAGCGACGCCTCGAACTACCGGGTGGTGCCCCAGGTGGTGGCCTTCCCCCGGGACACCGACGACATCCTGGCCGCGGCCGAGGTGTCCCGGCGCACGGGTACGCCGCTGACCACCCGGGGGGCCGGCACGTCCATCGCGGGCAACGCGGTCGGGCCGGGGATCGTCCTGGACACCTCGCGGCACCTGGGCCAGATCCTGGACCTCGACCCGGAGGCGCGCACCGCCCGGGTCGAGCCCGGGGTGATCCTGGCCAGCCTCCAGGCGGCCGCGGCCCCGCACGGGCTGCGGTTCGGCCCCGACCCGTCCACCCAGTCCCGGGCCACGCTCGGCGGGATGATCGGCAACAACGCGTGCGGCGCGCACGCCCTGGCCTACGGCCGCACCGCCGACAACGTGCTCGAGCTGGACGTCGTGGACGGCACCGGCCGCCGCTTCACGGCCGGGCAGCGGCCTGGACCCGGTGCCCGGCCTGGACGCGCTGGTCACGGCGAACCTGGCCCTGCTGCGCACCGAGTTCGGCCGGCTGCGCCGCCAGGTGTCCGGGTACTCCCTGGAGCACCTGCTCCCGGAGAACGGGGCCGAGCCTGGCCAGGGCGCTGGCCGGCACCGAGGGCACCGTGGTCACCATGCTGGGCGCCACGGTCCGCCTGGTGCCGGTGGCCCAGGCCCACGCGCTGGTCGTGCTCGGCTACCCGGACGTGGCCGACGCGGCCGACGCGGTGCCCGCGATCCTGGCCCACGCCCCGCTGGCCATCGAGGGCCTGGACGCCCGGATGGTGGACGTGGTGCGCCGCCGCAAGGGGTCGTCCCGGGTGCCCGAGCTGCCCCCGGGTGACGCCTGGCTGATGGTGGAGATGGGCGCGGACTCCGCCGCCGAGGCGGTGTCCCTGGCCCAGGCCATGGTGGCCGACGCCGGCGCCATGGCCGCCGCGGTGATCCCGGCCGGGCCCGCAGGCCTCGGCGATCTGGCGGATCCGGGAGGACGGCGCGGGGCTCGGCGGGCGGACCCCGGCCAACAAGCAGGCCTGGCCCGGCTGGGAGGACGCGGCGGTGCCAGCCGGACCGGCTCGGCGCCTACCTGCGGGAGTTCCGCGCGCTGCTCGGCTCCTACCAGCTGGACGGGCTGCTCTACGGGCACTTCGGGGACGGCTGCATCCACGTCCGGATCGACTTCCCGCTGGACCGGCCGGGCGGCGCCGAGCGTGATGCGCCGGTTCCTGACCGACGCGGCGCACCTGGTGACCGCGCACGGCGGGTCGCTGTCCGGGGAGCACGGCGACGGCCGGGCCCGCAGCGAGCTGCTGCCGGTGATGTACTCACCGGACGCGCTGGCCGCGTTCGGCGCGTTCAAGCACCTGCTGGACCCGGCCGACCTGCTCAACCCCGGCGTGCTGGTCCGGCCCCGGCCGCTCGACGCCGACCTGCGCCGCCCGGCCGCCGCCCCGCTGCCCCGGCAGGCGGGCTTCGCGTTCGCCGAGGACGACGGCGACCTGACCACGGCCGTGCACCGCTGCGTGGGGGTGGGCAAGTGCCGGGCCGACTCGTCGGCGTCGGGCGGCTTCATGTGCCCCTCCTACCTCGCCACCCGCGACGAGAAGGACTCCACCCGGGGCCGCGCGCGGGTGCTGCAGGAGATGGCCAACGGGACCCTGGTCTCCGGCGGCTGGAGATCGTCCGAGGTGCGCGACTCGCTGGACCTGTGCCTGTCCTGCAAGGCCTGCTCGGCGGACTGCCCGGCCGGGGTGGACATGGCCCGGTACAAGTCCGAGGTGGCCTACCGGGCCTACCGGCGGCGGCTGCGGCCGCGCTCGCACTACGCGCTGGGCCAGCTGCCGCGCTGGGCCCGGCTGGCCGGCGCCGCGCCCCGGCTGGCCAACGCGCTGCTGCGGATCGGGCCGCTGGCCACGGCGGTGCTGGCCGCGGGCGGGATGGACACCCGGCGGGCGATCCCGTCCTTCGCCGAGGTGCCGTTCCGCCGCTCGCCCGCCCGCCGCTCAGCCGCGTCGCGCCCGCGGCCCGCGCCGGCCGTCCCGGCCGCCGGGCGGCCCGAGCGCCCGGTGGTGCTGTGGGCCGACTCGTTCAGCGACGCCTTCGACCCCGGGGTGCCGCAGGCCGCCCTGACCGTGCTGGGCCAGGCCGGCTACCAGGTGATCGTCCCCGAACGTCCGCCTGCTGCGGGCTGACCTGGATCAGCACCGGCCAGCTGGACGGGGCGCGCCGCCGCCTGCGCACGCTGCTCGACGTCCTCGGCCCGTACGCCGAGGCCGGGATCCCCATCGTCGGGCTGGAGCCCTCCTGCACCGCCGTGCTCCGGTCCGACCTGGGCGACCTGTTCCCCGGCGACCCGCGGGCCGCCGCGGTGGCCGCCGCCGCCCGCACGCTGGCCGAGCTGCTCACCGCCCCGCCGCCGCTCGGCCCGGGGCCGGAGCTGGGCGCCGCCGGACCTGGCCGGCACCGAGATCATCGCCCAGCCGCACTGCCACCACTACTCGGTCATGGGCTACGGCCCGGACCGGGCGCTGCTGGCCGCGGCCGGGGCCACGGTCACCACGCTGGCCGGGTGCTGCGGCCTGGCCGGGAACTTCGGCATGGAAAAAGGCCACTACGAGGTGTCCGCGGCGGTCGCGGAACTCGCGCTGCTGCCCGCGCTGCGGGACGCCGCGCCCGGCACGGTCTTCCTGGCCGACGGCTTCTCCTGCCGCACCCAGGCCGACCAGCTCGGCGGGGTGCAGGGCCGGCACCTGGCCCAGATCCTCGCCGCCCCGCCCCGGCCCTGACCGCGGGAGGCTGCGCGTGCCTTGCCAGACCGCACTCTCGCCCTGCAAAATACCGCTTTCATAGACGGAACAGGCCGAACATTTCCCTAACGGTCCTGCCGGACGGATCCCGCCCGGCTGACCAGGCGTGCGGCCCGGCGGCGAGGGGCCGTGGATGATGACGCAGGGACCGCTGCACGTACTGATCGCCGGCGGCGGCCTCAGCGGCCTCGCCCTGGCCCAGCGGCTCATCAAGGACGGCCACACCTGCGAGGTGTTCGCGCGGGACGCCGACCTCAGCCGCAAGAGGGGCTACTACCTGCACATGAACGGCGACGGCGGCGCGGCGCTGCGCCGCTGCCTGCCGGCCGGCCTGTTCGAGCTGTACGCCGAGACGTCCCGCCAGACTCCTGACCGCCGCGAGTCGATCGTGCTCGACGACCAGCTGCCCGTGCTCAGCTCGCAGCCGCACCTGGGGCCGCCCAACGAGGGCACCCGCCCGCACACGGGCGTCCACCGCCGCACGCTCCGGCAGATCCTGCTGGCCCGGCTCGGCGACCCGGTCCGGCCGGGCCGGGCCGCTGTCTCGTACGCGGAGCAGCGGCGGGCGAGGGTCCGGCTGAGGCTGGACGACGGCAGGACGGCCGAGCGGCGACGTGCTGGTCGGCGCGGCTCACGCGGATGCCGCTCGGGGCCGTGCCTGCGGCGCCCGGCGAGCCCCCCGCTGACCCCAGGCGCGCCGTCGGAGCCTGGCCCCGGACGTGACGGCTGGAGCCCGTCGGGGACTACCTGATGGTCAGCTGCAGCGTCGCCCCGGGCACCGTCATCCCGCCGGCCGGGGAGTGGGCCGCCGGGACCCCGGCCATGCTCCGCGACTCCATGCTCGCGGCCATCGGCGGCTGGCGATCCGGCGCTGCGCGGCATCGTCGGGGCGGGCCGAGCTGGACTCGATCTTCGTGATCCCGTCGGGTACCTGGATCCCGCACCCGCCTCGGACGCCGTCCCGGGTGACGCTGATCGGCGACGCCGCGCCCGCCATGCTGCCCACCCTGCGGCCTGGGGGCCAACCTGGCCCTGCGTGACGCCCGCCAGCTGCTGGAGCAGCTGACCCGGGCGTCACGCGGCGAGACTGATCTCGTGGCCGGGATCGGGGCCTTCGAGCAGGACATGCGCGACTACGTCTACCCGTTCATGCGGATGACGATGGACCACGACCGCAACTTCGGCGGCGGTGCCCTCGAGCGCATGGGCTAGCGGGCACCGCCGGCGATCCCCTGCCGGGGCGTCCCGGCTACCGGGCCGGGGCCTCCGGGTTGAGCACGGCGTTCTCTTCCGCGGTGAGCAGCCGGGACCGGATCAGGAAGCGCACCCCCTCGGGCGCCTCCAGGGAGAACCCGCTGCCCCGGCCGGGGACCACGTCCACGGTCAGGTGGGTGTGCCGCCACCGCTCGAACTGGTCCCGGGACATCCAGAAGCTGACCGGCTCGGCCACGCCGGGCACGCTCAGCTCGGCGAGCAGCACGTCCGAGCCGCCGGTGCGGAACTCGCCTTCGGGGTAGCACATGGGGGCGCTGCCGTCGCAGCAGCCGCCGGACTGGTGGAACATCAGCGGCCCGTGAGCTGCCCCGCAGCGACCGGAGCAGGCCGGCCGCTGCGGGGGTGACGTCCACGCGTGAGGTCATCAGTGCCCGCCGGCCTAGAAGAAGCCCAGCGCCTTCGGCGAGTAGCTGACCAGCAGGTTCTTGGTCTGCTGGTAGTGATCGAGCATCATCTTGTGGGTTTCGCGGCCGATGCCCGAGCCCTTGTACCCGCCGAACGCGGCGTGCGCCGGGTAGGCGTGGTAGCTGTTCGTCCACACCCGGCCGGCCTGGATGGCCCGCCCGGCCCGGTACGCGGTGTTCACGTCGCGGGTCCACACGCCCGCGCCCAGACCGTAGAGGGTGTCGTTGGCGGTCTTGATCGCGTCGTCGAAATCGGCGAACGACGTCACGGAGACCACCGGGCCGAAGATCTCCTCCTGGAAGATCCGCATCTGGTTGTCGCCCTCGAAGATCGTGGGCTGCATGTAGTAACCGCCGGCCAGCTCGCCGCCGAGGTCGGCGCGCTCCCCGCCGGTGCGCACCCGGGCCCCCTCCTGGCGGCCGATGTCCATGTAGGACAGGATCTTCTCCAGCTGGTCGTTGGAGGCCTGCGCGCCGATCATCGTGCTCGGTGTCGAGCGGATGCCCCTGCGTGATCCGCTCGGTGCGGGCCACCGCCGCGTCCAGGAATTCCTGGTAGTGCCCCTGCTGGATGAGCGCGCGGGACGGGCAGGTGCACACCTCGCCCTGGTTGAGGGCGAACATGGTGAAGCCTTCCAGCGCCTTGTCGTAGAAGTCGTCGCTGGCCGACGAGACGTCGTCGAAGAAGATGTTCGGGCTCTTGCCGCCCAGTTCGAGGGTGACCGGCTTGATGTTCTCGCTGGCGTACTGCATGATCAGCCGCCCGGTGGTGGTCTCGCCGGTGAACGCGACCTTGGCCACCCGGGCGCTGGACGCGAGCGGCTTGCCCGCCTCCACGCCGAAGCCGTTGACGATGTTCAGCACGCCGGGCGGGAGCAGGTCGCCGACCAGGCTCATCAGGTAGTGGATCGAGGCGGGGGTCTGCTCGGCGGGCTTGAGCACGACCGCGTTGCCGGCCGCGAGCGCGGGCGCCAGCTTCCAGACCGCCATCAGGATGGGGAAGTTCCAGGGGATGATCTGGGCGACCACGCCCAGCGGCTCGTGGAAGTGGTAGGCGACCGTGTCGTCGTCGATCTCGGCCAGGCTGCCCTCCTGGGCCCGGATGGCCCCGGCGAAGTAGCGGAAGTGGTCGATGGCCAGCGGGATGTCCGCGGCCAGCGTCTCCCGGATCGGCTTGCCGTTCTCCCACGTCTCGGCGACGGCCAGGGCCGGGAGGTTCGCTTCCATCCGGTCCGCGATCCGGTTCAGCACGCCCGCGCGCTCGGCGGCCGAGGTGCGGCCCCACGCGGGTGCCGCGCCGTGCGCGGCATCCAGGGCCCGCTCGACGTCCTCGGCGGTGCCCCGGGCCACCTCGCAGAACGTCTCGCCGGTGACCGGGGTGGGGTTCTCGAAGTAACGCCCCAGGGCCGGGGCTACGTACTCGCCGCCGATCCAGTGGTCGTAGCGCGGCTCGTAGTTCATCTGGGCACCGGGCTGCCCCGGCGCGGCGTAACGCGTCATCGTGCTGACCTCCAGCGGGCGTCCCGCCGTCCGCCGTCGGACGGCCGGGGTTGAAGGCCACACGGTAAGTTCGCGGAGGTTACCTCAACGTTGCATCCCTGCTCAGGCCGTCCGGGCCCAGGCCGTACTCGGCGCGTAGCTGGCGGACCCGGGCCACGGCGGCCGCCCGCCGGGCGGATCCGGCCGGCAGCACGGCGGCCAGGCGTTCCCAGGGCTCCAGGTCGTCGAACCCGAACCGCTCGCTCCAGTCCTGCAGCAGCCGCGGGTCGCCGGAAGCGATGACCGCCGAGCGCAGCTGGGTGTCCAGCCAGTCCCGCTCGGATACCACGCCCGGGGCCTCGGAGGCGGGCAGCAGCGGGCCGGTGTACGCACCGGCCGCCGCGGCCAGGTCGCCCCGGTGCAGCGCGGCGCTCACGTCGCGATAGTCCGCCGTGATCAGGCTGGTGAGCCGGTAGGGGCGGGAGCGCAGCAGATCGCCGACGAGCCGGCGCAGCCGGGTCATCTCGACCCGCAGCGTGGTCTGGCTGGCGAAGCCGCCGTACAGCGCGGCCGCGAGCTGCGCCCCGGTCATCCCCTCCGGGTGGGCGGCCAGCAGGAACACGATCTCGCTGTGCCGCCGGTTCAGCCGGAGGTCGCGGCCATCCAGCCGCAGCACGCCTTCTCCCCGGCCGAGCGCTTCCAGCCGGGGCGGCGGCCCGGTTCCGGGCCGCCACAGGATCGGCGGCCCCGGGCCCGGCCCGGGCAGCCGCGTCTCGGCCAACCGGGCGGCGGCCAGGACCAGGGCCAGGCTGTGCGGGTGGGCCACGACGTCGCCGCCGGTGATGTCCAGGACCCCCAGGACCTGCCCGGTGACGGGGTCGTGGATCGGGGCCGCGGCGCAGGTCCAGTCCTGGACCGTGTGCCGGAAGTGCTCGGTCGCGAAGATCTGCACCTCGTGGTCCACCGCCAGGGCGGTGCCGGGGGCGTTGGTGCCGGCGTGCTCCTCGTCCCACAGCGCGCCTTCCACGAAGTTCATCCGCTCCGCGCGGGCCCGCGCGGAGCGGTGGCCTTCCACCCACAGCAGCCGGCCGGCCGTGTCGGACACCGCCCACAGGTGCTGGCCGTCTTCCGCGGTGCCCCCCACGAGTTCCCGGATGACCGGGATAACCGCGGACAACGGATGCTCCGACCGGTAGCCGTCCAGGTCAGAGCCGGTCATGGTGACCGGGGGATCGGCGTCCGGGTCCACGTTCGCCGCTGAGGAGCGCACCCAGGAGTCGGCCACGACGTCGCGCAGGCCGGCGGTGAGCTCACTGAGGGCCCGGCTGGACAGGAAGGTGGTGTGCGCCCGCGCGATTTCGCGGGCCCGCTCCCGCGGGTCCGCTCCGACCCTGGCCAGCCAGCCGTTCGTCATCGTCCCCCACGCCCGATGCTGCTGCGACGATAGTGACCCCGGCCGTCCGGGGATGCAACCCGGGCCGGGCCGCCTGGGCGTCAGCGCGGGCGCAGAGCCGCCGGCGGCGGGTTATTCATCCCGGTGAACGGTGCCGGGTGCGAAGGCAGGAAGGCAGACCGAGAGGTATTCGGCGCCGTCGGCTCCGGGGGTGCTGTAGCGCACCCATTCCCCGGGCCGGGCATGAACGGCCTGGCCGGCCTGCACGGTCATCCGGCCCTGTTCGGATTCCACGACCAGAGCACCCCGCAGCACGATCGTGAATTCGTCGAACTCCGGGCGCTGCCCGGGCTCAGCCCAGCCAGCGGGACTGCGCATATGCGCGATGCTCAGGCCGTCCTGGCCCGTGTTCGCCCGTCCGACGTACTCATCGATCAGCTTGGGCGGCTGGCCAGCCGCATCCACCCGGCTCGGCCCGGGGATCAGCTCAGGCATGACCACCAGTATCCCGCGCCACGGCCGGGCTCACCGCGCCGGCTGCCGATCGTGACGTGCAATTCTGTGCGGCGTGCAACCAGCCGGGCGTGGTGGCCGTCCAACTGCTAACGGACTGGAGACGCTATGCACCCGCCAACTACCACCCGCCCGGCGGCCCGCACGCTCGCCGCGCTGGCCGGTGCCGCAGCACTGGCGTCCGTGCTGGCGGCAGCGGGTTGCGGGCGCTCCGCGGCCGCAACCGGAGCGCCGGTCCCGGCCTCGGCGATCCCGCGGCTGACCGCGATGGCGCACCACGCCGCCACGCTCAACGGCGACCCTGGCCCGGCCTGGATAGCAGCGGTGCTCACCACGCGCGCCAAGGCGCTCACCTCGGCTACCCCGGGCGACTACGTTCCCGGCTCCGCCCACGTCAAGGTGTTCCTGATCACCATGCGCGGGCACTTCACCGCCAGAGGGGCCACCGGCCCACCGGGAGCGAAAGCGCCGCCGGCCGGTACCTGTCGCTGGTTATAGACGCCAAGACCTTCCGGGGCCTGGACTTCGGCATCAGCCCTAAGCCGCCGCCAGTCCGGCCCGCCAGCCTCGGGCCGGTCACCTACCTCACCGGGCGCGGCCATTGACCCGGCCCCCGGGTCACGGCGCTCCGTAACCCTGCCGCCCGCCGGGGCCGCGGCTGGCTAGCGGAGGCGGGCGGAGCGGGCGCGGAGCAGGACCAGGGTGGCCAGGCAGGCGGCGGCGAGCAGGACGAACGGGACCAGGTCGGAGGTGGCCTGGGCCAGGGTCCCGCTCACCGCTGCCCCTATCGTCTGGCCGCTGGCCCAGGCCAGGTTGGCCAGCCCGAAGGCCAGGCCCTGGTTCAGGTTCAGCCGGTGCGCGCCGTTGCTGAGCAGTGCCGAGGCCGGCGTGAACAGCGTCCCGTAGCTGGGCATGCCCGCGACCAGCACGGCGATCAGCACCGCCGCCGGGGCCAGCCACGGCACCAGCAGGCTGACCAGCACCGCGGCGCACAAGGAGATCTGGATGGGCACCAGCGCGCCGCGGCGGTCGGACAGCGCCGGCCAGCGGGGAGAGGGCCGACTCGATCGCCGCGGCGGCCAGGAACGTCCCCCCGATGACGAGCGTGGTCGCGCCCAGCTGGGCCAGGCGCAGCGGCACCAGCACGTCCACCACGCCGAAGGCCAGGCCGGCCAGCAGGGTCAGCCACATGCCCGCGGCGACATGGCTGTCGCGCACGGCGGGCAGCGCGGCGCGCAGCCTCTGCGGCTCGGACCTCTTGGGCGCGGGCACCAGGAACGCCACCACTATCAGGCCGATCCCGATCACCGCGGCCGCGGCGAAGGCCGGCCCGGTGCCGACCTGGCCAGCGACGGCGCCGACCACCGGCCCGAACAGCGCGCCGACCACTGCGGCGCCCAGCGCGGTGCCGAGCAGCTCACCGCGCCGCTCGGCCGGGGCGGCGGTGGCGGTCCAGGCCATGGCCGCGGTCCAGGTGCACGCGCCGCCCAGGCCCTGCACGAAGCGCGCCGCGTCCAGCACGGGGGCGGCCGTGGCGAAGCCGAAGACCAGCGTGGACACGCTCATCAGCGCCAGGCCCAGCACCGCCACCGCCCGGTCGCCCAGGCGCGCGGTGAGGACCCCGCTGGGCAGCGCGCCGACCAGGGTGCCCAGCGGGTAGGCGGCGACCAGGATCCCCGCGCCAGCCTTGGACAGGCCCGCGGAGTGGGTGTAGTGCGGCAGCAGCGGGGTCAGCGCGGTGAAGAAGACCGTGTCCACCAGGACCAGCGCGCAGAGGAAGCCGATCAGCACCCGCAGCCGGGGCGTGAGCTTGGGCCGGGTGAGGACGGGCGGAGCAGAGGTCATGCCCGCGTCACGCCGTGCTCACGCTATCTACCCGATCTGCCGCGCCAGTGCGGCCGCCGCCGTAGCCCTCCGCGGGGACCGCAGCGCCAGGTTCCGGCCCCCAGGATCCGGACTGTACCGTCAGTCAGCCCTCGGTGGCCAGTTGATTAAGCCACCGCTGGCTGGCCCGGGCCACCCGGGGCGGTACCGAAAGCTCGTTGAGCAGGTCGGTGGCCGCGGCCATCTCGTGCTCGCGGCGCCGCGCATGCTGGTAGCTCCCCTGCTCCAGCCGGGCCAGCGTGCCCGCGTCCGCGGCGGCCAGTTCGGCTGCGAGGTGCTCGCGCAGCCAGTCCTCGCAGCCGGCCGCCCGGGCGGCGCGCAGGGCCTCGATGGCCGCCGCGGCCATTCCCTTGTAGAACACGCTGCGCAGCAGCTTCCGGGTGGCTGCGGCCCCGGCCGGGCCGGGCAGCACGCTCACGGAGCCCCCGCAGCCCCCGAGCATCCGGGCGACGGCCTCCGCGGCCGGCCCGGACACCACCATCGGGACGCGCAGCCCCCGCCCCGGCACCGGCGCCATGATCGCGATGTCCGCGAACGGCACCCCGGCCTGCTCCGCGGTGGCGGCCAGATCCTGCTTGAGGCCAGCGGATGCGGTGTTGGCGTCGGCGAACACGGTCCGGCCGGCCGCCCCGTTCCCCGCCTCCGCGCCGCTCAGGCCGGGCAGGGCCTGTTCCAGCGCCTTCTCGGACTCGCCGGCGGTGGTCAGGCTGAGCACCAGGCTGGCGCCCCGGCAGGCGTCCGCGTCGCTGGCGGCCGCGGTCACGCCGGCCGGCGCCGGCGCCGCCGGGTCGTAGCCGCGCACGCAGACCCCGGCCGCGGCCAGGTCACGGGCGATCGTCCCGCCCGCCTCGCCCAGCCCGAGCACCGCGACGGTCAGCGGCACCGCCCCGCCGGCCGTCACCGGGCGGTCCCGGGCGCGTCGGCTCCGGCCGGGGCCGGCGGAGTGCCATGCGTGTGGAAGCTGTCGATGGTCTTCAGCCCCCACGCCTGGCCCTTGGCCCGCTCCGCCCGGGACCAGGAGATGGGCCGCCAGTCCGGGGCGAGCACCAGCCGCGCGCCCGCGTTGCACAGCTCGATCCGGTTCCCGCCCGGCTCGTATACGTAGAGGAAGAACGTCTGCTGGATGGCGTGCTTGTGCGGCCCGGTCTCGATGTGGATGCCCGCCTCCAGCATCACGTCGGCCGCGCGGAGGATGTCCTCGCGCTGGTCGGCAGCGAACGCCACGTGGTGCAGCCGGCCCGGCTGCCCGTCCAGTCGGACGTGTACACCAGGTCGTAGCTCTTGTCCCCGACGTGGTACCAGACCGCTGACGGCACCCCATCGTCCATAACGATCTGCTCGGTCAGCTCGGCCCCGAGCACGCCGGGCAGGAACGAGGTGACCGCCGGGATGTCCGCGGCCAGGTAGTTGACATGGTCGAGCCGCCGCACGTTGGCGCCACGGCCGGGGAACGGCGCGGCCTGGTTCTTCAGCGCGGGGCGCTGTCCCTCAGGCGCCTCGTACCACTCGCTTTCCCAGTAGATCCCCAGCTCGTGCCCGTCGGGGTCGGTGAAGCGGTAGGTCGGCCCGATGCCTTCCGCACCGTCGGCCCAGCCGAGGCCGAGCCCGGCCGCCTCGATGGCCCGGACCCGGCGGTCCAGTGCCTCCGGGCCGGCCGCGCGCAGCCAGGTCCGGCCGATGCCCGCGGCGGGCGCGTCCACCACGCAGACGGTGAACCGCTCGTAGTCGTCCCAGGTGCGCAGGTAGGTGCGGTTCCCGCTCCGGCCCACCTCGGACAGGCCCATCAGCCGGACGAAGAAGTCCACGGTCTCGGCCGGGACCTGGGTGCGGAGCTCCACCGCCGACACGTGGGCGATGTCACGGCAGCGCTGCGGGGACATGGCGTGATTACCTCCTGGCCGGGTGGTGGCTGGCACCGTCGCTGCGGGCCTGCTCCGCAGCGAGGCTGCGGAGCGATTCGATGACGCTGGTGATGTGATCCCGCATGGCCGCCTCGGCCGCGGCCGGGTTCCGGGTCACGATGGCGGCCACGATCCGCTCGTGCTGGGCCAGGGACACGGCCGGGCGGCCCGGGATCAGCGCCAGGGCGAACTGGTGGCGGACCAGCTGGGCGCGGAGCCGCTCGATCATGCCGGTGGCGGTGTCGTGCGCGGCGATGGACCGGATCCGGGCGTGCAGCCGCGCGTTGGCGTCGCTGTAGCGGAGCAGTTCGGCCGCCTGCACCGCGACGCGCATCTCGCGGACGATGTCCTCCAGCTCGGTGGCCTGGGCGGGGGTGACCCGCTCGGCGGCCCGGGCCGCGGTCAGCCCCTCCAGCAGCCGCCGGACCTCGGTGATCTCGATCGCCTCGCTGATCGGGATGACCCGCACCCGGGCGCCCCGGTGCCGCTGCACGTCCACCAGCCCCTCGCTGGCCAGCACCGGGATCGCGGCCCGGACCGCGAACCGGCTGCAGCCGAAGCGCTCGCACAGGTCGACCTCGACCAGGCGCTGCCCGGCCGCGAACTCGCCCGCCAGGATGGCGTCCCGCAGTGCATCCAGCACGGCCCCCTCGTCGGCCACGCTTACCCCTCTTCCTGGTCCGCCCGCACGTACGTCACGCCGAGTCGTTCGAGTACCGGCCGCAGGTCGTAGCGGTCCAGGCTGAGCTCACCCCGGGCGAACGCCTCCCGGGCCTCATCCTCCCGCTGGACGCGGCGGCGCCCGTCCGCCGCCACCTGCGCGGCCTGCTCCCGTGGGATGCAGACCACGCCGTCGTCGTCGGCGACCACCGCGTCCCCCGGCCGGATCACCGTGCCGCCGATGCTGACCGGCACGTTCACCGCGCCGGCGGTGGTCTTCCCGGTGCCCTGGGCGCTGACGAACCAGGACCAGACGGGGAAGGCCGCTGCGGTGATCGGGGCGACGTCCCGCACGCCGGTGGTGGTGACCAGCCCGCGGACCCCGCGGGCGGCGAGCGAGGTGGTGATCAGCTCGCCGACGAAGCCGTCGCTGGACGGGGACGTGGTCGTGACGACCAGCAGGTCACCCGGCCGGGCCTGCTCGATGGCCGCGTGCAGCATGAGGTTGTCACCCGGCCCGCACAGCACGGTGAGGGCGGTGCCGGCGGCGCGGGCGCCGGCCCAGGCCGGCCGCAGGGCGGTGCCGAGCAGCCCGGTCTTGCCCGCGGCCTCGTGCACGGTGGCCACGCCCAGCTCGCCCAGCTCGGCCACCACGCCGGCGTCGGCGCGCGGCGGGTCCACGATCACCACGGGCTTCACGCCAGCACCCCACTGACCTGGGGAAAGACCCGCTGGTAGGCCTCCGCGTAGCGGATGGTGGCCGGGCCGCCGTTCCGCCTGGCCTGGACCCCGCGCCGCTCGGCCAGGTCGGCGTAGTAGCGGACCAGGTGCTCCTGGGACCCCATGGCCGCCATCGCCTGCTGCTTCAGGTCGAACACCGGCGTGATGTCGACGAGCACGTCCGGCCGGAACTCGCACATCTCGGGCTGGTGGGGCTCGAAGCGGAACACCGGCGGCGCGCCGATCACCGGGTGCGCCGACGGCCGGCCCTGCGCCTGGGCCACCATCCGGGCCCGCAGCGTGAGGTCGGCGGCCTGCGGGTGGTCGTAGTTGTAGGGATCGACCCTGGAGTGGGTGAGGATCACCCCGGGCTGCAGCTCGCGCATCAGGCCGGCCAGCTGCAGCACCAGGTCCTGGGTGTCCGGCAGCGGGTAGTCCCCCTGGTCCAGGAAGTGCATGGTGGCCCCCAGCACCTGGCCCGCCGCCTCCGCCTCGGCCCGGCGGATCTTCTTCACCTGGTCCACGGTCATGCCCGGCTGCTTCCAGGCCCCGGGCGACTCGCCATGCTCGCCGTAGGACAGGCACACCACGTGGGCCTCCCCGAAGGCCGCGGTGACGACGGCGATGTAGCCGGCCGCCCGCCACACGAAGTCGGCCGCGTGGGCGCTCACGACCAGCAGCCGCCCGAACCCGTCCTGGGTGGTCACGCAGCGTCCGCCGTGCTGGCCCGGACGGGGCTGGCCCGGCTGGCCCGGCGGGCGGTCCGCGCCAGCCAGCAGCCGGCTGTTAGACACGATCATGGTGGTGATCTCCTCGTCGGTGAATGCCGCGGCCCGCAGCGCGTCCGCCATGAGGGGCAGACCGTCCTCCACCGGGGGGTTATGCGGCTGGCCGAGGTCGGTGGTGATGATGGTGTGCTCCGCGCCGGTAGCCCGGATGTTGTCCGCCATCCGGGCCCACTCGTACTTGCCGGTGAACGGCGTGGTGAAGCAGCGCTCCAGGAACGCCCCCTGCCCGGCCAGGGCCTTCTGGTCGTCCAGGCTCATGTCCTGCTGCGGGAACTCCGGGTGGGTGGCGATCACGTGCCGGACGCCCGCCTCGAACGCGGCCTCGGCCACCACCCGGCTCTCGTAGGCCGACAGGTGCCCGGTGGCCACGACGAGCTGGTGGCGGGCGGCCAGCTGGAGCACCTCGCGGGCGGCCGGGAGCGGCCGCCCGTCCCCGTCGAGGACATCCACCACGGGCACCGTCATCCCCTGGGCGTCCAGCTCGCGCTGCAGGGCCATCCACATCGGCGGGGTCGCACCCGGGGGCAGGTCGGCGTGCTTGTCCCGGTGGTTGGCCGCGTCCAGGGTCGGCATCCAGAGGATCCGGGCGCCTTCGCGGGCGGCGATCTCCACCGCGATCGGGTTCAGCCCGCCCACCGAGGAGTTGAGGGTCAGCGCCCCCAGCACCCGGACCTCGCCCGGCCCCCGTCAGCGCCTCGTTGAGGACGGCGGCGCGTTCCGCGGTCGGCACGTAGTGGGACTTCAGGGCGAACCCGGCCAGCCCCACGTCCCAGCAGCGGCGGGCCAGCTGCAGGTCGGTGACCTGGCGGCGCATCACGTCGGGTTCCACGTGCACGTGCAGGTCGTAGGCGCCGCGCACCAGCCGGCGCGCCCACTCGCTCGGCTTGGTCGAGCTCAGCACGGCGCGGCCACCCGCAGGTCATCACGCATGGGCTACCCGACCGTTTCGGCGACAATTTCCGTGTACAACTTGGGCCACGATATGGGCGGCTATGTCCGGGGTCAAGGGGAGACCCGGTAGGTCGCCGGAAGCCGCCCGCGACGGGGGTCAGGCGCTGAGCTGGATCTGCCGGAGGAACTCGGCGTTGGAGGCGGTGTCGCGGGTGCGGTCCAGCAGCAGCTGGATGGCCTGCTGGGGGTCGAGCTCGGCGAGGACCCGCCGGAGCTTGGCGGTCACGGCGTGCTCCTCGGCCGTCATCAGCAGGTCGTCTCGGCGGGTGCTGGACGGGCTCACGTCGATGGCGGGGAAGATGCGCTTCTCGGCCAGGTCGCGGCGCAGCCGCAGCTCCATGTTCCCGGTGCCCTTGAACTCCTCGAAGAACACGTCGTCCATCCGCGATCCGGTCTCGACCAGCGCGGTGCACAGCAGGGTCAGCGAACCGCCGTCCTCGACGTTGCGGGCGGCGCCGAGGAACTTCCGTGGCGGGTACAGGGCGCCGACGGCCACGCCGCCAGCCAGGATACGGCTGCTGGACGGCGCGGCCAGGTTGTAGGCCCGGCCGAGGCGGGTGATGGAGTCGAGCAGCACGACCACGTCGCGGCCCAGCTCGACCAGCCGCTTGGCCCGCTCGATGGCCAGCTCGGCGACCTGGATGTGCTCCTCGGCGGCCTGGTCGAAGGTGGAGTAGACGACCTCACCGTGAACGGAGCGGCGCAGGTCGGTCACTTCCTCGGGGCGCTCGCCGACCAGGACGACCATGAGGTGCACCTCGGGATGGTTGGCGGCCACCGCGGCCGCGATGGCCTGCAGCACCATGGTCTTGCCGGCCTTCGGCGGCGACACGATGAGCCCGCGCTGCCCCTTGCCGACCGGGGCCACGAGGTCGATGATCCGGCCGGGCCGGGTTACCCGGCCCGGAGCTGGTCTCCAGGCGCAGCCGCTCCTGCGGGTGCAGCGGGGTCAGCTTGGCGAACTCGGGGCGCTGCGCCGCCTGCTGCGGGCCGGTTCCGTTGACGGTGGTGACGCTGGCCAGCAGCGGGTACTTCTCCCGCCGTGCCCGGCTGTCCCGGTTGCCCGCCGCCTGGCCGGCCCGGGGCGCCCGTGCGGTGCCCTCCACGGCATCTCCCGGGCGCAGCCCGTACTGCTGGATCTGGGCCTGGGCGACCAGGACATCGTCCGGGCCGCGCTGATAGCCGGCCCGGCGCAGGAACGCCCGGCCGTCGGTGATGTCCAGCAGGCCCGACACCGGCTCCGGGGGGCTTTCCTGGACGGGGGCCGCGGGAGACTGCGGCCGGGGCTTACCAGACGGCCCAGCCGCCGTGGACTGCTTGCGGGGCGGCCGCTGGGAGGGGGTTTTCGTGGCCCGCGGCGGCGCCGCGGGCTGGGTGAGGATTGTGGTCAAGAGAGAATTCCTTTCGGAAGGCAGCCTGAATGCAGGCACGCCGGAAAAGGCGCCGGACGGCGCCGCGGAAAATGCGTACGTGCGCGACTCGGGGAATCCGGGAACCGCGTGGCACGCTGGTTCCGGAACAGCCGGCCTGGACCTCGGCAGGTCCTGGGAAGACGGAGCCGTGAACCCCGCTAACGGGAATCAGCCAGATCGGCTAGTCAGAACGGTTAGCCGGCGCTCGTATTGCACGCTCACATGTAGGCGGAATGGACATCGCCTACTGCGACCATACAGCAGAACACCACCGGGTGGCCAGATAATCCCGGCCGCGTTTCCCGCCCGGGGCCGGGATCAGCTGGGCAGCGGTGCGCTCTGGTATTCAGCGGCCGGGTTGGCCCGGGTGAGCACGTGCCCGACCAGGGTGATCAGCACGTTCTTGACGGACTCCCGGTCCCGTGCGTCGCAGAGCACCACCGGCGCGCCCGGGTCGAGGTCGAGCGCGACCCGGACGTCGTCGGTGTCGTAGTGCGGCGCGTCGTCGAAGCAGTTGACCGCCACCACGAACGGGGTGCCGTGCCGCTCGAAGTAGTCCACGGACGCGAAGCAGTCGGCGAGGCGCCGGGTGTCGGCCAGCACCACCGCCCCCAGGGCGCCGTAGGCCAGCTCGTCCCACATGAACCAGAACCGCTCCTGGCCGGGCGTGCCGAACAGGTACAGGGCCAGGTCGGACCGGAACGTGATCCGCCCGAAGTCCATCGCCACCGTGGTCGTGGTCTTGCCCTGCACTCCGCTGATGTCGTCGACACCGACACTGCGGTCGCTGAGCGTCTCCTCGGTCCGCAGCGGCCGGATCTCACTGATTGCGCTGACCAGCGTGGTCTTGCCCACGCCGAACCCCCCGGCGATGAGGATCTTGGCCGTGGTGGGCGCCACCGGGGCGGCCGCGATATCAGAGTGCGTGTAGTCCATCCAGTACGTCCCTCAGTAGACGCTCATTAGTGACCGGCCCCCTCGGCGTCGCAAGGACCCGGATAATCCCGTGCTGGCGCAGGTCGCTCAGC